>NZ_JBICVO010000005.1:0-559980 GCF_043199105.1 Streptomyces sp. NPDC048644
CACCAACTTCTCCGGATGCTCAGCCACCTCCGGATCCAAGTTGTTCTGCAACATCCGCAACGCAGCCTCCTGCTGCCACCCCAAGGTGTTCAGCTTCGTTCCGCGCGGTGCTTGCACGGGTCGCGGTCCCGACATGGCTGGTGCCTCCCTGACGTCGAATGGATCGAGCTATTCACATAGTGGCTTCGCTGAATATGCCCAGTCAACAGGGTGCCGCGCCCGGCGCCCCCGAGGCACACCTACCGGCCACCCGGACATCGGCCACCCGCCACCACATACCGCGCCTGCCGCGCCGGCCACGCATCCGCCCGTACATTCACCCGGCCCCCATGGCGCTCCGGCCGGTGGCAGTGATGGAGTAGCGGCATGACTGGCCTCCAGACTGGTTCCATGACCGGCCCTGTTGCGACGGACCGGGACCGTGCCGTACAGGCAGCCGTGGCGCAGGGGCTCATCGGCCCCGCCCAGCCCGTCGCCGGGCTCCTGGATGTGGCGGGTATCCGCCGCTCGGCGGCCGAACTGCGGTCCGCCTTCGAGGAGTTCACCGCACCCGGCACACCCGTGCTGCACGCGTTCGCGGTGAAGGCCGCCTCGCTCGTGCCGGTGCTCCGGCTGCTCGCCGACGAGGGCCTTGGCTGTGAGGTGGCCAGCCCCGGCGAGCTGGCACTGGCCCGCGCGGCCGGGGTGCCGACCGCCCGCACGGTGCTGGACTCCCCCGCCAAGACCCCCGCGGAGCTGCGCGAAGCGCTCGCCCTCGGCATCGCGGTGAACGCCGACAACCCCGAGGAGCTGGCCCGTATCGACGGTCTGGTGGCCTCCGCGCCGACCGGCGCTCCCCTCGGCCTGCGCGTCAATCCGCAGGTCGGCGGCGGCAGCATCGGCGCGATGAGCACCGCGACCGAGACCTCCAAGTTCGGTGTGGGGCTACGGGACGCGGGGGCCCGCGACTGGGTCGTGCGGGCCTACCTGGACCGCCCGTGGCTGACCCGGCTGCACGCCCACGTCGGCTCGCAGGGCATGCCGTTGCCGCTGATGGCCGAGGGTGTGCGGTCCCTGTTCGACCTCGCCGAAGAGATCAACGCGAAGGCCGGGCGACCGCAGATCGACACCCTCGACATCGGCGGCGGGCTGCCGGTGAACTTCGCGTCGGACGTGGCCGCCCCGACGTACCGGGCGTACGCGGAACTGCTCAGCACGGCCGTGCCTGGCCTGTTCTCCGGGCGGTACGGGCTGGTCACCGAGTTCGGCAGGTCGCTGCTCGCCAAGCACGGCACGATCGTGGGCCGCGTCGAGTACGCGAAGTCGGCGGGCGGCCGGCCCATCGCGGTCACCCATGCCGGCGCCCAGGTGGCGACCCGTACGGTCTTCGTCCCGGATGCCTGGCCGATCCGGGTCGCGGCGTACGACGCGCGGGGGCTCCCGAAGACGGGCGAACCGGTCGCCCAGGACGTCGCGGGTCCTTGCTGCTTCGCGGGCGACCTGGTCGCCGAGAACCGCACGCTCCCGCCGCTGGAATCCGGCGACCACGCCGCCCTGCTGGACACCGGCGCCTACTACTTCTCCACCCACTTCGCCTACAACTCCCTGCCGCGCCCCGGGGTTTACGGCTATGTGGCGGACCCGTCGGGCGCCGTCCGCTTCACGACCGTGCGCACCCCGCAGACCCTCCAGGAACTGGCGGCGGAAAGCGGCGCGGCCCACGCCGACGGCATGCGCACGTTGAAGTGAGGTGACGTGACGAGGCGGGTCAGCGGGAGGTGAGGTGAGTCGGCGCCGTCGGCTACCCTCGCCCGCCCCTGCCTCCCGCACCGCCCCGGAGACGGGCACCCCCCGGCCCCGCGTCCCCGGCGGCCACCCCCGTCGTCAGGTAGCCGCTGACCTTCTTGCCCGCCGCGCCGCCGTGCGCCGCGGCCTCCGTGCGGACCCACAACAGCGCCTCGTGTTCCCGCTCCCAGCGGCCCAGCCACAGGGACTTGGCCCAGAGTCCGACGGCGCTGCCCGCCATCAGCAGTCCGCCCGCGGCGGGCAGCGCCCACGACGAGCCGACCGCGGCCAGGAAGGCGAGCAGCAGCCACCAGCGGTGGGCCCGGCGCCAGATCCGTACGGTGACCCCGCGGTCCTGGAGGATGACGGACCTGCCCGCCCGGGAGGCGCCGCCCGCCAGGGCCGTCAGGCGGCGGCGCCGCGTCAGGAACACGGCGCAGGCCGCGATCAGGGCGAGCGCCGCCCCCGCGAGCAGCCCGATGCGCCGTCCGGTCAGCCCCGGCAGCAGCGCCCCGATGCCCGCCGCCAGCAGTCCTGGCCACCACAGCAGGCCGGCCGGTGCCCGTACGATCACGGCCACCCTCGCCAGCGCATACGCGCGCCCCACGTCGGTCCTCCTCACGTCGAGCCCGCGACGTCACACCGGGCGTCGCGGCGCTACGTCACACCTGTACGGCGGCGGATCGTAGCCAGCCCGGATGAGGATTTCCTGAGACGGCCGGAGGACGGCCCGAAGGCGGGCCTCACTCCACGAACAGCCCCCTGGCCGCCGCCTTCGCGTCGAACTCCTCCAGGCGGGACTGGGCGTCGGGCAGCGCGTCGCACATCGCCTCCAGCAGGACGCGGCCCAGGAGCATGGGGGCGCAGACCGTGTCGAAGGCCAGGCCGGTGCCCACCGGGGCGGGCAGCAGGAGATCGGTGTGCCGGGCGACGGGTGCGAAGGCGCTGTCGGCGACGGTGACGACGGTCAGGCCCGCGGCGCGCGCGTACTCCAGGGCTTCGACGACCTCGCGCGGGTGGCGGGGCAGCGCGAAGCAGAGCAGGGTGCTCGCGCCGGCCCGTACGGCGGCGTCGATGCGGTCGGCGAGCAGGGTGCCGCCCTCGTCCAGGAGGCGGACGTCCGGGTGGACCTTGCGGGCGAAGTACACGAATCCGGCGGCCTGTGCGGTGGCCGCGCGCAGGCCGAGTACCGGCAGCGGCCTGGACGCGGCGAACAGCCGGCCCGCGCGGACGACCGGGGACGGGTCGGCGAGTGCGGCGGCGAGGTGGCGGAGGTTGTCGATCTCCGCCTGGACGGCCTGCTGGTATTCGTTGGCGGTGCCGTCGCCGCCCGGCGGTTCGGCGGGGGCGACCTCGCGCAGGTGGCGGCGGAGCGCGGGGTAGCCGTCGAAGCCCAGGGCGACGGCGAAGCGGGTGACGGACGGCTGGCTGACGCCGGCGAGTTCGGCGAGTTCGACGCTGGAGAGGAACGGCGCGTCGGCGGCCCTGCGCACCATGCAGTGCGCGATGCGCCGCTGGGTGGGGGTGAGCCGGTGCCCTTCGAAGAGTTTTTGCAGGCGGGCGGCGGTGCCGGCGGCGGCGTCCGGGAAGGCCGGTGCCTTCGCTTCGGGTCCGTGGTCCGTCCCGGCGGCCCGCTCCGCCGCGTCCGCGTCCGCCTCGGCCCTCGCCGCCTCGGCCCTCGCCGCGTCCGCGCGCCTGCGTGCCCGATCGGCGGGTGTGCCACCGGTCCCGGCCTGCGCCGTCGGCGTCCCCTGAACCGCTCCTGTCACGTCCGGCTCGCCGGCCGCCCGTGCCGCGCCCGTCGCCCCGGCCGCCGCGCCGCCGTTGTCCCCGCTCATCGCCTCTTCCTCCCGGCCCGGTCAAGGCCGTCTCGTGTACCGACCGACTGTACGGACCTCCTGGCCCGCAGCCGCCCTCTCCGCCCGTCGCGGGGCCCCGCGAGGCCGCGCCGCCCGCGCTACACCTCCGCCAGGCGGTCCAGCAGCCGCTCGGCCACCGCGACGTCGTCCGTCAGGGGACGGTCCGCCATCCTGGCGTCCAGCGCCTCGGCCGCCAGGGCGTAGCCGACGGCGACCGGGGTGCCCGGTTCCGGTTCCAGCGAGCGCATCCGCAACGCCCGTACGCAGGCGACGAGTTCGCAGGCCAGGACGTGCCGGAAGGAGACGCAGGCGCGCAGTGTCTGGCGAGCGCCGAGTGAGGCGAAGCCGGCCTGTTCCTCGACGCCGCGGGAGAGCACGGCGTGCCCGAGGGTGGCGGGCTGGGAGACGGCACGCAGCTCGCCGAGTGCCGCGCCGGCCGCGTACTCCAGGATCATCACGCCGGAGCTGGCGGGCGCCGCGTCGCCGAGGAACGGCCGCAGCCGGGTGAGGCCGGGTTCGGAGAGCGCGGCGAGCCGGGCGGCGGAGAGCTGCGCGGTCTGGAGTACGGCCAGCCGGAAACCGTCCAGGGCGAGCGCGGCGTGGGCGGCGTAGAAGTTGCCGTGGTGGTAGGCGGCCTGGTCGTCGACGCTGATCAGGGGGTTCTCCGCGGCGGCGTTGAGGTCGGCGGTCAGCACCTGTTCCAGGGTGTCGGCGGCGTCCAGCGCGGGGCCGTGGACCTGCGGGATGCAGCGGAATCCGTACGGGTCCTGGATGCGGCCCAGCGGCGGCGCGGGGCGGGCGGGGACGCCGGAGAGGGTGCGGATGCGGGCGGCGGCGGCCGATGAGCCGGCGTGCGGCGCGGCGAGCATGACGGGTTCGGCGAAGGGTTCGTACGAGCCGCCGACCGCGAGGAGGGAGAGCGCGGCGACCGCGAGTGACGCCGCGAGCAGGCCGCGCAGTTCGTCGAGTGCGAGCGATGACTGCCCGAGGGTGAGGGCGTTGCTGCTGATCAGGGCGAGTGCGTCGTTGCTGTCGAGGGCGACGGGCGCGGGGGCGTGAGCGCCGGACGGGCATTGCCAGGGGTGCTCGCCCGCCAGCGCCAGGCCGGTCTGGGCGAGGGCGGCGAGGTCGCCGGTGCCGACCGCGCCGAGTTCGTTGACGACCGGGTGGGCGCCGGTGTCCAGGGCGGCGATGAGTGCGGTGACGACGGCGGGGTTGAGTCCTGCGCCGCCCGCGAGGAGCTGGTTGGCGCGGACCGCGAGCATGGCGCGGACCTCGCGGGCGGGCAGCGGGTCGCCGATGGCTCCGGCGTGGCTGCGCAGCAGCCGGAGTCCGTGTGCGGCGTCGGCGTACTGGACGACCTCGGTGCGGTTGGCGCCGACGCCGGTGCTGCGCCCGTAGACCCGGCCGGTGGCGGCGAGGCGGCGCGCGGTGTGCCAGGACTCCTCGGCGCGGTGCAGGGCGTCGGGGTCGGGGGGTCCTGGGCGTGCGGTGCGGGTGGCGAGGGCGGCGACGTCGGCGGGGCGCAGGCCGCGGCCGTCGAGGGTGATGCGGGGCGTGCCGGGCCTGCGGTCCTGCGGCGCACGGCCGCGAGTTCGGCCGGTACCTGCACCCCGGCCGGGGTCCGCCGCGGGGGAAGGCATCGCGCTCAACTCCCTTCTGGCGCGCCCTTGGTGGCCGGAATCCCGGCACCGCGTCGCGTACGGCGGGCCGGAGCACCGGGCGTTCCGCACCGGCCCACCGACTCCCATTCACTCACCTATGACTCTGCATGAGCATATGCAGACCGGCAAGGAACAGCGATCAATCCCCGCCATCGCGGCCGTGCCGTAGCCACGGCGGCTCAGGCAGGGCCACGTCCCAGCGCCGAGCCCCGCTCCGACAGCCGCGGCGCGCACAGGATGCGCTTGCGACGGACCCGGCGGCCCTCGATGGCCGCGACGGCGAGCCGCGCGGCCTCCTTGGCGATCTGGGCCAGGCCCCAGTCGAGGGTGGTGAGGGGCGGGGTCAGGATCCGCGAGACGGGGTGGTCGTCGAAGCCGACGACGGAGAGGTCACGGCCGACCGCGAGGGACGCCTCGGCAGCCGCCGCGTAGACGCCGTAGGCGATGGAGTCGGAGAAGCAGAAGACGGCGGTGGGCGCGGCGTACCGGGCGCCCCCGCCGCCTGTGCCGTCCAGCACCCGCCGGGCGACCTCGGTCGCCTCCCCCAACTCCTGTGCGCAGGGCAGCACTTCGACCGTGAGGTGCAGCCGGTCGGCGGCCTCGCGGACGTAGACGTCGGCGGGCCGGTCGGGGGTGGAGGGCCCGGTGGGGGTCAGGACCGTGATGCGGCGGTGGCCCAGGGCCCTGAGGTGGTCGAGGACCGTGTCGATGCCGGCGCGGTTGTCGAAGAGCACCTCGCCCGCCGTACGGGCGCGGCGCAGCGAGTCGCCGATGGAGACGACGGGCACCGCGTCGGCAATCGCCGCCCAGCCCTCGGCCGAGGGGTCGACCGGCGACACCAGGAGGCCGTCCACGCGCTGGTCGCGCAGCTGCTTGGCCAGCGCGAGTTCGCGTGCCGGGTCGCCGCCCGCGTCGAGGATCAGCGCATAGCGGTCACCGGCCAGCAGCTCGCGGCCTATCGCCGCCATCAGCTGCTGCTGCCAGAGGTCCTGGAGGTCGCCGGAGAGCACGCCGACCATGCTCGTCCGGCCGCCCGCGAGGGCGCGGGCGATCGGGTCGGCCTCGTAACCGAGGTCGGCGGCGGCCTTGCGCACCCGCTGCTCGGTCTCCTTGGAGACGTGCTTGCCGCGCAGCGCGTAGGAGACGGCCGCGGTGGAGAGTCCGGTGGCCTCGGCCACCTCGCGGAGGGTGGTGCGCTTGTTGGGCCTGGCCATGCCGTGAGCCTACCCAAGGCGGGCGGGCGGCCCGTCGGCCACCGGCCCGCGGGCGGCGGGCCCGGCCGTCCGCCGCGCCCGCTCCGGCCCCCGCACCGGCCCGGCCGACCCTTGACACCACCTCACGTTAAGCGATTCACTTAATCGCATCAGTGAAGCGGTTAAGTTCCGTGGCCCAACGGGCGGTCCGCCCCCTTCGCGCCGCCCACGACCGACACCGGGACACCGCCCGTCACCGAGGGAGACGCGTGCCCGCCGACGTCCACCAGCACTTCTGGCCGGCCGAGTTCACCGCCCTGCTGCGCGCCCGCAGCGCACCGCCGCGGCTGGACGGCTGGACGCTGCACCTGCCGGGCGAGGCCCCGTACGCCGTCGACCCGGCCGACCACGACACCGGCGCCAGGCAGCGCCTCGCCCGCGCCGACGGGCTCGACCTGGCGCTGGTCTCGCTCTCCAGCCCGCTGGGCATCGAGTACCTGCCGCCCGGCGAGGCCGGCCCGCTGCTGGCCGCGTTCCACGACGGCGCGCTCGCCCTGCCCGCGCCGTTCGGCGTCTGGGCCTCGCCCTGCCTGTCCGTCCCCCGGCCGGATCCCGGGCCCGTGCGGCGCCTGCTGGCCCGCGGCTGCGCCGGGCTGCAACTCCCGGCCACCGCCCTGCTCGACGCCGCCGGATGGCAGCGCTGCGCCCCGCTCATCGACGCCGCAGCGGAGCTGGAGCGGCCGCTGTTCATCCACCCCGGTGCGGCACAGGCCACGGGCGCGGCGCCGCCCTGGTGGCCCGCCCTGGTCCCGTACGTCCAGCAGCTGCACGCCTCCTGGTTCGCGTTCCGCGCCTTCGGCAGGCCGCGCCATCCGCGGCTGCGGGTCTGCTTCGCCGCGCTGGCCGGCCTCGCCCCGCTGCACGGCGAGCGGCTGGCCGCACGCGGCGGCGGCCGGGACCGCGGCCGGGTCGACACCGACGCGTTCTACGAGACCTCGTCGTACGGGACGCGCGCGGTGGACGCGCTGGTGCGGGCCGTCGGTATCGATGTCGTCGTCAGCGGCAGCGACCGCCCGTACGCCACGCCCACCGACCCCGGTCTCGGTGCCGAGGCCGCCCGGCACGCCCTGCGCACCGTCAACCCGGCCCGCCTGCTGGGGCCGGCGAAAGGAGCCCGCCCATGAACCGTCCCGTCCCCGGCCAGGCCGTCCGCACCCCCGAGCCGTTCGCCGCGCTGCCCGAACGCGCCCTCGGCACGCGCGAGTTGCGGGATCTGGTCGACACACTCGCCGCCCGCCCCGGCCTCTGGCGCGCCCACGTCGCGTTCTCCGACACCGAGCGGCACTACGCCTCGCTGTACCGCGACGAGTACGTCGACATCTGGCTGCTGTGCTGGACCCGGCGCAGCGACACCGGATGGCACGACCACGACCTCTCGTCCGGCGCGGTCCGCGTCGTCCAGGGCGTACTGACCGAGACCAATCCGCGGATCGGCGGGGAGCACCTGACGACGACGGTCGGCGCGGGCGCCTCGTTCTGCTTCGGGCCCGACCACATCCACCGGCTCTCCGGCGCCACCGACGACGCCGTCTCGGTGCACGCCTACTCGCCGCCACTGTGGCGCCTGGGCCAGTACGACATCACCGATGACGGGCTGATGCGCCGGCGCTCGGTGTCGTACGCGGATGAGCTGCGACCGGTCGACACCCCGCCGTCGCCCGTCTGACCTGCGTGGACGCGGGGGCACGGGGGCACCGTCCACGTCCCGGCCGACAGAAATCACGCTCCGCCTATTGACCTTCCATTCACACTGCGTTGATCCTGCATGGATCCATACAGTGAGGCGGCGCAACATGGCAGGCGTGGTGGAACGACGCTCGATCGATGTCGTCCCGGACGGCGAACGGCACGGCAACGCCTTCAGCCAGTTCACCCTCTGGCTCGGCGCCAACCTCCAGATCACCGCCGTCGTGACCGGAGCACTGGCCGTCGTCTTCGGGGCGACGGCCTTCTGGGCGCTGGCCGGGCTGCTGCTGGGCAACCTCGCCGGCGGGGCGGTGATGGCGCTGCACTCCGCACAGGGCCCCCGGCTCGGCCTGCCGCAGATGATCACCTCGCGGGCACAGTTCGGCGTCCGCGGCGCCGTCGTCCCGCTCGCGCTGGTCATCGTGATGTACATCGGCTTCTTCGCCAGCGGCAGCGTGCTGGCCGGGCAGGCGGTCGGCGAGCTGACCCACCTGGGCGCGACACCCGGCATCATCATCTTCGCCGCCGTCACCGCCTTCGCCGCGGCGGTCGGCTACCGCCTCATCCACGCTCTCGGCCGGATCGCCGGTCTGGTCTGCGCGGTGGCCTTCGTCTACCTCGGCATCCGTCTCGTCGGCCGCGCCGACATCGGCGCGCTCCTCCACGACCGCGGCTTCGGCCTGCCCGTCTTCCTGCTCGCCGTCTCCCTGGCGGCGTCCTGGCAGCTGGCGTTCGGCCCGTACGTCGCGGACTACTCGCGCTACCTGCCGCGCCACACCTCGGCGCGTGCCACGTTCTGGTGGACGCTCTCCGGCTCGGTGCTCGGCGCCCAGTGGTCGATGACCTTCGGCGCGCTGGCCGCAGCGGCGGCACCCGGGGCGTTCGTCGGCCACGAAGTGAGCTACATCGTCGGCCTCGGCGGCACGGGCCTGATCGCCTCGGTGCTCTACTTCGTCATCGCCTTCGGCAAGCTCACCATCAACATCCTCAACACCTACGGCGGCTTCATGTCGCTGGTGACCAGCGTCAGCGGCTTCCGCGGGCAGCGCACCCTGTCGCCGCGCGCCCGGTCCGCCTACATCTTCGGGATCATGGTGGCCGGCACCGCCGTGGCCCTGCTGGGCAAGGACTCCTTCCTCACCTCCTTCAAGGACTTCCTGCTCTTCCTGCTGACCTTCTTCACCCCGTGGTCGGCGATCAACCTGGCCGACTACTACCTGATCTCCAAGGAGCGCTACGACATCCCGGCGCTCAGCGACCCGGCCGGCCGCTACGGTTCCTGGAACGTCAAGGCACTCGCCGCCTACCTCATCGGCGTCCTGGCCCAACTGCCGTTCCTGGCCACCGCGTTCTACACCGGACCGCTGGTCGCCCCGCTCGGCGGCGCCGACATCTCCTGGCTCGTCGGCCTGGTCGTGCCCGGCGTCCTCTACTGGGCCGTCACCCACCGCGACACCGCACGGCTGCCGGACGGGCCCGCCGACGGCACCCCGGATGCGACCGCACCGGAGGCACGGGCCACCCCGGCGGGCTGACCAGCGCCGGTACCGAAAAGAGGGGGGCTGGCCCTACCGCGCGGGCCCACCGCCGTCCGTAATCTCGGCTCCATGGCGACCCACGACCCCGAACTGGCCGACGAACTCGACGCGACCCTCAGGGCCCGCAAGGACCTGGGCCCCGAGTACGAGACGGAACTGACCGACGCGTTCCTGGAGAAGCTGGAGCGGACCGTCGACCAGCGCGTACGCCGGGGTCTCGCGCAGGCGCAGCTCCAGGTGGCCCGCTCAGGACGTCCGTACGGCGGCTCCGGCGGCGGCGTGCCCTTCGGCGACGGCACGTTCGCCGCGCGCTTCGGCTTCGCCACGGTCTCCCTGGTGCTGGCCGTCCCGCTGTCCGCAATCGCCGCGGTCAACACCGGTCTGCTCGGACTGCTGGCGTGCTGGGCCGGCATCGTCGGCGTCAACGCCGTGCACGCCAAGGGCTTCGCCGCCCTGCTGCGCCGCGCCCGCCACGACGGCGCCGCGTAGCGCGGCCGGACCCCGCGCCGGGGAAGAAGAAGGCGCGGGGACCGCCTCACCCCGGCCGGAGCCGGGGGCGGGACGACGGCGGTCCCCGCGGGGGACGTGTCCGGGCCAGGGCCGGACGGGACGTCCTGACGATGGCGGAGGCCCGGGAGCCGCTCCGGAGTTCCGTATCGCCGTGGTCAGTAATCTGCCCGACCCGTGTTAAGCCCGTGCTGCGGGCACATGACGCATGCGTACCGCTCGCGCGGGGCCCGCGTTCACCTCGCCCGCGTCCGCGCCCGCAGGACGCTACTTGCCGGCCTCCCGCGCCAGGTACGCCAGCAGGTCCTGCCGGCTCACCACGCCCTTCGGCTTGCCCTCGACGAGGACGATGGCCGCGTCGGCGCCTTCCAGGACCGCCATCAGGTCGGCGACCGGCTCACCCGAGCCGACCTGCGGGAGCGGCGCGCACATGTGCTTCTCCAGCGGGTCGGCCAGGGAGGCCCGCTGGGCGAACAGGGCGTCGAGGAGTTCGCGTTCGACGACCGAGCCGACGACCTCGGCCGCCATCACGTCCGGGTGCCCGGCGCCCGGCTTGACGATCGGCATCTGCGAGACGCCGTACTCGCGCAGCACCTCGATCGCCTCGCCGACGGTCTCCTCGGGGTGCATGTGCACGAGCGAGGGCAGTGCACCCTCCTTGTGCGCCAGCACCTCACCGACCCGGGCCGCGGCGCCGCTTTCCTCCAGGAAGCCGTAGTCCGCCATCCACTCGTCGTTGAAGATCTTGGAGAGGTAGCCGCGACCGCTGTCCGGCAGCAGCACCACGACGACGTCGTCGGGACCGAGCCGGGAGGCGACCTCCAGGCCGGCCACGACCGCCATCCCGCAGGAGCCGCCGACCAGCAGGCCCTCCTCCTTGGCGAGGCGCCGGGTCATCTGGAAGGCGTCCTTGTCCGACACCGCGACGATCTCGTCGGCGACGGTGCGGTCGTAGGCGGTCGGCCAGAAGTCCTCGCCGACCCCCTCGATCAGGTACGGGCGCCCGGAGCCGCCGCTGTAGACGGAGCCCTCCGGGTCGGCGCCGACGACCTGCACCCGGCCCTCGCTTGCGTCCTTCAAATAGCGGCCGGTGCCGCTGATGGTGCCGCCGGTGCCGACACCCGCGACGAAGTGCGTGACCCGGCCCCCGGTCTGCTCCCACAGCTCGGGCCCGGTCGTCTCGTAGTGCGAGCGCGGGTTGTTCGGGTTGCTGTACTGGTCCGGCTTCCAGGCACCCGGCGTCTCGCGCACCAGCCGGTCCGAGACGTTGTAGTACGAGTCCGGGTGCTCGGGGTCCACCGCGGTCGGGCAGACCACCACCTCGGCGCCGTACGCCCGCAGCACGTTGATCTTGTCCGTCGAGACCTTGTCAGGGCAGACGAAAATGCACTTGTAACCCTTCTGCTGGGCCACGATCGCCAGCCCCACGCCGGTGTTGCCCGACGTCGGCTCGACGATGGTGCCGCCCGGCTGCAACTCGCCCGATTCCTCGGCGGCCTCGATCATCCGCACCGCGATCCGGTCCTTGACCGATCCGCCCGGGTTGAAGTACTCGACCTTCACCAGGACGGTTGCCTGGATCCCTCGGGTGACGTTGTTGAGCCGCACGAGCGGGGTGTTGCCGACTAGCTCAATCATCGATTCGTAAAACTGCACGGTGGTCTCCGCGGTCGGGGGCACGCTGTCCTGCGCCCGTCCTGCCAGCCTATTGCCCGTCCCCCGCGTTGCGTTCGGCGCGCTACGGGGCAACAACTTGTTGTACGAGTTCCCGCCGTTTCACGAAGCGCGCCGGCCGTCCCCTGACACGACGCGCCACGCACTGCACGGGGAGGTGCCCGGCCTATGCCGACGACGTTGTCCAGGGCGAGAGTGGCCCGGCGGATCGCCACCGCCGCCGCGCTCGGCGGCAGTGGGATCGGGCTGCTCGGGGTGGCCGCCGCCGGGCTGCTGCTGACCGAGGTCAGGCTGGCCCGCCGTACCGTCGGCGGCTCCAAGGACACCCCGCCGGGCGCCGACGGCCGCTACGGCGCCGCCTTCGGCCACCGCACCGACCGGGCGCCGCTGCGGCTCGGCTTCATCGGCGACTCCACCGCCGCGGGACAGGGCGTGCGCCGCGCCCGCGAGACACCGGGCGCGCTGCTGGCCTCCGGCCTCGCCGCGCTGTCCGAGCGGCCGGTGGACTTCCGCAACGTCGCGCTGCCCGGCGCCCAGTCCGACGACCTGGAACGCCAGGTGGGCCTGCTGCTCGGGGATGGCACCGAGGCACCCGACGTCTGCGTCATCATGATCGGCGCCAATGACGTCACCCACCGGATGCCGATGGCCCGCTCGGTCCGCCATCTGTCGGACGCGGTGCGCAGGCTGCGCGCTGCGGGCTGCGAGGTGGTCGTCGGCACCTGCCCCGACATGGGGACCATCGAGCCGGTCTACCAGCCGCTGCGCTGGGTGGCCAGGCGGCTGTCCCGGCAGCTCGCGGCGGCGCAGACGATCGGGGTGGTCGAGAGCGGCGGCCGTACGGTCTCGCTGGGCGACCTGCTGGGCCCCGAGTTCGAGGCGCGTCCGCGGGAGCTGTTCGGGCCCGACAACTACCACCCGTCGGCGGAGGGCTACGCCACCGCCGCGATGGCCGTGCTGCCCACGCTGTGCGCCTCGCTCGGCCTGTGGCCGGAGAGCGAGCGCCCGGAGGAGGCCAGGCGCGAGGGCATCCTGCCCGTCGAGCAGGCCGCCGCCCAGGCCGCGTCCGAGGGCGGTACGGAGGTCGCCGCCACCCGTGCGCCGTGGGCACTGCTCAAGCACCGCAGGCGGCGCCGGCTGCCGTCGACCGAGGAGACGGACCAGCCGCCGGTCGCCCCGTGACCCGTGCGGGCCCCACCCCTGCATAAGCGCTCGCTTAGAAAAGAGTCCCGCATCACAGCACGCACCCCGTGACCTCTGCGGTACGTACCGGTAACTTCCCTCACAGTCTCTGCCGGACGCCGCGACGGGGCCGCCGCGCCTCCGGTACGCCCAGCACCCGCTCGACCGCACCCTCTCGACCCCATGGAGCCGTGATGCCCGAAGCCGTGATCGTCTCAGCCACCCGCTCTCCGATCGGCCGCGCCTTCAAGGGGTCGCTCAAGGAGCTGCGGCCCGACGACCTGACCGCGCACATCGTCCAGGCCGCGCTGGCCAAGGTGCCCGAGCTGGATCCGGCCGACATCGACGACCTGATGCTCGGCTGCGGCCTGCCCGGCGGCGAGCAGGGCCACAACCTCGGCCGGATCGTGGCCGTCCAGATGGGGATGGACCACCTGCCGGGCTGCACCGTCACCCGCTACTGCTCCTCCTCCCTCCAGACGACCCGCATGGCGCTGCACGCCATCAAGGCGGGCGAGGGCGACGTCTTCATCTCGGCGGGTGTCGAGACCGTCTCCCGTTCCGTCAACGGCAGCTCCGACGGCATGCCTGGCACCCACAACCCGCTCTTCGCCGACGCCGAGTCCCGCACCGCGTCCCGCGCGGAGCAGGAGGGCGCCGGCTGGCACGACCCGCGCGAGGACGGCCTGGTCCCCGACGCGTACATCGCCATGGGCCAGACCGCGGAGAACCTCGCCCGCCTCAAGGGCGTCACCCGCCAGGACATGGACGAGTTCGGCGTCCGCTCCCAGAACCTCGCCGAGCAGGCCATCAAGAACGGCTTCTGGGAGCGGGAGATCACGCCCGTCACGCTCCCCGACGGCACGGTCGTCGCCAAGGACGACGGCCCGCGCGCCGGCGTCACCGTCGAGGGCGTCGCCGGCCTCAAGCCGGTGTTCCGCCCTGACGGCCTGGTGACCGCGGGCAACTGCTGCCCGCTGAACGACGGCGCCGCGGCCCTGGTCGTCATGTCCGACACCAAGGCGCGCGAGCTGGGTCTGACCCCGCTGGCCCGGATCGTCTCCACCGGCGTCTCCGGACTGTCCCCCGAGATCATGGGCTACGGCCCGGTCGATGCCAGCAAGCAGGCGCTCCGGCGCGCCGGCCTCGGCGTCTCCGACATCGACCTGGTCGAGATCAACGAGGCGTTCGCCGCCCAGGTGATCCCCTCCTACCGCGATCTGGGCATCGACCTGGACCGGCTGAACGTCAACGGCGGCGCCATCGCCGTCGGCCACCCCTTCGGCATGACGGGCGCCCGCATCACCACCACCCTCATCAACTCCCTTCAGTGGCACGACAAGCAGTTCGGCCTGGAGACGATGTGCGTGGGCGGCGGCCAGGGGATGGCGATGGTCATCGAGCGGCTGAGCTGAGCCGCAGCGGAGGGTAGGGGTCGCCCGACGGAGGAGGGCGGCACCTGCCCGCAGCGGAGGCGAAGCGCAGCGCGACCACGGGCACGAGCGGCTGAGCTGAGCCGCAGCGGAGGGTAGGGGTCGCCCGACGGAGGAGGGCGGCACCTGCCCGCAGCGGAGGCGAAGCTCAGCGCGACCACAGGCACGAGCGGCTGAGCTGGGCTGGTAGCGGCCGAGGGTGCGCCGGGGCGGGTCAACTCCCGTTCTCCGCGCACCCTTCGGCGTCGCGCGGGTACGTACAGCGATTCCTGGTGACATGGGTCACCCGGTGACAAGATCGCGACCCAATCACCGCCAGGATTGTGACCAACGCCCCGGGTAAATCTGGTTCTTGCAGGTCAGCGAGGGGTCACCCGTCCGCATGAGGCCCTAAGCCCCCTCCATTTCGGGACATAGCGCACTGGGAACGGTCGCCGACGACCGGCAGGCTGATGTAGAAGTCGAGGGACATTCTGCTATCAGGAGTACGCCAGTGAGCGAGCGCAGCAAGGAGGTCCCCGCGGCCGTCGGCCGGGGGCTGACCATCGACAGGCACGCGACCCGCGCATACGGGGCCGCCGAGCGAAGCGGGGAGGACGCATGAGCGTCACCACCGTCGCCCTGCTCCTGGCCGCGGGAGTCGCCGTGGCGCTGGGGGCCGCGGCGCTGCACACCGTCCGCGCGCTGCGCCGGCAGCTCACCGAGCTGCGCGCCGAGCTGACCGCCACCCGGAGCGCCGCCACCGAAGGACTGATCCCGGCCGCCCGGCCGGCCCCGGCGGCACAGACGCCGCTGGCCGACATACGGGCGGCGGTCGCCGAAGCGCTCGCCGACGAGCGGGAGCGCGAACTGGCCGAGGCCCGCGCGTTCTGGGCCGCGCAGGAGGCCAGGGACGCCGCCGACACCCCGTCGCTGCTGGGCGGCCTGACCGGCATCGGCGACGAGGGCCCGCTGGACGCGCGGACCGAGCAGCGTGAGTTCGCCGACCGGCTCGACCTGGACCACTTCGACAACCAGCCGTTCCTGCCCCGCCAGGCGGACCTGGCGGGCCTGGAGCCGTTCGCCTCGCTGGAGCCGTTCACCTCGCTGGAGCCCATCGACGCCCTGGAGTCCCTGGACGCCACGGAGTGGGAGCCGGCCGACGAGGGCGAGTCCGCCGAGCTGGCCGCCGCCCGCCGCCGGCACCCCTCGCATCCGGACTTCTCCCCCGTCCCGGTGGTCGGCGATCACGAGCGCACCGTCGCACGCCTCGAAGAGCTGGCCGATCACAGCGTCCCGCTCGCCGATGTGCGGCCGGGGCCGCTGGGCACCCTGGACGTCTACGTCTTCACCGACGGCACCACGCTGTGCCTGACACCGGGGCACCGCGAGACGTCGGAGAGCGTGGCGGACGCCCTGCGCGACGGCCACACCCCGGTCCTGCTGGGCGGCTCCGGCATCTCGGGCGCCTACGCGCTCACCTTCGCCTGGGGCGAGGGCAGGCAACGACGCGTCTACATCCTGGCCGACCGCGTCATCGCCTCGCTCTGACACGGTCCGGCCACTTCCGGCGCTACCAGCGCCCCGCCGTCTCCCGCACCTTCCGTACGGCCTCCGCCAGTTCACCGGCGGGGGCCGCGCTCGTGTTCCGCAGCGCCTCGGCCAGGTCGTGCCCGGCCACCGCGAGCTGGTCGCCGACCGCGAACATCCCGGCGTCCGGCAGCGCGTACGGCTCCCGCTGCGGGGTCTCGATGCGCTGCGCGCGGTCGGCCAACTCCCGTGCGAGGGCGAGCGCTTCGGCCGCGGCACCGCGGCCGAGCGTGCTCTGCGGCAGCGACCTGAGGCGGTCGGCGAAGGCGTCCACGGCATTCTGCAAAGGCGTTACGTCAAGCACGGCTTGAGCCTATGCGCCACCCACAGGTGGTTGCCAACACCCGAACCCTCAGGCACGGTGTGCTGAAGACCAGCATCGAACGCGTCCGGAGGCGCCGATGTCTCAGATGTTCTCCGAAGAAACCCACCGGAATCTGCTCTCCCGCATCCCGCACTGCACCGGCCGGGAAATCTCCGAATGGCTGCGCACCGTCGATGAAGGCCCCGCACTCTTCCGCTTCGACGAAAGAGTCAGCTGGCTGCGCGGTGAGCACCAGCTCGCGTACGGGCACGCCAAGGCGATCGTCCACGAGCACGACCTCAGGCGCGCCGCCCGCAAGCGCTGAGCCCACGCCGGGAGCAGAACGCCGAAGGCCCCGCGGGCAGTTGCCCGCGGGGCCTTCCGTGCGCTGCGGCTCCCCGTCACCGGGGGCGCGGTCCGCCGGATCAGTCCCGGAGGATCGAGATCAGGCGCAGCATCTCCATGTAGATCCACACCAGGGTGAGGGTCAGGCCGAACGCCGCCAGCCAGGACTCCTCACGCGGGGCGCCGTAGGCGACGCCGTCCTCGACCTGCTTGAAGTCCAGCGCCAGGAACAGCGCGCCGAGCACCACACCCACCAGGCCGAACAGGATGCCCATGCCGCCGCTGCGGAAGCCGAGGCCGTCCCCGCCGCCGAACACCATGAACAGGCAGTTGACCAGCGACAGGAGCACGAAGCCCATGGCCGCGATCATCACGAAGCGGGTGAAGCGGGCGGTGACCCGGACGATCCGCGTCTTGTAGGCGACGAGCATGGTGACGAACACCGCCATGGTGCCCAGCACCGCCTGCATCGGCGCGCCGTTCATCTTCGGCAGGTCGTTGATGAACCCGCTGAGAGCGCCGAGGAACAGGCCCTCCAGCGCCGCGTACGACAGGATCAGCGCGGGCGACGGCTTGCGCTTGAACGACTGGACGAAGCCCAGCACCATCGCGACCAGGCCGGCGCCGATGGCGAAGCCGAGCTGCTCGGTCAGGAAGAGCCAGCCGACGGTGGCGCCCGCGATGACCGTGCCGAGCGTCATGGCGGTGCGCGCGACGACGTCGTCCATCGTCATCGGGCGGGTCTGCGGCGTGTACTGCGGCGGCGCCTGGGTGGCGGCCTGCGGCGCGCCCTGGGCGTACGGGTTGTTCGTGCCCTGGGCGTACGGGTTGGTTCCTGCGTACGGATCGGCTGCGGGGGCCCCGGCCTGCGGCGGCGCGTTGAAGCCCGCGTAGCCGGTGTCGCGGCTGAACCCCCGTCGCGAGAAGACCGGGTTGCTGCTCCTCATCTCACTCCTCCATGGCCGCCCTGCGCGGCCTTCCCCTCAGGGTAATGGCCTGGCAAAGACACTCAGCTACTTCTTGGGCAGGATCTTCCCCTGATTTCCAGGGGCGTATCTACGCCACGAGGAGTACGTACGGGAGCCCGCAAAGGTGCCCGGGGCCGGGGCCGCGGTGCGCCGCCCCCGGGCGGAGGCGGCGCGGAGCGGGGTGGACGCGCCTCAGCGTGCGAGGTGTCCGCCGCGCCCGGCGAGCGCTCCCGTCAGACCCATCGGCACCGACAGGACCACCAGAGCGATCAGCCCCGCGGTCCATGCGCCGGTCAGGTCGCGGGCGGCGCCGAACGCGGTGGGGCCGACGGCCGCCAGCAGGTAGCCCACGCACTGGGACATCGCCGACAGCAGCCCCGCCTCGTGTGTGGTGCGGGCGCACATCGACATGTAGGTGATGCCCAGGGAGAGCACGGCTCCCAGGCCGAGACCCAGCACCGCGGCCCACAGCACCGCCGCTCCGGTCGGCGCCGCGATCAGGCCGATGAAGGCGGCGACGCACAGGACGGTGCCCCATATCGCCAGGTAGCTCTGCTGTGAGGAGCGCTGCGCCCACACCGGCACCAGGACCGACGTGACCACGGCGGAGCCCATGCAGACCGCCAGCAGCACCCCGGCGCCGCCTTCGGTGTAGCCGTGGTCGATGTAGAACGACGGCAGCCAGGTGGTCGCGGTGTAGTACAGCAGCGACTGGAACGCGTAGAACAGGGCGACCGCCCAGGCCAGCTTGGAGCGCCAGATCGAACCGCCCTCGTGCACCTGAACCGGCGGCTGCTCCCGTCCGCGCCGCAGCCGTGGCACCCACACCACCAGCGCCGCCAGTGCCAGGACGCCCCAGACGGCGAGGCCGCCTGCCCAGGACAGCGGCAGCGCGTCCCGCAGCGGGACGGTGGTGGCCGCCGCGACCGCGCCGCCGCCGACCAGCATGGTGGTGTGCAGCCCCGACATCAGCCCGACCCGGTCGGGGAAGTCCCGCTTGATCAGCGCGGTGATGACGACGTTCGCGACGGCCACCGCGGTGCCGACCAGGAACGATCCGGCGAACAGGGGGAACAGTTCCGGGACGAGGCGCACCGCGGTGCCGGCCAGCAGCACCGCGAGCACCGCGACCAGGGTGCGTTCCATGCCCCAGCGGCGGGACAGCCGGGGCGCGAGCGGCGCGAAGATGCCGAAGCAGATCAGCGGCAGCGTCGACAGCACGCCGGCGCCGCCGTTGGACAGGCCGGTGACGTGCCGGATCTCGTCCAGCAGCGGGGAGACCGCCACGATGGCGGGCCGCATGTTGATCCCGACCAGCAGCACCGCCAGCGCGTACCAGATCAGGTGGCGCCCGCTGCGGGGCGTGCCGGGGGCGGGCTCGGCGGTCAGGTCGGCCGCTGCCCGGGGCGGCGTGGCGGGGGCTTCCGGTTCAGGGGGTGGGGTCACGAGCGGTCCTTCCGGGGTGCGGGGGTGCGCACCGCCGGGCCGTCCCTCCGATCGACGCCGGGGAGGCGGGGTGACCGGAGGGACGGCCCGGCGGGCGAGCGGGGTGCTGTCGTCAGGCGGCGGCGGTGAACGGCACGGGTTCCCCGTCGCCGGGGGCGACGGCGTGCACGCCTCTGGCCTTGGCGGCCCGCAGGAAACGCCCCCGTACGTCGTCCTGCTCGGCGTAGTACGGCGGGTTGTCGAACAGCTCGTAGTGGATCGCGCAGGCGGTCTTCGCCCCGAGTACGACCGCGGCTTCGACGGCCTGTTCCGGGGTGAGCGTGGCGGGCTGGTTGGTGGGGGTGAAGCCCTCGCGCTGGGTCAGCACCCCGGCGATCGGCAGGAACGCGACGTCGAAGGGGCCGTGGTCCTTCGCGATCTGCCACCACCGGCCGTGCCAGATGGTGTCGCCGAAGTGGATGACGCGCAGGCCGTCGGTCTCGACGATCCAGGCGACCTGGTCGTCGCCGCGCCAGTCGTGGGAGGCCACCGGGATGGTGGTGAACCGCCCGATCTGCCGCCGCTCGCCCATGTCCTGCGGGGTGGCGGTCACCCCCATCCGGTCCAGGGTGCCGACGATCGGGGTGTGGCAGCCCACGGTGCCGCCGTCGTCGGCGGCGATGCCGGCGAGCAGTTCCCGGTCGCAGTGGTCGGGGTGGATGTGGGTGATGACGGCGTGGGTGCGCACCCCGGGGGGAGCCTCGATGTCGGGCAGGGGCCGCTTCGGCAGTCCCTGGAAGCCCGCGAGGTCCGCGGTGTTCTTGAGGGGGTCGATGACCACCCGCCGGTCTCCGGCGGCCACTTCGACGCCGGCCCAGGCGAGCCGCCGGAGTGTGATGGTCTCGGCTGCACTCATGGTCTGCTCCTCGCGACGCTGTTCGTGATGATTGCTTGCCGTGGACGGACGGTCGGACCACGCGCCGAGAGCGGCACGGCCCCGGGGGCCGTGCCGCTGCACAGGCGGTGCTTACGCGAGTTCGGCGCGGAGCAGCCAGTTGCGCGCCACGCCCTTCACGTCGCGCGGCTGGACGGCGTACGGCCAGCGGGTTTCACCGGCGCCCTGCTCGCCCGGCTCCTTGAGCTCCCGGACGGTCCAGCCGGTGCCCGCCATGAACTCCTCGGGCTCGTCGGTGCCGAAGAGCCACGGAATTCCGTCTTCCTTGAGTGCGGAAAGGAAGATCTGGGTGGCCGGGCCGCGCAGCAGCGACTTGCTCAGGATGTCCACCGTGACCCAGCTTCCGGGGGCGGAATTGGCCGCGAAGGTCCGCATCAGCGTCGCGGACTGCTCCTCGGTCAGGAAGAACAGCAGGGCCTCGGGCACCCACAGCGTCGGCAGCGACGGGTCGAATCCCGCCGCCCGCAGCGTGGGCGACCAGTCCCCCGCCAGGTCCGCACCGACGCGCCGCAGGTTGACCGTCGGCGTCGGCGATCCGAGCTGGGCGAGACGCTTTTCCTTCTCGTCTATCAGGGCCTGGTGGTCGACCTCGTAGACGCGGACGTCATCCGGGAGCTTCAGACGGTAGGCACGGGTGTCCATGCCCGCCGCGATCAGCACCACCTGCCGGATGCCCTTCCCGACGAGGTCGTTGATGGTGTCGTCGAAATAGCGGGTACGGACGGCCACGAACTCGACCAGACCGCCGCCGCCGTACTTGTCGAGCAGCTCGAACCCGCGCGGCTCGGCGAGCGGCTTGGCCAGCGGGTCCTGGAAAAGCGCGTCACTCCGTTCGCTTTCCAGCGCGCGGGCGGCTGCGGTCCACTGCGACGTATAGGACACAGTCTCCATGACTGGCTCCGTTTCTCGAGGTGGTCTCTGGTCAGGAGTTCTTGGGCCGGCAACGGAACCGGGCGTTGAGGATCAGCGTGAGAACCTCGGCTCCGTCCGCGTTCAGAAGGCGTCCGCGGTTGCGGATGATGCGGAAGTCGGGCGCGGAGAGCGACGGCAGGGACGCGACGATCTCGCAGGTGCCGGTCAGTACGTCGCCCGGCCGGACGGGGTGCAGGAAGCGGAGTTCGTCCACTCCGGGCGAGCCCTCGACCGTGCCCTCGGCCGCCGCGTCGGGCAGCAGGGTCGTCACGTACAGGCGCATCCAGATCGCCGCTGTGTTCCAGCCACTGGCAATCAGGCCACCGAAGGACGAGGCGCGCCCGGCTTCCTCGTCCAGGTGGTACGGCTGCGGGTCGTAGGTCCGGCCGAAGGTGACGATTTCCTCGGCCGTGACCTTGTGCGACCCGAGATCGTGCCGGGCGCCTTTCTCGTAGTCCTCTGCATAGAGCAGACGACCCATCAGAAGAACTTCCTCTGGATGGCCTCCAGCGTCCGGAAGTCGGCCAGGTCGATTTCCTCGCGGTCGATTTCCACGCCACTGGCCTCCTCGATCGTCAGCACGAACTCGACGAAGGAGAGCGAGTCGACGAAACGGGCGGCGATGAGGTCTTCGTCCGGGGCGATGGAGTCGCGCTCGGGGTGCTTGGCCAGAAGCCAGTTCCGCACTGCATCAACGTTGGACGAGGTGGTGCTCGGCATGGAACGTCTCCTTATCCGTGGGATATCCCGTCGCGCCTGCGGCGACGGCGACGGCGAACTGGTCTTCGTGGGAAATGCTGACGTCGATGGCTTCGATGCCGGCTTCGGCGGCCCAGGTGCTCGCCGGCTCGCTGAGCCGGACGGTGGGCCATTTCCCTGTGGTCCGCAGAACTTCGATGGACTGCCAGGGAAGTGTGTGGTCGGCGACGTGGAAGAGCTTGAACACCGCTTCCTTGGCCGCGATGCGGCCGGCGACGCCGTGCAGGTCCCACCCGGTGGTGAAGCGGCTCAGCTCCACTTCCTCCGAGGTGAGCATCAGGTGCAGGGGGCTGCGCTCGCCCGCTTCGGCCATGGCCTGCACCCGGGCGAGAGGGACGAGGTCCACACCGACCCGGATCACGAGGCGGCGTCGACCGCGGCGCGGGCGCGCTTGAGATCTCCGTCGAACAGGTCGCTCAGGACCGCGAGCCACCGTTCGAGGCCGAAGGCGACGCAGCCCGTGTAGGCGTGCTCGCCGGTCCCTTCGACGGTGATGTGGCACCGTTCGCCGAAGAAATTGCGGTGGGTGTTGACGGAAGCGATGGCCAGCCCGTCGGCCTGGAATTCGTGTTTGACCGGACTGAGCCGCTGGAGGAGCGCGCGGCCACTGTCGCGTTCGAAGAACGGGTCGGTGGCCACCTCCTTGACCAGCCCGATGCCGAGGTCCTTCGCGAACCTTTCGATCCGGTCGGTGAAGCGGGCGTTGATCTCCTGGGTGTGCTCCAGCGATCCGATCGCCACGATTTCTCTCATCTGGAAGCTGAGCAGCCGCCGCAGCCCTTCGTACTTGTCCTCGTTGCGGAAGCAGCGGTTGATGAGAGTGAGGGTGGTGTCGGGAGCCACCGCCCGGTTCTCGGCGTAGAGATAGGCGCCGTAGCAGGTGGAGTGCGGCAGCCCGAGGAACGGGGGGTCGACATCGCCGGGTGCGAAGGCGCCGTCCACCGGCTTCGGCGGGGTACCTGTCACGTCCAGCGGACCGCCGACGAATTGCAGGTGCGGGAAGTTCTCGTAGACGTCGAACTTCTCCAGGTCGCGGAGCGGATAGACGGGCGGCGGAATGATTTCCCGCGCGCCGGCCTCGTCGGCCCAGCGGGTGATGGTGCGGTCCAGCTCGCGCAGCAGGTCGCTCTGGTCCGGGTCGAGGATGGTGAGCGCGTCGCCCTGAGCCGTCGAGATCGGCGCGGTCACGCGGCACCCCGATCCGCGACCGTCAGGTCCCGGTCCTGCAGAATCCCGGTCTTGGTGAGGAAGTTCAAGGGCTTGCGGAACACCTCCTGCTGGAACTTCGCGCTGCGCGGCGAGGCCAGCAGGCGCCGTCGTACGGCGAACGGCTCGGGAATTCCGGCGTCCTTGTAGACCTGCGGGTTGAACAGCGACTGGAAGCTGTAGTTCAGGTAGCGCTTGATGTATTCCTGGATCTCGCGAAGCTGTTCTTCCGACGCCTTCGACTTCAGGTCGTCGAAGAGCAGGGAGACCAGTTCACGGCCGAAGGCGATGTGCCGGGACTCGTCCTGGTGGTGAATCCGGTTGACCGCGCGAATCGTGTCGTGCAGTTTCTCGTCGGTCGCCATCGTGCTGTTGAAGTGGTCGACCAGCTCCTCGAAGAGGAGAATGCGCACGAACACCAGGAAGCTGGCGGCTTCCGGCCATGCGTCCCCGTCCCCCGCCGGCTCCATCTGCCGGTAGATCTTCTTGCCGTAGCGCAGGCAGAACTCGGCGAAGAACCACATGTGCTCGTTCTCTTCACCGATGAAGTGGTGGAAGAACTCCGACGGAATTTCGAAGCCCCGGGTGTGAATGCGCCGGGTCACCTCGACAATGAGCTCACGGATTCCGTCCACATTGAGGCTGTAGAAGTTGATGCTCTCGCACTTGGACAGGCGGTGGAGCTGCTCCTGGTCCAATTCGGCGGCAACGTCGGTCCCGTACGTGGTGGTGAGCTGAGGACTCATCCACCACCGGTTCTCCGGCAGGGAATCCGGCCAGTCGAACATCCGGTAGGGGTTGTAGTAGTCCTCGACCGACTTGCGATTCAGACGCTCCAGGATCCCCTGGAATCGATCGTCCTTACTGATCAACTCTCCGATCATCTTACCTCCTGCGCTCGGGGAATTACCCTTGGGACGACAGTCTGGAAGGACGGATCAGACTCTGGAATGAAAGGAAGCACTGCCTGCTGTGGTGATTCACCTGGCCGCAGAAATTACCCATGCGGAAGCCGGCACACCGTGCACTCGGCGGCGAGCTACCCGCTCGATACGCCCGTCATTGAAGTCCCCCGTCCGATGACTTTGCAGCGGAATGCCCGGCGGCACTCGGCCCATGCTTGCGACAGCGACAGTTCCATGGGGTGTCTCGAACAGTCCAATAAATCCGCTCTATAGCTCCATAGACGATCGCCAAGAGGGCAGGTCGAACGACTTTTCGCCGCGCAAAATATGACGTGTGTCACATCACGCGGCGGTATGCCGGGGGCACGAAGTTGGCCGACATGCGGCGGCGAGTGCGCCGCGGGGCGCTCAAGGTGTGGGTATCGGCACCGGGCCCGGACCCTGCACCGGAGCCGGACGCCGAACCATCGGGAAAGTGGAGCCATCCCCTCCAACTCACCCCGGAGGGTAAGGAGTTGACTGGACTGAGTCCTTGACTGGACTCTGTCTAATACAGCTAGACTCCTGACCATCTGTGGAAAGGTTTTTTCGTAATGTGGATACCTTGTTAGCGGTCCGCGCCCTCGGGGGCGTCATGCACGACAGGGCATGGGGACGACCGCTCCGAGCTGTCGAGGCGGGAGGCCATACACATGAAAGATGACGGGGGATCCGCACCGAACTTCTCCGGTTTACTGCGCCGGCTGGAGTACTTCGTCGTCGTGGCCGATGAACTTCACTTGGGGAGGGCGGCCCAGCGCTGCCAGGTGAGCCAGCCCACCCTTTCCCATCAAATGAAGGTGCTGGAGGAGGAGTTGGGCGCCAAGCTGCTGAGCCGCGGCAGCCGCCGGATGTCACTGACCCCTCCGGGCGAGGCGCTCCAGGAGGAAGCACCGCTGCTCCTGCAACGCACCTACGCGATCAGGGCCCGGATCAAGGACGCAGCCGCGGGGCACCGGCGCCCGATACGGGTCGCCTTCAGCCTCTCGGGACACGCCCTGCTCCAGCGGGAGATGGTCGCGGAGTTCCGCGCACGCAACACCGCTCCGGTCTCCGTCGAATCCGGCTGGTCGGAACGGAACATCGGCCTGGTGCGCGCGGGCCAGGTCGACTTCGCCTTCGTCAGGCCGCCCGTCGAGGCGGACGACCTGCGGCTTTCCGTGGTGGGCGACTCGGAGATCGTCAAGGTGCTCCCGGGGAGCGAGGCGGCGGGCCGCGCGGCGGAAGGGAAAACGGACCAGGACCTTCCGCTCCTCATGTGGCCCAGACCGCAGGCCCCCGGGCTCTACGACACGGTCCTGGACGCCATCCGGCGGGAACGCTCCCCCCAGGTCGCATGGGAGGAGCCCGACTACATCAACCTCGCCGCCGCCGTGGGCTCCGGCGCCGGCATGTCGTACATGGACCGCGGGATCGCCGAGTGGCTGAGCCTCAGCGCGGATCTGCGCGTCCGCCCGCTGGCGCCGCCAGGGCTACGGACGGACATCGCCGTGGTCTGGCGCCATGACCAGGAGCTGGCGGCACGGTTCATCGCCGCGTGCCGCCGGGTCGGGAGCGCGCCCGGCGCGGACCTCGGCTCCCTGGTGCGGAGGGCGACCGGCGCCGTCGTCCGCGGAGCACAGGCCCCGCCACCGCTACGGACCGCCTCCGCGGACGCCGCGCGGGCGGCGGCGGGCCACCGGGACCGGCCGGCCCATCAGGACACCGGCCACGCTCCCGTACCGCGGCCCCGCGCCCGCCCGTAAGCCACCCCGCCCGCACCGGAAGGAGAACTTCAATGAACTGCTACGACTGTCATGCCTCCGAAAAGGCCGAGACCTCCGCGGTCGCCATGTGCCACTGCTGCGGCTCCGGCCTCTGCCCCGACCACCTCCACATGACCCGCCCGGTGGTCCACCGCCTGAACGGCATGGGCGTCGCCCACGGCCCCGCCCCGGCCCGGCAGCTCCTCTGCGCCACCTGCCACACCGCCCAGTCGACCGGCCTGCCCGCCGCCTAGGGTCCGGTGCGGGTGGCGGTCCCGGCCCAACTCCCGCACCACTACGGAACGTTCAGCATGCTCCGGGGGCGCCACGTCAGGCCCTTGCCGCGGCGCCCCCGGAGAAGGACACGCCCGAGCTGACGAAGCCGCCCGGCCGGTGCCCCCTGGCCGGCGGCCCGGTCAGGTCGTCCGCTGGGCGCGTTCGTAGAGCGGCCCGGTGACGTCCGAAGTGAACTGCGGGCCGACGAGGTGCCGGACGCAGCCCGGGGCGTCGTCGGCGCAGACCTGGCCTGCGCTGTCGAAGAAGCCGCTCGTGGTGTTGTCGCCGACCACCGTGCCAAGACCCGACTTCGGGTCGAAGCCGGCTATCCGCGGGCCCCCGCTGGAGCCGCCGCCCATCACACACGCGGTGCCCCACTGATCCTTCGGCTCCGGCCAGTCCGGGGTGCCCGGGTATTCCTTGGCCTGACCGGTGCAGTACGCGAGCCGCGCTCCGGTGTACTCCGGGAGCCCTTCGCGCGCCGGGTCCGAGGCCGCGCGCGGATATCCGAACTGGTACACCGGACGGTCGCCCGGCTCGTCGAGCCCGATCTTCTGTGCGGCACCGACCACGTCCTGGAGCCGCCCGCCCTGCGCGTCCCGGTTCAGCACCACGAACGCCTGGTCGTACCCGTCGAACTTCTCCGAGTGCTGCGCGTCGTTCTTCAGCCAGGTGGCAGCCGCGACCCCGAGGCGGCCGACGAACTTCCCGTAGGGCGCCGCACCGTCGTGGTACCCGGGGACGAACATCATGTGCGTCGACCACTGGTTGTCCTCGCCGAGGAGGTTGCCGTTGTTCACGCAGTGCCCCGCCGTCACCACGGTGCTGCCGTTGGCGCTGTCGACGACGGTGGCGGTGCAGCTGCTGTCCTCGCCGTGATCGGTGAAGAAGAGCCGGCCGACCGTCCGGGTCAGGGCACTCCCGCTGGTCCACGGCGCACCGTCGGGCCCGCTCCTGGGCGGGTTGTCCGACGGCTTCCCGTTCAGCGCCGCGATCCGCTGCGGCGTCCAGTAGTCGAGTACGGCCTTCTGGTCGGCTTCGCCGACCGCCTGGTCGTGGACGGCCACTTCGGCGGGTGCGGTCGCGGGCCGCGGGCCCGACGGCGCGGCCGACGCGGGTGCCGGCAGTGCCGTCCCCAGGGCGAAGACCGTCACGGCCAGAGCCGCCGTACGTCGTAGCTGCCTGCCTGCCGGGCGCTGCTGACCGCCTGCGCGGTCGAAGAGTGTGGTCATGCGCGGAGAGTATGGACCAGGGGTCAGAAAGCTGTCAGGAAGTGGTCAGCAAAGCTTGAGCCGGGAACGGGCCGGTGAAGAAGTCGTTCCTGAACACCCGGGCCCTTCACCCATCCTGGTGGCCGGTACCGGCCGAACGGCGTTGACGGCTTCCCCGTAGATCCCGGCGGGATGCCCGGAATCAAAGGTCCCGCACTGCCGATGGGCTTCCCGGATACCGTCATCCCGCCACTTGCCCCGGTACCCGGTGACATTTCCGGCCCGGATTCCTCTTGGATACGCGCCCGCCCGGCGGAAGAAAAGGGGCCCGGTGCTCCCACGGTGCTCCCAAGGGCACGGGAGCGGGGCAGGCATCCAGCTGTTTGTGCAGGTCAGGCGGTATGTACTGGGCAGTGCCCGGAGCCGGACTTGAACCGGCACGGCCCGAAGGCCAGCGAGGTTTAAGCTCGCCGTGTCTGCATTCCACCATCCGGGCCTGGGCTCCCCCACGACACCTCAAAGAGGGCAGCACGAGCGTAGCCCGCAGGGCACCACGCACTTCGGCCAGCGACCCCGAGGTTGTCTTATTTTATTGGCAACTGAGGGAGCATCAGCAACGGGTACAGGCCGTTGTCACATGCCTGGTGGCCCCCTCCGACGCAACCATCCGAAACGCATTCCGTGCCCGAATTGACGGAAAGTCGATGCCTGTCCGACAGCCTCCGGGGGCGCCGCCTCCAGGCGCGTACGGGGCGCGTTGTACGTCGGCCGTCCTCGGGGTCGTTCTCCTCCCCAGGGATGACGGCCGACGGGACGGCTACGCCCCAGGGCTGCCCCAGGACGGTCACACGGGTTGACGTCCACGCCGGTTCCGCGGGCCGACGATGGAAGGGCCCGCCGGTACGCCCGGCGGACCGTCCGTACCGCCGCCGTCCGACAGGAGCACTTCCCCGTGACCACCACCCACTCCGGCGTCTCCACCGCCACCCGCGCCACCGCGGTGGCCGCCCGCGCCACAGATCTCACCAAGGTCTACGGGCAGGGTGAGACCCAGGTGGTCGCCCTGGACGCGGTCTCCGTGGACTTCCGCCAGGCCCAGTTCACCGCGATCATGGGCCCCTCCGGCTCCGGCAAGTCGACGCTGATGCACTGCATGGCGGGGCTGGACGCGATATCGGGCGGCTCGGCCCGGATCGGCGACGTCGAGCTGACCGGTCTGAAGGACAAGAAGCTCACCCAGCTGCGCCGCGACAAGATCGGCTTCATCTTCCAGGCGTTCAACCTGCTGCCGACCCTGACGGCGCTGGAGAACATCACGCTGCCGATGGACATCGCGGGCCGCAAGCCGGACCGCGCCTGGCTGGACCGCGTCGTCGAGACCGTCGGCCTGGCGGGCCGCCTCAAGCACCGCCCCAGCCAGCTCTCCGGCGGCCAGCAGCAGCGCGTCGCGGTCGCCCGCGCCCTCGCCTCGCAGCCGGAGATCATCTTCGCCGACGAGCCCACCGGCAACCTCGACTCGCGCTCCGGCGCCGAGGTGCTCGGCTTCCTGCGCAACTCCGTCCGCGAGCTGGGCCAGACCGTCGTCATGGTCACCCACGACCCGGTCGCCGCCTCCTACGCGGACCGCGTGGTCTTCCTCGCCGACGGCCGGATCGTCGACGACATGCCCGACCCGACCGCCGACATGGTGCTGGAGCGCATGAAGGGTTTCGACGCCAAGGGGCGTACCAGCTGACCCGCAGCAGCCGCCGCCCGTACTTCGGACCTCTTCTTCAGGACTGACACACCCATGTTCCGTACCGCCTTGCGCAACGTGCTCGCGCACAAGGCCAGGCTGCTGATGACCACCCTCGCCGTGATGCTCGGCGTGGCCTTCGTCTCCGGCACCCTGGTCTTCACCTCGACCATCTCCGACGCCCTCCAGTCCAGCGCCCAGAAGGGCTACGACTCCGTCGACGTCGCCATCCAGCCGCACCGCTCCGACAGCGCGGCCGGCAACCCCGGCGCCGCACCCGGGCTCAGCCACAAGCTGCTCGACAAGGCCGGGAAGCTGCCGGGCGCCGCATCGGCCACCGGCAACGTCTCCGGCTTCACCGCCGTCGCCGACAAGCACGGCAAGCTGATCGGCAACGGCTTCTCGACCCTCGGCGGCAACTACTACCCCGGCGCGGACGGCAAGGACGCCCGCTACCCGCTGCGCGACGGCGCCGCCCCCCAGCGGGCCGGCGAGATCGCGCTGGACGCCAGGACCGCGGACCTGGCCGGCTACCGCGTCGGCGACACCGTACGGATCTCCGTCGACGGACCCGTCCGCGAGGAGAAGCTGACCGGTGTCTTCACCACCGACGACGGCGCGGTGTCCGCGGGCGGCAGCCTCGCGCTGTTCGACACCGCCACCGCGCAGCAACTGCTCGGCACCCCGGGCACGTTCGACGAGATCGACGTCAAGGCCGCCCCCGGCACCTCGCAGCACGCGCTGAAGACCGCGGTCGACGCGATCCTGCCGCACAACGCCGCCGAGGCCACCACCGGCAAGCAGCTCGCCGACGACCAGGCCGAGCAGATCGCGCAGAGCATGGAAGGCATGAAGACCGGCCTGCTGGCCTTCGCCGGCATCGCCCTCTTCGTCGGCGTCTTCATCATCGCCAACACCTTCACCATGCTGGTCGCCCAGCGCACCAAGGAACTGGCGCTGTTGCGTGCGGTCGGCGCCAGCCGCCGCCAGGTGACCCGCTCGGTGCTGATCGAGGCGTGCGTGGTCGGCGCCGTCGCCGCCGTCGTCGGACTCGCCGCCGGCATCGGCATCGGCGCCGGGCTGCGCGCGCTGATGAACGGCACCGGCGCCACGGTGCCCGACGGCCCGCTGGTGGTCTCCCCCTCGACCGTCCTGACCGCGCTGGCCGTCGGCATCGTGGTGACCGTGCTCGCCGCCTGGCTGCCGGGCCGCAGGGCCGCGAAGATCCCGCCGGTCGCCGCGATGAACAGCGTGCACGCCGCCGCCACCACCAAGTCGCTGGTGGTCCGCAACACCATCGGCGCGCTCTTCGCCGGCGCGGGCACCGCGGCCGTCGTGGTCGCCACGGGCATGGACGACGGCAAGGCCCTGATGGGCCTGGGCGCGGTGCTTCTGCTGATCGGCGTCTTCATCCTGACGCCGCTGCTGTCCAGGCCGCTGATCGCGCTGGCCTCGCCGGTCCTGCGGATGTTCGGCATCTCCGGCAAGCTCGCGCGGCAGAACGCGGTGCGCAACCCGCGCCGTACGGCCGCCACCGCCTCCGCGCTGATGGTCGGGCTGACCCTGATCACCGGTCTGACGGTGATCGCCGGCAGCGTGCAGAAGGGCATCGACAAGATGGCCACCGACTCGCTGAAGGCCGACTACATCGTCTCGATGGCCGGGATGACGCCGCTCTCGCCGGACGTCGCGAAGAAGATCGGCACCCTCGACGAGGTCACCGCCTCCAGCCCGCTGCGCAACTCCCCCGCCCGCATCGGCTCCGCCACCGAGTACCTGACCGGCGTCAACGGCAAGGACTTCGGCAAGCTCACCCGCCTCGACTTCACCAGCGGCGGCCTGTCCGGGCTGCACGGCGACGCGGCCGTGGTGGACACGGACACGGCGAAGGAGAAGGGCTGGCGGGTCGGCTCGCACGTCCCGGTGACGTTCGAGGACGGCAAGAAGGGCGCACTGACCGTCTCGGGTGTCTACGAAGGCAACGAGATGATCAAGGGCATCATCCTGGACAACGGCGTCCTGGCCCCGCACCAGAAGCACGCCGCTGACATGCAGGTGATGGTCAAGACCCAGGCCGGCGTCTCCGAATCCACCAAGGACTCGCTGGTCAAGGCGCTGGGTGACAACCCCGCCATCTCCGTCCAGGACAAGAAGGACGTGTCCGACGGCATCGCGCAGACCATCAACCTGATGCTGAACATGCTCTACGGTCTGCTGGCCATGGCGGTGATCGTCGCGGTGCTCGGCGTCGTCAACACCCTGGCGATGTCGGTCTTCGAGCGCTCCCAGGAGATCGGCATGCTGCGCGCCATCGGCCTGGACCGCTCCGGCATCAAGCGGATGGTGCGCCTGGAGTCCCTGGTCATCTCGCTGTTCGGCGGGGTGCTCGGCATCGGCCTCGGCGTGTTCTTCGGCTGGGCGGCAGGCGAGCTGATCTCCGGGTCGCTCGGCACCTACGAACTGGTGCTGCCCTGGGGCCGGATGGGCCTCTTCCTGGCCCTGGCCGCACTGGTCGGCGTGCTGGCCGCGCTCTGGCCCGCCCGCCGCGCGGCCCGGCTGAACATGCTGGCGGCGATCAAGGCGGAGTAGCCACCGCCTCGTTACGGATGAGGGCCCCCGCACCACGAGCTGTGGTGCGGGGGCCCTCATCCGTACAGCGGTGGGGCGGCGGCCTCAGCCCCGCCACTCCCGCACCCGCAGCGGCAGCCCCGACGCGCCTGATTCCGGCGTACGCACCGCGAGCACCTGGTTGATCCCTATCCGGTTGCGCTCGAAGGACAGCGCGGACGCGGCCATGTAGAGCCGCCACACCCGGGCCCGCCCCGGAGACGTCAGCTTCACCGCCGCGCTCCAGTGCTTCTCCAGATTGGCGACCCAGCGGCGCAGCGTCAGCGCGTAGTGCTCGCGCAGCACCTCGACGTCCCGCACCTCGAATCCGGCGTCCTCCAGGGCCCCGGTGGTCCGGCCGACCGGGGCCAGCTCGCCGTCGGGGAAGACGTACCGGTCGATGAACTCGTCGACGTGGTACGCGTCTTCGTCCTCCAGGGGCCGCCGGGCGATCTGGTGGTTGAGCAGCCGGCCGCCCGGCTTCAGCAGGGCGTACAGGGCGCTCGCGTACTCGGCGTAGAGCGCCCGCCCGACGTGCTCGGCCATCCCGATCGAGGAGATCGCGTCGAACGGCTCGTCGTGGATCTCGCGGTAGTCCTGCACCCGGATCTCGATACGGTCCGCGAGCCCGGCCTCCGCGATGCGCTTGCGCCCGTAGGCGGCCTGCTCATCGGAGAGGGTGATGCCGACCGCCCGCACGCCGTACTCGCGGGCGGCGTGCAGCACCATCGAGCCCCAGCCGCAGCCCACGTCCAGCAGCCGCTGGCCTTCCTTGAGGCCGAGCTTGCGGCAGATCAGGTCGAGCTTGTCGCGCTGGGCGTCCTCCAGGGAACCGTCGGGGCCGTCCCAGTACGCGCAGGAGTAGACCATCGACGGGCCGAGCACCAGCTCGTAGAAGTCGTTGCCGACGTCGTAGTGGTGGCTGATGGCTTCCTTGTCGCGCAGCAGGGTGTGCAGCGGGCCGCGGCGGTGCCTGGCCTCCTCGGCGGGCGGCGTCGGCGGGATCGGGGCGCCCGCCAGGGTGACCAACTCCTTGGCTGCGGCCCGGATTTCGGGGCGTGCCAGGGCGCGCAGCAGCGGCGCGCGCTGCGGGGCGGGAGCCGCGGTGCCGCGCTCCCAGATCAGCCCGGCCAGCTGGTCGAGGGCTTCGTAGAGGTCGCCTTCCACCTCGATGTCGCCGGCCACCCAGGCGCGGGCAAGACCCAGCTCGCCCGGCTTGAACAGCAGGCGGCGCAGCGCCCTGCGGTTGCGGAAGACGAGTACGGGTGCGCCCGGAGGGCCGGACTCGCTGCGGTCCCAGGCGCGGATACGGACCGGGAGGGGTGCTCCCAGCACCTCCTCGGCGAGCTTGGTGAGCCGTCCAGCGGCGTCGGCCATGTCGCACACCTCCGTGTTGACGTGGGGCAAACAAGTTTCACCCACCACGTAAACGCCAATTGGGCGCCGAAATAGTCCCGTTCCCGCGTAAGGGAACAGCAAAAGGCACGGCGCACGCTACGGCGCACACGCCGAAGGGCGCCCGCCCCACGGATGGCGGACGCCCTTCGGGCTGGTCGGATGACCCCGACCGAGGTATCAGGAAGCGTTGGCCTTCGGCTTGTCGGCCGCGGGCTTCGGCGCCGGCTTCGCCGCCTCGTAGAACTCCTCGCGGGGGTTCTGCATGGCGCTGAGCGACACGACCTCACGCTTGAGGAACATCGCGAGGGTCCAGTCGGCGAAGACCCGGATCTTGCGGTTGAACGTCGGCATGGCCATGCCGTGGTACGCGCGGTGCATATACCAGGCGAGCCGGCCCTTGAGCTTGATCTTGGTCTTGCCCAGGACGATCATCGCGACGCCCTTGTGCAGACCGAGACCGGCGACCGCACCCTTGTTGGCGTGGCTGTAGTCCTTCTGCGGGAAGCCGCGCATGCCGGACACGACGTTGTCGCCGAGCACCTTGGCCTGGCGCAGCGCGTGCTGGGCGTTCGGCGGGCACCAGGCGTTCTCGTTGCCCGCCTTGCGGCCGACCATGTCCGGGACCTGGGCGTTGTCGCCGGCGGCCCAGATGTAGTCGGTGCCCTGCACCTGGAGGGTGGTGCCGGTGTCCACGTGGCCGCGCGGGCCCAGCGGCAGACCGAAGCGGGACAGCGCCGGGTTCGGCTTGACACCGGCGGTCCACACCAGGGTGTTGGAGTCGACCTCAAGGCCGTTGTTCAGCACGATGTGGCCGTCGACGCAGGAGTCCATGCCGGTCTTGAGGTAGACCTCGACACCGCGGCCCTCAAGGTGCTCCTTGCCGTAGGCGCCGAGCTTCGGGCCCACCTCGGGGAGGATCTTGTCGGCGACGTCGACCAGCAGGAAGCGCATGTCTTCGCGCTTGACGTTGTTGTAGTACTTGGCGGCGTCGCGCGCCATGTCCTCGACCTCGCCGACGGTCTCCGCACCCGCGAAGCCGCCGCCGACGAACACAAAGGTCAGCGCCTTGCGGCGGACGTCTTCGTCGGTCGTGGAGTCAGCCTTGTCCAGCTGCTCCAGAACGTGGTTGCGCAGGCCGATGGCCTCTTCCACGCCCTTCATGCCGATGCCGTTCTCGGCCAGGCCGGGGATCGGGAAGGTACGGGAGACCGCGCCCATCGCGATGACCAGGTAGTCGAAAGGCAGCTCGTACGCCTCGCCCACCAGCGGGGCGATCGTGGCGACCTTGCGGTCCTGATCGATGGTGGTCACCCGGCCGGTGAGCACCTCTGCCTTGGGCAGCACGCGTCGTAGCGGAACCACGACGTGGCGGGGAGAGATGCTGCCGGCCGCAGCTTCAGGGAGGAAGGGCTGGTACGTCATGTACGAGCGCGGGTCGACGACCGTGACGGTCGCCTCGCCGTACCGCATCTTCTTGAGGATGCGGCGTGCCGCGTACAGGCCTACGTACCCACCGCCTACAACGAGGATCCTGGGACGCTCCGTGGTGCTCATGCAATCGAGTATCCACCCCTGCTCGGGGGGTCGCTCGTGAGCCCCTTCACAAGCACTCGGGGGGTATCTGCTACACTCCGCCACCCCCGTGACGGACGCCATAGCGCATCACGGGAACCACTGGGCCGGGCAAGGCGTTGGATACCCCTGTTGATCAGGGATTGTGAACGCACGGGCGGCTGAACCACACACCCCGTAAGCACGGACAAGACCCTCCGGAACCCGGACTTTCACCGGCTCCAGAGGGCCTAGGACCTTCGAATGAGGGCCCTAGGACCGCTTTGTTCGGCCATCGGGCACTTTTTTCATGTGAAGAGTTTCACGAACTTTCCCGCCGGCCCCGCACCGCGAGCCCCCCAGGAACCCTCAAACCCCGTTTCCCGGCGCTCGGATGGACCCCGGCGCGCTCGGAAACGGACGGCCCAGGGGGCTGACTCCCGGACCCCGTCAGGCGAGGCTCCGGGCGTCCCGTCGGGCATCACCTTCAAAGCGTCATTCATTTCCCGGAGCGTGTACACAAAGAAGCGTACACTTCCCTTATGGCTGAGAGCACTGTGACCGTACGGGAAGCCCGTGCACACCTGGCGGACCACATCAATCGTGCCGAGGAGGGCTCACCTACGGTGATCACCCGCAATGGCATACCGGTGGCAGCCGTGGTGCCGATCGCGGACTTCGACGCGCTCGAGGAGGCGGCCGATGTACTGCTGGCCCGGGAAGCGGAAGCGGTCCTGGCCGAGGGCGGCCCGACCGTGACCATGGCTGAGCTGCTGGCGGACCTGTTCGCCGAGCGCTCCGAAGGCGCGGCGTGAAGTACGCGTTCCGATTCACCACAGCGGCACAGCGGCAGCTTCGAGCCATCGACCGGCCTGCCGCCATGCGCATCCTGGCCGCGCTGACCGCGCTCGGCGACGATCCGTACCGCGAGGACGCCGACATCAAGAAGCTCACCGGCCCGTCGGGCCTCTATCGGCTTCGGGTCGGCAACTACCGGATCGCCTACCAGGTCGAAGACGACGAACTCATCATCCTCGTTGTCGAGGTCGGCGACCGGCGCGACGTCTACCGCAACATCTGAGAGCGGACAGCCCGGAGCCCGAAGGATCCGTCCGGGCTGTCTCGCCAGTTGGAGGGTCACTCGTCGTCGAGTGCGGCGTGCCAGCCGATCCCGTCCAGGATGTCGTGTTCGCTGACGACGACCTCCGCGGCGCCGGTCCGTTCCATGATGGCGAGCAGGACGAGGGCGCCGGCGGCGATCACGTCGACCCGGCCTGGGTGCATGACCGGGCTCGCCGCGCGCTCCGCGTGGGTGGAGGCGAGCAGCCGGGCGGTGATCTCCTGGACCCTGGCCAGCGGGATCCGCGCGTGGTGGATGGCCTGCGAGTCGTAGTGGTCCAGGTCCAGGGCGAGGGCGGCGACGGTGGTCACCGAGCCCGCCAGGCCCACCAGGGTCGCCGCTTCGGCCAGCGGTACGGCCTCCTCGGCGTGGTCGAGTGCCGCGTCGATGTCCGCTCGTATCGCGGCGATCTGCTCGGCGCTCGGCGGGTCGCTGACCTCGCCGTCCCGCAGCAGGTGCCGCTCCGTCATCCGGACGCAGCCGATATCGACCGACCGCGCGGCCCGCACGGAGTCCGAGCCGAGCACGAACTCGGTGGAGCCACCGCCGATGTCGACGACCAGGTACGGCTTGGTGAGATCGGTGCGGCCGGTCAGCTCCTTGGTGGCGCCGGTGAAGGAGAACTCCGCCTCCTGGTCGCCGGTGATCACCTCGGGCTCGACGCCCAGGATGTCCAGCACGCCGCGGACGAAGTCGTCGCGGTTCTCGGCGTCCCGGGAGGCCGAGGTCGCCACGAACCTGACCTGCTCGGCGCCCAGTTCCTTGATCACCGCCGCGTAGTCCCGGCAGGCGGCGAAGGTGCGCTCCAGCGCCTCGGGCGCCAGCCGCCCGGTGCGGTCCACGCCCTGGCCCAGCCGGACGATCTGCATCCGGCGGTCCAGCTCCTTGAGCTCACCCGTCGCCGGATCGGCGTCGGCGACCAGCAGGCGGATGGAGTTCGTACCGCAGTCGATGGCGGCTACCCGCTTCATTCCGCGTCTCCTTCGGGGGCGCCGGCGTCCCGCGCCGCATCCGGGGTGTCCTGGCACGGCGAGACGCACGGGCCCTTGCGCCACCACTCCGGCAGCATCGCGATGGCCTCGTCGCCGAGCGGGTTGACGCCGGGACCTGCCGCCAGCGAGTGGCCGACCAGGACGTGCAGGCACTTGACCCGGTCCGGCATCCCGCCGGCGCTGGGGAAGCCCTGGAGCACCTCGATGGCGTCCCTGCGCCGGATGTAGTCCTCGTGCGCGGCGCGGTAGGCGGCGGCCAGTTCGGGGTCGGTCGCCAGCCGCTCGGTCATCTCCTTCATCACGCCGTTGGCCTCCAGCGTGCCGATCGCGGAGGCCGCGCGCGGGCAGGTGAGGTAGTAGAGCGTGGGGAAGGGCGTGCCGTCCTCCAGGCGCGGGGCGGTCTCGACGACGTCCGGCTGTCCGCAGGGGCAGCGGTGCGCGATGGCCCGCAGGCCGCGCGGCGGGCGGCCCAGCTGCTCCTTGAAGGCGGCGATGTCAGCGGCGGTGGGTTCGGTGGGCTCGGTCTGGGGCGGGGCGGTGTCCATGTGCGCTTTCGGTGGGATCGGGGTCCGCGGGCGGGCGGGGGCCGGTGCGGCACGTGCGCCGCCTGCGGCGGGGACAGGTCGGGTCGGGGCGGGCGGGACGGTCCGGTCGGTCACCTCTTGTCGGCCGAGTCGACGCCGTCCCAGAGATTCTTGTACCAGGGCCGCTCGGCCGCCCCCGCGCCCTTGCGCCCGGCGCCCGTACCGGCGCCGGTGCCGTCCTGGACGAGGTAGCCGGTCTCCCCCGGCCTGACGAAGTGCAGATGCAGCCTGGCCTGCTGCTCGACGTACGCGGGGTCCTGCCAGCGCGCCTTCTCGTCGCGCAGCCGGTCCAGCGTCCGGCCCGCTTCCTGGGCCTTGCGGCGCTGGTCGGCGATGTCCGAACGCTGCGACACGTACTGCCTTATCGGGTACGCGAGCGCCACGACGAGGGAGCACATCACCAGGGCCAGCAGGGCGGCGCGGCCGGTCAGCCGGTTGCGGCGGGGCCGCCGGGCGCGGTAGACGCGGGCCGCCGCCTGTTCACCGAGCGCCTTGAGCCGGGTCGCGGTCGAGAACCGGTCAGCGGGCACGTCGCCTCCCCTGGATTGCCGTCTTCGCGGAGGTACGAACGTACGCTCCGCGGCCACGCTCCGCGCCGGTCCTGGCCGTTCGGAGACAAAGCCGTCCCCGGCAACGGTACGGGACCGCTGCCGGGGACGCTGCGAGGCGGGACGCCACGCTCGGGCCGATCGGCCCTGCCGTTCCGGTCAGTTCGCGGGGCGCCGCGGCTGATCGGTTCGCAGGGTGCTGTGCCTGATCAGTTCGCGGGGCGCTGTGCTTGATCAGTTCGCAGGGCGAAACCGGGGGAAGGCGGAGCGGCCGGCGTAGACGGCGGCGTCGTCGAGGATCTCCTCGATGCGCAGCAGCTGGTTGTACTTGGCGACGCGCTCGGAGCGGGCCGGGGCGCCGGTCTTGATCTGGCCGCAGTTGGTGGCGACGGCGAGGTCGGCGATGGTGACGTCCTCGGTCTCGCCGGAGCGGTGCGACATCATGCACTTGAAACCGTTGCGCTGGGCCAGCTCGACGGCGTCCAGGGTCTCGGTCAGCGAGCCGATCTGGTTGACCTTCACCAGCAGCGCGTTGGCGGAATTCTCCTCGATGCCGCGGGCCAGGCGCTCGGGGTTGGTGACGAACAGGTCGTCACCGACGAGCTGGACCTTGGCGCCGAGCTTCTCGGTGATGACGTGCCAGCCGGCCCAGTCGTCCTCGAACAGCGGGTCCTCGATGGACACGAGCGGGTAGTCGGCGACGAGGCCCTCGTAGTACTCGGTCATCTCGGCGGCCGAGCGGTCCGAGCCCTCGAAGGCGTACTTGCCGTCCTTGTAGAACTCGGACGCGGCGACGTCGAGCGCCAGCGCGATGTCCTGGCCGGGGACGTAACCGGCCTGCTGGATGGCCTCCAGGATCAGGTCGAGCGCCTCGCGGTTGGAGCCGAGGTTCGGGGCGAAGCCGCCCTCGTCACCGAGACCGGTGGAGAGGTTGCGCTCCTTCAGGACCTTCTTGAGGGTGTGGTAGACCTCGGCGCCCCAGCGCAGCGCCTCGGAGAAGGACTCCGCGCCGATCGGGGCGATCATGAACTCCTGGATGTCGACGTTGGAGTCGGCGTGCGACCCACCGTTGAGGATGTTCATCATCGGGACGGGCAGGACGTGCGCGTTCGGGCCACCGAGGTAGCGGAACAGCGGCAGGTCGCTGGCCTCGGACGCGGCGTGCGCGACGGCGAGGGAGACGCCCAGGATGGCGTTGGCGCCGAGGGAGCCCTTGTTGTCGGTGGCGTCCAGGTCGAACATGGCCTGGTCGATCAGCCGCTGCTCGGTCGCGTCGTAGCCGACCAGCTCCGGGCCGATCTGCTCGATGACGGCGAGGACGGCCTTCTCGACGCCCTTGCCCTGGTAACGGCCGGGGTCGCCGTCGCGGAGCTCGATGGCCTCGAAGGCGCCGGTCGAGGCGCCGGACGGAACCGCGGCACGGCCGGTGCTGCCGTCGTCGAGGCCGACCTCGACCTCGACCGTGGGATTACCTCGCGAGTCGAGAATTTCGCGGGCTACGACGACGTCGATGGACGGCACGTTGTCTCCTTCATGGGTGTCTGGAGTTCTGCAGCACGAGCCTAACGGCCTGTTGCCGTTCCGCTCGCCCTCAGCCCCCTCGGCGGGAGGAAGAGTGACCCAAAGGCCCAGTTCGCAGGAGTTCGGGCAGCTTCGTCCGCCGGGCGGGAGAGCAGCTGTAAGGGGCGGTCACGTCGCTGTGTCCGGCACCAGGGTACGGAACGGAGAGACCCCGCCGCGGCGCGATGCGGGGACGAACGCGCCGGACGGGGTATCCCGCGGGGAGAAAACGGGCAGAGCGGGATGAGTAGGAGCGAGAGGGAACTCAATGCGCATTGCGTGCATTTGATGCAGCCCGGGAGATATGAGCGAACTCCCGGGCGCGCTCCGGCTCTTCGGCCCTCGCCGCCTCCCGGGCGAGCGGTTCGCGCGGACCGCCGTACGCGCGAACCGCTGCGGTCATCCGGGAGGAGGCACCGGGCACGGAGCCCTCAAGGCCCTGCCAGGGGTGGGCTCAGATGCTGAGCTTCTGGCCCGGGAAGATCAGGTTGGGGTTGCCGCCGATGACGGACTTGTTGTTCGCGTAGACGGACTTCCAGTTGGTGCCGTGCGCCTTGGCGATCTTGGCGAGGGTGTCGCCGGACTTGACGGTGTAGTTGCCGTGCGGGTCGGACTTCGGCACCGGCTGGGACTTCTGCTGCTGCGGGGCCGGAGCCTGCGGGGCGGGGGCGCTCTTGTGCTGCGGGGCCGGGGTCTCGGCCTTCTGCTGCGGGGCGGCCTTGGTCGTGCCGGAGCCCGAGGAGGTGTCGACGCTGGCGGCGGGGCCACCGGAGGTCAGGTTGCCGGCGCCGGCGCAGGACCAGGCACCCGGGCCCTGGATGGCGAGCAGCTTCTCGGCGGCGGCGATCTGCTGGCTCTTGGTGGCCAGGTCGGCGCGGGGCGCGTACTGGGTACCGCCGGCGGCGGCCCAGCTGGACTGCGAGAACTGCAGGCCGCCGTAGTAGTTGTTGCCGGTGTTGATCGACCAGTTGCCGCCGGACTCGCACTGGGCGACGGCGTCCCAGGTGGCGACCGAGGCGGCGGAGGCGGAGGAGGCGCCCATCAGCGGGACGGCCACAGCGGCACCGGCGACACCGGCGAGGGTGGCGACGCGGACGGCCTTGGACGGACGACGGTGCTTGCCCTTGTTGATCAGCATGGTTCGTTTTCCTCACCGACGCCTACGAGGTGAGCTGTCGGGTTCGGGCTGTGAGCTGCCCGGCCGTGTGTGCTTCACACACGTCTTCACCCCAAGCCGGCTGACCCGCTTTCACGGGCGGGGCCGGCACTTACCTTGGTTCCCCCGCTCCTGCCTTCGGCGCTTGCGCGTCGACCGCCTTCACCCACCGGCAGGATTCGGCGTGTGAGCGAAGGGCCCGCTTTGGCGAGCGGTCCTGACCGTAGACATGAACCCCTGTGCGGTTCAAACCCCGTTTTCTGCACCCAGTTGACCGCCAATAACCGCAGAGCGCTCATATTTCCGCAGGTAGGGCGCGGTATGGATTCAGTGGACGGGTCGGACACCGCAGGCGTCAACGAGAGCCATGTCTCACTTTCACCAAAAGGGGCAAAAGCCGACTAACTACCCGCTCAGCGCCCGAGATCGAGATGCTGTCCGGGGTGGATGAGGTCCGCGTCGGAGCCCACGACCTCGCGGTTGCGCTCGTACAGCGCGGGCCAGCCGCCGGGCAGCTCCCGGGCCTCGGCGATGGCTGACAGGCTGTCACCGGGGCGCACGGTGTAGTCGCCGCGAGCCGGCTGCGTACGCTCCCCGTCACCCCGCGAGGCGTGCCGCCCCGAGGTCCTGCCGCCGTCGTCCGTACCCTCGCCGCCGCGGTGCTTGCCGGGCGGCGTCGGGTCGGGGCTCCCGCTGCCGGGCGTCGCGGAGTCGCCGGAGCCGTCGGACGCGTCGGAGTCGCCCGCGCCTGGCGCCTCGTGATCGCCGTTCGCGCCCTCGCCCTTGCCGTCGTGGCCGCTGCCGTCGCCCTCGGTGTGCCCGGAGTCCGGTGCACCGGGGCGGGGGGTGGCGTCGGACGGGTCGGTGGCGGGGTCGTGCGAGCCCGAAGTACCGGACGGGTCCGAGGTGTCCGACGGGTGCGACGGGTCGGACGGGTCAGGTGAGGGGGGTGAATCGTGTGAACCGGAAGTATCGGTCGGGTCGGCCGGATCGGTCGCGTCGTCCGTGCCGCCTGCGCCCTGGCCGTCGTGGTCCGTGGGGGCGGGGGTCGGCGCGTCGGTGCTGCCCGGATCGACGTCCGGTGCGCGGCCTCCCCGGGAGAGGCCGGCGTCGACGGCGCAGCCCGGCCAGGCGCCTGGGCCACGGTCGTCCAGGATCTTTTCGGCCACGGCTATCTGCTGGGCGCGGCTGGCCATGTCGGGGCGCGGCGCGTACGCCAGGCCGCCGTACTCCTGCCACAGGTCCGCGGTGAGCCGGAGACCGCCGTAGCCGTCGCCTGACGCACCGCTCCACACCCCGCCGCTCTCGCACTGGGCGACGCGGTCCCAGGCGGCGGTGTCGGCGGCGTGTGCGGAGCCCGCGCCGAGCAGTGGCATGGCGATGCCGGCGCCGGCCACTCCCGCCGTGACAAAGAGGGCCGGTGCCTGACGGGGTCGACGATGGCGGCCGTTCCCGGAGCGCATGCGGTTGCCTTTCGAGCGGCGTTGAGTTGTCGCACCGGCGGATGCCGGCCGGCCGAGGCTTCGGCGCGGCCGTCCCGCCGGGGCGGTCGAGCACAGGTTCGGTCGAAAGGTAGCCGGGCTCACGGGTCGTCACAAGCCGGTGTAGCGGAGATCACGTAGAGGTCACGTAGCTGACGCACCGTCAAGAAATCGGCTGTCACGGCCCTCATCAGGCACGTCGCCGAGCCGGTAGCAGACCGGCCCGCGCGGCCGTCAACCGGGCCCGCCGCCGGGCCGGTTCCCGGCCCCGTCACGGTGCCGGGGTGAACTCCACCGGGAGGGACCGCAGTCCGCGCATGATGAGCCCGCCGCGCCAGCGCAGCTCGTCGGGTTCGGCCGCGAGCCGGATGTCGGGCAGCCGGGTCAGCAGCGTCGCGAGGGCGGCCTGGCCTTCGAGCCTGGCGAGCGGGGCGCCCAGGCAGTAGTGGATGCCGTGCCCGTACCCCAGGTGCGGGTTGTCGCGCCTGGCCAGGTCGAGGGTGTCGGGCTCGTCGAACCGCTCGGGGTCACGGTCGGCGGCGGCCAGCACGACGAGTACGGGGTCGCCCTCGGCTATCCGCGCCCCGCCGATGGTCAGTTCCTCGGTGGCGAACCGCCAGGTCGCCAGCTCCACCGGGCCGTCGTAGCGCAGCAGTTCCTCGATGCCGGTGGCGAGCAGGCCGTCGTCGCCCGACGCCAGGGACTTCTGGAGCAGGGCGCGCTGTTCCGGGTGGCGCAGCAGGGCGTAGGTGCCGTTGCCGATGAGGTTGACGGTGGTCTCGAAGCCGGCGAAGAGGAGGATGAACGCCATCGCGGCCACCTCGTTCTCGGTGAGGTGCTCGCCGTGGTCGGACGCGCGGATCAGGCCGGAGATGAGGTCCTCGCCTGGGGCCGCCTCGCGGGGCAGTTCGGCGCGCTTGCGGTGGATCAGCTCGGCGAGATAGCCGCGTATCTTCTTCACCGCCTTGGCCACGCCGCCGCGCGGCCCGCCCGCCTGGCCCGCCTTGGTGTGCCGCAGCATCATCCCGGCCCAGTCGCGGAAGTCGTCCTGGTCCTCGCGCGGTACGCCCAGCAGGTCGCAGATCGCGTAGATGGGCAGCGGGAAGGCGAACTCGTGGATCAGGTCGGCCTCGCCGCGGGCCGCGAAGGAGTCGATGAGCGCGTCGGTCAGCTCCTGGACGCGCGGGGCGAAGGCGGCGACCCGGCGCGGGGTGAACGCCTTGGAGACCAGGCGGCGCAGCCGGGTGTGGTCGGGCGGGTCGATGTTGAGGAGGTGGGTCATCAGGTTGGCGCTGCGCTCGCCGGGGATGCCGACCTTGCCCTTGCCGTGCGCGGCCTCGCTGTGGTGCACCGGGTTCTTGGAGAGCCGGCCGTCGGCGAGCGCCTGCCTGGCGTCGGCGTACCGCGTCACCAGCCATGCCTCGACGCCGCTGGGCAGCGCGGTCCTGCGCACCGGCGCGTGCTCCCGCAGCCAGGCGTACGCCGGGTAAGGATCGGCGGCGAACTCCCAGGTGAACAGCTCGGGGGCGGGCGGCGGCGCGGAGGCTGCGGGGCAGCGCGCGGGCGGGCCCGCGGGGGCGGCGCCGGGGACGGTGTCGGGGGTGGTGTCGGGCTTGTCGTGCACCTTTCGACGGTAACCGCTGCGGCGCCCGCGCCTCGCCGGGCGCCCGCGCCGTACGCCCGCGCCCCGGCCGCGCGGGCCGTGCTCACCCCGGGTCCACCCCGAGGCCCGCCAGGAACGCGGCGGCTGCGGGCGACGGGCCGAGCGCCTGCCACACCACCCGCTCGATGCGCCGCGGCGCCGGGCGGACACGGACGACGTGCAGCCCGGTCAGCTCCCCCGCGATGCCCTCGGGCACCATGCCGACCCCGAGCCCCGCGCGCACCAGCTTCGCCAGGAGTTCGACGGTGGTCACCTCGAAGGCCACGTCGGCGTTCAGCCCCGCGGCACGGAAGGCGTCGTCGCGCTGCCTGCGGGCGGCCGAGCCCGCCGTGAAGTCGACGAAGGTCTCCCTGGCCAGCCGCGCCAGACCGGTCCGCTCCTGCCCGGCCAGCGGATGGCCCGGCGGCACCACCGCGACCAGCTCGCCGCGCGCCAGTTCCCTCTCCCGTACCCCGGTGACCCGCGCGCCCGGCACCAGGCCGACGAAGGCGACGTCCAGCGCGCCCTGCCGCACCTTCTCGATCAGCTCGTCGCTCATCTCCATCCGGAGGCCGACCCGCACCTGGGGATAGCGGGTGCGGAACGCGCCCAGCTCCTGGGCGAGATCGACGGCCGACAGGGTCGAGATCGCCCCGACCGCGAGCTGCCCGCGCACCTCGCCCGCGACCGCCTCCACCTCGGCGCGGGCCCGCTCGGCCGACGCCAGGGCCTGCCGGGCGACCGGCACGAACGCCTCGCCCGCCGCGGTCAGCCGCACGCTGCGACTGGTGCGCTGGAAGAGCCGGGCGCCCAGCTCCTTCTCCAGCCTGGCGATCTGGTGGCTGAGCGCCGACTGCACCACATGGCAGCGCTCGGCGGCCCGGGTGAACCCGCCGGTCTCGGCGACCGCGACGACGTACCGCATCTGCTGCAACTCCATCCGCGGAGGATAACGATCCATCGCGATCGGCGATGGATGCGATGACGACAGTGTGTTGGACTCATCGATGCGCAGCCCGCAGGCTGGGACCGTCCGCCACCGGGGGGAGGCGGGCACGGAAAAGAACCAACTGGCAGGAGGGGACATGGAGTCCGAGGGGGAGGCGCCGCGCACGGCGCCCGAAGCGGCGAGTGCCGCGCAGGCGGTGCCACCGGCGGCCGGGCCGCAGCGGCTGGGCCGCGGCACGCTGCTGCTGATGTCGGTCGCCACCGGCCTGTCCGTCGCCGGGAACTACTTCGCCCAGCCGCTGCTCGACGTCATCGGGCAGGATCTGGGGCTGTCCGCGTCCGCCGCCGCGCTGGTGGTGACCGTCGCCCAGATCGGCTTCGGCCTCGGGCTGCTGCTGCTCGTGCCGCTCGGTGATCTGCTGGAGCAGCGCCGTCTCGCGGTGACGCTGTGCGTGGCGACGTCGCTGTTCCTGACCGTCACGGCGAGCGCGCCGAACGCCGCGCTGCTGCTGACCGGCACCGCGCTCACCGGCCTGGCGTCGGTCGCCGCGCAGGTGGTGGTGCCGTACGCGGCGACCCTCTCAGCTCCCGAGGAGCGCGGCCGGACGGTCGGCACGGTCATGACCGGGCTGCTGCTCGGCATCCTGCTGGCCCGCACGGCGGCGGGGCTGCTGGCCGAACTCGGCGGCTGGCGCACCGTGTACTGGGTGAACGCCGTGCTGATGCTGCTGATGGCGGTGCTGCTGCGGCTGCGGCTGCCCGTCCTGCACACCACGGCGGGGCTGCGCTATCCGGCGCTGCTGCGCTCGACGCTGGCGCTGTTCGGACAGCAGCCGGTGCTGCGGTGGCGGGCGGCGCTCGGCGCGCTGGCGTTCGGGACGTTCAGCGTGCTGTGGACGGCGCTGGCCTTCTTGATGTCCGGGCCTTCCTACGGCTGGTCGGAGTCGGCGATCGGACTGCTGGGGCTGGTGGGCGCGGCCGGTTCGCTGTCCGCTTCGGCGGCCGGACGGCTGGCGGACCGCGGCCTGGTGCACCGGGTGACCGGCGCGGGGGCGGTGCTGCTGCTGGGGTCCTGGGGACTGCTCGCGGCCGGCGGTGCGGGCGGTACCTGGGCGCTGGTGGCCCTGCTGGCCGGGGTGATCGTGCTGGACCTGGCCGTGCAGGCGGTGCACATCAGCAACCAGAACCTCGTCTACGCGGTCAGCCCCGAGGCCCGCAACCGCCTCAACTCGGCCTACATGACCGCCTACTTCGCCGGCGGGGCGGTCGGCTCCGCGCTCACCTCCGCGGTCTGGAGCGCGGCCGGCTGGTCCGGGGTGTGCGCGGTGGGCGCCGCGCTGTCGGCGGCGCTGGTCGTGGTGTGGTGCGCGGAGCGGCTGAGCGACAGGCGCCGGGGCGGTGGCGGGACGCGGACCGGGGCCGTGGCGGGCGCGCCCACGGCCGCCCCCACGACCGCCCCCACAGCCGCCTCTTCGGTCACTCCGTGACGGTGTCCCGCCCCGCTCCCGCGCCGCCCTCGGCCGCCAGTACGGCGTCGCGGTAGGCGCGGGCCGCGGCCCGCAGCGCCGCCTCCGGGTCCACCCCGTCCGCCTCGGCCCTGATGGCCAGCGCCAGCAGGGCGTAGCCGACGCCCTGCCCGTCGGGCGGTGTGACGTCGAGGCCCGCGGTCCGCACCCGGGAGGCGAGCTTCGCCGCGAGCGCCAGTCCCGGCTGGGCCACCGGAACGCCTTCGGTCACCGAATCCCGCTGCTTCTCCTCGGCCTTCGCCCGCAGCCAGTGGGCCTTGACCTCCTCGGGGGTCTCGGCGCTCTCGGCACCGAAGACGTGCGGGTGGCGGTGGATGAGCTTGTCGACGATCGTGCCCGCGACGTCGTCGACGGAGAACGGTGCGTCGGGGTCGTCCTGGGCGATCCTGGCGTGGAAGACGACCTGGAGCAGGACGTCGCCCAGCTCCTCGCGCAGTGCCTCGCGGTCGCCCTCCTCGATGGCCTCGACGAGTTCGTACGCCTCCTCCAGGCCGTACTTGGCGAGGTCTTCGTGGGTGCGGATGCCGCTCCAGGGGCAGGCGACGCGGATCCGGTCCATGACCTGGACGAGATCCAGCAGCCGGGCGCCGGGAAGGTCGTAGGAGCCGGGCAGCAGCTCCAGGTCGGGCATGGTCTCGCGGCCCGACCCGGCCAGCCTGGCCAGTCCGTCGGTCAGCGCGCTCTCGCCGTCGGCCGAGGTGAGGACGACGACCGTACGGTCCGCCGCGACGCAGTGGTCGACCAGCTCGCGGGCGGTCGGTACGGCGGCGTCGACGGTGATGCCGGCCTCGCGGAGGTAGGGCAGCTGCGGGTGTTCCGTGTCGGCGCACAGCACCGCGTCGGCGGCGCGCAGCGTCTGCCAGGCGTTCCAGGACAGCAGGCCGGGGGCGACGCGGTGGCTGGTGGTGAGCAGGACGAGGCGTCCGGTGCCGCCGCCCTCGGGGCGGGCTTCGGCGCCGGCGTCGGCGGAGGAGGCGTCAGCGTTCACCCCTTGAACGTAACGCACGCCACTGACAACGCCCCGCGCCGCCCGTGCCCGCGGGGAACGCCCCGGGGCACGGGAAGGCGCCGCCGCTACGCCTGCTGCCTGGCGGCCGGGGCCTTGGTGATCCAGGGGTCCTTGGCCTGGCCGAGGATGACCTGCTTGTCGTTCCACTTGCCGAAGCGCGGGTTGACGTCGATGCCCATCGCGCGGGAGGTCGTGGCGAGCGCGTCGGCGAGCTTCTGCTGGCCCTGGGGGCTGCCGCGGTCCGCGCCGATCTTCTTGGCGAGGCCGTCCAGGAGGAGTTGGTTGCGGACGGTCGCGTCGATCTCGTCCGGGGCGATGCCCTGTTGGAGCCACATCGCCTTCAGCCGTGCGCCGCCGCCCGCGCGTTCCTCGGCCGCCGACCGCCACTTCTGCACGCCGTCGCGGTGGACGGTGACCCCCGCCTGCCGGGCGCCGCGCTCCAGGACCCGGTCGAAGATCATGCCGTTGAGGGTCGCCAGGCTGAGCCGGCCGGTGCTCGCGACGAGCTGGGCGCCCTGCGCGGACCTGCCCTGGGCCTCCCGTACGTCCTTCACCTTCGCCTGGAGCTGGGCGACGGTGATCCGCTTACCGTCCACGATGGCGGCGGCACCGGGGTGTGCGTCGCTGCCGCAGGCGGTCAGCAGCGGGACCGCGGCGAGCAGACCCGCGGCGAGGGATACGGAGAGCGCTGTCCTACGGCGGAACACTTGGCCTCCCGGCAAAGATCGTGAACGAGGCGGCGCTGGGGATGCGCCCGTGCGGTGGTGGTCGAAAGGGGCGGCCCCAGCGGTCACCGGGGCGGTGGCTCATCGATCTGGCGTGCGAGCCTGCGTCTGAACCCCGGTCGGGCGCAGGCTCTGATCGATGGTAAGGAGTCCCCGTGGTCCAGGCCACTGTTTGGCCAACGATTGCCCGCGAATTCGGATGCGGACCGCGGGCGCAACGGCCGTGCCGGACCGCGAAGTTCCGCCGCCCGCCCCGTCCCCGCCGCCGCTACTTGGCGGAGAACCGCGCCGGCGCCTCCGTCGGATTGCCGCCGCCCGGCAGCTTCTCCTGCGGGCAGGCGGTCAGCACCTGCCGCATCGCGTCCTTCTCGCTGCGCGTGACCCACAGCCCGTACTTCTTCTTCACCGCCACCTGGCGCGCCACATACGTGCAGCGGTACCCCTTGTACGCGGGCAGCCAGGCCGCCGCGTCGCCGTCGCTCTTCTGCCGGTTCGCCGACGCGTCCACCGCTATGAGGTTCAGCGGGTCGTTGGCCAGCGCGATGCGCTTGCGCGCCGGCCACTTCGCGGCGCCCTTCTTCCAGGCGTCGGACAGCGCCACCACGTGATCGATGTCGACCTTGCTGCTGCCGCGCCGGTAGCGCACGCTGTGCCCGGTGTACGGGTCCTTCTTCAGCGTCCCGGCGACGACTACGCAGTCCCCGCCGCGGAACGAGGGCGCGCGCAGGTCACGCTTGAGTATGTCGTCGCGGGTTCCGCAGCCGTTGCCGTCGGTGTCGGCCCAGGCGCTGCCGAACCTGTCCCTGGCGTAACCGGTCTTCGGCGCGGGGCGCTTGACGTGGAGCGAGGTCACGGCGGACAGGGCGCTGCCGGGCTGCGCGGTGGCGGACCCGTCCCCCTTGGCGTCCGTGCCGCCGCCGTCGGGCGAGCAGCCGGTGAGGGCGAGCAGCGCGGCCAGGGCGGTGGCCGCGGTCGCGGTGAGGGTGGCGGGGCGGGCGCGGAGCGCGGTACGTATCAAGTCGGTTGTCCCATCCGGTGGCTGAGGTCGCGGGCACGGCCGCGGCACCGGACGGACGGGGTCCGCCGGGCCGGTGACCGGTCCCGGCGCGGGCACGTACGCACGGCCGGGTGCGCGTGCGCCGGACCGTCCTGTTCGACGGCTTCGAGTATCTTTCCGGAAGTTGAGAGTGAGGACCCTGATGGAAACGGCCGCAGCAACGGCGAGGGGCGACGCGGGGCCCGCCACCGGAACCGCAGCCCCCGGCGGCCCCGCGACCGCCCTCCCCCCGAAGCCGCGCACCCCGCCGCAGGACACCGGTCCGGTACGGCGCAGCGCACGCCGGATCGGGGCGCGCACGGCGGCCCTGCGCGCGCCCCGACTCGACCCGTACTGGACGGCCGCGCTCCTCTTCGTCGCGTACGCCGTGATCTCCCTGAGCCGCTACCGCACGATGGGCACGGCCTCCTGGGATCTGGGGATCTTCGAGCAGGCCGTCCGCGGCTACGCCCACTTCCGGGCGCCGATAGTCGATCTGAAGGGCCCCGGAAGCAACATCATCGGCGACCACTTCAGCCCGGTCCTGATCCTGCTCGCGCCCTTCTACCGCCTCGTCCCGTCGGCGATGACGCTGCTGACCGCGCAGGCCGCGCTGTTCGCGCTGTCGGCGCTGCCGGTCACCCGGGCCGCCGCCCGTCACCTCGGCCGCGGCAGGGGCCTGGCCGTCGGCGTCGCCTACGGGCTGTCCTGGGGCGTGCAGAAGGCCGTCGACTTCGACTTCCACGAGATCGCCTTCGCGCTGCCGCTGATCGCGTTCGCCCTCGAAGCGGTGCTGCGCGGCCGGTGGACCGCCGCGGTGTGCTGGGCCGCGCCGCTGGTGCTGGTCAAGGAGGACCTGGGGGTCACCGCTGCCGCCATCGGGGCGCTGGTGCTGATCCGCTCCCGCCGTGCGGTGCCGCTCGCCGTCGCCCTGGTCGCCTTCGGCGTCACCGCGACCGCCGTCACCCTCGGCGTGATCATCCCCGGCTTCAACGGCTCGGGCTCGTACGACTACTGGACCAAACTCAGCGGCGACGGCGCGGGCGGCCCGGTCATTCCCTTCGGCACCGCCGTCCGCACCCTCCTGTGGATCGTGCTGCCCACCACAGGACTGCTCGCGCTGCGCTCCCCGCTCCTGCTGGTCGCGCTGCCCACGATCGGCTGGCGGTTCCTCTCCCACGAGCCGCACTACTGGGGCATCGACTGGCACTACAGCGCCGTCCTGATGCCGGTGGTCTTCCTCGCCCTCGTCGACGCCCTGCCGCGGGCCCGCACCGCCGCCCGCCCGTGGCTGCGCTCCTACGCGCTGCACCTGCCGGCCGCCGTGCTGTCCGCGGCGCTCGCGCTGACCTGCACCCTCCCGCTGTCCCGGCTCACCGAGGCGGCCACCTACCGGGTGCCGCCGGACGTCACCGCGGCCGAGCGCCTGCTGGAGACGATCCCGGACGGGGCGACGGTCGAGGCCGACATCAGGCCGCTGAGCCATCTCACCGGCCGTACCCGCGTCTTCTGGATCGGCGACACCCGCGGCATCTCGCCCGACTACGTCGCCGTCCAGCTCCGCGACGGCCGCACCCCGCAACAAGCACTCGCCGACGCCGCGCACCGCCACCCCGGCTCCACCTACGTCCCGGCGGGTGAGGCGGCGGGCCTCGCGGTATTCCACCGGACATCGGCCCGCTGACCGGCCTACGGTGGCGCGATGACCTTCGACGTGATCGTTCTCAACGGCGGATCGAGCTCCGGCACTTCGTCCCTCGCCCGCGCCCTCCAGGACGCGCTCCTGCCCAGGCCCTGGCTGACCTTCGGCGTGGACACCCTCGTCGAGGCGCTGCCGCCCACCTTGATGAACACCCCGGCGGGCCTGGTGCTCGCGCCGGACGGCACGGTCTCGCCGGGGCCGGCCTTCCGCGCCCTCCAGGACGACTGGATGCGCGGCATCGCCGCGATGGCCCGCGCCGGCACCGGCATCATCCTCGACGAGGTCTTCGTCGGCGGCCGGGAATCCCAGCAACGCTGGCTCACCGCCCTGGACGGCCTGCCCGTGCTGTGGGTCGGCGTGCGCTGCGCGCCCGCGGTCGCCACGGCCAGGGAAGCCGCCCGCGGCGACCGGATCGCGGGCATGGCCGCCTCCCAGGCCGACCTCGTCCACCACGGCGTCCACTACGACATGGAGGTCGACACCGGCCACCGCTCGGCGGCCGACTGCGCACGGGAGGTCGCGGGGCGGGTGGGGTGAGGGCCGGCCGGAGCTTCTCGCGGGACGACCGGGGCCGTCCCGCCCCTCACCCTCCCAGGATCGTCGTCAGGAACTCCCCCACCCACGCGAGCAGTTCGCGGCCGACCAGCGGCTTGCCGCCGATCTTTCCGGTGGTCGGGCGGGGGACCAGGATCTGCCGGGTGGCCGGCTTCAGGACCGTGCGCGGGTGCAGGCGCTTGAGCCGGAGTTCCTGGGACTCGCGCAGCTCCACCGGACCGAAGCGGATGTTGGAGCCCTGGAGGGTGATGTCGGCGACGCCGCAGGAGCGGGCCAGCATCCGCAGCCCGGCGACCAGCAGGAGGTTCTCGACCGGCTCGGGCAACTTGCCGTAGCGGTCGGTGAGTTCCTCGCGGACGGCGGCGATGTCCTCCTCCGTGGACGCGGACGCGATCGCGCGGTACGCCTGGAGGCGCAGCCGCTCGCCGGGCGCGTAGTCGTGCGGGACGTGCGCGTCGACCGGCAGCTCGATCTTGACCTCCAGCGGCGGTTCCTCCTCCACGCCGCCTTCGAGCGAGGCCCGGTAGTCCGCGACGGCCTCGCCGACCATCCGGACGTAGAGGTCGAAGCCGACACCGGCGATGTGGCCCGACTGCTCGCCGCCCAGGAGGTTGCCCGCGCCGCGGATCTCCAGGTCCTTCATGGCGACGTACATGCCCGCGCCCATCTCGGTGTGCTGGGCGATGGTCGCCAGCCGCTCGTGGGCGGTCTCGGTGAGCGGCTTCTCCGGCGGGTAGAGGAAGTAGGAATAGCCGCGGTCACGGCCGCGGCCCACCCGGCCGCGCAGCTGGTGGAGCTGGGAGAGGCCGAAGTTGTCGCCGCGTTCGACGATCAGGGTGTTGGCGTTGGAGATGTCGATGCCGGATTCGACGATCGTCGTCGAGACCAACACGTCGAACTTCTTCTCCCAGAAGTCGACGACGACCTGCTCCAGCGCCGTCTCGCCCATCTGCCCGTGAGCGGTCTGGATGCGCGCCTCGGGCACGATCTCCCGCAGCCGCGCGGCGGCCCGGTCGATGGACTCGACGCGGTTGTGGATGTAGAAGACCTGGCCCTCGCGCAGCAGTTCACGCCGGATCGCCGCGCCGATCTGCTTCTGCTCGTACGGGCCGACGAAGGTCAGGACCGGGTGCCGCTCCTCGGGCGGTGTGGTGATCGTGGACATCTCGCGGATGCCGGTGACCGCCATCTCCAGGGTGCGCGGGATCGGCGTCGCCGACATGGTCAGGACGTCGACGTTGGCGCGCAGCTTCTTCAGCTGCTCCTTGTGCTCGACGCCGAACCGCTGCTCCTCGTCGACGATGACCAGGCCCAGGTCCTTGAACTTGGTCTCGGACGAGAACAGGCGGTGGGTGCCGATGACGAGGTCGACGGAGCCGTCCCGCAGGCCCTCCATCGTGGCCTTGGACTCGGTTTCGGTCTGGAAGCGGGACAGCGCCCTGACGTTGACGGGGAACTGGCCGTACCGCTCGGTGAAGGTGCCGTAGTGCTGCTGCACCAGGAGGGTGGTGGGCACCAGGACCGCGACCTGCTTGCCGTCCTGAATGGCCTTGAAGGCCGCGCGCACCGCGATCTCGGTCTTGCCGTAGCCGACGTCGCCGCAGATCAGCCGGTCCATCGGGACCGACTTCTCCATGTCCTCCTTGACCTCGGCGATGGTGGTGAGCTGGTCGGGGGTCTCCGCGTACGGGAAGGCGTCCTCCAGCTCGCGCTGCCAGGGGGTGTCGGGGCCGAAGGTGTGTCCTGGGGCGGCCATCCGGGCGGAGTACAGCTTGATGAGGTCCGCCGCGATCTCCTTGACCGCCTTCTTGGCGCGTGCCTTCGTCTTGGTCCAGTCGGCGCCGCCGAGCCGGTGCAGCGTGGGGGCCTCGCCGCCGACGTACTTGGTGACCTGCTCCAGCTGGTCGGTGGGGATGTAGAGGCGGTCGCCCGGCTGGCCGCGCTTGGCGGGCGCGTACTCGACGAGGAGGTATTCGCGGGTGGCGCCCTGGACCGTGCGCTGCACCATCTCGATGTAGCGGCCGACGCCGTGCTGCTCGTGCACGATGAAGTCGCCCGCCTGGAGGGTCAGCGGGTCGATGGTCTTGCGGCGGCGGGCCGGCATCCGGCCGAGTTCCTTGGCGGCTGCCTTCTGCCCTGACAGGTCCGTCTCGGTGAGCACCGCCAGGCGCAGCGCCGGGTCGATGAAGCCGTTGTCGAGGGAGCCGCAGGCGACGTGCACGACGGAGGGGGCGAGCGCGGTCAGGGTGGCGTCGAGGCGGGCGGCGATGCCCTCGCCGCCGAGCACCTCGACGGTGCGGGCCGCCGTGCCGTGCCCTTCGGTGACGAACACCGTGCGCCAGCCGTCGGCCAGCCATCCCTTGGTGTCGGCGAGGGCCCGCGCGGTGTCACCGCGGTAGGTGTCGGGCGCGTGCATGCCCAGCTTGAGGGTGTCGCCCGCGTCGGGCACGGTCTCCTCGTCGGCGGCGAACGGGCTCACCGACCACCACATCATGCCCAGTTCACGGGCGTGCTCGCGGACGTCGGCGATGCCCCACAGGGAGGCGGCGCCGACGTCGATCGGCGCATCGCCCACCCGTCGCCCACCACCACCCTTGCCTGAGCGGGCTTCGCCCGCGCTGGACATCGCGCTCGCCGCCCAGGACGCCTGGAGGAATTCCTGGCTGGTCGCCACCAGGTCGGCGGCCCTGGTGCGCACCCGCTCCGGGTCGCACACCACCGCCATGCTCCCGGCGGGCAGCACGTCGAGCAGCAGCTCCATGTCGTCGACGAGGACCGGGGCCAGCGACTCCATGCCTTCGACGGCGATGCCCTCGGCGATCTTGCCGAGCAGTTCGCCCAGTTCCGGGTGCTGCTCGGCGAGGGCGGCGGCCCGCTCGCGCACCTCGTCGGTCAGCAGCAGTTCCCGGCACGGCGGCGCCCACAGTCCGTGCTCGGCGACCTCCAGGGACCGCTGGTCGGCGACCTTGAAGTAACGGATCTCCTCGACGTCGTCGCCCCAGAACTCGACCCGGAGCGGGTGCTCCTCGGTCGGCGGGAAGACGTCCAGGATGCCGCCGCGCACCGCGAACTCGCCGCGCTTCTCGACCAGTTCGACGCGCGCGTACGCGGCTGCCGCAAGGCCGTCGACGATCTCGCCGAGGTCGGCGCTTCCGCCCGTGCGCAGGCTGACGGGAACCAGGTCGCCCAGCCCCTTGACCTGCGGCTGGAGCACCGAGCGGATGGGCGCGACGACGACCGACACGGGTCCTGCCGTCGGGTCGTCCGCGCGCGGGTGGGCGAGGCGGCGCAGCACCGCGAGGCGGCGGCCCACGGTGTCCGAACGCGGCGAGAGCCGTTCGTGCGGCAGCGTCTCCCAGGAGGGGAACTCCACGATGGTGTTCTCCTCGCCGGCCGGCACCATGCTGCGCAGCGCCGCCGCGAGGTCCTCGGCCTCCCGGCCGGTGGCGGTCACCGCGAGCACCGGGCGTCCCGCGTCCCTGGCGAGGGCGGCCACCGCGAACGGGCGGGCGGCGGGCGGGCCGACCAGATCCACGTGCGGCCGGTGTCCGTCGGCCGCGGCCTGCACCGCTTCGGCGAGCGCCGGGTCCTTGACGACGGCGTCGAGCAGTCCAGCAAGGCTCATGAAAGGTTCCGTCCCAGCGAGGCGAACAACGCGAAAGGCCCGACACGTCGTACGGGCCGGGGTTGCCCACCTTACGCCCGCCCTCCGGCATCCCGCCCCGCGAGCGGACGCCGCCCCGGGTCGGTGCGCCCCTGCCCCCGGGAAGCACCGTTTCGCACACCGGCCGGGCGTGGAAGGGTGTCCGCTACACACAACGGCGCCGGTGCACCGCACCGGCGGGGCACAGGGGGGCCGGGTGAACCGCAGTACCGGGGACAGCGCCGTCGGCGGCAGGGCACGCCGCGAGGGCACGGGCCGCACGGCCGGCGGGCAGGGCACGGCGGCGGGCGCGCCCGCCGGGCGGCGCGGCCCGGTCGTCGCCGCCCTGATGCTCGGGATGGCGCTGGCCGCGCTGGACTCCACGATCATCGCCACCGCCATCCCGCAGATCGTCGGCGACCTCGGCGGCTTCGCCGTCTTCTCCTGGCTGTTCTCCGGCTACCTGCTGGCCGTCACCGTGACGCTGCCCGTCTACGGCAAGCTCTCCGACACCTTCGGCCGCAAGCCGGTCCTCGTCACCGGCATCGCCCTCTTCCTCGTCGGTTCCCTCGCCTGCGCCGGCGCCTGGGACATGGCCTCCCTGATCGCCTTCCGCATCGTGCAGGGCCTGGGCGGCGGCGCGCTCCAGGGCACCGTGCAGACCATCGCGGCCGACCTCTACCCGATGGCGCAGCGCCCCAAGATCCAGGCGAAGCTGTCCTCGGTCTGGGCGGCCTCGTCGGTCGCCGGGCCCGCGCTGGGCGGGCTGCTCGCCGGCTACGCCGACTGGCGCTGGATCTTCCTGGTCAACCTGCCCGTCGGCGCCCTCGCCCTGTGGCTGATCGTGCGCTACTTCACCGAGGACCCCCGCAGGGCCGCAGCCGGGGAAAAGGGGCGGACGGCGGACGGCGGTTCCGGTACCGGCGGCTCCCCCGGCGCCGCGAAGCCGCGCGTGGACTGGCCTGGCGCGCTCGCCGTCTTCGCCTGCGGCGGGCTGCTGCTGACGGCCCTGGTCCAGGGCGGCACCGCCTGGCCCTGGCTCTCGACGCCGTCCCTGCTGCTCTTCGGCGGCAGCGCGCTGTGCGCGGCGGCCACCTTCTTCATCGAGCGGCGCGCGGCGGAACCGATCATCCCCGGCTGGGTCTGGCGGCGCCGCACCATCGCCGCGGTCAACCTCGCACTCGGCGCCCTGGGCCTGCTGATGGTCGCACCGACCGTCTTCCTGCCCACCTACGCCCAGTCGGTGCTCGGCACAGGACCGACGGCGGCCGGGTTCGTACTGTCCGTGATGACCCTGAGCTGGCCGGTCTCCGCCGCGCTGAGCAGCCATGTCTACCGCCGCATCGGCATCCGCAACTGCGCGGTGCTCGGCATCTCGGCCGCCGCCCTGATCCTGCTCGCCTTCCCCCTGCTGCCCTACCCGGGCGCGCCCTGGCAGCCCGCCCTGATCATGCTGGCGCTCGGCGCCGCACTCGGCCTCTTCCAGCTGCCGCTGATCATCGGCGTGCAGTCGTCCGTCGGCTACGCCGAACGCGGCACCGCCACCGCCTCGATACTCTTCTGCCGCCAGGTGGGGCAGTCCATCGGCGCGGCCCTCTTCGGCGCCCTCGCCAACACCACCCTCAACGACCGGCTGGCCCACGCCCCTTCGGACATCCGCCCCGGCCTGCCCGGTGACCTCGACGCGGTCTCGCACGCCCTGGAGCACGCCGGAGGGCTCACCGTCCGCGCCGCCGACTACCTGCGCCGCTCCGTCGCCCTCACCGTCGACCACGTCTACCTGGGCGCCGCGGCGGCAGCCGCCCTCGCCCTGATCGCCCTGCTCCTGCTGGCCCCGCGCCGCTTCCCGGTCCACGCGGACGCCCGCACGGGGCAGGAGCCGGGTTCCCGTACGGGGCAGGAGTCCGGTTCCCGTACGGGCCAGGAGTCCGGCTCCCGTGCGGAAGCGGAGTCCGGCTCCCGTACCGAAGCGGCGGCAGGGCCCCGTACGGGGGACGAGACCGCTGGGGGCGACGGGGGTGCGGGCGGGCCCGGCGGCGGCCCTGCCGGCTGCTGAGCCGCCGCCGTGCCCGGCCCCGTCAGCCGGGTACGCGGGGCAGCTTGGTCTCGATGGTGTCCTCGTTGTCCGGGTCGACGGGGGCACGGCGGTCAGCGCCCTCATCCCCCTCACCGACCTCCGGGGGCGCCTCGGCATCAGCCGTCGCCACAGCCTCCGCGGCCTCCGCGGCCTCCGCGACCTCAGCGGCCTCCGCCGTCCTCGGGTCCTCCCCCGCCGGCGGGACATCCATCGTGCCGTCCGCCGGGCCGTCCGTCGGGCCGTCCGGCTCCTCCACCGGGTCCTTCCCGGTCAGCGCCGCGAGGGTGTTGCGGACGTGCTTCATGTGAGAGCGGACCTCGTCGAGCTGCCCCTGGTGCTCGCGCACCACCCGTTCGGTGGCCCGCTCGATGCGCTCCACCTCGACCTGGGCCTGGGCCAGCAGTTCGGCGCCGCGGGCCTCCGCGTCCTCCTGGCGGTGCCGCGCCGCCTCCTGGGTCTCGGCGTGCCGGCGCTCCGCCGCGGCCACCACCGCGCGCCCCCGCTCCTCAAGATCCGCGACCCGCTGCGCCATCTCCGCGTCATACCCCGCCAGTTCGCGGCCGACGTCGTTCCACTCCTCGGCCTGCCGACGCTCCTGTTCCTTGAGCATCTCCGTGGTGCGCCGGCCCATCTCCTCCCGCGCGGCCACGGCTTCGGCGCGCCACTCCTCGGCGTCCTTCTGCGCCGCGGCCACCCGCGCCACCGCGTCCGCCTGCGCCGCGTCCACGGCCTGCCGCCCGCGCTCCTCCGCGTCCTTGCGCCGGGCGTGCGCGACCTCGTCCGCCGCCTCCGTGGTCTCGCGCACATACGCATCGGTCCGCGCGCGCAGCTCTTCGGCGGCCTCTTCCGCGTCGGCGCGCAGCCGCGCGGCCTCGGACTCCGCCGTGGTCAGGATCAGCCGGGCCTGGTCGCCCAGGGACTCGTACGTCTGCGGCGGCATCTTCGCGAGGTGCGCGCGCAGTTCCGCCAGCTCCGCCTCCATCTCGTTGGCGAGCACCGTGAGCCGCGCGGCACGCTCCCAGCACGAGTCGCGGTCGATGGAGAGGCCCTCCACCCGGCGGTCCACGTCGTCCTGCCGGTAGCCGCGCCCGCGTACGGTCTCGAAGCCGTGCGGCGAAACCGATGCACTCATCGTTCAAGCCCCTCTCCGGCGCGCGATCCCCTCGCCCGCCTCCGCGCCGTCCCGCCCGGTCCGTTCGGCCCGGTCAGTCCCGCACACATCTCTCTGGATAGGTCCGAAGTGGCCGCAAAACGACACTCCGCCCTTCTCATCCCACCAGGATGCGTCAATTGTTGTCAGAAGTCGGAATTGGATCATCATCGCGCAGGGCCTGGAACAGCCGCCGCGCGCCCTGTTCGTCCCACACCAGGACCTCGCCTGCGCCCGCCACCGCCACTCCTGGCCGTGCCACCGGCACCGTGACCGCCCGGCCGCCCTCGTCGGTGATCTTCCGCATCGACCGTCCCATACCCACCAGTTCGGCGACACCCGACCCCTCGTCCACCCGCACCGCGGACAACGCGGTTCCCGCCACCGGCCTCCATCGGAACGGATTGAGGTACACCCCGGGCCTGAGCATCCCGTCCGCCACCGCCGATATCAGCTGCCGCTGCCGCTTCACCCGCCCGATGTCGCCCTCCGGGTCGCTGTACCTGGCCCGCGCGTACGCCAGCGCCTGCCGGCCGTCCATCTCCTGGCAGCCGGCCCGGAAATCGGCCCCCGACCTCGCGTCCTCGATCGGCTTGTCCGGGCACATCCGCACCCCGCCCAGCGCGTCCACGACCCGCACCAGGCCCAGGAAATCCACCTCGGCATACCGGTCGATCCGCAGCCCCGTCGCCTGCTCCACGGTCCGCGTCAGCAGCTTCGGGCCGCCGTCCGCGTACGCCTCGTTGATCTTGGCGCGGCCGTGCCCCGGCACCGGTACGTAGCTGTCCCGCGGAATGCTGACGAGATACGGGCCGTGGCCGCCGGAGTGCAGCACCATCACCGTGTCGGTGTTCCGCCCGCCGTCGTTGCCGACGTGCAGGTCCTTGCGCTGCGCCGGCGTCAGCCCGGCCCGGCTGTCCGACCCGACCAGCAGCCAGTTCGTGCCCTGGCCCGCGACCGGCCTGCCCGCGTACGCGCCGAACGCGGCCACCTGGCGCACCTGCCGGCCCGCCCACACGTACAGCGCCGCGCCGCCCGCCGCCACCAGCACCACGACGACCAGCAACGCCACCAAGGTCCACCGCCACCACGGCCGGCCGCGCCGGCCCGCCCGGTACAGCGTCGACGACGACGGTGGCGGTATCGGCTGGCCCATATACGCATCGTCAGGGCCCCGGGCCCGTCCCGCAGCCCGAGCGCCCCCGCGCCCGGCACCCGTCACACGCGGCGCACGCCCCCGGCGGTACGGGCGCCGGGCCCCCGCGAGCCCGGCGCGCTCCGCACGAAAGGCCCTACAGCAGCCCGTCCCACATCTGTTCCAGCAGGACCGACCACCACGTCTCCGGCGAACCCAGCGCCGGCGGATCCAGCGCGACCAGCTGCGCCTGGAAATCGACCGTCCAGTGGCCGGCCTGCTCCGGCGTCAGCCCGTACCGCAGCCGCCACATCCGCCCCAGCATCGCCAGGCAGCGCATGAACTCCGGCAGCCCGCTGTTCACGAACTGCGGTGCCGCGGGCTGCCCGCCGGGCCCCGCCTCCACCGGCACCGCGACGATGTTCGCCGTGCCGTACTGCACACACAGCTGACGGCCGAAGTCGTTGCCCATCACCAGATACGAGCCCGCGTCCGGCGCCGGCTGCACCCCGCGCTCCGCCGCCAGCTCCGCCAGCGTCGGCACCGGACGCCCCGGCTGCGCCTGCGCCCAGAAGAACGGCCCGAAGTCGACCGGCAGACCGGCCCACACCAGCATCTGCGCGACCACGTCGGGCACACCCTGCCGGGACACCGCCCGCTGATCGAAGCGGAAGATCCCCTGCGGGCCGAACGACTGCTCCAGCTCCTGCCCGATGACCTGCGGCGGCGCCGGGGGCACCGGCTGCACCTGCGAGGGATGCGGCAGCGGCACCCGCACCGGCGCCGGCCGCGCGGGACCGTCCGCCACCTGGTGCAACTCGCCCTGATGCTCGACGAGATGACGTACGCCCTGCTGCCGCGAGGCGTGATCCCTGCCGTACGCGGCGGTGTGGCTGATCCGCACCTGCGGCCAGGTGTCACGGACCATCCGGGCGCAGTAGCCACCCGGCAGCTCGCAGCACTCCAGCTCGGTGTGCAGCTCAAGCACCTGCTGCGGCGGAATGTTCATGCCGCGCAGCTCGTGCAGCAGCTGCCACTCCGGATGCGGCAGACCGGGCGCCGACCTGCGCACGATCTTCTGCTCCGAGCCGTCCGGCGCCCGGTAGCTCAGCACCGCCATGTAGCCGGGCCCGACGGTCGGCAGTCCACCGGGCGGCGGCGGATATCCGTACCCGCCCGGGGCGCCACCCTGCCCGGCGGCGGGCGGAACGGGCGGCCCCGGAGGCGGACCCGCGGGCCCGGCCCCCTGCGGCCCTGCCTGACCGACAGGCCCCTGAGCAGGCCCGTGAGCAGGCCCGTGACCACCGGGCCCCGGTACGGCCGCGCCACCGGCCAGCATCGTCGCCGCCGCGTGCACCCCGCCACCGGCACCGGCCGACGGCACGGGCGGCGGCGGAGGCGGCGGACCGCCCTGCCCCGAGGCACCACGGCCCCCCGCCTGCGCACCGGGCACACCCGGCGGCTTCGGCGCACCAGGAGGCGCGGGCGGCGGCACACCGGGCCCGCCCGCCGCACCGGCGGAGCCCGAAGCCCCGGCCGACGCGTCCGGCAGCACGACGCCACCGGCGAGCATCGTCGCCGCGGCGTGCACCCCGCCACCGGGGCCCGCGCCCTCACCACCGGACGGCGCGCCCGCACCACCGGCCCCACTGCCCGCGCCGGACGCACCCGCATCACCAGATCCGTCCACCGCGCTCAAGTCCAGCCCGCCCGCGTCCAGTTGGGACACCAGCTGCGTCGGCACGTACCCACCGGCCGGCGCGCTCGCACCCGGCGACGGCTCCCCGCCCGCTGCCGCGGACCCCGCACCGGGCGTACCCGGAGCCCCGGGCGGCGGCGGAACAGCCGCACCCGCACCGGCCCCCGCGGCACCGCCGGGCAGCGCCGCACCGTCCGCGAGCATCGTCGCCGCCGCATGCACCCCGCCACCGGCACCGGCCGACGGCCCTGGCGGAGGCGGCGGCGGACCACCGGACCCCGGACCGCCCTGCGCCCCCGCGCCCTGCGGCACGGCCCCACCGGACGGCACCGCGCCATCCGGCGGCGGCACATCGGTGACCGGCGCACCGGACGGCGGCGGCAGCTCCGAAAGCCCCGGCACACCGGGCGGCGCCGGAGGCATCGGCGGCACGGCCCCCGGCCCGCCCGCACCCGCACCCGACGGCCCACCGGCACCCGGCCCGCCCGCCGCCGGGGCGACCTGCGTACGCGGCAGCTGACTCCCGCCCCGCAACAACTCCGTCTTCGCCTCGGGACGCGCCTGCGGCGCCGCCCCGTCCCCCTCACCGGCCTCATCGACCTCGTCGATACCGGCGAGCGGCGGCGCGAACACCGTCTCGGGCAACCCCACCGAACGGTCCTCGTCACCCTCGCCCGCGCCCGGCTCCCCACCGGCCCCCGACGTCACATTGACCTCGGCCCACGCATCGGCCGAGCCACCGGTGTCCGGAACCGCCGACGGCACCGGCGCAGCGGCCGACGACGGCGCCCCCGCCTGCGCCGCACCACCGCGGTCCGCACCACCGCGGTCCGCACCGCCGGCCGCGTCCGCCACTTGCTGCAACCACTCCGGCGGCGTCAGCAGGAACGACGTCGCCTCCAGATCGATCCGCTGCGGCGGCTCCGCGACCCCGCGCCCGCCGTCCGCGACCGCGCCGTACTCCTCCTCGTACCGCCGGATCACCTCGCCCACCGGCAGACCGGGCCACAACGTCGTCTCACCGCTGTCCCGCGCGATCACCAGCCGGCTCCGCCCGCCCTCGCCGCGCGGACCGCCCTCCCGGTCCTCCGCCCAGGCCACGAAGCCCAGATCGAACTCCCGCACCCGCACCTCACGTTGCTGCGGCCCCGGCACCTCGCCGTTCACCCACAGCTCGGCACGCTCCTGCGCCTGCGCGAACGTCACCACCGCGCTCACCCCTCCACCGGAACGGCCTGCGCGAAGCCACCGTCCACCATCAGGTTCGCCACCGTCTCCAGCTCCGGCGGATTCCCCGCGAGCCGCACCAGGAACTCGTCGAAATCCGCGCCGCACGGCAACAACAGCCGCTCGACCCGCTCCTGCACCGACCAGCCGTCCTGGTCCCGCGCATCGTCATACGGGCAGAACCACACCGAACCCGGCGCCGAGCCCCGCACCTTCACCGCGACCACGCCGCCCTGCGCGAACGCCACACCCAGGAAATCCTTGGTGAAGTGGTCCCGCAGGCACTTGTTCACATAGACCAGATCGTTCACCGCCGCGTCATCGCGCACCGTGAAGAACGGCTGGTCCACCAGCAGCCCCAGCTCCGCGTCGAGCGCCGCCCCCACCGGAGCGCACCCGCCCGCCGCCTTCAGGAACGACCGGTACGCGCCGGGCAACCGGTATCCGAGCGACTCCTCGGCCTGCGCCACCTGCTCCTCGCCCACCGAAAGCCCCCGGTGCGGCAGCCCGAAATGCACCGGCCGGGTCTCCTGCAACGGCCGTGTGCCCCGCTTGTCGTGCGCCACCGCCGCCGTCGCCAGCCCGCCGTGATGCCGCAAAAGCGCCTTCACCTCGACGGGAACCAGCTCCAGGCGCCGGGTACCCGCGACGTGATGCCACGTCCAGCCGTGCGGCGTCGCCACCGCGCAGCCGTCCGCCCACAACTCGTGCCCCTGCGCGTGCATCGCCGCGTTCGCCGACACGTAGTCCGTCAGCCGCAGTTCATCGACGCCGAAACCCTCCGGCGGCTCGGCGATCTCCACCGCCGCCCGCGCGTACGGCGAGAACGCCGGGAAACCGTTCCCGTCCATCCGCACACCAGCAGGATGCCGCGCAGCACGGACCGGGTCCGGAAAATGCACAACCTGCCCGGCATAAGCGGTGTTCGGTGGCGCGGCATGCTGCCCGAGCCGACCATTCGTCATCGCGGTGCCCCCTGGCTGATTCTGGCTACTGCGCACAGCCTATGCCGTGCCGCAAGACCGGACGCCGCGCCCGCCCACCCGCGCGGACACGCCCGCGCACACCCCGAACACCCCTCCGCACCCCACCCGCACCACCCCTCCCGACCTGCCCAGTTGTCCCCCGCACAACGAACCGTCACCCACCGGTGAACGCGCCGAAGGCCCCCTCGACTACCGCAACGCCCGGCATATTTGGCAGGCTGACCCCCGCAACCGGGGGGTTTGCAGGGAGGGAAAGCACCATGAGCACCACGGCACACCACACCGCCACCTCAGGCGACCCCCGCATCGGCTGGAGCGGCACCGCCGACACCGAGCGCACCCCCGCGCTCCGCCACCGGCGCGACGGCATCCTCCCCACCGTCGGCGCCGCCCTCTCCGTACGCGGCCACACCCTCACCTGCACCGCGAGCAAGGGCGAACATCCCCCGGCCCTGCACCCCCTCGTCCAGGACTTCCTCGACACCCTCGCCACCGCACAACGCGAACGGTTCACCGGACGCTGCCCCGAAGCCGTCCTGCTCTCCCGTCACCTCACCGCCGTCGAAGGCAACCGCGGCAAACGTGCCTCCCGCAAACCCCTCACCAATGGCGAAGCCCGACGCTCCCTGAAACACTCCAAGATCACCGCCCGTCACATCCGCGAGGACGGCGACCCCCTGCACGGCAGCTACGCACCGCCCTGCCGCTCCTGCGACGCGCTCCTCGCCCACTTCGGCGTCATGCCCATCGGCAGCACGCCCACAGGGAGCTGACCCACACCATGCCGCCCGCCGACCCCCGCGACCAGGGCTCGACCCGCTTCCCGCCGCCCGTCGACATCGCCCTCCACAACGCCGGCTGGACCCCGGGACGCTGGAACATCAAACAGGCCGAGCAGTGGGCCGACGCTCTCCGCGACCACGCCTCACCCGCAGGCCACCGCCACACCGTCTTCCCCGCGGCCGTCGAAGCCTGGGCCGAGTTCGGCGGCCTGCACATCACCGCCACCGGCCCCGGCCGGCACATCGCCCCCACCCCCTTCACCGTCGACCCGCTGCACGGCCTCCACCTCGCCCGCACCCTCGGCGACCTCGGCCGCGCCCTCGACACCCACGTCGCCCCCCTCGGCCAGGAACTCCTCAGCAGCAGCCAGGCAGCGGGCTCCCCCCAGGCGCTCCTCGCCATCGACACCGAGGGCCGCGTCTACAGCCTCGACCACACCGGCGACTGGTACCTCGGCCCCGACATGGACCACGCCCTCGGCACCCTCGTCCTCGGCACCCGCCCCGCCCGCCTCACCATGCCCCCGGCACCCGAGGCACACGACACCGCGGTACCGGCCGGCACCTAGGACGCCCGTCCCGGCACCCGGCCGGAACCGGGCCCGGCCCACGAACGGGGCCCGGCTCGCCCTAGCCCACAGCCTCCACCGGGCCACCGTCCGCAGCGGCCCTCTCACCGGCAACGCCGCCCTCACCCTCGAAATCCCCGGAGTCCCCGGAGTCCCCTGAGTCCCCGGACGACGCATCCGCCGCAGCCACCCCCGCCGGCACCACGGCCGACACCCGGAAGCCCCCGGCCTCCGTCGGCCCCGCGACGAACACGCCGCCCAGCGCCGTCACCCGCTCCCGCATCCCGACCAGCCCGTTCCCCCCGCTCGGCAGCCCGGCGTCCACCGTCCCGCCGTCCGACAGGCCGTTCTCCACCTGCACCGCCACCTCACCCGCACGGTGCGCCAGCCGCACCCGGGCCCGCGCTCCCGGGGCGTGCTTGTGCACGTTCGTCAGCGCCTCCTGCACCACCCGGTACACGGCCGGCTCCACACCCGCCGCGTACCGCCCCTCAGTGCCATCGACCGACAGCTCCACCGTCATCCCCGCCGCACGCGACTGCCCCACGAGATCCGCCAGCAGCGCCAGCGACGGCCCCTCGGCGTCCCCGCTCCCGGCAGCCGCCGCCGCACCGGCATCCGGCACCCCCGCCGCGTCCGCCACCGCCGTCACACCCGACGCCGCCCCGGCCTGCGAAGTGGTCGCCTTCGACGCCACCGCGACCAGCCGCTCCGGCTCGTCCGACGGCGGCGCCACCCGGCCGCCCGAACCCTCCGCCGTACGCAGCACGCCCAGCATCTCCCGCAACTCGGTCAACGCCTGACGCCCCATGTCCCCCACCAGACCCGCGTTCCTCGACGCCTTCTCCGGGTCCTTCAACGCCACCGCCTGCAACGCCGCCGCGTGCACCACCATCAGGCTCACGCGGTGCGCCACCACGTCGTGCATCTCCCGCGCGATCCGCGTCCGCTCCTCGTTACGGGCCCACTCCGCCCGCTCCTCGGCACGGTCCGCCAGCAGCGACAGCTCACGCTCCAGGCCGTCCGCCCGCTCCCGCAGGCTCTCCACCAGCCGCCGCCGGGCGCCGACATACAGCCCCCACAACACCGGCGGCGCCGTCACCACCAGCCCCACCGCAACCGACATCACCGGCACGAACCACAGCGGCGGATGGAAATTCTCCGTGGCCAGCACGTCCTGCCGCAGGTTCAAAAACGTCGAGACCAACGTCCCGACGACCGTCATCCCCGCGAGCAACCCCGTGATCCGACGCGGCACATCCGACGCGGCGAGCGTGTACAGCCCCACCATGCCCAGCAGCGCACCCATCTCCGCCGGCATCACCGCGATCGACACCAGCACCACGGCAACCGGCCACCGCCGCCGCACCAACAACACCGGGCCGACCACAAGACCCAGCAGCATCCCCACCCACACCGGCAGCCGCGCCTCGTCCGAGAAACGCGCCCCCTCAATCACACACTCGAGCGCCGAGGCCACCGCCAGCAACACGTCGAACACGGCACTGCGCCGACGCCCCCACCACCACGGCCCGCCCACGGGCGCACCTCGCACGCCCTCTCCTGCACTTGCCCCCGTCGCGGTCATACGGACCAGCGTACGGGCGCCCGACCCGGTTCCCCCGGGCAGCGCCCGAGCACGTTCCCGAGCCGTTACGGGCGCTTACCCACGGTTATCCCTCGAACTATTGAATCGCCCACATTTCCGCCCGTCTCGCACACGCGTACCCGACACCCTGTCCCCATGCCGCACCCCCACGGGAAACCCGGCCACGAATCCTTACGCCCGCCCGCCTGCCGGATCCCGCAGAGCGCTGACCTATACCGTCGCGTCGAAGGCTGGTGGTACGGCATAGTGTTGGGGGCCAGGCGATCGAACTGACAATACGTCCGTTTCGTCCGGCTTATTCCCCCGTGGTGTAATTGGCAGCACTGTGGCTTTTGGTGCCATCTGTCCGGGTTCGAGTCCTGGCGGGGGAGCAATATCTCGAAGTACGGACCCCGGGCCCTGACGCGCGCGTCAGGGCCCGGGGTCGTTTCGGCAACAAAACGCACCGGTATCCTTCGGATGACCACCACCCGAAGTAGCCAAGAAGCCGAAGGGCATCCCCGTGAGCGCCAACAGCCCGGCAGCCATCGTCGTTCTCGCAGCGGGTGAGGGAACCCGCATGAAGTCGGTGACCCCCAAGGTTCTGCACGCGATCTGTGGTCGCTCCCTTGTGGGGCATGTGGTCGCCGCCTCCCGTGAGCTGGATCCGGAACATCTCGTCGTGGTCGTCGGCCACGCCCGCGAGCAGGTGCAGGCGCACCTGACCGAGATCGACCCCGGGGTGCGCACCGCGGTGCAGCACGAGCAGAACGGCACCGGGCACGCCGTGCGGATGGCCCTGGAGGAACTGGGCGCGGACGACGCGGCGCTGGACGGCACGGTGGTGGTCGTCTGCGGTGACACTCCGCTGCTGACGGGCGAGACGCTGCGGCGGCTGAGCGAGACGCACGCGGCGGACGGGAACGCCGTCACGGTGCTGTCGGCCGAGGTGCCGGACGCGACGGGGTACGGGCGGATCATCCGCGACGGTGCGAGCGGCGCGGTCACCGCGATCGTCGAGCACAAGGACGCGAGCGAGTCGCAGCGGGCGGTCCGGGAGATCAATTCCGGGGTGTTCGCGTTCGACGCGCGGCTGTTGGCCGAGGCGCTGGGCAAGGTGCGGACGGACAACAGCCAGGGTGAGGAGTACCTCACGGACGTGCTGGGGATTCTGCGGTCGGCCGGGCACCGGGTGGGCGCGGCGGTCGCCGGCGATCACCGGGAGATCCTGGGGATCAACAACCGGGTGCAGCTGGCCGAGGCGCGGCGGTTGCTCAACGAGCGGCTGCTGGAGCGGGCGATGCTGTCCGGCGTGACGGTCGTGGATCCGGCGACGACGTGGGTGGATGTGTCGGTCGGTTTCGGCGCGGACGCGGTGGTGCACCCGGGGACGCAGCTGCTGGGCGCGACGCAGGTGGCCGCGGGCGCCGAGGTGGGTCCGCATTCGCGGCTGACGGACACGGTGGTCGACGAGGGCGCGATGGCGTCGTTCACGGTCGCGGACGGCGCGCGGATCGGCGCGGGCGCGAGCGTGGGCCCGTATGCGTATCTGCGTCCGGGAACGGTGCTGGGTGCGCGCGCGAAGGCCGGTACGTACGTCGAGATGAAGAACGCGTCGATCGGCGAGGGCACGAAGGTGCCGCATCTGTCGTATGTGGGGGATGCGACGATCGGTGAGCACACGAATATCGGTGCGGCGAGCGTGTTCGTGAACTACGACGGCGAGGCCAAGCACCACACCACCGTCGGGTCGCACTGCAAGACGGGGTCGGACAACATGTTTGTGGCTCCTGTCACGATCGGGGACGGCGCGTACACCGCGGCCGGCTCGGTCATCACCAAGGATGTGCCCCCGGGTTCGCTGGCGGTCGCGCGTGGCCAGCAGCGGAATATCGAGGGCTGGGTCGCGCGTAAGCGGCCCGGGAGCGCCGCCGCGCAGGCCGCTTCGACCGCTCGTCCGGAGTCCGAAGGCGAGCGGTGACCGTGCAGGGGGTGCGCCGTGCGGGGCGTACCGTGATTAGCGCACGCAAACAGGGATTCGAGGAGATTTGCTGTGACCGGGATCAAGACGACCGGCGAGAAGAAGCTGATGCTCTTCTCCGGCCGCGCCCACCCCGAGCTGGCCGAGGAGGTCGCGCACCAGCTGGGTGTCGGCCTGGTCCCGACGAAGGCGTTCGACTTCGCCAACGGTGAGATCTACGTCCGTTATCAGGAGTCGGCGCGTGGTGCGGACTGCTTTTTGATTCAGAGCCACACGGCTCCGATCAATAAGTGGATCATGGAGCAGCTGATCATGATTGATGCGCTGAAGCGGGCTTCGGCCCGGAGCATCACCGTGGTCGTGCCGTTCTACGGCTATGCCCGTCAGGACAAGAAGCACCGTGGCCGTGAGCCGATTTCGGCGCGGCTGATCGCGGACCTGATGAAGACGGCGGGTGCGGACCGTATCGTCACGGTCGATCTGCACACGGACCAGATCATGGGCTTCTTCGACGGCCCGGTGGATCATCTGTTCGCGCTGCCGGTGCTGGCGGATTACGTCGGCGCGAAGGTGGACCGGGACAAGCTCACGGTGGTCTCGCCGGACGCGGGCCGGGTGCGGGTCGCGGACCGCTGGTGCGACCGTCTGGGTGCGCCGCTGGCGATCGTGCACAAGCGGCGCGACAAGGACGTGGCGAACCAGGTCACCGTGCACGAGGTCGTCGGCGATGTGAAGGACCGGGTGTGTGTGCTGGTCGACGACATGATCGACACCGGTGGCACGATCTGCGCGGCGGCGGACGCGCTGTTCGCGAACGGTGCGTCTGACGTGATCGTGACGGCGACGCACGGTGTGCTGTCGGGTCCTGCCGCGGACCGTCTGAAGAATTCGAAGGTGAGTGAGTTCGTCTTCACGAATACGCTGCCGACGCCTTCGGAGCTGGAGCTCGACAAGATCACGGTGCTGTCGATGGCGCCGACGGTGGCGCGGGCGATCCGTGAGGTGTTCGAGGACGGTTCGGTGACGAGCCTCTTCGAGGAGCAGTGACGCGGGTCGTGTCACCGCTGTGATGTAGGTCGGCATTGATCGACTTTGGGGCGGCCTCCCGGCCGGGTAGACTCACGGAGTTGCTCGGCGAGGGAGGCCGCACTTTTTGTGTGTGGCTGGTCCGTAATCGACGCGCTCTTCGTAGCAGGTCTGTCGTGGGCCGGGTAACGGTCAGCAGTTTCCTGAGATACGAGGAGTGCAGTCATGGCTGAGGTCAAGCTTGCCGCCCAGGTGCGTACCGATTTCGGTAAGGGTGCGGCGCGTCGTGCGCGTCGTGCGGACCTGGTTCCCGCGGTCATCTACGGTCACGGCGCCGAGCCGAAGCACGTGGCGATTCACAACCACGCGCTGATGATGGCCCTGAAGACCCCGAACGTGCTGCTCCGCCTGGACGTGGACGGCAAGGACGAGCTGGTCATCCCGAAGGCCGTGCAGCGCGAGGCCATCCGTGGCTTCCTGGTGCACGTGGACTTCCTGGCCGTCAAGAAGGGCGAGAAGGTCACGGTCGAGGTGCCGATCCTGACCGAGGGTGACCTGGCGCCGGGTGCGAACCTGCTGGAGCACCTGCTGAACACGCTGCCCATCGAGGCCGAGGCGACGCACATCCCGGAGTCGGTCACCGTGTCGATCGCGGGTCTGGACGCCGGCGACTCGGTGCAGGCCAAGGACATCACGCTGCCTTCGGGGTCGACGCTGGCCGTCGACGAGGACGCGGTCGTGCTGCAGGTTGTCGCGGCGCAGGCCGAGGCGCCGGAGCCGGCCGCCGATGGTGACGCCTCCTCCGAGGGCTGAGCCGTCGTCCGGTAGGACGTTTTCCAACCGCTGCCGCGCGCCTTTGGGTGCGGGGTGGCGGTTGGGTTGTTTGGTGGCCTGGTGCCGTGTGGTGCGGGTGGGTGGCCGGCTCGGCGGTGGCCGGGCCGGATTCGTGGCTCGGTGGTGTCGCCGGGCGGATGTGGGAGACGTGGAGATGACGGACGCCGATCCGTGGCTTGTGGTGGGGCTGGGCAATCCGGGTCCGGAGTATGCGGGCAATCGTCACAACGTGGGTTTCATGGTGGCGGACCTGCTGGCGGAGCGGATGCGGGGACGGTTCAAGGCGCACAAGGCGCGGGCGCAGGTGGTGGAGGGGCGGGTGGGTCCTCCGGGCACTGCGGGGCGTCGGGTGGTGGTGGCGAAGCCGCAGTCGTTCATGAATCTGTCGGGCGGTCCGACGACGGCGTTGCGGGACTTCTACAAGGTGCCGGTGTCGCAGATCATCGCGGTGCACGACGAGTTGGACATCGATTTCGGCGCACTGCGGCTGAAGTCGGGCGGCGGGGACAACGGCCACAACGGCCTGAAGTCGATCACGAAGTCGCTGGGTGCGGACTATCACCGGGTGCGGTTCGGGATCGGGCGGCCTCCGGGCCGTATGCCGGTGGCGGATTTCGTACTGAAGGACTTCGCGTCGGTGGAACGCAAGGAGCTGGACTACTTCGTGGACCGCGCGGCGGACGCGGTGGAGGCGCTGGTCCTGGAGGGTCTGGAGCGGGCGCAGAGCACGTACAACACGTAGCGGTTCAGGGCTTCACGGCTGCTGGAACATGTCCTTGGGGCTGTAGCGGGGCAGGTCGGTGGTGTCGACCGTCCAGTCGCCGAGGGCCGTGCTGAGGGTGACCGGTGTGCCGTACGGGAGGTGCAGCCGGTTCTCATACGCGGGGCGGCCCTCGGTGCGGCCGATGGCCCACTGGTAGGTGGCGGTGCCGTCGCGCGGGTCGAGGATGAGGTAGTGCGGGATGCCCATGGCGGGGTAGTCGCGGGCTTTGTCCTCGTATTCGTTGTCGGGGTTGGAAGGGGAGACGATCTCGATGGCGAGGACGATTTCGCGGGGGTCGAGGGGGGCGTCGGTGTCCATGGCGGCGCTGGGGCAGACGAGGATGTCCGGGATGCGCAGCTTTCCGAGACCGGCGTCGTCCGTGTCGGTCGCCCCGAAGGCGAAAACGTCGTCAGGGAGCTGCGGGTCGAGCTGCCGGGTGACGCGCTTGGCGGTCAGCTGATGCCGGGGCCGCGGGCTCATCATCATGAGGAGTTTGCCGTCGCTGATCTCGGACCAGGTGAAGCCGGGCGGCGGCGTGAAGTGATCGCGCAGCTCGCGTAGTTGCCGGTAGACGATCTGCTCCGTCGAGTTCATGGATCCTCCTGTTCCCAGTATGGGGGGGCCGCGGCTCCCCGGTGCGTACGGGCAGCGGGGCCGTGCCGGGTGGGTGCCGGCGGGAGGTTGACCGAGTGCGGGTCGATGGCCAAGGATCCCGCCATGTCCAGACGGAATTCGCGCACCAGTGCGGTCAAACGTAGTCGTACCCGGCGGGCGGGTGAGAGCGCCTATGGAGTGGTGCTGCTCGTCCGGACCGGGGTGTTGGCGTTGCTGGCGTTGTTGTTGCTGGTGGCGGGGGTGTGGACGTCGTGGGGTACGGCGCAGTACGCGATGCTGGTGAAGGCGCGGGAGCGCGGCACGATGACGGTGGTGGCGTGTGCGGATGACCGGTGTACGGGGCCGTACGTGCCGACGGAGGGGGACGGGCGGCGGCGCGCGAAGGTGTCGGTCGCGAAGGTGGCGGCGCCGGACAAGGGGGAGCGCGTCGAGGTGACGATGAGGTCGGGTACGGCCGATGCGGTGCGGACCGGGCCTGCCGGGATCCTGTACGCGTGGGTGCCGTTCGGGGGTTCGTTGTTGCTGGCGGCGCTGGTGGTGGCCGGGGGGCTGCGGTGGCGGCGGACGGCGTGGGCGATGGGGTGGTGCGGCGCGGCGCTGCTGGTGGCGGCATTCGTGGCGTTGTAGCGGGGCGGCTGAGACCGACGGCCCGCCTCCTGGTTCGTGCCAGGGGGCGGGCCGTTGTGGTGTGCGGGGCGGGTCAGCCGGTGTTGCGCAGGCCGGCGGCGACGCCGTTGACGGTGAGCAGCAGGGCGCGGGCGAGGACCGGGTCGGCTTCTTCGCCGCGGGCCGCGGCCTCGCGCTGGCGGGCCAGCAGGGAGACCTGGAGGTAGCTGATCGGGTCGAGGTAGGCGTCGCGGATGCGGAAGGTCTGGCGCAGGACCGGGTTGGAGTCGAGGAGTTCGCTCTCGCCGGTGATGCGCAGGACTTCCTGGACGGTGAGTTCGTGCTCGGCCTTGATGACGTCGAAGACGTGCTTCAGCTCGTCGGGGACGAGGGTGTCGACGTAGTGCTGGGCGATCCGCAGGTCGGTCTTGGCCAGGGTCATGGCGACGTTGGACAGGAAGTTGCGGAAGAAGTGCCAGTGTTCGTGCATTTCGTCGAGGACGGTGCCGAGGCCGGCTTCGCGGGCGGCCTTGAGGCCGGTGCCGACGCCGTACCAGCCGGGGACGATCTGGCGGGACTGGGTCCAGCCGAATACCCAGGGGATGGCGCGGAGTCCGTCGAGTCCCGCGCCGGAGTCGGGGCGGCGGGAGGGGCGGGAGCCGAGGTGGAGTTCGGCGAGCTGGTCGACGGGGGTGGAGGCGAAGAAGTAGGCGGGCAGGTCGGGGTCTTCGACGAGGTGGCGGTAGGAGCCGTGGGCCGCTTCGGAGACGGTCTCCATGGCGGCGTCCCAGCGGGCGAGCGCCTCGTCGGACTGGCGGGGTTCGGTGTGCAGGGCGGATGCCTGGAGCGTTGCGGCGACGGTCAGTTCGAGGTTCTCGCGGGCCAGGGACGGCACGAGGTACTTGTCGGAGATCACCTCGCCCTGCTCGGTGACCTTGATCTCGCCTTCGAGGGTGCCGTAGGGCTGGGCGAGGATCGCGTCGTGGGAGGGGCCGCCGCCGCGGCCGACGGTGCCGCCGCGGCCGTGGAAGAGGCGCAGGCGTACACCGTGCCGGTGGGCGACGTCGCGCAGCAGGCGCTGGGCGCGGTGGATCTCCCACTGGCTGGTGGTGATGCCGCCGAACTTGGAGGAGTCGGAGTAGCCGAGCATGACTTCCTGGACGTCGCCGCGGAGGGCGACCAGGCGTCGGTAGGAGGGGTCGGAGAGCATCTCGTCGAGGAGCTGGTCGGCGATCTTCAGCTCGTCGGTGGTCTCCAGGAGCGGCACGATGCCGACCTTGGCCCAGCCGGCGTGCAGGTCGATCAGACCGGCTTCGCGGGCGAGCACGGCGGCGGCGAAGACGTCGTCGGAGCCGGCGCACATGGAGATGATGTACGACTCGATGACCTCGGGGCCGAAGGTCTTCTTGGCCTTGAGGATGGTGCGGAAGACGCCGAGGGTCTTGGCGCCGGCTTCGTCGAGGGGCGCGGGGGTGGGGGCCAGGGGCCGGCGGGAGCGCAGTTCCTTGGCGAGGAGCTTGCGGCGGTAGTCGCGGGGCATGTCGACGTAGCGCCAGGATTCCTCGCCGAGGCGGTCGAAGAGCTGGCCCAGTGCGTGGTGGTGGGCGTCGGCGTGCTCGCGGATGTCCATGGTGGCGAGCTGGAGGCCGAAGGCGGCGATGGTGCGCAGGGTGCGCTCCAGGCGGCCGTCGGCGACCAGGCCGCCGCGGTGGGCGCGCAGTGAGGTCTGGATGAGGGCGAGGTCGTCGAGGAGTTCGGCGGTGCCGAGGTAGTCGCGGCCGGGGACGTGCGGGGTGTCGCCGGCGAGCCGGTCGCGGGTGTTGACGAGCTTCTGCCGGATGCAGGTGGCCTTGAGGCGGTAGGGCTCTTCGGAGTTGAGCCGCTTGTAGCGGGGGCTGATCTCCGGGAGGAGTTCCAGGTCGCGCTGGAGGGAGGCGAGGAGTTCTTCGGTGGCGCCGCAGTTGCGGATGGAGTTGGAGAGGGCGCCGCGCAGTTCGTCGATGTGTTCCAGGGCGTCGGTGATGCCGTGATCGTGCTGGAGGATCAGGACGTCCCAGGTGACCTGGGGGGTGACGTTGGGGTTGCCGTCGCGGTCGCCGCCGATCCAGGTGCCGAAGGTCAGCGGGCGGGTGCCGGCGGGCAGTTCGGTGCCGGCCCGCTCCAGTTCGGCGGCGAGGTCTTCGAGTACGTCGCCGACGGCGCCGCGGCCCAGTTCGTCGAGGTAGTAGATGGCGTTGCGGGCCTCGTCGGTGGGCTCGGGACGGGCGACGCGCAGTTCGTCGGTCTGCCAGATGAGGTCGATGCTCTCGGCGAGACGGAGGTCGGTGCGGCGGCGCTCGGTGGTGTCCGTGTGGTCGAGGAGTTCGGCGACCTTGCGGAGCTTGGTGAGGACGGAGCGGCGGGCGGCTTCGGTGGGGTGTGCGGTGAAGACGGGGCGTACGCCGAGGTGGGCGGCGGTCTCCCGCAGGTGCTCGGGGTCGGCGTCCTTGAGCATGTCGGCGGTGCGGCTGAGGATGCCGCCTTCCGCGGCGCGCCTGGCACGCAGCTCGCGGCCACGGTGGACCTGCTCGGTGACGTTGGCGAGGTGGAAGTACGTCGAGAAGGCGCGGACGAGCTTGGCTGCGGTGGCGAGGTCGGTGTCGCCCAGGAGCCGGGCGGCGGCCTCGCCGTCGGAGCGGGTCAGCGCGCGGACCTGCTCGACGAGGTCCAGGAGTTCTTGTCCTTCCTGGCGGACGAGGGTCTCGCCGAGGAGATCGCCGAGGCGGCGGATGTCGGCGCGCAGGGCGATGTTGTCGCCGCGCTCGGCCTCGGTGGCGAGCCCGTTGGCCCGGCCGTTTCCGCTGGAGGTGGGCTCGGCGGCGGAGGTGTTGTCGGCACTGCTCACAGGTGCGGCTCCTTGCATCTCTTTAGGAGGGGACGTCACACCGCGACGGTTTCCAGGGGTGGCGGGCGGCGCTCCCTGGGGGCGGCGCCTGCGTCTCCTGCGTGTGGCGGGTGACGGGTGGGCACGTCTGGGCTTTGTGGGCGGGATGCGGACCGCGCTGTCCGACGCCCCCAGGATAGGTCTCCCGTTCGGAGGGTGGTCACACCGTCCGCTGTGTGGGCATCTGTGCGGATGGGGCCAAGGGGCGGGCCGTGCTCGCAGGTCACGGCTGTGCGGGGTGGGGGTAGGGGTGCCCGTGTGGTGGGTACTGGCCTGTCACAGCCTTGTCCGCGGTCTCGGCGCTGCCATACTTACGAGACCGTAGGTTACGGTCCCGTAGCCGTAGCCGTGCCCCCGAGCCCCCGACGAGGGACACCAACATGACCGCTGGTCCAGAAGCCGTCGAAGAGTCACCCACACCGGCCGGCGCATCGCTGCCGTCCGCGACGCTGGGCGGTGACAGCAAGCGATCCCTTGAGCAGATCACCCTGCTGCTCTTCATCACGGTGCCGTTCCTGGCGCTGCTGGCCGCGGTGCCGCTGGCATGGGGGTGGGGGGTGAGCTGGCTGGATCTGGGCCTGATGGTGGCGATGTACTACATCGGCTGCCACGGCATCACGATCGGCTTCCACCGGTATTTCACGCACGGCGCCTTCAAGGCGAAGCGCCCGCTGCGCATCGCGCTGGCGGTCATGGGGTCGATGGCGGTGGAGGGGCCCCTGGTGCGCTGGGTGGCGGACCACCGCAAGCACCACAAATTCTCGGACGCGGAGGGCGACCCGCATTCGCCGTGGCGGTTCGGCGAGACGGTGCCGGCGCTGATGAAGGGCCTGTGGTGGGCGCACATCGGCTGGATGTTCGACGAGGAGCAGACGCCGCAGCACAAGTACGCGCCTGATCTGATCAAGGATCCGGCGATCCGGGCGGTCTCCCGGCAGTTCATCGTCTGGACGACGGTGTCGCTGGCGCTGCCGCCGCTGGTGGGCGGCCTGGTGACGATGTCCTGGGCGGGTGCGCTGAGCGCGTTCTTCTGGGGTTCGCTGGTCCGGGTGGCGCTGCTGCACCACGTCACGTGGTCGATCAACTCCATCTGCCACGCGGTCGGCAAGCGGCCGTTCAAGTCCCGTGACCGTTCCGGGAACGTGTGGTGGCTGGCGGTCCTCTCCTGCGGTGAGTCGTGGCACAACCTGCACCACGCGGACCCGACATGCGCGCGTCACGGCGTGCTCAAGGGGCAGCTGGATTCCAGTGCCCGGCTGATCCGCTGGTTCGAGAAGGCGGGCTGGGCGTACGACGTGCGGTGGCCGAACGCGTCCCGGCTCGACGCCCGGCGCAAGGCGAAGACGGCCCAGGCGGCATGATTGACGGGTGGCGATCGACGGCAGCAACGTGAGCAACGGCAGCAAGGGCACCTCCTCCGGCGCGGGTACCAGGCGGACCCGGCGCGTCCGGATGACCGGAGCGGAGCGCCGTGAGCAGCTGCTCGACATCGGTCGCACCCTCTTCGCCGAGCGTGGCTTCGAGGGCACGTCGGTCGAGGAGATCGCCGCCAAGGCAGGCGTATCCAAGCCCGTCGTCTACGAGCACTTCGGCGGCAAGGAGGGCCTCTACGCGGTGGTCGTGGACCGCGAGATGCGCCAGCTGCTGGACATGGTGACCGGTGCGCTGACCGCAGGGCACCCCCGCGAACTCCTCGAACAGGCGGCGTTCGCGCTCCTCGACTACATCGAGACCTTCACCGACGGCTTCCGCATCCTGGTGCGCGACTCCCCCGTCGCCCAGTCGACAGGCACCTTCGCGTCCCTCATCAGCGACATCGCCACCCAGGTCGAGGACATCCTGGGCCTGGAGTTCAAGGCCCGCGGCTTCGACCCGAAACTGGCCCCCCTCTACGCCCAGGCCCTCGTCGGCATGGTCGCCCTCACCGGCCAGTGGTGGCTCGACGTCCGCAAGCCCAAGAAGGCCGAGGTCGCCGCCCACCTCGTCAACCTCGCCTGGCACGGCCTGGACGGCCTGGAGGCGAAGCCTCGGCTGATCGGGCATCGGAAGAACTGAGGGCGGGGCGTGCGCCGACGAGCGTGCCGACGGCCTCCAGGCCCAAGCATGTGATTTCCCGTACGGCCGATCATGGGAAATGTTTCGGTTTCCCCGTACCGCCGCCATAATTCTCTTTCCGGGCACATCGACTGCTTCTTCTTGGCCGAATATCAACAGATCTCGATGAGGGCCACGCCACTCGTCACGATACGGTGACGGCGACGTCGACACCGGGCGCACATCCTTGCACCGACCCTTCATTCGACTGTCGTCGAAAACACCGGGCGAGCGCGAGGAAGTCAGACATGTCCACCGATTTCAAAATCGATGTCGGGCGCATACAGGAAATACTGAATAAGCTCGCGAATGCGGACGAACGCATGCGGGACGCCCAGCGACGCTTGAACAAGGTGGGGCCGAAGGCGTTGGGTACCGATGGCCTGGACGACGCCTGCGATGAGTTCCAGGGCCAATGGGGCGATGGCATCAAGCGCATCGCGGACGCCGCCAAGGACATCCACGAAAAACTTGGGCTGACGCTGGACGCCTACAAGGCGGGCGAAGAAGAGAACGCCAAGATGCTCGGCAAGAAATAACTGCGAAACCAGCGAGAAGACCAGTCCAGAGGGGCACCCATGTCGTGGCGCAGCATGTTCATCGAAGACGACTCGACCTGGCCCGGCGTTGGGTTCAATCCCGCGAAGGGAGATCTGCACGCGATTCAGGCCCTGGCGTCCGACGTGAAATCCGTCGGTGACGAACTGGACGAACTGGATCACCTCCTCAAGACCGTCGGGAAGAGCGACGGCGCCTGGGAGGGAGAGGCGGCCCAGAATTTCGCGAAGAAACTCGGCGAGCTGCCCAAATTCCTCAAACAGGGCACCGATTCCATGCACGACTGCGCGAAGGCGTTACGCGGCTGGCACACGCATCTCCATGGGTTCCAGGACAAGGCCGGAAAGATCGAGGCGGAGGCGGCTTCGGCTCGTAAGCAAGCGGACGCAGACCACGATCACTACACCGACCTCTATCAGAAGTACCTCCCGTACTTCGGCCGGCCCATGGAGCCCGAGAAGGCCAAGAGGATCAACGACGAGATGGATGCGGCGTCCGACAGGGCGAAGCATTCCAAGGAAAAACTCGACGACCTCATCCGCGAAGCGGAGCGCATCCAACCCCAGTGGAAGGACCGCGCCGGCGAGGCCGAGCGCGCCATCCTCAAGGCGTCGGAGAACCATCCACCGGACATTCACTGGTGGAACCGGGCCATCGACGGTCTCAAGGAAGGCTGGCGGGACTTCAAGGACTGGCTCGTCGACCATGCCGACCTCTTGTCCACCATTTCGGCGGGCCTGGCCGCAGCCGCCCTGGCCTGCCAGGTCGTACCTGTCGGTGGCCAGGTCGTCGGCGCTCTCCTCGGCGGGGCTTCCGCGGCCTGCGCGGCCGGAGCGATGGCCGGCCACTGGATGGGGAACGCGCGGGGCAATGGCACGCCGGGCTGGAAGATCGGGCTGGATGCGCTGGGGATGGTCCCGGGGGTGGGGGGCCTGGCCAAAGGCGCCACCGCGGGCTTCAAGGGAGCTGCCACAGGCGCGAAGCTCACGGGGAGACTGGGTGCGGGAGGCGCGAGAACAGCCGAGGAGATTGCCAAGGGGCTCGGGCAGCCGTTCAGCATGAGGGCGGTCAACTGGGGCCTGAAGAAATCGTTCGGCGAAGCGGCCCAGCTCTCGGACAAGGCGCAGGCCGCCACGCAGTTGGTCATCAAGGGCGGCTCCACGATCAACGGCACCGTCCATCAGGTTGCGGAGCACCTCGGCGGCGACAAGCAGACGGTCGCGCCGGCACCGTCCGGGCAGCAGTTCCACAAGACCCTGGCAGCCTGAGCAGAGAAGAGAACAACAGGTGTCGTACGCAGTCGCCGACGACGGCGGAACCGCGACAGCGCTGCCGCCCGAGCGGCAGCCCTCCCGGCTGCACATCGGCTGGATCATGCCGCCCTTCATCCACGAACTCCCGGTGGACGCACCGGACGCGGACACCGCCGCCGAACGCCTGCACGCGCTGGCCACGGAGCTTCTTCCCGACCACTCGGTGGACGATCAGTACCTCTTCGCCCTCATGCTCGGCGCGCAGCTTGAGCCGATGACGGAAGCCGACGTGATCTATGCCGGTCTCTGTTTCCTCGAATCGGACGGTCGGCCCAGCGCCTCCACCATCGTCGTCAGTCAGGTCCCGCACGAGAGCGAGGACGACGAGCAGTTGCTGCGGCAATTACACGAGCTCCTTGAGCGCAAACACCCGCAGGACGAATACCGGCGGGTGGAACTGCCTTGCGGCCCTGCGTTCACCCGGATCGGTTCATCGGACGTCATTCTTGCCGCGGGCGTGTCACCCACCGGCCAGGATCTCCCCGTCCAGCAGTCGCAGATCCAGGTGTACATTCCTCTGCCCGGCAGCCGGGAAATGTTGATTTTCGCGCTCGACTGTCCCTCGCCGGACGCCTGGGACCTGCACTCCGAACTGTTCGCCGAGATCCTCAAAACGATCGGCTGGGGCACGGATCAGGAGATCGAGGACTACCGGGCCATCCGGCAGGGCGGCCCGGCGGCTGCCACGGAGCCGGATCCTGCGGTGGAGCAGGAACTGTACTGGCACTCCAGTCGCCTGCTGGACGTGGTCGCGCTGCGCGGAATGGTGGACGGGGACCGGAAGGTCAACTCGATTACCTGCGAAGCGTGTTGGGTCAAAGGGCTGCGCACCCCTTGTTCGACTCAGCACAACTGGCGCGTTTCCGGGGTGGATACCGGCGCGCTCCCGGAGGCGCTCTCCCGGATCACGGCGTCGTTCACCGCCCAGGGGTGGCAGACGGAATCCGCGGGAGCGGGCCAGGGCATACGTGCGCAGGCCGGGGGTTCCGCGCCGCAGCGGTCGCGGGGATTCACCTTCACGGTGTCCGTGGAGGCAGCGGACGGCGCGCTCACGGCCATGGTGCGGTCCCCGTGCAGCCGCGTTGCCACGGCCGTTGATTCGCTGTTCGGCTGACGGCACAGGCAGCAAACGACATTTCAAGGGGCTGACTTACATGTGGAACAAACTGGAGCGAAAAGTTGTGGAGGCCCTGGAGGGCGGCGGGTGTGGGGCCTTCGCCGGTGGTTTCGCCATTGAACGGGCCACCTCCACCAACGGCGTGGCCTCCGGCGACGTGCCGCGGGCGAGACGGCCTGAAGTCCTGGTGGGGCACGGTGGGGCCGGGGCGCCTTTTGCCAAGCTCGGAAGAGTGCTTTTCGGCATCCTGACCAATGATGTGCCGGCCCTGTCAGCCGCCACGGCCACCGACGACCTTGCGGTACGGAAGAAGCGGCAGGCGAGCAACGGCGCATTCTTCGGCACGTGGGACAGCCTGGCCGGGCGGTGGCTGGCGGCCGGGCAGCCGCGCAGCTCATCGGGTGTGACCACGGCCGTGGCACTGACCGACGGGACGATGCGCTTTGTCTATGTACAGTCCCGCCGCCTGTCGGGAAAGCTTGGAAACGCCGTGGAACTGGGGGCAGCGTTTCCGCGGGACGCGCTTGTCTGGACCCGTCGAAGTGGCGTGTTCCGGGACGTCCAGTTCGGATTTGCGGACGGGTCGTGGGGGACGTTGTTCGTGGCCGAGATGGAGGATTTCCTGCAGCAATTCCCGGAGACGCTCAGCCACAAGCAACCTATTCCGTAACAGCCCCCACCGCCTCCAAGAACTCCAGTCGGTTCCCCACCGGGTCGGTGATGTAGAAGCGGCGGTGGCCCGGGAGGTTGTCGTCCCAGGTGAGAGGGGTGCCGGTGGTGGTGAGGCGGGCGGCGAAGGCGGTGATGTCGTGGACGCGGATGCCGGGGTGGGCCTTGGGGGACGGGTGGTGGTCGGGGTCGATGCCCAGGTGGAGGTGGGCCGTGCCGGACCGGAACCAGCAGCCTCCGCGGGTGGCGAGTGCCGGGGGTTTGGGGACTTCGGTCATGCCGAGGGCGCCGGCGTAGAAGGCCCGCAGGGCGGGTTCGCTGCCCGGGGGCGCGGCGAGCTGGACATGGTCGAGGCCGGTGATCACGGCGCACCTCACTGGTGGGGATTGCGGTGGGCGGGTCAGGGTGCCCCACGTGGTGTGGGCCGTCTCACGGCTTGTGGGCCACGGCGAAGATGCGGCGGAAGGGGAAGGCCGTGCCGTGGCGGCCGGGCGGGTATGCCTTGCGCAGCAGGTCGCGGTATTGGGAGAGGAATTCGTCGCGGGCGGACGGGTCGTCGGCGAGTGCGGTCAGGACGGGGCGCAGGGCGGTGCCCTTGACCCAGTCGAGGACGGGGTCATCGCCCTGGAGCAGTTGGACGTAGGTGGTTTCCCAGACGTCGGTCGTGCAGCCGAGGTCGGTGAGGAGTTCGAGGTAGCCGGCGGGCTGGAGGATGTGGACGTAGCGGCGGCCGTGTTCGCCGAGACGGGCGCGCCATTCGGGGGCGTCGCACAGCTCGCCGAGGAGGGCGTGGCTGGGCGAGGTGAAGTTGCCCGGTACCTGGAAGGCGAAGGTGCCGCCGGGGGTGAGGGCGTCGATCCAGCGCTCGAAGGATTCGGGGTGGTTGACGACCCATTGGAGTGCCGCGTTGGAGACGATCAGGTCGTAGCGCTCCGTGGGGGCCCAGTCGGTGGCGTCGGCGGGCGCGAAGTCGATGAGGCCGCCGCCCGGGGTCGGTCCTGCGTAGGAAGCGGCCTGTTCGAGCATGTGGGGCGAGCTGTCCAGGCCGGTGATGTGGGCGTCGGGCCAGCGGTCGGCGAGGAGGACGGTGACGTTGCCTGGGCCGCAGCCGAGGTCGGCGATGCGGGCGGGGCGGCCGGGCGCGGGCAGTTCCGGTATGCGGGTGAGCAGGTCGCGGAACGGTCGGGTACGGTGCTCGGCGTGCCGCAGGTACTGCTGTGGATCCCAGGTGGGTGCAGCGTGCATGGGCAAAACCCCTCTGCTGATACAGGGCCGGTACTGGGCCGTCGCGGGTTCGGTTCTGGCCAACCCGCCGGAATCACGGGTTCCCGCCGACATGCCCAATAGTCGGCGAAAATATATCTCGACGTCAAGAGACTTCATGTCGACAGACCCTTTACACTGATCGTCATGGAGGACGAGGTCGACCGACTGGTCGCAGCATGGCGCCGAGAGCGCCCGGACCTCGACGTGGAACCGCTTGAGGTCCTCAGCCGAGTCTCCAGGCTGGCCAGGCATCTCGACCGGGCCCGCCGCATCGCCTTCTCCGAGGTCGGCCTGGAACCCTGGGAGTTCGACGTACTCACCGCTCTGCGGCGGGCCGGCGCACCGTACCAGCTCTCACCCGGCGCGCTGCTGACGCAGACCCTGGTGACCTCCGGCACGATGACCAACCGCATCGACAGGCTCGCCAAGAAGGACCTCGTCGAGCGGCTGCCCGACCCCAGCGACCGGCGCGGCGTGCTGGTCAGACTGACCCCCGCAGGACGCGACAAGGCCGACGAGTCGCTGGCCGGACTCCTCACCCAGGAACGCGCCATTCTCGCCGAACTCTCCCGCCAGCAGCGCGCCGAACTGGCCGGTCTGCTGCGCCGGTTGACCGGGCCTTTCGACAACATCCCCGGGTGAGCTGCGGGGCGCCACCGGTATCCGTACGGCGCCCGGCCCCCGCCCCGGAGCGGGCACTCACCGCCCTGACGGCCCCTTGCCCGCCGCCGCCCGGTGAGCTTGGATCGCGCCATGAGCCCGCGCGCACCACACCCGGCATCCGGTGGCCCCCACGGCAGGCGGTTCCAGGGCCGTACGGTCGTGGTGACCGGTGCCGCCGCCGGCATCGGGGCGGCCACCGCCGACCGGCTGGCCGCCGAGGGCGCCGCGGTGCTGCTGCTTGACATCGACGACCCGCGCGGCGAGCACACCGCGCGGCGCATCCGGGCGGCCGGCGGAGTGGCCTCGTTCGAGCACTGCGACGTGGCGAGCGAGGACGACTGGCGCCGTGCCGTGGACGCCGCGCGGCAGCGGTACGGGCCGGTCGACGGGCTGGTCAGCAACGCGTTCTGGCCCTACGTGGCGGCTGCGGGCGACACCCCGCTCGCGGACTGGGAACGGCAGCTCGCGGTCAACCTCACCGGCTCCTTCATCGGCGTCCGCGCCGCCCTGGACGACCTGCGCGAGAGGGCCGGATCCGTGGTCCTCACCTCGTCCGTGCACGCCCTGATCGGACTGCCGGGACGGCCCGCGTACGCCGCGTCCAAGGCCGGGCTGACCGGTCTCGCCCGCCAACTGGCCGTCGAGTACGGGCCCGAGGTGCGGGTCAACAGCGTGCTGCCCGGCCCGGTGCTCACCGCCGCCTGGGACGGCATCGGCGAGGAGGAGCGGCGGGCCAGCGCCGGGGAGACCGCGGCGCGGCGGCTCGGCCGGCCCGAAGAGGTCGCCGCGGCCATCGCGTTCCTGCTGTCGGGGGAGGCGTCGTTCGTGACCGGCGCGAGCCTGGTGGTGGACGGCGGCTGGAGCGTCTACAAGAACTCCTCCTGAACATCCGCCCCCGGGCCGCGCCGCGCCTTGAAGCCGGACGCCGGAGGCTGAATGCTGAGCCGGAGCTGAGCCTGCATCCGCGACCGGCGGGCCGCGACCCGCCGGATCCCGACCCAGGGGGTCCGATGGGCATCCGATTCGGCGGCGACTACAACCCCGAGCAGTGGCCCGAGGAGGTGTGGGCCGACGACCTGGAGCTGATGCGGAAGGCCCGCGTCTCGATGGTCACCGCCGGGATCTTCTCCTGGGCCAAGGTCCAACCCCGGCCCGACGTCTGGGACTTCGGCTGGTTCGACCGGGTCATGGACGGCCTCGCCGGGGCCGGCATCGACGTCTGCCTGGCGACGATGACCGCGTCCCCGCCGCCCTGGCTGAGCCACGCGCACCCTGAGATGCTGCCCGAGGACGCGGACGGGCGGCGCCGCTGGCCGGGAGCCCGGCAGCACTACTGCCCCTCAAGCCCCGTCTACCGCAGCCACGCCGTCCGCCTCGTCGAACGGCTCGCCGCCCGCTACGCCGGGCACCCCGCGCTCGCCCTGTGGCACATCGGCAACGAGTACGGCTGCCACACCCGGCAGTGCTTCTGCGAGGTGTCGGCCACCGACTTCCGGCGCTGGCTGCGGGCCCGCTACGCCACCGTCGACGCGCTCAACGACGCCTGGTCGACGGCCTTCTGGTCGCAGGCGTACGGCGACTTCGACGAGGTGCTGCCGCCGCGCACCGCGCCCACCTTCCCCAACCCCGCCCAGCAGCTGGACTACCTACGGTTCGGCGACGAGGCGCTGCGGGCCTGTTATCTGGCCGAAAAGGAGGTGCTGGACCGCCTCGCGCCCGGCGTTCCCGTGACCACCAACCTGATGCCGCAGCACAAGCCCGTCGACGCGTTCGCCTGGGCGCCGCACCTGGACGCGATGGCGCTGGACTTCTATCAGGACCCGTACGTGCCCGACGACCACATCAGGGCCGGGTACGCCTTCGATCTGATGCGCTCGGCGGGCGGCGGGCGGCCCTGGCTGCTGCTCGAACAGGCGCCGGGCGCGGTCAACTGGCGGCCCCGCAACGGCCCCAAGCCGCCGGGCGCGATGCGGCTGTGGAGCTGGCAGGCGGTGGCGCAGGGCGCGGACGCGGTGCTGTTCTTCCAGTGGCGGCAGTCGCTGGGCGGGGCGGAGAAATTCCACTCGGCGATGCTGCCGCACGCCGGGAGCGACACCCGCATCTTCCGCGAAGTCACCGCCCTGGGCGCCGAGTTGGCCGCCGTCCCGGAGATCGAGGGCACCAGGTCGCGGGCCGACGTGGCGCTGCTCGCCGACTGGAACAACTGGTGGGCGCTGGAGCTGGACTCCAAGCCGTCCACCGCGCTCGACCTCGCGCAGCTCTCGATCGAGCACTACCGCCCGCTGTTCGAAGCCGGTGTGGCCTGCGACATCGTGCCGCCCGGACGGGACCTGACCGGCTACCGCATGGTCGTCGTCCCCCACCTGTATCTGCTGACCGCCGAGGACGCGCGGCGGCTGACCGAGTACGTACGCGACGGCGGGCGGCTGCTCGTGTCGTTCTTCTCCGGGATCGTCGACGCGCACGACCGGGTGCATCCCGGCGGCGCCCCCGCGCCGCTGCGGGAGGTGCTGGGCCTGCGGGTGGAGGAGTTCTGGCCGCCGGCCGCCGGGGTGTCCGTCGCGGTGGGCGGCACCTACACCGGACGGGCGGACCTGTGGTCGGAGGCGATCGACCTCGAAGGGGCCGACGCGGTGGCGCACTTCACCGACGGTGACCTCGCCGGGCGGCCCGCGGTGACCCGGCACAACTACGGGCGGGGCACCGCCTGGTACGTCGGCACCCGCCTCGAAGCCGGCCTGCGGCGGGCCCTGTGGGACGACGTGCGGGAGGCGGCGGGTGTGACCCCCGTCCTGCCGGGACTGCCCGACGGGGTGCAGGCGACGGTCAGGGAGGGCGCTGGCGGGCGGTTCCTGTTCCTGCTCAACCACGGGGGCGCCCCGGCCGATGTCGCGCTGCCAGGCCCGATGCGGGACGCGCTGGCCGGGGACGCGGCGGCCCTGGAACGGGTCACGCTGGATGCCCGGGGGGTCGCGGTGCTCACCGACCTGCCGTCGGGCACCCGTTAGGCCAGCGGCACCGGCGCCGCGGTGCCCGTCGGCTCCGCGGGGCCCACTCCGGCGCGGCGGGCCAGTGCCACGGCGGCCAGGGTGGAGTGCACGCCGAGCTTGCCGAGGACGTTCTGCATGTGGGTGCGGACGGTGTGCGGGGAGAGGAAGAGGCGCTCGGCGACGGCCTTGCGGCCCAGGCCCGCCACCATGCAGCGCAGCACCTCGCGCTCGCGCGGGGTCAGCGACTCCACCAGCCGCTCGCTCTCCGTACGGTGCTTGCGGGCCGCGGTCAGCTCGCGCAGCACGCCGGTCAGCAGGGCGGGCGGCAGATGCGTTTCCTCGCGCAGCACGCCACGGATGACGGCCAGCAGCCTGGAGAGCGAGCAGTCCTTGGCGACCCAGCCCCGGGCGCCCGCCAGGAGGGCAGCCGCCGCGCGGCGCGGGTCGTCGCGTTCGGCGAGGACGACCGTGCGCAGCGCGGGATGGCCCGCGCTCACCGCGGAGACCAGCGTGATGCCGTCGAAGGACGCGGCGCGTACGGCGCCGTCCCTGGCCGCCGGCTGCGGGGGCACCGCGGTCAGCTGGGGCGCGGCGCCGCTGAGGTCGGCGTCGGCCAGCAGGACGTCGAAGGGGCGCCCCTCGGCGGCCGACCTGTCGAGGGTGCGCAGCGCGGCGTGGCCGCTGCCCGCCGCCGCAGCGCAGACGTCCGCCTCCGCCGCCAGTGCGGCGGCCAGGGATTCGGCGAAGATGCGGTGGTTGTCGACCACCAGTACCCGGATGCGTTGCACGAAGACCCCCTGTCTTAGGGGAACGGACCATAGCGGGCACGGGGCCCGGGGGACAGTTCGCCGCAACCGCACAGCCGCCGCCGTGCCGACATGGCTACCCCGCCCCGGACGCCGTACCCGCACTCCGCGACCGCGTTCGGCGCCGAGGGGTACCGCTCTCCCCTGATCAGCACCGGCCCCCACCGGCACTGATCTCAGCATACGGACAGGTACGTGCGGCGGGGGAAGATTGCCGAAACTCGTGGCGCGCGGCGCCTTTTCGCGCCCGCGCGCGGGACCGGCCCGTGCGCCCGCCGACGTCAGGCGAGGCGGCGCGCCCCGGGCCCAGGCACCGCGGTGAAGATCCGCGGCGCGGCATGTCCCGCCGCCGCGAACGCCGCGGTGACGGCGGCGCTCACGGTGTCAGCCGCCGCCTCGTCGACGAGCACGATCGCCGAGCCGCCGAAGCCGCCGCCGGTCATCCGCGCCCCGACGGCGCCCGCCGCGAGCGCGGTGTCGACGGCCAGGTCCAACTCGGCGCAGGAGATCGCGAAGTCGTCGCGGAGCGAGGCGTGGCCCGCGGTCAGCAGCGGCCCGATGGCGCGGATGTCGCCCGCGTCCAGGTGCGCGACGACCTCTTCGACCCGGTGGTTCTCGGTGACGATGTGCCGCACCAGCGCACGGGTGTCCGGCGCGTCCGGTGTATCCGTCAACGCGACGAGCGCGTCCGCGAGTTGAGCGTGGGGGACGTCGCGCAGCGCGGGCACGCCGAGCGCCCGCGCGCCGCGCTCGCACCCGGTGCGCCGCTCGGCGTACGCGCCGTCCCCCAGGTCGTGCTTGACGCGGGTGTCGACGACCAGCAGCCGCAGCCCCTGGGCCGCCACGTCGAACGGGACCTGGCGGCTGCGCAGGTCGCGGGTGTCGAGGAAGAGGGCGTGGCCTGCGGTGCAGCAGGCGGCTGCGGTCTGGTCCATGATCCCGCAGGGCACGCCGACGAACGCGTTCTCGGCGCGCTGCGCCAGCTGGGCCAGGCGCTGCGGGGTGAGGCCGAGCGCGTAGAGGTCGTTGAGGGCGAGTGCGGTGACGACCTCCAGGGCGGCCGACGAGGAGAGTCCGGCGCCGGTCGGCACCGTGCTGTCGACGTGCAGGTCGGCGCCGCCGACCGGCAGCCCGGCTTCCCGCATCGCCCAGACGACGCCGGCCGGGTAGGCGGCCCAGCGGCCGTCCGGTGCGGCCCGGCTGCCCGCCGCAGTGTCCATTGGCGCGGGCCGCAGGGTGTCGGTGTGCAGTTCGACGATGCCGCCTTCGGCGTTGCCCGAGTGCAGCCGCAGGACGCCGTCGGTGCGGGGGGTGACGGCGGCGATGGTGGTGTGCGGCAGGGCCAGGGGCATCACGAAGCCGTCGTTGTAGTCGGTGTGTTCACCGATGAGGTTGACCCGTCCGGGCGCCGCCCAGATTCCTGCGGGGGCGGCGCCGTACACCGCGCGGAAGGCCGCTTCGGTGGGCGCGGCGCCGTGCTCCGCGGCCGGGGTGGCGGCTTCGTGCGCGATCATGCGGGGCTCCTTGGGTTCAGGACTGCTCGGCCGGGCGCCGGGCGAACTCCCAGGCGTCCGCGACGATTCCGGCGAGGTCGGTGCGGGTGGGCCGCCAGCCGAGGCGGTCGATGGCGGTCTGCGCGGAGGCGACCAGGACGGCCGGGTCGCCCGGCCTGCGCGGGGCGGCGGTCTCGGGGACGGGGTGCCCGGTGACCTTGCGGACGGTCTCGATGACCTCGCGGACCGAGAAGCCGTTGCCGTTGCCGAGGTTGCAGATGAGGTGCTCGCCTGGGGTGGCCGCGTCCAGCGCCAGCAGATGCGCATCGGCGAGGTCGGCGACGTGGAGGTAGTCGCGTACGCAGGTGCCGTCGGGGGTCGGGTAGTCGTCGCCGTAGACGGAGATCGCCGCGCGCCTGCCCTGGGCGACCTGGAGGACGAGCGGGATGAGGTGCGACTCGGGGTCGTGGCGCTCGCCGCAACTCCCGTACGCGCCCGCGACGTTGAAGTAGCGCAGCGATACGGCGGCCAGGCCGTGGGCCGCGGCCTCGCCGCTGATCATGTGGTCGACGGCGAGCTTGCTCGCGCCGTAGGGGCTGGTGGGCGCGGTGGCGGCGGATTCGGTGATCGGGGTGGTGGCCGGCTCGCCGTAGGTGGCGGCGGTGGAGGAGAAGACGAGCGTGCCGACGCCCGCGTCGCGCATCGCGGCGAGCAGGTCCATGGTGCCGCCGACGTTGTTGCGCCAGTACTTCTCCGGGTCCGCGACGGACTCGCCGACCTGGGAGAACGCGGCGAAGTGCAGGACGGCGTCGTAGGAGGCGTCGAGGTGACGGGCGGCGTCCTGGATGCGGCCCTCGACGAAGCGGGCGCCGTCGGGGATGCCCTCGCGGTGGCCCGTGGAGAGGTCGTCGAGCACGGTCACGTCGTGGCCGGCCTCCAGCAGATGCGCGGCGACGACGCTGCCGACATATCCCGCTCCGCCTGTGACCAGGTACTTCTTGCTCACTTGCTGGCTACCTCTCGCAGTCGCTCGGCCGCGGCTTCCGGCGGCACGTCATTGATGAACACATTCATGCCGGATTCGGAACCCGCGAGAAACTTCAGCTTTCCTGGAGTGCGGCGAATGGTGAAAAGCTCAAGGTGGAGCGCGAACTCGGCGCGGTCGGCGGCACGTACGGGCGCCTGGTGCCAGGCGGCGATGTACGGGGTGCGAGCGGCGTCCGGCGTGCGCGGTCCCCGTCCGTCACCCTCGTCGAAGATCCGGTCGAACCTCCGCAAGAGTTCCAGGTAGATCTGTGGGAACTCTGTGCGTGCCGCGTCGTCCAGGGCGGTCAGGTCGGGCACCCGGCGGCGGGGGTAGAGGTGCACCTCGTAGGGCCAGTGGGCGGCGTACGGGACAAAGGCGGTCCAGTGGTCGCCCTCCAGAACGATGCGGCGGCCCGCGGCGCGTTCGTCGGCGAGTACGTCGTCGAAGAGGTTGCGGCCTCCGGTGGCCTCGCGGTGGGCGGCGAGCGAGGTGAGCATCCGCTCGGTGCGGGGGGTGGTGAAGGGGTAGGCGTAGATCTGGCCGTGCGGGTGGCCGAGGGTGACGCCGATCTCCGCGCCGCGGTTCTCGAAGCAGAAGACCTGTGCCACCTGCGGCAGTTGGGACAGGGCCGCGGTGCGGTCGGTCCAGGCGTCCAGGACCAGGGCGGCCTGAGCGGGGGTGAGGTCGGCGAAGGACGCGTCGTGGTCGGGGGTGAAGCAGACGACCTCGCAGCGGCCACTGTCGCCGGCGAGCGAGGGAAAGCGGTTCTCGAAGACGGCGACGTCGTAGTCGGCCTCGGGGATCTCGGTGAGCCGGCCCTCACGCGTGGGGCAGAGCGGGCACTGGTCGGCCGGCGGGTGGTAGGTGCGGCCCTGGCGGTGCGAGGCGATGGCGACGGCGTCGCCGAGCAGCCGGTCGTGCCGGATCTCGGACGCGGTGGAGACCGGGTCGAGGGGGCGGCGGTCGGTGGCGGTGCGGGCGGTGTCGTCGCGGGAGTCGTAGTAGATGAGCTCCCGGCCGTCCGCCAGCCGGGTCGTCGTCTTCTTCACGGGAGCTCCTCACCAGCGACCAAACACAAACAAACACAATGAAGCACAACCCAACAGCCCCGTCAACACGGAACCGAGACAGGGGGGTTCGGCGCTCCTCAGCAGGTGTTATCCGGCTTTTCCGGCCAAACGGGCCGAGGTGATCTCCCTTGTCCAAACTGAAACGAACAGAAGTGTTCAGTTTCCGGAACCTCGCGCGTAGGTTTTTGTGCGTTCCACGCGAGCACAACGATGTGTCCTCTGGGGGCCACCCCCAGACCCCCGGAAATGAGTGCCCACATGATCACCTTGGCCGAAGGGCTCCGGCTCCCCACCAACGCGCTCGACTACACGATCCTGGCCCTCTACTTCGCCGTCGTCCTCGGCATCGGCTTCGCCGCCCGGCGCAGCGTCAAGACGAGCCTGGACTTCTTCCTCTCCGGCCGGTCACTGCCCGCCTGGGTCACCGGCCTCGCGTTCGTCGCCGCCAACCTCGGCGCCACCGAAATCCTCGGCATGGCCGCCAACGGCGCGCAGTACGGCGCCTACACCGTCCACTGGTACTGGATCGGCGCCATCCCCGCCATGGTCTTCCTCGGCCTGGTGATGATGCCGTTCTACTACGGCTCCAAGGTCCGCTCGGTGCCGGAATTCCTGCTGCACCGCTTCGGCCCTTCCTCGCACCTGCTGTCGTCGGTGATCTTCGCCGTCTCGTCCGTGCTGATCGCCGGCGTGAACCTGTACGCCATGGCGATCGTCCTCCAGGCGCTGCTCGGCTGGCCGCAGTGGGTCGCGATCGTCGTCGCCGGCTTCTTCGTCCTCGCGTACATCACCATCGGCGGCCTCTCCTCGGCGATCTACAACGAAGTGCTCCAGTTCTTCGTCATCCTCGCCGCGCTGATACCGCTGACCATCGTCGGACTCAAGCGCGTCGGCGGCTGGGACGGCCTGACCGACTCGCTGTCCTCCTCGCACGGCGACGCGTTCCTCACCGCCTGGAAGGGCACCGGCATCGGCGAGGCCAACCCGCTCGGCGCCAACTGGCTGACCATCGTGCTCGGCCTCGGCTTCGTGATGAGCTTCGGCTACTGGACGACCAACTTCGCCGAGGTGCAGCGCGCCCTGTCCGCGAAGAACCTGTCCGCCGCCAAGCGCACCCCGCTGATCGCCGCCTTCCCCAAGATCTTCATCCCGCTGGTCGTGGTCGTGCCCGGCCTGATCGCGCTGGTCATGGAGCCCTCACTGGGCAAGTCCAAGGACGGCCTCCAGTACAACGACGCCATCCCCGTCCTGATGCGCGACCTGCTGCCCAACGGTGTGCTCGGCATCGCTGTGACCGGCCTGCTCGCCGCCTTCATGGCCGGTATGGCCGCCAACGTGTCGTCCTTCAACACCGTCTTCACCAACGACATCTGGGCCGCGTACCTCAAGAAGGGCCGCCCGGACGGCTATTACCTCAAGACCGGACGCGTGGTCACCGCCGTCGGCGTGCTGATCGGCATGGGCACCGCCTTCATCGCGTCCAGCTTCAGCAACATCATGAACTACCTCCAGACGCTGTTCTCCTTCTTCAACGTCCCGCTGTTCGTGGTGTTCATCATCGGCATGTTCTGGAAGCGGACCAGCGCCGCCGCCGGATTCTGGGGCCTGCTCTCCGGCACCGTCGCCGCGATGATCAACTACTTCTGGCTCTACAAGCAGGGCATCATCGCCATCCCGTCCGAGCAGGGCGCCAACTTCGTCTCCTCGATCGTCGCCTTCGTCGTCGGCGCCGTGGTGATGCTGATCGTCACCCTGATCACCAAGCCCGAGCCCGCCGAGAAGCTCGCCGGACTCGTCTACGGCACCCGGTCGCCCGACATGGAAGAGCTGCCCGCGGAGGGCGACGACGCCTGGTACCGCAAGCCGGCCCTGCTGGGCTGGGGCGCGGTCGCGCTCGCCGCCCTCTGCTACATCCCCTTCTCCTTCTGAGTCTGCCGAGGACTGCACCATGAGCGACTACCAGCACGAAGTCGAGGAACTTGAACGCGAGTCCGCGACCGCCGCGCGACTCTTCGACGTACGGCGCATCATCGGCGGCCTCTTCGTCGTCTACGGCGTGATCGTCACCATCGCGGGCATCACCGCGTCCGACGCCGACCTCAAGAAGGCCCAGGACATCAACATCAACCTCTGGACGGGCCTTGGCATGCTCGCCCTCGGACTGTTCTTCCTGATCTGGCTCACACTGCGGCCCGCCGTCCCGCCGACCGCCGACGAACTCCGCGAGGAGATGGCGGACCGCCCTCCGTCGCACTGACCGGAGCGGCGCCTGAACCCCGGCCGCCCGGCCGGGGTTCAGGCGCAGGGTCTCAGCCCCCGCAGCCCGTCATCCGCTCCAGCAGCCCCGTACGCGCCGCCAGCGCCGCCGCCTCCAGGCGCGAGCCCACCTCAAGCTTCATCAGCACCCGCTGCACATGCGTCCGCGCGGTGCTCGGCGCCGTCCCCATCCCCGCCGCGATCTGCCGGGTGTCCTCGCCCTCGGCGACCCGCATCAGCACCTCGATCTCGCGCGGGGTCAGCAGCGCCAGCAGCCGCGCCCCCTCGTCGTCCGGCTGCGCCACCGGATGCAGCAGCTCGTGGAACGCCTGCTGCAACAGCTGCGGGGCGACAGCCGCGTCACCGGCCCGCGCCCGCAGCATGGCGCGCTCCACACCCTCGATCCGCTCGTCGTGCCGGACGTAACCCGACGCCCCGGCGGCGAAGGCGGCGCCGATCCCCCGCGGGCTCGGCACCGGGCCCAGCACCACCACGGCGATCTGCGGTCGCTCCCTCTTGATCCGCGCGACCGGGTCGAACGCGCCCTGCGCGGCCGGCTCCGCCGTCCCCAGCAGGCACACCTCCGGCGCCCTGCTGATCACCAGATCCGCGGCCCCGGCGGACGGCGCAGCCGCCGCGAGTACCCGGTGCCCCCGCAGTTTCAGGGCCGAGGCGAGCGCCTCGGCCAGCAGACGGTGATCGTCGACCACCATGAGCCGCACGCCCATCCAGCACCCTCTCCATCCCGGCGGGGCCGGCCCCGGCCCCCGCCGGGCCCCTCCGTCCACGGGAAGCTACACGCTCGTCGGTCGATGCGCGCCCCCGTCGGACGGAAGTCGGCCGGAATACCGGGATGCGGCAGCCACCGGGCCGATTGCGGCCGGTGGCCCCGCACGCGGCTCAGGCGTCCTCGGCCAGCTCCAGCCAGCTCATCTCCAACTCCTCGCGCTGCCCCGCCAGTTCACGCAGCTGCGCGTCCAGACCCGCGACCTTCTCGAAGTCGGTGGCGTGCTCGGCGATCTGCGCGTGCAGCTTCGCCTCCTTGTCACCGATTTTGTCCAACTGCCGCTCGATCTTCTGGAGTTCCTTCTGCGCCGCGCGGTTGACCGCCGCCGCCTTCTTCGGCGCCGCCGCCTGCGCGGGCGCCGGAGCCGCCGCCTCGCTCATCCGCTGCCTGCGCTCGATGTACTCGTCCAGGCCACGCGGCAGCATCCGCAGCGCCGCGTCACCCAGCAGCGCGAACACCCGGTCGGTGGTCCGCTCCACGAAGTACCTGTCGTGGCTGATGACGATCAGCGAACCGGGCCAGCCGTCGAGCAGGTCCTCCAGCTGCGTCAGCGTCTCGATGTCGAGGTCGTTGGTCGGCTCGTCAAGGAACAGCACGTTCGGCTCGTCCATCAGCAGCCGCAGGATCTGCAACCGCCGCCGCTCACCACCCGACAGATCGCCGACCGGCGTCCACTGCTTCTCCTTGCTGAAGCCGAACTGCTCGCACAGCTGCCCCGCGGTCATCTCCCGGCCCTTGCCGAGATCCACCCGCTCCCGCACCCGCTGCACCGCCTCCAGCACCCGCAGCGCCGGATCCAGCTCGGCAACCTCCTGCGAGAGATACGCCAGCTTCACGGTCTTGCCGACCACGACCCGGCCCGCCACCGGCTGCCGCTCGCCCTGCGAACGGGCCGCCTCCGCCAGCGCCCGCAGCAGCGACGTCTTGCCCGCGCCGTTCACACCGACCAGACCGATCCGGTCACCGGGCCCCAACTGCCAGGTCAGATGCTTCAGCAGAATCTTCGGGCCCGCCTGGACCGTGACGTCCTCCAGCTCGAACACCGTCTTGCCCAGCCGGGAGTTGGCGAACTTCATCAGCTCGGCGGTGTCCCGCGGCGGCGGCACGTCCGCGATCAGCTCGTTCGCCGCCTCGATCCGGAACCGCGGCTTGCTGGTACGCGCCGGAGCGCCGCGCCGCAGCCACGCCAGCTCCTTGCGCATCAGGTTCTGCCGCTTGGCCTCTTCGGTGGCCGCGATCCGCTCCCGCTCGGCCCGCGCGAAGACGTAGTCGCTGTAGCCGCCCTCGTACTCGTGCACATCACCGCGCTGCACGTCCCACATCCGGGTACAGACCTGGTCGAGGAACCACCGGTCGTGCGTGACGACCACCAGCGCGGAGCGGCGGGCCTGAAGGTGCCTGGCCAGCCAGGAGATGCCTTCCACGTCGAGGTGGTTGGTCGGCTCGTCGAGCACGATCAGATCCTGCTCGGCGATCAGCAGCTTGGCCAGCGCGATCCGGCGCCGCTCACCACCCGACAGCGGCCCGATGACGGTGTCCAGACCCTGCCCGAAACCCGGCAGGTCGAGGCCGCCGAAGAGACCGGTCAGCACGTCACGGATCTTGGCGTTGCCCGCCCACTCGTGATCCGCGAGATCACCGATGACCTCGTGCCTGACCGTCGCCGCCGGATCCAGCGAGTCGTGCTGCGTCAGCACCCCCAGACGCAGCCCGCCGGAGTGCGTCACCCGGCCGTCGTCCGCGCCCTCCAGCTTCGCGAGAATCCGGATCAGGGTGGTCTTGCCGTCCCCGTTGCGCCCGACGACGCCGATCCGGTCCCCCTCGTTGACGCCGAGCGAGACACCGTCGAGCAGGGCACGCGTCCCGTAGACCTTGCCGACGGCTTCCAGATTGACGAGGTTGGTGGCCATTGCTCTCCTGCGCTTCCCCACGATGCGCTTCACATCGATCGACCGTTCCAGCCTAGTCGGCGCGGGAAAGGGCCCCGCCCGGACGTGAGCACCGGTCGTGAGCGCCGGACGTGAGCATCCGTACCGATGCCCGGCAGGGCCCGACGGACATAGCGTTCCCCCATGAGCAATGAGCAGATACCCGCCGTCCGTCCGCCGTCGGCCGGGGACCGGTCCGCACCCGTGGTGCCGTCCGTCGCGGGCCGCTTCGTCATCGGCCTGCTCCTGCTGGGGTTCGCCGGGGTGACGGCGCTGTTCGGGCCGATGCTGGTGATGGCGGGCGACAGCTGCTTCGACGGTGACGCCCGCGCCATCTGCTCGCTGGGCGGGCAGCGGACGGTCGGCACACTGCCGGTAGCGGCCGGTTTCGCCGCCGCCGTCCTCACCATCGCGGGGCTGAGCAGTCGCCGTCGCCGCACGGCGGGCGGGATCTGCCTGGCGGCTGCGGCGGTCCTGCCCGCCCTGGCGTGGGTGGTGTCGCTGGCGATCGTGGGGGCCTGAGGCACGACGGGACCGATGAGGATTCCTCGCCCCTACCAGCTCTTACAGCTCAGCATTTCTTCTCATTGAAGGGGCGAATTCCGGCCTGAACGCATAGTCGCATTTCTTCGTTCGATCGCGTGAAACACGGAAATCTGCCTCCCTTTCGAGAAATTGTCCGGGCACCCTTTCGCTGCGGACCCTCTACCGATGGTCTGCGCATTGCGAGCTTCGTGAAGGGGTGGACGAATGGCCAAGCTGCGTGCTCCTCATTGGGTAGCGGTGGCACTGGCCGGCTGTGCCGTGGGGATCGGTGCCGCATGGACCGTTCCCGCGCTGGCCAACCAGTCGGCCGTGCAGGCGGCTCCGCAGTACAAGCTCGTGCTCAGCAGTCCGGGCACCGAGGTGAGGGCCTTCTGCCCGGCGGGCTACACCGTCACCGGCGGAGGGTACGCCGGTAGCAGCAGCCCGGCGCTGGCCAGCGTGCCGTTGGGTGGCCTGGACGGCTGGTACGCGAGGGCCCCCAGTCCGTGACCGCCTGGGCTATTTGCGTCTCAGGCGGCTGATTTCCTCCGCCGCCCGCAGAGGTCCCGTCCGTAATTCTTCCGGGCGGGACCTCTGTCATGAATCCGTCCGAAGAAACGAATTCCCCCGCCGACCGCCCTTCGCGAATATCTCGCCGGGCCCGTACGGGTAGGTGCGGGGACTGCCGATTACGGGCGGCCTCAGCAGCGCCCGCCTCCGCCGGACGACCATGCGTTGAGTGTCCTCACGGCATCCTCCAGTGCCTGGCGCCTGGCGTTCTGATCCGCAGGACACTGCCGCTCCTCGGGCGGGGGTACGTACGCGGGTACGTACGGGCGGACGAGGCGGTTGCCCTCGCCACACAGGAGAAGCAGGCCGGGCGGCACCCGGGAGACGTATACGAGCTGCCGCCTCAACGGCTGGCTGCCCTGCGCAGAACCTCGGTGAGCTTGCGGGCGGTGGCCGCGTTGCAGTTGCCGAGGGCGACGAGCGGGACGCCGTAACTGCCCGCGAATCCCGGCAGATCGATGCCGAGCGACGGCAGCGTGATGCCGTTGTCCTTGAGCGCGGTACGCAGCTCCTCGGCGCTGTCGTGTACGTCGTCGGGGGTGGTGTGGTGAATGGGCATGCGGCTACACCTTCCTGTGCGCCGCGTTCGGCGCACTGACGCTTGGAACATCCCTTGGATTGCCCAACGGGCATGCAGATGGCGGCACTTGGGGAGCCCCCGCGTGCTGCACGGCACTACTTGGACCGTAGGGGCATGTATGCGCCGTGGCAAGGTTGGCGCCCAGCATTAGCTAGGTTGGGTGGACCGTCCACACCGTTACGCGCGAAACTGTGCGCAAAAAGGGGAAGGTGACATGCCACCGAGGGACAACCCAACGGCCCGCCAAGCTCGACTCGGCGGCGAGCTACGCAAGTTGCGTGAGCGCGCGGGCAAGACCGCCCGAGAAGCGGCGGGGATGGTTTCGACCGACCAGGCCAAGATCAGTCACATCGAGGCAGGTCGCATCGGAGTCAGCGAGGACCGCATCCGTCGGCTCGCAGTCTTCTACGCCTGCGACGACGAGGCCCTTGTCGAGGCGTTGTGCGCCATCGCGCGTGAGCATCGCGGACAGTACTGGTGGGACGACTATCGCGGCGTGCTCGCTCCCGGATTCCTCGACATCGCTGAGCTTGAACACCACGCAACCGAGCTGCGGTGCCTACAACCCATCACGTTTCCCGGCATTCTCCAGACCGAGGACTATGCACACGCCCTGTTCGCCGGCGCCATTCCGCAGCTTCCCAAAGATGAGCTGAAGGCCCGGGTGGAGCACCGGATGAAGCGTCGGAACATCCTGGAACGCGAATCCCCGCCGAAAATCCACGCCATCATGCATGAGGCAGCAGTTCGTATGCGCGTAGGCGGACGAAAGGTTGCGCGCGGGCAGCTCGAACATCTCTTGTCCATGTCCGACCGCCCCGACCTAACCCTCCAGGTCATCCCCTTCGCGAGCGAGGAATTCATCGAGGTAACGCTGACGCTGATGTACGCGAGCGGCGTCGTCCCGCAGCTCGACACCGTCCACATCGACGCCCCGATCGGCGACAACCATTTGAGTTCAGCCGCCGACCTCGACCGTTATCGCACGCTGCTCGATCGTGCCGAGCAGGCGGCACTCACGCCCCAAGAGTCACTAAATTTCATCCATCACATCGCAAGAGAACTGTGAGAGTCAGGATATGAGCAGCGAAATCAAGTGGCAGAAGTCAAGCTTCTCTGGGGCGGACGGCCCCCAGTGCCTTGAAACCGCCATAGCCGACGGTGAAGTCCTCTTGCGCGAAAGCGACGACCCCACCATCATCGTCAAAACCACCCCCGAAAAACTCGCCGCCTTCATCCTCGGCGTGAAGAACGGCGAGTTCGACCACTTCGTCAGCTAGAGGACGGTCGCCCCAGGCGCCGGCGCCACCGCCGTACGCACCGCGCGGCAGGTGCCCGACGCGGTCAGGGCCGCCGCCACCCGCTGTGCCGCCTCCTGGTCCTTGACCAGGAACGCCGTCGTCGGGCCCGAGCCCGAGACCAGGGCGGCCAGGGCGCCCGCCTCCGTACCGGCGTCGAGGGTCGCGGTGAGGGAGGGGCGCAGGGACACGGCGGCGGCCTGGAGGTCGTTGGTGAGGGCGTCGGCGAGCGCACCGGCGTCCCCGGACTTCAGGGCGGCCAGGATCGCGGGCGACGCCTCGGGGGCGGGGACCTCCGTGCCCCGCGTGAGGCGGTCGAACTCGCGGTAGACGGCGGGGGTGGACAGGCCGCCGTCGGCGACTGCGAAGACCCAGTGGAAGGTGCCGCCGACGGTGAGCGGGGTCAGCAGTTCGCCGCGGCCCTGGCCCAGCGCCGCGCCGCCGACCAGGCTGAACGGTACGTCGCTGCCCAACTCGGCGCAGATGTCGAGGAGTTCGTCGCGCGAGGCGTGCGTCGACCAGAGGGTGTCGCAAGCCAGCAGGGCGCCGGCGGCGTCCGCGCTGCCGCCTGCCATGCCGCCGGCGACCGGGATGTCCTTGGCGAGGTGGAGGTGGACGTCGGGTGCGATGCCGTGCCGGGCGGCGAGGAGTTCGGCGGCGCGGGCGGCGAGGTTCGTGCGGTCCAGGGGGATCTGGTCGGCGCCGCGGCCATCGGCGGTGATCCGCAGGGTGTCGGCGGGGGTCGCGGTGACCTCGTCGTAGAGGCCGACGGCGAGGAAGACGTTGGCCAGGTCGTGGAAGCCGTCCGGGCGGGCGGCGCCGACCGCCAGCTGGACGTTGACCTTCGCCGGCACCCGGACCGTGACCGATGCGCTCACGCCGCGCCTCCCTTTGCCTGACGGATGCCGGGCGCCCCGCCCAAGCCCTTGTGCTCGGCGATCCGCGCGAACTCCTCGACGGTCAGCGACTCGCCACGGGCCTGCGGCGAGACACCGGCGGCGACCAGCGCGTCCTCCGCTGCCGCCGCCGAACCCGCCCACCCGGACAGCGCGGCCCGCAGCGTCTTGCGGCGCTGCGCGAACGCGGCGTCGACGACGGCGAAGACCTCGTCCCGGGTGGCGGTGGTCTCGGGCGGCGCCGTACGGCGGACCAGCGAGACCAGTCCCGAGTCGACGTTCGGGGCGGGCCAGAAGACGTTGCGGCCGATCGACCCGGCGCGCTTGACCTCGGCGTACCAGTTCGCCTTGACGGACGGCACGCCGTAGACCTTGTTGCCGGGACGGGCGGCGAGCCGGTCGGCGACCTCGGCCTGGACCATGACCAGGGTGCGGTCGATGGTCGGGAACGTCGCCAGCATGTGCAGCAGCACCGGCACCGCCACGTTGTACGGCAGGTTGGCGACCAGCGCGGTGGGTGCGGCCCCCGGCAGCTCGGTGACCTGCATCGCGTCCTGGTGGACCAGCGCGAAGCGGTCGGCGCGGCCTGGCATCCTGGCCGCGACGGTGGCAGGCAGCGCGGCGGCCAGCACCTCGTCGATCTCGACGGCGGTGACCCGGTCGGCGGCCTCCAGCAGCCCCAGGGTCAGCGACCCGAGGCCGGGGCCGACCTCGACGACGACGTCGTCGGGCCGCACCCCGGCGGTCCGTACGATCCGGCGGACGGTGTTGGCGTCGATGACGAAGTTCTGGCCGCGCTGCTTGGTGGGACGCACGCCCAGCGCGGCGGCCAGCTCGCGGACATCGGCGGGGCCCAGCAGGGGGCCGGACTCGTCGCTGGTGCTGCTCTCACTCATCCCGAAGCCTCGCCGCGCGCCGCCGTGGTCACCCACGGTGCGCGCCTTTCCGTTGTTCGCTCGCTGCGCTCGTTCACCCGGTGAAGCTTACGGGCGCGCGGCGGCGTCCGGCTCCCGGCGGCCCGGCCGCGGTCAGTAGCCGAAGGCGCGTGCCGTGTTGGCCGCGACCGCGGTGGCCAGCGCGTCCTCGGTCACGCCCTTCACCTCGGCCATCGCCCGGAGCGTGACGGGGATGAGGTAGGGCGCGTTCGGCCGGCCGCGGAACGGTGCCGGGGTGAGGAAGGGCGCGTCGGTCTCGACGAGGATCAGCTCGGCGGGGGCGACGGCGAGCGCGTCGCGCAGCGGCTGGGCGTTCTTGAAGGTGACGTTGCCTGCGAACGACATGAAGTAGCCATCGGCGGCGCAGATCCTGGCCATCTCGGCGTCGCCGGAGAAGCAGTGGAAGACGACGCGCTCGGGTGCGCCCTCCTCGCGCAGGATCCGCAGGACGTCGTCGTGCGCCTCCCGGTCGTGGATGACCAGGGCCTTGCCGTGCCGCTTGGCGATCTCGATGTGGGCGCGGAACGAGCGCTGCTGTGCGGCCATGCCGTCGGGCCCGGTGCGGAAGTGGTCGAGGCCGGTCTCACCGACGCCGCGGACCTGCGGCAGGGCGGCCAGCTCGTCGATGCCGGCCAGCGCCTCGTCGAGTGCCGCGGCGCCGCCGGGCTCACGCGCGCCCTGCCGCGGGGTGCCGTCCGGGTCGCCCAGGACGATGCGGGGCGCTTCGTTGGGGTGCAGGGCGACGGTGGCGTGCACCGCGTCGTGGGCGGCGGCCGTCCGCGCGGCCCAGCGTGATCCTTCCAGGTCGCAGCCCACCTGGACGACGGTGGTCACGCCGACGGACGCGGCCTTGGCGAGGGCCTCTTCGACGGTGCCCGCCTGCATGTCGAGGTGGGTGTGCGAGTCGGCGACCGGCACCCGAAGCGGTTCGGGCAGCGGCGGCGGGGCGTCTTTCCGGTCCATGGCCGCGATCCTATGAGGACCGCGGCCGTGGCCTCACGTCCGGGCGCCCGGCACCGTGGCCGGGCCGTGTGCCCGGCGGGTCACCGCGTCACTTGCGGTGGTGGTGCTGGAAGGGGTGCAGCAGGTCGGAGAGGTGCCAGTGGTGGTCTTCCGCGCTCTCGGCCGCCGTGCTGCCCGCGCCCTGCGCCGACTGCTCCGCGCCGGTGGACGCCTCGGTCCCACCGGCCGGCTTCTTCGCCGCACCGCCGGTGTGACGCTGGTACATGCTCTCCATCGCGTGCGACACCGTCGAGACCCGGCCCGCACGCATGATGCGCACGACGTTGCTGGTGCAGTTGCCGCACTTCGGGCTGGTCAGGGGCGACGGCACCCGTTCGCCGTCCGCGTAGTAGACGACGTGCGTGGCACCGGTCGCGTCTATGTGGTGCTCTATCTCGTACGCCTGCTCCCAGCCGTATCCGCATCGCATGCACGCGAAGGCGTACGCCTCGTGCGCCGCGGGCTCGGTACGGGGGCCGGGGTGGGTGCCGGTGGTGGGAATGTCCGCGATGTCGCTCATGTGCCGCTCCTCTTGTCCGCAGGACAAGGTCTCCGGGGACCGTGCGTCCCACCTCCCAGTGGACGCCCATCCCGGCTGCGGTGCAGCTGAGGTTCTTACCTATTGGCCCAGATTTGGCCGGACACAGGGAAAACGTCTCACTGTGCGGCCCTTCTTTTACCTTCCAGGGTAGTCATTTACCCGTCCGAGGGCAGATCGAGATCATTTCCCCGCGGAAGGGTCGGCCCTGGCCGCGTTCTTGGCCGCGTTCTTGGCCGCCACGACGGCGTCGAAGACCTCGCGCTTGGGCAGTTTCACCTCGGCGGCGACCGCGGCGATGGCCTCCTTGCGCCGCTCCCCCGCCTCCTCGCGGACCTGTACCCGGCGCACCAGTTCCTCGGGCCCCAGATCCCCGGGACCGGCGTCCGGCGCGCCCTCGACGACGACGGTGATCTCGCCGCGTACGCCCTCGGCCGCCCACGGCGCCAGCTCGCCGAGCGTGCCGCGCTTGACCTCCTCGTACGTCTTGGTCAGCTCGCGGCAGACGGCGGCCCTGCGGTCGGCGCCGAAGACCTCGGCCATCGCGGCGAGGGTGTCGTCGAGGCGGTGCGGGGCCTCGAAGTAGACGAGGGTGCGGCGCTCGTCCGCGACCTCGCGCAGCCGGGACAGACGCTCGCCCTGCTTGCGCGGCGGGAAGCCCTCGAAGCAGAAGCGGTCGACGGGCAGCCCCGACACGGCGAGCGCGGTCAGTACGGCGCTCGGGCCCGGTACGGCGGTGACCTTGATGTCGCGCTCGACGGCGGCGGCGACGAGGCGGTAGCCGGGGTCGGATACGGACGGCATCCCGGCGTCGGTGACCAGCAGCACCCGCGCGCCGCCTGCCAGCGCATCGGCCAGTTCGGGTGTCCTGGCCGCCTCGTTGCCCTCGAAGTAGGACACGATCCGCCCGGTCGGGGTGACGCCGAGCCCCTGCGTCAGCCGGCGCAGCCGCCGGGTGTCCTCGGCGGCGATCACGTCGGCGGCGGCCAGCTCGGTGGCGAGCCGCGGCGGCGCGTCCGCCAGCTCACCGATGGGCGTCCCTGCAAGTACCAGCGTTCCAGTCACTCCCCCATCCTCCCAGCCGTGGGGTGCGCGCCCCTAGGGGATGCCGTCAAAGTCCCGTCGTCCGCCCGTAGGGCGGGGCGAGCCAGGCGGGACTTTGACGGCATCCCCTAGCCCGTCGGTGCCTGCCGGGCGGCGTACGGCGCCCTCCACAGGCCGCTTCCCTACGATGGCCGGGTGACCAGTGACACCGCGACCGACGCCGTAGCCCGCAGCGCCGACGAGCAGGCCCGCCGGCCGCCCGCGTGGCAGCGCAGGCTGCGCCGCTTCGGGTACGCCGGGTGGCCGCAGGCCGATGTGCGCACCCGGCTGGTGCCCGCGTTCCCCGAGCCCGGTACCCGGCTGTGGGAGCTGTGCGGCGCGGGCCCCGCGCTGGCCGGCCGGCTGGCCCGCTGGTCGGGCTGGGGCGGGCCGCTGCTGGTGACGCTGCTCGCCGGGGTGCTGCGCTTCTGGAATCTCGGCAGCCCGGACAAGGTGATATTCGACGAGACGTACTACCCCAAGGACGCCTGGGCGCTGCTGCAGTTCGGGTACGAGGGCACCTGGGACAAGAGCGCCAACGACGCGCTGGTCGGCCACCCGGCGCACATCCTGCTGAACTCCGACCCTTCGTACGTCGTGCATCCGCCGATGGGGAAGTGGCTGATCGCGGTCGGCGAGTGGGCGTTCGGGATGAACCCCTTCGGCTGGCGTTTCATGGTGGCGCTGCTCGGCACCCTGTCGGTGCTGCTGGTCTGCCGGATCGGGCGGCGGCTGCTGCGGTCGACGGCGCTGGGCTGCCTGGCGGGCGGGCTGCTGGCCGTGGACGGGCTGCACTTCGTGATGAGCCGCACCGCGCTGCTCGACCTGATCGTGATGTTCTGGGCGGTGGCCGCGTTCGGGGCGCTGCTACTGGACCGGGACCGTACCCGGGCCGGACTCGCGGCGGCGCTGCCGGTCGACGAGGACGGTCTGACGCGGCCCGACGGGCAGGTCGCCGACCGGCTGCGGCTCGGCTGGCGGCCGTGGCGGCTGACGGCCGGCCTCTGCCTCGGCCTGGCATCGGCCACGAAGTGGAACGGCCTGTACTTCCTCGCCGCCTTCGCCCTGATGTCGGTGCTGTGGGACGTCGGCGCGCGCCGTACGGCGGGGGCGCGGCGGCCGATCCGCTCGGTGCTGCGGCTCGACGTGCTGCCGGCCTTCGGCGCCACCGTCGTCCTCGCGCTCGCCACCTATCTCGCGTCCTGGTCGGGCTGGATCGCCACCAAGGGCGGCTACTACCGCAACTGGGCCACCACGCCGGACGGCCGCGGCGGTTCCTGGACCTGGCTGCCGGACTGGCTGCGCAGCCTGTGGCACTACCAGACCGAGGTCTACTCCTTCCACACCGGACTGACGACCCCGCACACCTACCAGTCCAACCCGTGGAGCTGGCTGGTCCTTGGCCGCCCCGTCTCGTACTTCTACGAGGACCCCAAGGCCGGGCACGACGGCTGCACGGCGGCGGAGGGCTGCGCCCGCGAGGTGCTGGCGCTGGGCACCCCGCTGCTGTGGTGGGCGGCCTGCTTCGCGCTGCTGTACGTCCTCTACCGCTGGCTGTTCAAGCGGGACTGGCGGGCGGGCGCCATCGCCTGCGGTGTCGCGGCCGGCTATCTGCCGTGGTTCCTCTACCAGGAGCGGACCATCTTCCTGTTCTACGCCGTGGTGTTCGTGCCGTTCCTGTGTCTGGCGGTGGCGATGATGATCGGCGCGATCGTCGGACCACCGGGCTCGACGGAACGGCGGCGCACCGTGGGTGCGGTGGGCGCGGGCGTCCTGGTGCTGCTCATCGTCTGGAACTTCATTTATTTCTATCCGCTCTATACGGGGCTGCCGTTGCCCAAGTCGGCTTGGCATCAGCGGATGTGGTTCGACAGCTGGGTCTAGGGTCTGCCGTTTGGGTCGGGTCGGACCCCGCGAGCCCGACCTGGCCCGAACGACAGACCCCAGGGGGCGTCAACACCCGTGGTGTCACAGGCTGTCGACTGTGTGTCACCCGACCGTGCCCTGATCGAGACACACCGGCCTCTCGTGTCCCATAGAGTGCGAAGCACGTTCTTGTGTGCGTATTCAGGAACGAGGATCTGGGAGGGGAACGGACGCATGCGCCGTGAGGTGAAGTACGGGCTGATCGGCGGATCGGCGGCGCTGGTCGCGGGTGTGGTCGGCGGGTTCGTCCTGTTCGACAGCTCCGGCGGGTCGTCGCAGGACGCGCGGGCCGCGTCCGGTGACCCCAAGGCCGCGGTGCAGGCCGGGCCGCTGAGCGCCAAGGAAATCCGCACCACGGCGCAGGAGTTCCTCACCGCCTGGCAGTCGGCCGACGCCGCGAAGGCCGCCGGGCTGACCGACGACCCGGGCTCCGCGAAGAGCGCGCTGGGCTCGTTCGCCCAGCAGGCGCACTTCTCGAAGGTCACGCTCACGCCGGGCGCCCCGGCCGGCGAGAAGGTGCCGTACACGGCCACCGCCCAGATCGCCTACAAGGGCCATCAGGCGCCCTTCTCGTACACCGGGACGCTCCGGATCAAGCGCGACACCACGACCGGCAAGCCGCAGGTCGGCTGGGCGCCCGACGTGCTCTACCCGGGCCTGGGCACGGGCGATTCGCTGCGTACCGGTGCCGCCGAGGCACCGCCGGTCAAGGCCGTGGACCGGCACGGCAAGGAGCTGACGGCCAAGGAGTACCCGGAGCTGACCGGCATCCTGGCGAGTCTGCGGGACAAGTACGGCGACAAGGCGGGCGGCAAGCCGGGCCTTGAGCTGGCCGTCCACCACGGCGACGGGTCCGCGAAGGCCAAGCAGCCGGGCAAGACGCTCAAGGAGCTGACCAAGGGCACGCCCGGCACCCTGAAGACCACGCTGGACGCCTCGCTCCAGGCGACGGCGCAGAAGTCGATCGACGCCAAGAAGGGCGCGGCGGCGGTGGCCATCAAGCCCAGCACCGGCGAGATCCTGGCCATCGCGCACTCCCCCGCGACGGGCTTCAACGTCGCCATCGGCGGTGCGCTGGCACCCGGCTCGACGATGAAGATCGTCACGGCCGCGATGCTCATCGACAAGGGCATGACCTCGCCGGACAAGCCGCACCCGTGCCCCAAGTACGTGACGGTCGGCGGCTTCAAGTTCCACAACGACGGCATGAGTTCCTACCCGCACGGCACGTTCCGGCAGAGCTTCGCCGCGTCCTGCAACAACGCCTTCATCGGGCAGGCGAAGGACCTCAGCGACGACGACCTGACGAAGGAGGCGCGGGACGTCTTCGGCATCGGCCTGAACTGGCAGACCGGCATCCCCACCTACGACGGCGCCGTGCCGGTGCAGAGCGACGCCCAGATGGGGGCCTCGCTGATCGGCCAGGGCGGGGTGCGGATGAACCCGCTCAACGTCGCCTCGCTCGCCGCCACCGCCCAGTCCGGCACCTTCCGGCAGCCCTACATCGTCTCGCCCGACGTGGACCACAGGACGCTGGCCACCGCGCCGCGGAAGATGAAGCCGGACACCGCCGCCGCGATCAAGTCGCTGATGCGGACGACCGCGACGTCCGGTACCGCCGTCGAGCCGATGTCCGGGCTCAGCGGTGACATCGGCGCCAAGACGGGGTCGGCCGAGGTCGACAACCAGAAGAAGCCGAACGCCTGGTTCACCGCCTACCGCAACGACCTCGCGGCGGCGGCGCTCGTCCCGGCGAGCGGGCACGGCGGCTCCAACGCGGGGCCTGTGGTGCGCGCGCTGCTCTCCGCCGGCTGAGCGACCGGCTGCGCGGTGTGCGCTGCCCGTCTCCGGGGCGGCGCACACCGTGGCACAACTCACTCGCGTGGCCTGTACAGCCTTCGCTAGCGTGCAGGGCATGAGCGATAGCGATCCCGTGTCAGAACCCGCCTCCGACCAGGCTCACCCCCGATTCGCCGAAGCGCTGCGGGAGTTGGGGCTGAGTGTGGAGGTCCGTCGCTTCCCCGATGCCACCCGCACCGCCGTCGAGGCCGCCACGGCGGTGGGCTGCGACCTCGGCCAGATCGTCAAGTCCCTGATCTTCTCGGCGGACGGTGAGCCGGTGCTCGTCCTGATGGACGGTGCCTCCCGCGTCGACGTGGAGCGGGTGCGCGCCGAGCTGGGCGCGGCGAAGGTCGGCCGCGCCGACGCCGACGTCGTACGCGAGACCACCGGGTACGCCATCGGCGGCGTACCGCCCTTCGGGCACCGCACCCGCACCCGGGTGCTGGCCGATCGCGGGCTGCTCGCCCACGGCACGGTCTGGGCCGCGGCCGGCACCCCGCACACCGTCTTCCCGCTGGATCCCAAGTCCCTGGTGGAGTACGCCCAGGGCCGCATCGTGGACGTGCGCGAGCGCACCGCATGACGCCGCTCGTCGTTGTGGCCGTGCTGATCGCCGCGGTCACCCACGCCAGTTGGAACGCCATCGCCCACGGCATACGCGACCAGCTCATCGCCTTCACCCTCGTCGGGGGCGGCGGGGCGCTCTGCGGTCTGGTCATGGCCGTCTTCACGCCGATGCCCGCCGCTGCCGCCTGGCCGTTCCTCCTCGGGTCGGCCGTGCTGCACATCGTCTACCAGGCGCTGTTGATGCAGTCGTTCCGGCTGGGCGAGTTCGGGCAGATGTATCCGATCGCGCGCGGTACCGCGCCGCTGGTCGTCACCGTCCTCGCCGCCGTCTTCGTCGGGGAGGTCCCGGACCGCTGGGCGCTGGCCGGTGTCGCGCTGGCCTCGGCCGGGCTGGTCGGCGTCGCCCTCTGGGGCATCCGCGGCTCCGGCAGCCGGCCGCACTGGCCGGCGATTCTGGCGGCGCTCGCCACCGGTCTGGCCATCGCCTCGTACACCACCGTCGACGGTCTCGGCGTCCGCGCGTCCGGTACCTCGCTCGGCTACATCGCCTGGCTGATGATCCTCGAAGGCATCGCCATACCCGCCTACGCGCTGGCCACCCGGCGTCGCGAACTCCTCGTCCAGCTCCGTCCGATCGCCCTGCGGGGGCTGGCCGGCGGGGTCCTGTCGGTGTTCGCCTACGGCCTGGTGCTGTGGGCCCAGACGCGGGCGCCGCTCGCCCCCATCGCGGCGCTGCGGGAGTCGTCGATCATCGTGGGGGCCGCCATCGGGGCGCTGTTCTTCAAGGAACGCTTCGGTGCGCCGCGGATTGCTGCGGCCGGGTTGATGGTGGTGGGGATCGGGTTGATGCTGCACGCGGGGTGAGGCGGGGGTCGGTGGGTCGCGTGGTGTTTGTGGGTGGGGTGGGTCGGAGGGGCCGCACCGGGTCGTCTCCTCGACGCATGTGCCCTCGGGTACCAGTCAAGAGGCTGCCGGTGTTGGCACCTGTCGCTGCGGGGAGCGACCCGGTGCGGCCCCTCCGACCCACCCGGTCTCGTACGCGGCTGACCGCCGGTGGGTGTTCCCTGTCCTCGTCTCGCCCTTCGGGCCTCGGGGGTGGCGTCTGGGGCGGGGAGCAACTGCCTTGGGGGTGCGGCCCGTTGGCCTGGGGTCAGGTTGTCGGGAGGGCCTTTACCAGGGACTGGGCTCTTGGGTCGGCGGTTACGCCGCGTTGCATGCCGTTGGTGATGTAGCCGAAGGCCAGGCCGGATTCGGGGTCGGCGAAGGCCAGGGCGCCGCCGCGGCCGGGGTGGCCGAAGGAGCCGGGGGCCAGGAGGGGGGAGGCGGGGCTGTGCAGCATGAAGCCCAGGCCGAAGCGGGTGTTGACGACGAGGGTGCGGTCGGGGCCTGCGGATTCCTCGGTGCGGGCGAGGGTGAGGGTGGCGGGGGCGAAGAGGCGGGGGTGGCCGTCGACGGGGCCGGTGAGGGCGGCGTAGCAGCGGGCCAGGGAGCGGGCCGTGGCGATGCCTGCCGAGGCCGGGAGTTGGGCCGCGCGGTAGGCGGGGGCGTTCTCGTCGGGGGACGGGGTGATGGCTCCGAAGGCGCGGCTGGTGAGGGAGTCCGGGTCGCCGTACGCGTCGGCGACCGAGCGCTTGGGGCGTACCCGCAGGCCGCCCGATGCGGGCTGGGTCGGCGGTTCCACGGCGGTCAGGCGGCCGACGCCGGACTGCTGCGCCTGCGGGAGGCCGAGCCACAGGTCGAGGTCCAGGGGGGTGGCGATCTCCTCGGCGATCCAGTCGCCGATGGTGCGGCCGGTGACCCGCACGACGAGTTCGGCCAGCAGCCAGCTGTAGGTCTGGGCGTGGTAGCCGTGGTCGGTGCCGGGGGTCCAGGCGGGGGCCTGGGCGGCGAGTGCGGCGGGGCCGCTTGTGCCGTCGATGGCCTGGGCGGGGGTGAGCGGGGTGTCCAGGACGGGCAGTCCCGCGCGGTGCGAGAGGAGGTGGCGGACCAGGACGCGATCCTTGCCCGCGGCCTTGAACTCCGGCCAGTACGTGCCGACCGGCGCGTCCAGGTCGAGCAGTCCGCGCTGGTGGAGGAGGAGCGGGACGATCGCGGCGATGCCCTTGGTGGCGGAGCGGATGACCTGGGTGGTGTCCGCCTGCCAGGGGGTGTCGGGGTGGCCGGCGTCGCGGGGGCCGAGGTCGTCGCCGCCGTCGCCGTGCTTGGTGCCGGCCCACAGGTCGACGACCTTGCGGCCGTGGCGGTAGACGGCTACGGCGGCGCCACGCTCGCCGCGGTGCGTGAAGTTGGCCGTGAATGCGTCCCGGACCGGCTCGAAGCCGTCCTCGACCGTGCCCTGGACGTCCACCACTGTTTCCCGCTTCCCACTGTTCCGTCGCTTTGGTGACCCATCAATGGTGCAACGCGCGGATCAGTGCTGATGACCAGGGCGGCACGGCGTGGGCTTCGTCACAGTGGATTCGGCGGGGCGGGCCGAGTTGCCGCGCTCCGGCCGCGCCGAAACGATGGGTGGGTGAGCGACGCACGCGAGGCCGTCGGGCCGCACTCGGAGCCGAATCCCGCGCGACCTCCCGGACGGCTGCGCAGAATGCCCGCGCCGCCGGGCCCGCCGCCCCCTTCGTATCTGCGGTTTCCGCATCTGCACGGCGACACGGTCTGCTTCACCGCCGAGGACGACCTGTGGGTGGCGCCGATCGTGCCGGACGGCGCGGAGCCGGAGCGGGCCTGGCGGCTGACCGTGGACCGCACCCGGGTCGGCCACCCGCGCTTCTCCCCCGACGGGCGGCACATCGCGTTCACCACCTGGCGCAGCCTCGACCCCGAGGTGCATCTCGCGCCGGTCGACGGCGGTCCTGCCAGGCGGCTGACGTACTGGGGCAGCACGGATGCCCGGGTGTGCGGCTGGACGCCGCCCGACGCGGACGGCAACGCGCAGATCCTGGCGGTCTCCTCGCACGGTCAGCCGTTCTCGTACTACTCGTGGGCGTACAGCCTGCCGCCGGACGGCAGCCCCGGCGGGCGGCTGCCGTGGGGGCCGGTGTCCGACATCTCCGTCGCGGATGTCGACGGGGAGCGCCGCACGCTGCTGCTGACCGGCAAGCCGCCGCACGAACCGGCCTCCTGGAAGCGATACCGGGGCGGTGCGATGGGCCGGATGTGGCTGCACGGCACCCGGCTGATGCCGAAGCTGCGGGGGCATCTCGACGCGGTGATGTTCGTCGGCGGCCGGATCGCCTTCCTCTCCGACCACGAGGGTGTCGGCAACGTCTACTCCTGCCTGCCGGACAGCACGGACCTGCGGCGGCACACCGACCACGGCGCCTTCTACGCCCGGCACGCATCGACCGACGGCACCCGCATCGTCTACCAGTGCGGGGGCGACCTCTGGCTGATCGACGACCTGGGCCCGCGGGCGCTGCCGCGGAAGCTGGCGGTGCGGCTCGGCGGCCCGCGCGCCGGGCGCCGTACGTACCAGGTGCCGGCCGCCTCGCACGTCACCTCACTCGCGGTGGACACCACCGGACGGGCCAGCGCGGTTGGGGTCCGCGGCAGCCTGTACTGGCTCACGCACCGCGACGGCCCGGCCCGCGCGCTGCACGACGTGCCCGGTGTGCGGGTCAGGATGCCGGAGATGCTGGGGGCCAGCGGCCGGATCGCGTACGTCACCGACGCGGAGGGCGAGGACGCGATCGAGATCGCGGGGCTGCCCCGGGCCAGCGGGGTGGGCGAGCCGCGCCGGCTGGCGGCCGGGGAGCTGGGCCGGGTCCAGGAGATGGTCGCGTCCCCGGACGGCGAGCGGGTCGCGGTGGCCTCGCACGACGGCAGGCTGCTGCTGGTGGACGTGCGGCGGCCGGAGGAGCGGGAGGAGGGAGGCGGTGAAGTCGTCGGGGAGTTGATCAGGTCGGCGAACGGGCCGGTGCGTGATCTGGCGTTCTCGCCCGACTCGGGGTGGCTGACCTGGTCGCATCCGGGGATCGGCCGGTCGCTGCGGCAGATCAAGATGGCCAAGCTGTCCGATCGGGCGATCGTGGACGTCACCAACGGGCGCTTCGAGGACGAGCAGCCGGTCTTCACCCGCGACGGCCGCTATCTGGCGTTCCTGTCCTGGCGGGGGTTCGACCCGGTCTACGACGTGCACACCGGTGATCTGTCGTTCCCGCTGGGCTGCCGCCCCTATTTGGTGCCGCTGTCGTCGGCGACGCCTTCGCCTTTCGCGCTGTCGCCCGAGGGGCGGCCGGCCGCCGGGGGCCTGGATCCGGCGGAGAACCCGCCGGCGGGTGAGGGTCCGGTGCTGGTCGAGGTGGAGGGGCTGGCCGAGCGGGTCACGCCGTTCCCGGTCGCCGCGTCCAAGTACTCCTCGCTCTGTCCGGTCAGCGGCGGCGGTCTTGTGTGGCTGCGCTGGCCGATCTCCGGTGCGCTGGGCGAGACGTTCGCCAACCCCGACAACACCTCGGGCCAGCCCACCCTGGAGCACTTCGACCTGACGAAGGCCCGGCGCACCGAACTCACCAGCTCCCTGGACTGGTTCGCGCTCAGCGGCGACGGTTCCCGGCTGGTCGTCAACGACGAGGGCGAGCTGCGCGCGGTGCCCGCGACCGAGCCGCCGGACAGCGATACGACGGTCTACCTGGATCCGCGGCGGATCCTGCACGAGGTGCATCCCGAGGCGGAGTGGCGGCAGGCGTTCGAGGAGGCGGGCCGGATCGTCCGGGCGTACTTCTGGGATCCGAAGATGTGCGGGATCGACTGGGACGCGGTGCTGGCGCAGTACCGTCCGCTGCTCGAACGGGTCGCGTCGCCGGACGAGTTCGCGGATCTGCTGCGCGAGGTCCTGGGCGAGCTGGGCACCTCGCACGCGTACGTCGTCGGCGCCCGGCGCAACGAAGGGCCGCCGCACTACCAGCGCGCCATGGGCCTGCTCGGCGCCAACCTCGTGCCGCGGGAGGGGCGTTGGGTGGTCAAGCGGATCCTGCCAGGCGACTCGTCGGACTCCAAGGCCCGTTCGCCGCTGGCCGGTACCGGCATCCGCGAGGGCGCCGCGCTCACGCATGTGGACGGCCGCCGGGTCGATCCCGTGAGCGGGCCGTATCCGCTGCTGGCGGCGACCGGCGGCACCACCGTCGAGCTGACCTTCGCGTCCGCCGACGGCTCCGGCCCGCCGCGCCGGGTCGCGGTGGTGCCGCTGGTCGACGAGCGTCCGCTGCGCTATCAGGACTGGGTGGCCAAACGCCGGGCCGTGGTGCGGGAGTTGAGCGACGGCAAGTGCGGCTATCTGCATATTCCCGACATGGGTGGGTCGGGCTGGGCGCAGTTCAACCGCGACCTGCGGATGGAGGTGTCGCGGCCCGCGCTGATCGTGGACGTACGGGGCAACGCGGGCGGCAACATCTCCGAGCTGGTCATCGAGAAGCTGACCCGGACCATCATGGGCTGGGACCTGACCCGCGACGCCCAGCCGGTGTCGTACACCGGCAACGCGCCGCGCGGCCCGGTCGTCGCGGTGGCCGACGAGATGACCTCGTCCGACGGCGACATGATCACCGCGGCGTTCAAGCTCCAGGGCATCGGCCCGGTGGTCGGCATGCGCACCTGGGGCGGGGTGGTCGGGATGACCGGCAGGCACCGGCTCGGGGACGGCACCGCGATCACAGTGCCGATGAACGCCGCCTGGTTCAAGGTGTACGGCTGGGGCGTGGAGAACCACGGGGTCGAGGTGGACATCGAGGCGCTGCGCTCGCCGCTGCACTGGGCCGAGGGCCGGCACCCGCAGCTCGGCGTCGCGGTGCGCACCGCGCTCGACCTGCTGGAGCGGCACCCCGCCGCGTCGCCGCCCGACCTCACGGACGTGCCCGACCTGCGGCGGCCCGCACTCCCGCCCCGTGGGTCCGACTTGGCGTAGAGCCGACGCCGTAGAGCCGACTGCGTAGAGCCGATGGCGCAGGGCGCGCCCGGTTGCCGCTCCGGGCGCGCCCTTCCCGGCCGGTTACCGGTCCGCGCGCGCCTTCTCGTCGGCCTCGCCGCCCGCGCCGACCAGGCCGGTCCGCATTCCGTCGACCCGGTCGCCGAAGCGCCGCATCTCGCGCTGCCCGGCCGTCCCGATGACGGTGGGCAGGTATCCGCGGACCGACTGCATCCCGCGCAGCCACCACTGCCCGTAGACGTGCGCGGAGCGCCGTTCGATGCCGTCCACGATCCGGTCGACGGCGGGGCCCAGCGGGTAGGTCTTGTTGGACGGCCAGGGCAGCCTGGCGCGCAGTTCGCGCATGATGTCGTCCTGGTCGGCGCCGCGCACCATGTCGGTGTCGGTCCAGCTCAGGTAGCCGACGCCGACCCGTACGCCCTTGTATCCGACCTCGGCGCGCAGGCTGTGCGCGAAGGCTTCGACACCCGATTTGGACGCGCAGTACGCGGTCATCATCGGCGCCGGGGTGATCGCGGCGAGCGAGGCGATCTGGAGGAAGTAGCCGCGGGACTCCATCAGGACGGGCAGGAAGGCCCGTCCGGTGACCGCGCCGCCGATGAGGTTGACCTCGATGACCCGCCGCCAGGCGACCGGGTCGGAGTCGACGAACGGGCCGCCGGTGGCCACTCCGGCGTTGGCGACGACCACGTCGACCTTCCCGAAGCGCTCCTTGACCTCGCCGGCGACCTGAGCCATCGCCTCGTGGTCGGTGACGTCGGCGTACCAGTGGTGGGCCGGTCCGTGCAGCGAGGCGGCGACCTCGCGCAGCGCGTCCGGTTCCAGTCCGACCAGCGCGAGGGTGGCGCCGCGCGCCGACAGCTTGCGGGCCAGCAGTTCACCCACCCCGCGGGCGGCTCCGGTGACGACGACGACCTGGCCTGTCAGGTTCCTGCGTGCGCTCATGCCGCCTCCTCCTTCTTCTGACGCTTGTTCCGCGACGGGGGCCGGTCCGCTGCGGGCGGTGCCGTCAGGTGTCCCGCGACGAGTTCCCGCAGCCGCCCGGACACCGCTCCGGCGTCCTCCAGGGGCACCATGTGGCCGAGGCCAGGAAGTTCCGTCACGCCGCGGCAGTCGGGCAGGACGGAGGCGAGCCGGCGGGCGTGGACGAGCGGGGTGAGCCGGTCGGCGGTGCCGATGACGACCTCGGTGGGCAGCTCCAGCCTGGCGGCGCCGCCGGTCAGTTCGAGGCCGTACAGGACGCGGCCCCAGCGGGAGCGCACGGCGGGCGGGCAGGCGTGCACGATGCGGGCGCACGCCTCGATCTGCGGGGCGGACGCGCCCGCGCCCATCGTGGCGTAGCGCAGGGTCCGCTTGGTGAGCGCGCTGACCGGACCGAGGGGGGCGCGGGAGACCAGCATCAGCTTGTGGGCGCGGCGGCGGCCCGCGGGGGTGCGCAGCGGGATCACCCGGGACTCGGCGGGCAGGTCGGCGCTGCCGGTGCTGCACAGCAGGGCGGCGGCGGCCCGCTCGCGGAACTCGGGCCGGTCGGCGGCGGCCATGATCGTCATGCCGCCCATGGAGTGCCCGCCGACGACGGCGCGTTCGCCGGGCTGAAGCGTGGCGTCCAGGACGGCGGCGAGGTCGTCGGCGAGTGCCCGGGTGCTGTAGCCGCCGGGGGCGACGGCGGGGGTGCGGCCGTGGCCGCGCAGGTCGTAGAGGATCACCTTGTGGTCGTCGGCGAGTTCCCGCACGACCGGTGCCCAGAAGGCGGTGGAGCAGGTCCAGCCGTGTACGAGGACGACGGCCGGGGCGTCGTCGGGCCCGTGGATCTCGGTGTGCAGCCGGGCGCCGCCGGATGAGTGCACGGTCAGTGTCCGGCGCGGGGCGGGCGGTGCGTAGGGCCCGCCGGTGGCGTGTCCGGGGCGGCTCATGCGGCGACCTCCTCGGTCGTTGCGGGGGTGCGCCGCCCGGCCGGGGGGCGCAGCAGTGTGTACTCGGCCAGATCGACCTGCCGGGTCACCCTCTTGAACTCCGCCGTGGTGCCAGGCCAGGCGGTGGTGTTGCGTCCGTTGGCGTCGAGGTACCAGCTGTCGCAGCCGCCGGTGGTCCACACCGTGCGCTCCATCCGCTGCTGCATGTGGCGGGTCCAGTCGGCGACGGCTTCGGGGCGGGCGTCGAGCGCGATCCGGCCGCCGAGTACGTCGAGTTGGCGCAGGTAGTCGGCCATGTAGGTCAGCTGGGCCTCGATCATGAGGATCATCGAGCTGTTCCCGAGGCCGGTGTTGGGGCCGATGATGGTGAGGAAGTTGGGGAAGCCGGCCGCGCTGGCGCCGCGCAGCGCCTCCATGCCGTCCTTCCACTCCTCGGCGAGCGTGGTGCCGTGGGCGCCGGTGACGCGGTGGCCGATCGGCATGTCCGTGACGTGGAAGCCGGTGCCGAAGATGATCGCGTCGGCTTCCGTCTCGCTCCCGTCCGAGCCGATCAGGGTGGAGCCCCGCACCTCCTTCAGGCCCGCCGCGATCACGTCCACATTCGGCTCGGTGAGCGCCGGGTAGTACGTGTTGGAGAGCAGGATGCGCTTGCAGCCGATGCGGTAGTCAGGGCTGAGCTTGGCGCGCAGCTCGGGGTCCTTGACGGCCTTCTTCATGTGGGCGCGGCCGATCACCTCGACCAGACCCAGCTCGTTGGGGCGCTTGGTGAAGGCGCTGACCTGGAGTTCCCTGATGCCCCAGAGCAGGCCGCGGCGGGCCGCGCGGGTGGCGGGGATCTTGGTGTGCAGCCACTGCTCGGCCGCGGTGATCCTGCGGTCGGCGCGCGGCAGTACCCAGGCGGGGGTGCGCTGGAAGAGGCTGAGGTGGGCCACGTCGGGCTGGATGGCCGGCACGATCTGGACGGCCGACGCACCGGTGCCGATCATCGCGACGCGCTTGCCGCGCAGGTCGTGGTCGTGGTCCCAGCGCGCGGAGTGGAAGACCTTGCCGGGGAACGTGCCGAGGCCCGGGATGTCGGGGATCTTGGGGTCGGACAGCGGCCCGGTCGCCGAGACGACCACGTCGGCCACCAGCGGCCCGCTCGCCGTCTCGATCTCCCACCACAGGTCGTCGTTGCTCCACCGCAGGCTGTGCACCTCGGAGTTGAAGCGCAGGTGCGGGCGGAGCCCGAAGGTGTCGGTGACGTGCTCCAGGTAGGCGCGGATGTGCGGCTGCCCGGAGAAGTTCCGCGGCCACCGGGGATTGGGAGCGAAAGAGAACGAGTACAGATGCGAGGGCACGTCGCAGGCGCACCCCGGATAGCTGTTGTCCCGCCAGGTTCCGCCCACCGATCCGGCCCGTTCCAGGACCACGAAGTCGGTGATTCCCTGCCGGCGCAGCCGGACGGCCGCCCCCAGACCACCGAATCCCGATCCGATCACCGCCACCCGCACATGCTCCCGCTCGCGCTCGGCCATGCCGCCGCCTCCCGAGGTCGCTCCGTAGCCGTCCCAACCGCGCCAGCAATCACTGGCACGATTGGAGCGTAGGGCAGCGCCGTACCGAGCGGTAGGGGTTGAGCGGTGGGAAGTTACCGCTGGTTGCACTCCGATCCGCCGTACGTCACCCGCTTAAGGTGAACGCGTGGCTGCGAACGAGAACCCGCACGAGGTGCCCAAGGACCGCGAATTCCGGATGGCCGAACTGGCCGACGAAGCCGGCATCAGCGTCCGTACGCTGCGCTTCTACCGCGAGCGCAAGCTCATCCCCGCCCCGCGCCGCGAGGGCCGCATCGCCTGGTACAACGAGCACCACCTCGCCCGCCTGCGCACCATCGCCGCCCTCCTCGACCGCGGCCACACCCTCGGCGGCATCGCCGAACTCCTCTCCGCCTTCGAGAACGGCCGGGACGTCGGCGAACTCCTCGGCCTGGAGCAGACCTTCGTCTCCCCCTGGTCCGACGAGACCCCGGTCCGCCTCACCCCCGAGGCCCTGGCCGACCACTTCCGCGACGACGTCACCGCCGAAAACCTCACCGCCTCCCTCGACATCGGCTACATCGCCGTCGACGGCGACGAGTTCGTCCACATCAGCCGCCGCCTGCTGGACGCCTCCACCGCGCTCGTCGCCAAGGGCGTCCCGCTCGCCGATGTCCTGGAGGCGGGCCGCGCCGTCCGCACCCACGCCGACGCCATCGCCGGCATCTTCACCACCCTCATCCGCACCCACCTCCTCACCGACCCCCCGAACCACGGCACCGCCCAAGCCCCCCTCACCCCCCAGGACATCGACCGCATCACCCACACCATCGAAGAGCTGCGCCCCGTCTCCGAAGCCGTCGTCGACGCCGAACTCGCCATGGCCATGGACCGCCGCATCCGGGCGGAACTGGAGGCGTGGGTACGGGGATCAGGCGGCCCTGAAGCCGCGCAGTAGGCCCGCGGCCTCACAGCGGCCACGAACCGGCCGGATCATCCAGCCACGCCGCCTGGCCTTCGGCTGACACCGTCAGGCCGAACCGGTCGTGCCCCGGCCGCCCGTTCCCCGTCCACCACCGGAACGCGGCCTCCGCCTCGTCCCACAGCCGCCGCGGCCCGAACTGCCAGACCCGGGCACCGCCGCCGTCCCGGAACATGCAGCACGCCCAGGATCGGTCGGTGAGCCCGTAGAACCACACCGGACGGGCGCCGCCGCGCTTCTCGGCCAGGACACACAGGCAGCCCGGCACCCGCAGCCCCAGCGCGAACTGCTGCGGACCCAGCCGCTCCCCGACGAACTCCGCCTCCGTGAGGCCCGTGGAACTCTCGTCGCCGTCGGCCACGCTGCCGGTGACGTACGCGGCATGCACCACGGGCGGGAGGCGCTGGGCGCGGAGCTTCATGAACTCCACAGGACCGGTGAACCGCCCCGAAGCGCTCCGCCCGTCCGCCGCGACCCGCAGCCCGGCCACCGCGTCACCGTTGCCGAAGTGCGTCCCCCAGGGAGCGACGACGATCCCGCCCGGACGGCACTGCCCCACCCAGGCCCACGGAATCCGCCGGACACCACAGGTGCAGATCACCCGGTCGTACGGCGCCCCGTCCTGATACCCCTCGGCCCCGTCCCCGTGCACGACCACCGCACCACCGCCGAACGCCGCCAGCCTCGCCCGCGCCGCCCCGGCCACCGCCCCGTCCACCTCCACCGTGACGACCCGGCCCCGCCCGGCACGGTGGCTCAGGAGGGCGGCGTTCCACCCCGTGCCCGTACCGATCTCCAACACCTGGTGACCGGGCCGCAGTTCCAGGTCCTGAAGCATCCGGAAGACCACGCTGGGCATGGACCCGGAACTGGTGGGCACCTCCCCCGGCCCCGCACCGGCGTGCCGGCCGTCGTCCCACTGAACGGTGATCGGGCAGTCGGAATCCGCGTACGCCCGCCACACCTCCGGCTCGTCCGCACGGGAAACGGCCACGCTCCGCCCGCTGTCCGCGTCATAGGGCCACATCACCTCAGGCAGAAACGCGCACCGCGGCACCGCCCCGTACGCCCCCGCCCAGTCGGGCGACAGCGCCCCGCCCGCCAACAGCGCACGCCCCAACTCCACGCGCCCGGCGGCGCCTTCCCTGCCCGCCCGCTCGATGCCGTCCACAGCGCCTCTCCTCCACCGGCCGTCACCGGCCCTCACCGCCCCTCCCGCTTTCTTACGTGCCCCACCACCCCACCAGCCTCTCTTGATCCCCCAACTCCCCCTAAAGAGCTACGAGTTATCCCGCCCCGGTGCGACACCAGCCCATTAGCCACGTGTTAGCGGTGCAACAGCAGCGACCTGCACGCTTACTTCTGTTCGCACCCATCACCCGGCTCCGTCGGCCGGGTGGCACTCTCACAAGGGGAACGCCATGTACCGCTCCACCGCCCGCCGGGCCGGCCGCCTCGCCACCGCCTCGCTGCTCGCCGTCGCCGCCGTCGGACTGACCGCCTCCATCAGTAACGCCGCCACCGCACCCGCAGCGCCCGCCGCCCACCAAACGGCCGCCGCCCACGGAGTCAGCGGCACCTGGCACGGCACCCTGAAGTACCTCGCCCCGGGCAAGCTGACCGTCGCCCCGAAGTCCGGCACCGAGCAGGGCTTCTACGTCGGCCCGCACACCAAGGTGCTGGGCGCCGCCGCCATCTGCGCGTCCAACGGAAACGTCACGGTCGACAAGCACGGCTACGGCACCTCGAAGTGCACCGAGGCCCAGCTGATGAAGGCCGCGAAGATGAACAGCGTCGAGGTCCGCGTCACGGTCAAGGACGGCGTGGCCACCACGGTCGCCGAGCACTACCACCCCTGATCGGGCCGGGGCGGGGGCGGCCCTGTCCGATCACACGTCGAACGTCACCGTGACCGGCGCATGATCGCTCCACCGCTCCTCGTGCGAAGCGGCCCGCTCCACGAGCGCCTTCACCGCGCGCTGCGCCAGGCCAGGATGTCCATCTGGTAGTCGATGTGCTATTCGATCGCAACAGATTCCAGTACGCTCCCCGACGTGACGAACCAACTGCGGGCGCTGAGCGCCATCCGACTGTCCGTCAGAACGGATGAAACGACGTCACCAGGCCGTCAGCGCGCTGCCAACTCCAACGAAGCCGCACGCCGTGGCGCCGTCGTCGTCGGCGAAGCGGAGGACCTGGACGTCTCAGCGACGAAGACGACGCCGTTCAACCGGCCGGAGCTGGGTACCTGGCTGGCCCGCCCAGACGAGTTCGACATGATCATCTGGTGGCGCATGGACCGCGCAGTCCGATCCATGGCGGACATGGCGGAGCTGGGCCGCTGGGCGAAGGGCCACGGAAAGCTCCTGGTGTTCGCTGAAGGTCCGGGAGGCGCACCACTAGAGCTGGACATGCGGACCGTGTCACCCGTGTCGGAGCTCATCATGATGATGCTGGCCTTCAGCGCACAGATGGAGGCCCTGGCCATCAAGGAGCGCGTGACCGGCGCCATGGCTGCTCTCCGCACACAAGGCCGATACTCCGGCGGCCTGGTCCCGTACGGGTACGGGAAGGTGGAGAACCCTGATGGCGAAGGCTTCAAGCTGGCTCCCGACCCGGAGGCCGTGAAGGTCCTGTCCGGCATCATCCGGGACGTCCTGGAGGGACAGTCCCTGACCGCCGTCGCCATGGCGCTGAACGAGAACGGCGTACCTGTACCCAGGGACTACCAGGCCATCAAGGCGGGCCGTGAGCCAGGCGGGACCAGGCGAGGTAACAAGATCGAACGCTTCCGCTGGACAGCGGGGACCATGTCGAAGGTCCTCCGCTCCCCTGCCCTGATGGGGTACCGCATCCACCAGGGGAAGCCCGTCCGCGACCGTGACGGAAACCCGGTCCTGATCGGGGAGCCTGTCCTGGCGCGGGAGGAGTTCGAGACCCTCCAGGACCATCTCTCCACTCTGACGCCCCAGAAGAACCGAACCCGTAAAGACACCCAGGCCATGCTCCTGGGCGTCGCAAAGTGCCGTGGCTGCGGCGGGAATCTGTACCTGTCGAAGCGGGCCGGAGGCAGTGACTACAACTGCCGTGCGACGGCCCGAGGCGAGCGCTGCCAGACCCCCGCGGGCATCCGCGCTGACTGGCTGGAGAAGTACGTGGAGGAGCAGTTCCTGGCCCGCCTAGGACACTTCCAGATGACGAAGGTCATCACGCACAAGGGGTACGACCCGACCCCGGAACTCCGGGAGGTGGAGGAGGAGTTGAGGGCGCTCTACGCAGAGAAGGAGAGCCGCAAGTCCCGGACTGGCCGGATGATCTGGCAAGAGGAGGTAGACGCCCTGGAGCGGCGCGCGGAGGCCCTGGAGGCGACGCCCCGGGCAGAGGCTCGGACTGAGGTAGTGGAGACAGGCGAGACGCACGCCAGTTTCTGGGCCCGGCACGACGCCCCTGGCCGCCGCCAGCTCCTCCTAGACGCCGGCGCACGCGTGACCGTGGCGAAGGGCCGTTCAGGCGGAGGGGCTGAGCGGCTGAAAGGCCCAGACCCGGAGCGGCTGGTGTTCACAATCGGGGCCCACGACGACCGGGCAGCGGTGGCGCTCGAAGCCGCGGAGGAGGAGCGCGCTTCCCCTCTCGGCTGAGCCGACGACAACACGTCCTCAACAGAGGAGCCACCATGATGGCAGACACCCATGTCCACGCCTTTCACGTCCAGGAGCTGACGGAACTCCACCGCCTGGCAGGCGCGCTGTGGACGAAGCTCTTGAGCGGCGACAACACCCCCCACCTTCGTGAACGGATCAACAGCCTTGAAGCCGCCCAATCGACGCTTTTGTGGGAGGCACCGGAGCTGATCGCAGCGTGCAGTTCTGCGGCAGAGCGCCGGAGGGTTGCCAGCCGCCGCGTGATGGCCGCCGCTGGCGCCTGGTGATCGACGGAGAGACGGAGGGCTGGCCCTGGGGCTGGCCCTCTTCGTCGTTCCTGGGGCCACTGAGGGCCCTACGGCTCCGATCCTGACGCCGAGGAACGACGAAGATGCGACAGCAGTGAGGCCCTTATTTTCGTTTCGCCCCACATATCAAAAAGATCTACAACTAGCAGCCCTCTTGGGCTTCACCCCGGGACCTGGGACAGAACACGACTTTCGCATCGTCGACCTGCCCAATCCTGTCCCAGCACCCCGCACGACTAGTGATGGGGGAAGTTCGCTTCCCTTCAGCGGCCAGCTGCGATCACGGGCCTCCATTTGCTTGGCCTCTGGTCAGCACCCCTGGAATCGCACCCAGGCGGAGCGCGTCCGGAGGCCATTTTTCGTACTCCGTCAGGTCCAGCGGCCGGCGCCGGATCACTCCCTTGCCTCGCCACGGGTCGACTCCACATCGCCCGTGTGAACGCTTCCACCGACCGCCACGCGCCCAGGGCTTGGTACTGGCGCACAGAGGCCCCGGCTCCAGCTGGCGGGTCAGTTCCTGATGTGGAGTCGGGGAACTGATCCGCTGTCTGGAGTCGGGGCCTTTGCGTTTGCCTCCCGCCGTGTCACCGGCCACCGCCTCGCCTGTCTGCTACGGGAATTAACGAACTACATGCCCTTTCAGACGCCCACATTGAGGTGCCACGCGAGGCAGCTAATGGCATCACGCTGGTCGGCACAATGAGGGCCATGAAGGAAGCGTTGTTGGCCATCCTGGGGGCCGTGTTGGGGTATTCCGGCCACTGGGGTCAGGCATGGCTCGCACAGAGAAGTGAAGAGAAACAGGCACAGCGGGCCCTCATCAGAGAGATACGTAAGAAGCTGATCGAGTTGAGGGAGTGGCCTGCCGGTCACGACCGATGCAGGGTGCTCATTCAAGAGATCGCCGCAGACGCTGGCCTCTTGGCGGACAAGAGGCTCCGCGAGCGAGTAGCGGAGGGCATGCGTTACGCCCGGAGAGGCACCATCGACTCATGGAACGGAGCGCCCTCAACGTTCGGTGGAGACGCCTTCGAGTGCCTCTCGGCAAGACTGCGCGGTGACCGTCGCCTCCCTGCGCTGAGCCCCGACAGAGAGGTGAGTCAGTTCCTCATGGACACGAACGAGCCCCCGCATGCTCACATAGATGATCTAGCACGGGCCATCATGGAGAGGGAGGACACCCGGGGAGAGTTTCAGGCTTGGAGAGCACGTCGTATTGAAGGCTGGAGGCGTGCCCTGCCCTCCAGGTTCCGGTGAGGACGCCCCGTGAGCCCATCTGTGCCACCGATCGATGAGGTCTGCGCTGACCACCGGACCCAACGTACGTAACACATGGCCATCCCCTCGGTCCGGGCCCCGTTAACGACAGACGCTGAGGAAAGACGCCCAGGGCAGGCAGGGCAGGCAGCGGACAACAGCGGCCGCCTGGTCCAGCTGCCCGGCCGCCGGGCACTGTTCGCATGCCCGCCACTGTCCGTGCCCGTACTTCTCTTCCCGGCCACGGGCCGCCACGTTCGCCGAGTCGGCGCCTCCCAGGGCGATGTGTACCGAGCACCCTGACCCCGCCTTCTCCCGCAGGAGGGGGTTCAGCTTCGGGTACACCTCATGCAGGAACACGGCAGCTGCTCGATAACGCCCCCGTAGGCGACTGCGACGAATGCCAAACCAACTGGAGGCAGCTGAACGCCCTTAAGGCCCAGCACAAGATCACCCAGGCCGCACGCCACGCCACAGCGATCAGAGAACACGCCAGCGGCGCCCACGGCTAACCCTCACGAGACACGTCGGCCCCTGGCTTCCGCTGAGGCCTTCGCTATGTACCCAAGGTCACGACGGCGGCCTAGTGGTCGAACACGACCGTCACAGGAGCATGGTCTGACCAGCGCTCTTCGTGCGATGCAGCCTTCTCCACGTACGCCTTCACAGCGCGCTCAGCAATGCCTGGCGTTGTGCAAACCAGGTCGATCCGCCAGCCCGCGTCGTTGTCGAAGGCCCGGCCGCGGTACGACCACCACGAGTACGGGCCCTCGGTGTCCGGGTGCAGGGCGCGGACCACGTCGACGTATCCGCCGGCCGTCTCCGTCAGGACGTCGGTCAGCCAGGCGCGCTCCTCGGGGAGGAAGCCGGCCTTCTTGCGGTTGGCCTTCCAGTTCTTCAGGTCGGCTTCCTGGTGAGCGATGTTCCAGTCGCCGCAGACCACGACCTCGCGGCCGTCGGCAGCGGAGCGTTTGCGCAGGTCGACGAGGTAGGGGAGGAACTCAGCCAGGAAGCGCTCCTTCTCGTCCTGGCGGTCGGTGCCGACCTCGCCCGACGGCAGGTAGAGGGAGGCCACGGTCACGCCGGGCAGATCCGCCTCGACGTAGCGTCCGCTGCCGTCGAACTCCGCCGAGCCGAATCCCACCCGGACCCGGTCCGGCTCGCGCCGTGTGTAAAGGGACACACCGGCTCGCCCCTTGGCCGCGGCCGGGGCGTGCACGACGTGCCACCCGGCGGGCTCGCGGACCTCGTCGGGCAGCTGGCCGGGCTCCGCCCGTACCTCCTGGAGGCACAGCACGTCGGCGCCGGTCTCCGCCAGCCACGGCACGAAGCCCTTCTTGGCGGCGGCGCGCAGCCCATTCACATTCACGGTGGTCACGGTGAGCAAAGCGTGCTCCTCAGGTTCACAAGCGGCTGTCCCACGCGTTCACGGTCGTCACGGTGAGCATCCCGGCACGATACCGAGCCCGCGCCGCCGACCGGGCATCGCGCCGAGCGGCTCCCGCTGCCGCCCGCACACCCGTACGCTTTCCGGAATGGAGATAGTCCCCGTCCGTTACGACCACCCCGACGCGGTCACGCTCGACGCACTGGTGCAGCAGGAGTACCTGCGGCGCTACGGCGACCCCGACATCACGCCACTGGATCCGGCGATGTTCGTGCCGCCGCACGGCAGGTACCTGCTGGCGTACGACGGCGGGCGTCCGCTGGCCACCGGCGGCTGGCGGGTCCAGGAGGACGCGGCCGATGGGTACGCCCCGGGGGACGCCGAGATCAAGCGGATGTTCGTGGTCACGCAGGCCCGGGGGCGCGGCCTCGCCCGGCGCATCCTGGCGGCGCTGGAGGCGGACGCGCGGGCGGCCGGGCGGACACGGATGGTGCTGGAGACCGGCACCGAGCAGCCCGAGGCCCTCGCCCTGTACGCGTCGTGCGGCTACCGCATGGTCGCGAAGGCGGAGAAGTTCGGGCTGTACCGCACGTACGACGACAGCCGGTGCATGACCAAGGATCTGGCGCCCGCCGCCTGACGGGCGCCAGGCCCGCACCCCCTCCCGTTCGTTGTTTGACAGAGCTCCGGGCCGCTCTCCATACTCATTCCACTAATCAACTAGCTAAAGGGGGGATCCGGGTGAGCGACCCGAGCCCATGGGCGATCGAGGCCGAAGGTCTGGGGAAGAAGTACCGCCGCGGCTGGGCGCTGCGGGACTGCTCGTTCCGTCTCGGCGCGGGCCGCATCTGCGCGTTGGTCGGCCCCAACGGCGCGGGCAAGAGCACCTTCCTCGGCGCCGCGACCCGGCTCGTGCAGCCGACGGCCGGCAGCCTGCGGCTCTTCGGCGTGCCGGTGACCGATCCCGCGGTACTGGAACGGGTCGCCTTCCTCGCGCAGGACAAGCCGCTCTACCCCCGCTTCACCGTGGCCGAGACGCTGCGCCTGGGCCGCGAGCTGAACCCGCACTGGGACCAGGCCCTGGCCGAGCGGATCGTGCGGGCGGGCAACGTCCCCCTCACCGCCCGGATCGGCACCCTCTCCGGCGGCCAGCGCACCCGCGTCGCCTTCGCGCTGGCCTTCGGCAAGCGCCCGAAGCTGCTGCTGCTCGACGAGCCGATGTCCGACCTCGACCCGCTGGCCCGGCACGAGATGTCCGGCCTGCTGATGGCCGAGGCCGCCGAGCACGGCACGACCGTGCTGATGTCGTCCCACATGCTGTCCGAGATGGAGGACATGTGTGACTACCTCCTCGTGCTCGCCGACGGCCGGCTGCGCATGGCGGGCGCGACCGACGAGCTGGTGCCCGCGCACACCCTGGTGACCGGCGTGGCCGCGGGCAACGGCGTGCCCGATGAGCTGACCCGGGCGCACACCGTGGTCGAATCCCGGGTCACCGGGCGGCAGTTCACCGCCCTCATCCGGCCGGGCGGCCCGCTCTCCGACAGCTGGGAGGCGCAGTCGCCCGGCCTGGAAGAGGTGCTGCTTGCCTACCTGCGGTCGCCCGAAGCGCCCACGCTGATCGCGGACGAGGCGCGGCTCGACGGTCCCCAGGGCGCCGCGGCGTGAGCGGCACGACGCAGACGGCGAGCCCGTCCCGCACGGAGGGCGATGACCGCGGCGCCGGTCCGGACGCCGGTCCGGCGCGGCGCGGGCTGCTGCACGGCCTCCCCTGGCTGGTCTGGCGGCGGCACCGGGCAGCGCTCCGCCTCGGCCTGCTGCTCACCGTCGTGGCCTGCGCGGTCTTCGCGTACCAGCGCATGGGGATCATGGACTTCCTCGGCGACAAGAGCCTCGGCACGTACGGCCAACGGACCGAGGAGTTCCAGAAGCGGTTCAGCTCGACGCTCAGGTCCGACCTCGCGTTCCTGACCCTCCTGCCCGGCATCATCGGCGTCTTCCTCGGCGCCCCGCTGATCGCCGGCGAGCACGAGCACGGCACGCTCAAGCTGGTCACCACGCAGTCCGCGAGCCGCGGCCGGTGGCTCACCGCCACCCTCGCGCTGCCGCTGGCCGTCGCGGTGGCGTGCACCACCCTGCTGTCGGTCGTCTTCCACTGGATGTGGGCACCCGTCCACGAAATCGCCTTCTCCGGCGACTGGCTGGACAGCGGCACCTTCGAGAGCACCGGCGCGGTCCTGCCCGCGCTGACGCTGTTCATCACGGTCTGCGGCATCGCCTTCGGCATGCTGGTGAAGCGGGTCGTGACGGCGATGGCCCTCACCGCCGTCTTCGCCACGGTCTTCAGCGTCATCTGGTCGGAACGGATCGTCCACCGGCTCGGCACGCTCCGCAACGCGGTCTACCCGTACGACGGCGACGGCCCCGACCTGCCGCGCGGATCCGTACGGATCGACGATTGGGTCTCCACCGCGGGCGGCAAGCTCTTCGGCTTCAGCACCTGCAACGACGACGAAACCGGTGCCTGCCGGGCGAAGCTGGGCATCGTCAACCGCGTGACGCAGTACTTCGACTACGGACAGATGACGGGGATGCAGTGGCTGGGTGCGGGAATCCTGCTGGCACTGACCGTGGCGGTCCTGGCGTTCGTCATCTGGCGGGCCCGCCGGCGGCCACTCTGAGACCCGCCCGGGTCGGCGCTTTGACACCCGGTACCGGCACGCCGATCATCAAGCGGTCGGACAGCACGGCCCATCCGGCGCGAAAGGCGCGCATGGTGCGGGCGGACGAGGCGGAGAGGTGGTGAGCGTGGTCGAGTTCCGTATCGACCGCCGCAGCGGCGTCGCCACCTACCTCCAGATCGTCCAGCAGGTCCAGCAGGCGCTGCGGCTCGGCACCCTGGTGGAGGGCGACCGGCTGCCGACGGCCGCGCAGGTCGCCGCCACCACCAAGGTCAACCCGAACACCACCCTGAAGGCATACCGGGAGCTGGAGCGGGAGGGCCTGGTCGAGCCGCGGCCCGGCCTCGGCACCTTCGTCAGCCGCACGCTGGCCAGGCCCGATTCGGCCGGGGACGCGCTGCTGCGCGAGGAGCTGCGCTCCTGGATGGACCGCGCCCACGAGGCGGGCCTCGCCCGTGAGGACGTACAGGCGCTCCTGAACTCGGTACTGGAGGACAGGTACCCGGGCGCCCGTTGAGACGACGGGCCGGGCGGCGCAGGGAACCGGGTGAGGCCGGAGCCCGGCGGGACCGCAGGGCGACGGAGAGCGGGGCGACGGAGAGCGGGGCGGGGCGCCGGGTGCGCCCCGCCCCGCCGCGCGTCCGGCACCCGGGTTGACCCTCTCCCCACGTCAGGGCGCAGCCTGAGCAGGTGACGGGCCAGGACGGTCCCCCGACGAAAGGCGCTGCCGCGATGAGTTACCCGGTCGGCCAGGTATCCGGATTCGCCGGTGTCACGGTGCGCACGCTGCACCACTACGACAGGACCGGCCTGCTCTCCCCCAGCGACCGCAGCCCGGCCGGCTACCGCCGCTACAGCGAGTCCGACCTCGTTCGGCTGCAACAGATCTTGTTCTACCGGGAGTTGGGCTTCCCGCTCGACGAGATCGCCGCCATCCTCGCGGACCCGCAGGCCGACGTGCTCGACCACCTGCGCGCCAGGCACCGCCTGCTCAACGAGCAGATCGCCAAGCTGCGGCGGCTGGTCGAGGTCGCCGAACAGGCCATGGAGGTCCAGCGGACGGGGGTGCGCCTGACTCCCGAGGAGCGCTTCGAGGTGTTCGGCGAGATCACCTTCGATCTCAGCTACGCCACCGAAACCCACTGCAAGAGGCAGCACAGCGAGGGGTACCGGCGGGCGATGGCACGGGCCGGCGCCCACACCAAGGAGGACTGGGCCGACATCATGGCCGATGCCACCCGGTGGCGGCAGCGCCTCCTGGCCGCCTTCGATACCGGCGAACCACCGGAAGGCCAGGCGGCGATGGACCTCGCCGAAGAACACCGCAGTCACCTCAGCCGCTGGTTCACCGCCTGCCCCACCGAGATGCACGGCCGGATCGCCGACGACTTCGCCGCCGACCCCCGCGCCTTCGCCCTGATCGTCCCGCCGTCCGAGCAGCGCCCCGGCCTCGCCGGATACCTCCGCACCGCCGTGCACGCCAACGCGGTACGCCAGGAGGACGCGCCCGCCGCCGCACCGGAACCGCCCGCCGACGCCACCGCAGGCCGCACCGCACCCCGGGACGCCCGATGAAGATCCTGATCACGGCCGCCGGCTCGTACGGCGACATCGCCCCGTACACCGGCGTCGGCGCCGCCCTCACCACGGCGGGCCACCAGGTCGCACTCGCCACCCACGACTCCTTCGCCCCCCTGGTACGCGCCGCGGGCCTGGAATTCCGCCGGCTGCCCGCCGACCCGCGCACCGGCCGGCCGGGCCGTACGGAACCAGGACCGCAGGCCACGGAGCCCGGACCGCACGCCCAGGCCGCGCCCCCTCCCGGCGTCGCATCCGGCGGCAAACGGGCCCTGCTGCGCACCGCCGCCGCCTTCCTCCAGGAGCTGGGAGGCGGCATCGCCGAAGCCGTCACCCCCGGCACGGACCTCCTGCTGCTGTCCGCCACCACCGCCCCGCTCGGCCGCCACCTGTGCGAGGCGCACGGCATCCCCGAACTCGAACTCCCCCTCCAACCCACCGCGCCCACCGGCGACTTCGCCCCCGTCATGACCGGCGCCCGCTCCCTGGGCCGCCTGGGCAACCGCGCCGCCGGCCGCCTCTCGCTCCGCGTCGTCGACCGCCTCTACACCGACGCCTCCCGCGACCTGCGCGCCCACATCGGCCTGCCGCCCGCCACACCGGGCGCCGTACGCCGCCGCGCCGAGGCGTCCGGCCGGCCGGTCCTGCACGGTTTCAGCGAGGCCCTGGTGGCGCGGCCCGCCGACTGGCGCCCCGGCCTGGACGTCGTCGGAAACTGGTGGCCCTGGCACGACCCCGACGCGCAACTCCCCGCCGACGTCGAGGACTTCATCGCCGCCGGGCCGCCGCCGGTCTTCATCGGCTTCGGCAGCATGGCGGCGGGCGAGGGCGAACGGCTCGGCGCGCTCGCCGTACGGGCGCTGCGCCGCGCCAAGCTACGCGGCATCCTCCAGTCCGGCTGGGCCGGCCTCACCGCGGAAGCCGTCCCCGCGCACGCCGACCGGTCCGACATCCTCACCATCGGCGAGGTCCCGCACGCGCTCCTCTTCCCCCGCACCGCCGCCGTGGTCCACCACGCAGGCGCCGGCACCGCCGCGGCCGGGCTGCGGGCCGGTGTGCCCGCCGTCCCGGTCCCGGTCACCGCCGACCAGCCGTTCTGGGCCGCTCGGTTGGCGTCCGTGGGTGCCGCGACCGCGCCGGTCCCCTTCGCGGACCTGTCCGGCGAAGCAGCCGCCGACCGGCTGGCCGAAGCCCTCATCGAAGCCACCACGAACCCCGCCCTCCGCACCCGCGCCGCCGCAGCCGCCCGCCGTATGGCCACCGAGCACGGCACACAGGCCGTCGTCCACGCCGTACGCACCATCGCCACCTGACACGCCATCATTTTCCGTCGCCATCAGGCCCGTTCCCCCTCCCCCTGACCGGTTCCCACCACCTGGACCGCCCGACTCTGGTAGTCCTTTTCACCGGGGGACGGGCCCGCGCCCGTCGCAGCGACCTCTGGGGCGCCGCAAGGGAGGGGATGGACATGAGCACCACCACGCGCGACGAGATCATCGCCATCGAGCAGAAGGCGGTGGACCGCGCCTACGACTGCTACCACGCGCGACTCGATGAGCTGAAGGGGAATCCGGTCGCGACGGCATCCGCGAGCGGCAAGGACAGCATCGCCAACCGGCTCGGCGCCGAGGAACGCGCGAAGGCGTACGACGGCCTCGGCAACGAATCGCTGGTCATCGGCCGCGTCGACGTGCAGGCCGAGCCGACACCCTTCTACGTCGGCAGGCGCGCCGTGTCCGACGTCCGCACCCGCGACACCGTCGTCGTGCTCTGGACGAGCAAGCTCGCGAAACAGTGGTCCGACGCGCTGCCCGAAGCCCCGGGCGAGGTGCTGCTGCGGCGGCAACTGCGGTGCGAGCGGCACGTGGTCCAGGACTACTTCGACGAGATCGCCATCGCCGTCGCCGCCCCCGTCCCGACGCCACGGCCGCCCGCCGAGGACGTCGAGAACGTCGAGAACGCCGAGAACAAGGCGGCCGACGCCGAACGCGCGACACCCCCCGAAACCGCGCCGGTGCCGCAACCGCCCGCCCCCACCCCGGCGGCCGTCCCCCGCAGGCGGCGCCCCAAGCCCCAGCAGCCCGACGATTTCCTCCTGCGCGAACTCCAGCGCTCCCGCAGCGGCCGGATGCGCGACATCGTCGAGACCATCCGCCGCGACCAGATGGCGCTGGTCACGGAGTCGCCCACCGACGTCCTCGTCATCCAGGGCGGCCCCGGCACCGGCAAGTCGGCGGTCGGCCTGCACCGCGTGACCTGGCTCGTCAACAACGACCACTTCCACGCCCAGGACATCCTCGTCGTCGGCCCGCACCAGCGCTTTCTGGACTACGTCGGCCACGTCCTGCCCACCCTCGGCACCCGCAACGTCAACGCCGTCCAGCTGACCCGGCTGTGGGACGGCGAGGTCCTGGGCTCCGACACCCCGCGGGCGCGCCGGGTGAAGTCGGACGAGCGGATGGCGGCCGTCCTCCGGCGGCGCGTCGAACACGCCTGCCGCCCCGAGGCCGTCGACGCCCTCACCGCACCTCCCGCCTACGAGGGCGACGAGCCGGCGTTCACCGTCACCGCGGGAAGCACCACCCTGCGCGTCCCGCGCACCGAAGTCCTCGCCCTCATCGACGAGGCCCGCGGCGGCAGCGGCGCCTACCGTGAACGCCGCGACCGCTTCCGCAGCCTGCTCGTCGACCGGCTCCTGAAGGAACTCGTCGCCGTCGCCCCGCGCCGCAGCCGCGACGGCACCATCCGCCGTGACCTGGAACGCAACCGCCGCGTCGGGCAGCTCATCGACCGCGTCTGGCCGTCGCCCGGCGCCAGGGAAGCCCTGCGCACCCTCTACGACTCGCCCGACCTCCTCCGCACCTGCGCCGCCGGCATCCTCGACGACACCGAACTGGCGGACCTGCACCGCCCCAGGGGAGCCTCAGCCGACGACGACTCCTGGACCCTCGACGACCACGTCTGCCTCGAAGAACTCCGGTACCTCATCAGCGGCGATGCCCCGCAGCGCTACGGCCACATCGTCGTGGACGAGGCGCAGGACCTCACCCCCATGCAGGCCCGCGCGCTGCGCCGCCGCTGCGCGGCCAACGGCTCGCTGACGGTACTCGGCGACCTCGCCCAGGCCACCGGGCCGCACACCCACACCAGTTGGGACCGGATCGGCACGCTGCTGTCCGACCACGGCGACTGGCGGATCGCCGAACTCAACACCAGCTACCGCGTCCCGGCCGAAATCATGGAGTTCGTCGCGCCCCTGGCCCGCGCGGTCGCCCCCGCACTGCCCTACCCCCAGGCCGTGCGCCACGCGGGCGATGACGCGGTACGCACCCTGGCCACCGAACCGTGGAAGCTCCTCGACGACACCGTCACCCAGGCCATCCGCCTGGTGGGCACCAGCGACGGCCGCACCCTGCGCTCGGTGGCCGTCATCGTCCCCGACGACTCGGGCTGGCTCGACGAGATCGGCCGCCACCTCGACGAGAGCGCCGACCTCACCCGTCAGGGCCGCGAGGCGGTGTCCGTCCTGGCCGCCGCCCAGGCCAAGGGCATGGAGTACGACCACGTCCTCGTCGTCGAACCCGCCACCATCGCCGACCGCGGCCCGGCCGGCCTGCGCCAGCTCTACGTCGCCCTCACCCGCAGCACCCAGAGCCTGACCGTGCTGCACACATCCCCGCTCCCGGAGATCCTCACGACCACGGACAACGCAGCCGAACCGCCGCCCGACGCACCCGGCCCCGGCACCGCGCCGGAAGACCTCCCCGAGATCGGCTCCGACCTCCGCGTCCAGGTCATCGGCCCGCGCCCCGGAGGCCGCTACAAGGTCAAGGCCCTGTCCCCGGAGATCGACCGCCCCCTGGTCCTGGCCGTCCGGCACGGCTCGGTCCCCCCGCGCGCGGGCGACGAACTGACCTGCTGGGTCTTCGCCAACGAGACGAACCACAGCGTCCTGACCACCGACCAGCGCGGGCGCCGCCCCATCTCCCCCAAGATGGCGGAACGCTACGCGGCGGCACTCGGCGTCATCGACGAACTGCTGGCCGGCGACGGCACGGCGGCAAACCCCCGCGCCCGCCTCGCCGAACTCCAGGGCATGGCCCACCGCGTACTCCGCCGCGACCAGCCGGACTGGGTGGCGGTGCGGCGCGTACTCGGCTCCCCCGACCGGCAGGCCCTGGGCGCCCTGCGCGACCTCGCGGCAAGCACCCACCGCGCACTCAAGGACGACGCACTGGACGTCGGCCGCCTACGGGACGAACTGACGGCATCCGGCTGGGCCCCGGCCCTCGCCACGGCACGGGCCACCCTCACGACCCGCCTCGCCGCCACACCCGAACCGGCCCCCGCCCCCGCCTCCCGGCCCGACCAGAAGGAAACCGCGCCCGTGACCACCGTCGAAGAAGCCCCCGCCGCACCGGCCGTGACCACGAAGGAGGCTTTCCAGCACGCCCTGGAAACCGCGGCAGCCGCCGACCGCACCAGCAAGAAGCACGAGGCCGTACGCCATGCCGTGAAGTCGGCCCTGCTGTGGGCTGACCTCCAGCCCGCCGACTCCCCCGTCGTCGACGTCAGCTGCGCCACCGCCGACGGCCTGTTCCTCTACGAGGTCCTGGGCTCCGGCTGCTCCACCTACCCGGACCTGCGCGCGGGAGCCACCCGCCTCCTGGAGATCAACCACACCCTGCCCACCCCGGCCGACCGTCTCCACCTGGTCCTGTGCGAACCCCCCGCCGACGACTGGTCGGCCGACACCGTCCACGCCGTCTTCGGCATCCACGTCCTGTGGCGCACCCAGGAATCCTGGGGCGGCCACGACACGGAATCCGCACTGTGCCAGGGGCCGCGCTAGCACCACCGTGCGTGCGGCTCCTGCCGTACGACACGTCAAAGCCCCCACCGGGCGGACCCGGTGGGGGCTTTGTGTGCGGTGGACCTGAGGGGATTCGAACCCCTGACCCCCTCGTTGCGAACGAGGTGCGCTACCAGCTGCGCCACAGGCCCTTGCGACGAGTGAAACTCTAGCATCTCGTCGGCGGTGCTCGGAAATCGCTTCCGGTGCTGGTCAGCGGAGGGCTACTCGTTCGCGGCGCGCGGCCGGTCGAGGTCGTCGGGGTATCCGGCATCGCCGTCGGCGGCCGGCGACGGGTTCGCGTACTGGTCGAAGAGCGGGGTACGGCTGCGGTTCCGGCGGCCGGGTCCTGCCGGGCGGCGGGCGGCGGCGCCGGGGCGGTCCTGCTGCGGAGCGTCGGGGTGGTCACCGGCGGAGCTGGAGCGGGCGGAGCTCCAGGCATCGTCGGCGTCCAGGTCGACGTGGCTGGTGGCACGCGGGGCGACCGGGGCGGTGACGTAGGTGGGCAGCGGGACCGGGACCGGCTCCCAACTGCCGGAGCCCGGACGCGGGCGTTCGCGTTCGCGCTGCTGGTCGACCCACTCGGCGTGGTCGGTCTCCTCGACGAGGGCACGGCGGCCCGCGGCCTGGTCGGGCTCGGGGCGCGGCTCCGGAGCGGGCTCGGCGGGAGCGTCAGCGCGGGGTCCTGCCGGGCGGTCGTCGGCGGGCGGCTCGTCGGCCGCCTCCTGAGGGTGGGGCCTGCCCTCCCGCAGTCGCTGGGCTGCCGCCTCCGCCTTGCGCTGGTCCATGGTGAAGGTGAAGCGGCGGCGCTCCTGGGTGCGCAGGTAAATGATGTACGCGCTCAGGAGGAGTGCGGGCAGGGCGGGCGCCCAGAGGAAGGCGATGCCGCCGACGGCCGCCACGACGGCGCCGACGGTGAAGGCCAGGAAGAGGATCGTGATGGTGCGCCGGCGCCTGGCCAGGACCTTGGCGCGCTTGGTGCGTTCGGCGACGGAAGGACGCGGCGGGGCGGCGGGCCGCACGCGGGTATCGGTCGCGGGGTCGTCGAAGGCCCGGACGCCGGCCTCTTCGGGCGCGTGATCCGGGTCCTGCTCGTCGGCGGCATCGTCGGCGGGACACTCTTCCTGCCCCTTGTCGTAACGGCGCTGCATGGCCGCGCGTCCCGACAGGAGCCGGATGGCAGTGCTGAAGCGCTCGGTGGGACGCGCCTCGTTCAGTTCGTCCTGCCTACGGAGCCACATCGGCACCAAATAGGCAGCCCAGGCCCCGACGATGACTGCGTAGATGAGGCCGCTGCTTCTCACAACTCACACGGTAGAGGGGTTTGCGCGGGGCCATCCGCCAATTGAGCCGGTGTGTCGCACGATCTGGCTGATATCTCGAACTTTTTTTGTGATTGTTGAGATCAGCACTCTTCGAATGTGGCCGAAACGGCGATAAATTCGAACACCTATTTTATTTGTGGGGTGTGCTGGGTTTCTGCTGACGCCAGCGGTGCAGCATCCCCTCGGGCACCTCTTCCGCGGTCAGGGCGAATACCGCGTGGTCGCGCCAGCCTCCGTCGATGTGGAGATAGCGCGGGCGCAGGCCCTCCTCGCGAAAGCCGAGCTTTTCCACGACGCGGCGGCTCGGGGTGTTCTCCGGCCGAATGCACACCTCGATGCGGTGCAGTCCCACGGAACGGAAGCAGTGGTCGACGGCGAGGGCGACGGCGGTCGGAATGACACCGCGGCCGGCGACTTCCCGGTCCACCCAGTAACCGATGTGGCCCGAACACATGGAGCCCCAGGTGATGCCGGCGACGGTCAGCTGGCCGACGAGCCGGCCCTGGTATGCGACGACGAACGGCAGCATCCGGCCGGCGTACGCCTCGGACCGCAGATGGCGGACCATCTGGCGGTAGGTGGGGCGGTGCGGGACGGGAATTCCCGGCGGGGGCGGCGGGACGGTGGCTTCCCAGGGGCGCAGCCAGTCGCGGTTGCGGCGGTTGACCTCGCGCCAGTCACGCTGGTCGCGCAGCTTTATCGGCCGGAGGGTGACCTCTCCATCGGTCAGGACGACCGGCCAGGGCGCGTTCAGTGCGGGCTCCGCGGGGGTCTGGGGTGGTCGCCGCCGCGGATCTGGTCGACGGCGTGCGGGAGGAGGTCGGCGAGTACGGCGAGGCCGTCGCGTACGCCGCCGGTCGAGCCCGGGAGGTTGACGATCAGGGTGCGGCCCGCGATGCCGGCCAGGCCGCGGGAGAGGGCCGCGGTGGGGACCTTCGCACGGCCCGCGGCGCGGATCGCCTCGGGGATGCCGGGGATGTCGTGGTCCAGGACGCGGCGGGTGGCGTCGGGGGTGCGGTCGGTGGGCGAGATGCCGGTGCCGCCGGTGGTGAGGACGACGTCGTAGCCGGCGGCGACGGCCGCGCGCAGGGCGGCTTCGACGGGGTCGCCGTCCGGGACGACCTGCGGCCCGTCGACCGTGAAGCCCATGGCGGCCAGGCCGTCGGCGAGCAGCGGGCCGCCCTTGTCGGCGTAGACGCCGGCGGCGGCGCGGTTGGACGCGGTGACGACCAGGGCGCGCGGGGCGGGGCTCATGCCCGGCTCCAGTCGCCGGACTTGCCGCCGGTCTTCGTCTCGACGCGGATGTCGGAGATGACCGCGGCCTTGTCGACGGCCTTGACCATGTCGACGACGGTGAGCGCGGCGACGGAGACGGCGGTGAGGGCCTCCATCTCGACGCCGGTGCGGTCGGTGGTCTTGACCGTGGCGGCGATCTCGACGGCGTCGTCGGTGACCGAGAGGTCGACCGTCACACCGGAGACGGCGAGGGGGTGGCACAGCGGGATCAGGTCGGGGGTGCGTTTGGCGCCCATGATGCCGGCGATCCTGGCGGTGGCCAGCGCATCGCCCTTGGGCACACCCTCGCCGCGCAGCAACTCGACGACCTGCGGCGATACCAGGACGCGACCGCGGGCCGCGGCGGTTCGGGCGGTGACGTCCTTGGCGGAGACGTCGACCATACGGGCCGCGCCCGCCGCGTCGAGATGGGTGAGGTGTTGCTGGCCGCTGCTCATCGTTCTCCCGGTCCTGACTGCCGCCTGTGCGACGACACGGTACCCCTGGCGGGCGGCGGTCAGGGCCGGAGAGCGGCCCTACCCGAGCAGGACGACGTCGACGGTGCTGCCCGCGGCCACCTCCGTGGTGTCCTCGGGCACGACGATCAGCGCGTTGGCGTGGGCGAGTGCCTTGATGAGGTGGGAGCCGGGGCCGCCGACGGGGGTGACCGTGCCGGCGTCGGGGTCGTAGGCGCCGCGCAGGAACTGGCGGCGTCCCTCGGGGGACGAGGTGATGGCGTCGGTGCACTGTGCCGGGATGGTGGGGCGGTGCACGTCGGGCAGGCCCATCAGGGCGCGGATGGCGGGGCGGACGAACAGTTCGAAGGAGACGTAGGAGCTGACGGGGTTGCCGGGCAGGGCCAGCAGCGGGATGCGGTCGGGGCCGATGAGGCCGAAGCCCTGGGGTTTTCCCGGCTGCATGGCGAGCTTGCGGAACTCGACCGTGCCCTCTTCTGCGGAGAGGTCGGTGAGCGTCTCCTTGACCACGTCGTACGCGCCGACGCTGACGCCGCCGCTGGTGACAAGGATGTCGGCCCGGATGAGCTGGTCCTCCAGGGCGGCGCGGAGGGTGTCGGCGTCGTCGGCGACCGCGCCGACGCGGTAGGCGATGGCTCCGGCGTCCCGGGCCGCCGCGGTGAGCTGGAAGCTGTTGGAGTCGTGGATCTGGCCGGGGCCCAACGGCTCGCCCGGCTGGACCAGTTCGCTGCCGGTCGACATGACGACGACGCGGGGGCGGGGGCGGACCCGTACCGTGCCGCGGCCGATGGCGGCGAGCAGGCCGATCTGGGACGGGCCGAGGACGGTGCCGGCGCGCAGTGCGGGTTCGCCCGCGCTGACGTCGCTGCCCTGGGCGCGGATGTGGGCGCCGGCGGCGGCCGGGCGGTGCACGCGGACCTCGCCCGTCGCGCCATCGGGTGCCGCGCTGTGCGCCCGCATGCCGTCGGCGGGGCCCCGGCCGCTGCCGCCGTCGGTCCATTCGACGGGGACGACGGCCTCGGCGCCGGGCGGGAGGGGCGCGCCGGTCATGATACGGGCCGCCTCCCCCGGGCCGACCGCGGGGAGGTCGCCGCTGCCCGCCGCGACGTCGCCGATGACGGTGAGCGCGGCGGGGAACTCCTCGGTGGCGCCCGCCACATCGGCGACACGGACCGCGTAGCCGTCCATGGAGCTGTTGTCGAAGGGCGGCAGGGCCACCGGGACGGTGACGTCCTCCACCAGGACGCAGCCCTGGGCGTCGAGGAGTTGCAGCTCGATCGGCTCCAAGGGGTGGATCTTGGAGAGGACGTCGTCGAGGTGGTCGGCCACCGACCAGACGCGGTGCTGGTGGCTGGTCCGGTCGGTGGTACCGCTCAAAGCCCTACAACTCCTCGGTGACGTAACTCCGCAGCCAGGTCCGGAACTCCGGGCCCAGGTCCTCACGTTCGCATGCCAGTCTGACAATGGCACGGAGGTAATCGCCACGGTCGCCGGTGTCATAGCGGCGGCCCTTGAAGACGACGCCGTGCACGGGCCCGCCCAGGGACGGCTCGGCGGCCAGTGCCTGGAGCGCGTCGGTCAGCTGGATCTCGCCGCCGCGGCCGGGGTCGGTCTTGCGCAGCACGTCGAAGACGGCCGGGTCCAGGACGTAGCGGCCGATGATGGCGAGGTTGGAGGGTGCTTCGGACGGGGCGGGCTTCTCGACCAGGTCGGAGACCACGACCACGTCGTCGTCGGCGGTGGGTGCGGTGGCGGCGCAGCCGTAGAGGTGGATCTGCGCCGGGTCGACCTCCATGAGGGCGATGACGGAGCCGCCGTGCTGTTCCTGCACCTCGACCATGCGCTGGAGCAGCGGGTCGCGCGGGTCGATGAGGTCGTCGCCGAGGAGCACCGCGAAGGGCTGGTCGCCGACGTGCGGGGCGGCGCACAGGACGGCGTGGCCCAGGCCCTTGGGGTCGCCCTGCCGGACGTAGTGCATGGTGGCGAGGTCGCTGGATTCCTGGACCTTGGCGAGGCGGGATTCGTCGCCCTTGCGGTGCAGGGCCTCTTCCAGCTCGTAGTTGCGGTCGAAGTGGTCTTCCAGCGGGCGCTTGTTGCGGCCGGTGACCATGAGGACGTCGGAGAGCCCGGCGGCGGCGGCCTCTTCCACCACGTACTGGATGGCGGGCTTGTCGACGACCGGCAGCATCTCCTTGGGGGTGGCCTTGGTGGCAGGGAGAAAGCGGGTGCCGAGGCCGGCTGCCGGGATGACAGCCTTGCTGATCCGAGTATGCGATGGAGTCATGCGCAGAACGATAACCGGCCCATTGGTAAAGACCGTCAGCGTCCGGTGAATACTGCCTGAGAGCGGGAGCAAGGCCACACGGTGAGCAGAGACCACGATAGGAAACACAGGTTGCGGCGGCGTCTCCTGGAGGTGAGGGGCGCGTTGCCCGCCGATGTCGCGGCGGTGGCCGCCGCCGGTCTCGCGGACCGTGCGCTGGGGCTGCCTGAGCTGGCGGACGCGGGCACGGTCGCCGCGTATGTGTCGGTGGGGCGTGAGCCGTCCACCCGCGCGCTGATCGACCGGTTGCGGGACGCGGGGAAGCGGGTGCTGCTGCCGGTCCTGCTGCCCGACAACGATCTGGACTGGGCCGCGTACGAGGGGGCCGACCGCCTGGTGAAGGCCGGGCGGGGGCTGCTGGAGCCGGCCGGTCCGCGGCTCGGGCCCGCGGCGGTGACCGAGGCGGACGTGGTGCTGCTGCCTGGTCTGGCGGTGGACCGGCGCGGGATGCGTCTGGGGCGCGGGGGCGGCTCGTACGACCGGGTGCTGGAGCGGCTGGAGCGGGCCGCGGTGCATCCGGTGCGGGTGGTGCTGCTGTACAGCAGTGAGGTGCTGGAGGAGGTCCCGGCGGAGCCGCACGACCGGCCGGTGGATGCGGCGGTGACGCCGTCGGAGGTGCACCGGTTCGTGGGGTAGCGGGCCGGTTCCGTACACGATCCGGCGCGGTGTGCGGCGGTCCGGCGGTGGTTCGACGGCGGTCCGGGGCCGGCCGTCGATACGCCGCGTAACGATCCGCCGGTGAACCCGCGGCGAAAATGGCCGAAATCCGATGGCCGGAAAACGAACCGGCCTCCCGCCGCCACGGGGGCGGAGGGAGGCCGGGCGGGGCCGCTACGGGGTCAGGGCGCCAGCGTCAGGGTGTCCTTCGTACCCTTCTTGACGGCGTCCTCGCCGAAGGCCCAGGGGAGCAGTTCGCCCTTGGCCCACTTGTCGGTCTGGTCGTAGTAGTGGGCGTCGTAGGCGTGGCCGGATGCGCCGGTGAGGTTGATCCAGCGGGACTTGTCGAGGTCGGCGAGGTTGACGACCATCCGCATGGAAGGCACCCAGGTGACGCCGTAGCCGCCGGCCGCGTTCCAGCCGGTGGCGTTGACCGCGGCCTCGCCGCCGCCGACGTTCCAGGGGCCGCGGTTGAACAGGCCCTGGAGGATGCCGGGTCCGTCGGTGCCGAGGGTCTGGTTGTTCAGGAACATCTGGTGGAGGCGGCCCCAGCTCCAGTTGTCGATGTTCTTGCCGAGCTTGGCGGTCAGCTCGTAGCGGGCGTCCTTCATGGCGTGCGCGAGGAGTTGGTCGCGGTTCTTGTCGCCGGGGTGGCCCGGACGGTCCTCGGTCTTCCACCAGTCATTGGTGGGGTCGTCGATGATCTTGCGGACCACCTCGTACCAGCGGTCGCCGCCGTCGGGCTGGGCCATGTCGGGGGCGCGCTCGCCGCATTCGCGCACGAACTTGTCGAGGTCGTCGGCGGGGCCGGTCTCGTTCGCCGGGCGGACGTTGAGGCACTGGCCCTCGACGCGCAGCTCCTTGGGCATCTTGTTGCCGAAGGCGAGCTTGAGGAGGTTGCGCCAGACGCCGTTGAAGTACGCGGCTGCGGCGGAGTCGGGCTCCTGGGTGAAGTCCCAGCCGTCCAGCAGCTGCTGGGCGTCGCGGACGTACTTGTCCTTGATGTCGATCTTCGTCAGGTAGGGCGTCAGCAGCCGGGCGATCTCGCTGCTGTTGTCCTGCTGGAAGCTCTGCATGTCATCCGTCGAGACCTTGCCGCCGTCCTTGATCTTCGACTGGATGAGGTCGTTGATCCGCTGGCTGCGGGCGCCGTAGCCCCAGTCCTTGGTGAGGAGGTAGGGGTACTTGTCCTCGTCGATGACGGCCTGGTTGGCGGTGACGATGTAGCCGCGGTCGGGGTTGTACTCCCAGGGCAGGGCCTGCTGCGGGATGACGCCGGTCCAGCGGTACTTCTTGTCCCAGCCGGGCGCCGGGAGGGTGCCGTCGCCCGCGCCGCGCACCGGGATCCGGCCGGGCGCCTGGTAGCCGATGTTGCCCTTGGTGTCGGCGTAGATGAGGTTCTGGGACGGGACCTCGAAGTGGGCCGCGGCCTTGCGGAAGCTCGTCCAGTCCTTGGCGCGGTTCAGCTCGAAGACGGCGTCCATGGACTTGCCGGGATCGAGGGCGGTCCAGCGCAGCGAGATGGCGTAGCCGTCGCCGCGGTCAGGTGCGGCGTTGCCGACGGGCGCCGACTTGCCGACGGTGGCCAGCTCGTCGTCCCGGTCGGAGACTATCGGCCCGTTGTTGGTGGAGCGGACGGTGATCTGGCGGCTCGGCCCGTCGGCAACCTTGATGGTCTCCTTGCGGGTGAGGAACGGCTGCTGCTTGCCGTCGAAGAGGTAGCCGTCGGCGTTGATCTTCTCCAGGTAGAGGTCGGAGACGTCGGCGCCGAGGTTGGTCATGCCCCAGGAGATGTCCTGGTTGTGGCCGATGACGACGCCGGGCATCCCGGAGAAGGTGTAGCCGGAGACGTCGTAGCCGCACTTGGGTCCTACGGTGCGGCAGTGCAGGCCCATTTGGTACCAGAGCGAGGGCATCTGGGGGGCGAGGTGCGGGTCGTTGGCGAGCAGCGGCTTGCCGGTGGTGGTGTGGTCACCGGAGACGACCCACGAGTTGGAGCCGATGCCGTTGCCGTTGGGGCCGAGCAGGGCCGGGATCTCGTCGAGGCTCTTGGAGAGCGAGGAGAGCTGGGACTGGAGGCCCTGGGTGGCGCCGGTGCCGGCGCCGTTCTGGGTGGCGGGGGCGGTGCCCTTGGGGTCGAACTCCTTGGTGACCGGGTTGACCGCGCCGCCCTGGACGATCGGCTTGTTCCGCTTGTACGGGTATGCCGGGTACAGCTCGGCGATCTGCTTCTCGCTGAGGCGGCTGGTCATCAGGGAGCGGTCGATCTCTTCCTGCATGTTGCCGCGCAGGTCCCAGGCCATGGCCTTGAGCCAGGCCACCGAGTCGACGGGGGTCCACTTCTCCGGCGTGTAGTCGTTCTGGAAGTCCAGTGCCGCGTACTCCAGGGACAGCGCCGAGCCCTTGTGATCCTTGAGGTAGGAGTTGACACCGGCCGAGTACGCCTGGAGGTACTTCTTCGTGCTCGGCGACAGCTTGGTGTCGTATTCCTTCTGCGCGACCTCGTGCCACCCGAGGGTGCGCAGGAACGAGTCGGTCTTGACCTGGTCCTTGCCGAACATCTCCGAGAGCCGGCCGGACGTCATGTGCCGCCGGACGTCCATCTCCCAGAAGCGGTCCTGGGCCTGGACGTATCCCTGGGCGCGGAAGAGGTCCTCGTCGGTGTCGGCATAGATCTGCGGAATGCCGTTGGCGTCCCGCTTGACGTCGACCGGGTCGGACAGGCCCGCGAGTTTGAGCGAACCGGTGGTCTGCGGGAGCGAGGCGCGCACGGTGCTCACGCCCCAGAACGCGCCGAAGGCAATGCCCGCCACGAGCAGCAGCACGACCGTGATCGCTACGAGACGGCCGCGCCGTCCCTTCTTCTTTTTGGGGGCCGGACCGGACTTGTTGGCGGGCATCTCTGTCCTTCGAGGGGCAGGGTGGGAGTGCTGGAGCAACCATAGGCGCACGGCTCCGGCGACCCCTACGCGGAGTCACCACCGGCGCATCCGACATTCAAGCAATGGTAAATTGTTAGTCTCAGTAACTAGATACGGTAAGGAAAAGCCTCACTCCGGCTCCGGCACGCGCGCGGAAGGACCAGCTCCTGTCTGTCGACCACCTCAACCAACTCCTGCTGATCTGCTCGCTGGTACTGCTCGTCGCGGTCGCCGCGGTACGGCTCTCCTCGCGCAGTGGGCTCCCCAGCCTGCTCATCTATCTGGGGATAGGCGTCGCCATAGGGCAGGACGGCCTCGGCGGCGTGGTCTTCGACAACGCCGAACTGACCCAACTGCTCGGCTACGCCGCCCTGGTCGTGATCCTGGCCGAGGGCGGCCTCGGCACGAAGTGGAAAGAGATCAGACCGGCGCTGCCCCGGGCGGCGCTGCTCTCGACGTTCGGCGTCGCGGTGAGCGTGGGGGTCACCGCGGCCGGAGCGCACTACCTCGCCGGCCTTGAATGGCGTCAGGCGCTGCTGATCGGCGCCGTGGTGTCCTCCACGGACGCCGCGGCGGTGTTCTCCGTGCTGCGCTCGGTGCCGCTGCCGGCCCGTCTGACCGGTGTGCTGGAAGCCGAATCCGGCTTCAACGACGCCCCGGTGGTCATCCTCGTCGTGGCGTTCTCCACGGCGGGCCCGGTGGAGCACTGGTACGTCCTGCTCGGCGAGATCGCCCTGGAGCTGGCGATCGGCGCCGCCATCGGCCTGGCGGTCGGCTGGCTCGGCTCGTACGGCATGAAGCACGTGGCGCTGCCCGCGTCCGGCCTGTATCCGATCGCCGTCATGGCCATCGCGGTCGCGGCGTACGCGGCCGGCGCCCTGGCGCACGGCTCCGGCTTCCTCGCCGTCTATCTGGCCGCGATGATCCTGGGCAACGCCAAGCTGCCGCACTCGGCGGCGACCCGTGGCTTCGCCGAAGGGGTCGGCTGGATAGGCCAGATCGGCATGTTCGTGCTGCTCGGCCTGCTGGTGACGCCGCACCACCTCCTCGACGACATCGTGCCGGCGCTGGTGATCGGCCTGATCCTGACGATCGTGGCCCGGCCGACATCGGTGTTCCTGAGCCTGCTGCCGTTCCGGGTGCCCTGGCGGGAGAAGACGCTGCTGTCCTGGGCCGGGCTGCGCGGCGCGGTGCCGATCGTCCTGGCCACCATCCCGATGGTGGGCGATGTCCCGGGCAGCGAACGCGTCTTCAACATCGTCTTCGTCCTCGTCGTCGTCTACACCCTCATCCAGGGCCCGACGCTGCCCTGGCTGGCGAGGCGGCTGCGGCTCGGCGACGACGAAGAGGCCGCCGACCTCGGGATCGAATCGGCGCCCCTGGAGCGGCTGCGCGGCCATCTGCTGTCCACCTCGATCGGCCCTTCGTCCCGGATGCACGGGGTCGAGGTCGGCGAGCTGCGGATGCCGGCCGGTGCCGCCGTCACCCTGGTCGTACGGGACGGCACGAGCTTCGTGCCCGCGCCGTCGACGGTGCTGCGGCACGGCGACGAACTGCTGGTGGTGGCCACGGACCCGGTGCGCGACGCGGCGGAGAAGCGGCTGCAGGCGGTGTCGCAGGGCGGCAAGCTGGCCGGCTGGCTCGGCACCGGCGGCGCGGAGCCTGCGGGCGGTCCGCGCCCGGCCGCCCGCAGGTCCAGGGCGGGTGCCGCCCGCCCCGCCGCCCCGCGCGAGCACGGCGCCGGGAAACGACTGCACCACTGACCGCGCCCCGGGGTGGCCGCTCTCGCACGCCGCCCCGGGATGTGCGGTAAATCTCCACCGGTCCGAAGGAAAACCGCGTGCAGCCCTGGGCCGTCCCAGGGCTGCACCGCGTTCCGGCCTGTAGGATTCAACCGGCACATTTACGAACCCACTCTGCCTGAAGCAGAGCTGGCGCGACCGCTCGGCGGCCGCGGTCCCCCTGCCCTGTGCAGCCACCCTCCCGGTGCGGACCACGCGGTATCACTCGGTCCCGCGCGAGAGGACAGCTCTCGGCGCGTTACCCGTGACGATCTCGCGGCTGCGCGCTACCAGGCAGCGGAAAGGCCCGGCCGTGGCATCCGCGGTCCAGGACTCCCGTCCCGGTTACGGACAACTGCTGCGCACCCCCGGTGCGTGGACCTTCCTCCTGCCCGGCTTTCTGGCCAGGCAGCCCTTCGCGATGCTGACCATCGGCATCGTGCTGCTCGTCGAGCACACCACCGGCTCCTACGGCACCGCGGGCGCGGTGTCCGCCACGACCGGTGTCGCCATGGCCCTGTTCGCCCCGCAGAGCGGCAAGCTCGCCGACAGGTTCGGCCAGCGCGCGGTGCTGCTGCCCGGCGTCCTGGTGCACGCGGCCGGCGTCAGCGCCCTGATCGCCCTCGCCCTCGCACACGCGCCCCTGTGGGCGCTGCTCGCCGTGGCCGTCCCCACAGGCGCGTCGACCCCGCAGGTCGGCCCGATGGTGCGGGCGCGCTGGGCGTCGCGGCTGGGCGGCAGTCCGCTGATGCCGACGGCCGCCGCCTTCGAGTCGGTCACCGACGAGTTCACCTTCGTCGTCGGCCCGGTGCTGGCCACCGCCCTGTGCACCGGAGTGCACCCGGCGGCCGGGCTGATCGCCGAGGCCGCCCTGACGCTGGCCGGCGGGCTGCTCTTCGCCTCCCAGCGGCGCAGCCAGCCGCCGGTGCACCGGGCGCACGCCGACGGGGCACCGCCCGTCTCCGCGCTGTCGGTCCCCGGTGTGCGCGTCCTGATCGTGGCGTTCCTCGGCATCGGCTGCGTCTTCGGCGGCATGCAGGTCACGCTGACCGCCTTCACCCAGGACATCGGCCGCCCCGGTATCAACGGCGTCCTCTACGGCATCTTCGCGGCCGGCAACATGCTCGCGGGCGTCGCCTGCGGCGCCATCGCCTGGAAGGTCGGCCCGCGCCGCCGGCTGCTGGTCGCCTACGGGCTGCTGGCGCTGGCCACCACGCCGCTGTGGGCCGTCACCGCGGTGCCGCTGCTGGGCGCCGTCGGCCTGGTCGTCGGGCTGTGCATCGCCCCGGCGCTGATCACCGGCTACACGCTCGTCGAGTCGCTGGTGCCCGCGGGCGCCCGCACCGAGGCGTTCACCTGGCTGACCGGCTCGGTCGCGCTGGGCCAGGCCGCCGCGGCCACCGCCGCCGGCCAGCTGGCCGACCGCTACGCCCCGAGCACCGGCTTCCTGGTGCCGCTGGCCGGCACCGTGCTGGCGCTGACCGTGCTGCTGGCGCTGCGCGCGCATCTGCTGCCGCGTTCCACCGGCCGGATCGTGACTCCCGCCACGGGGGACGCGAGCGCGGACGACGACCTGCGGGCGGCGGCCTGCGACGGGCCGTCCGAGGGCGGTGCGGAGCGTGGGGTCGGTCACCGTACAACCGTCACAGTGGACTGACGGGCCGGAATACTGCACTATGGATCGTCGTTAGCACTCATCGAGTGAGAGTGCCAGGAGGAAGTCAAGTGCCGACCTACCAGTACCAGTGCACCGAGTGCGGCGAGGGCCACGAGGCGGTGCAGAAGTTCACCGACGACGCGCTCACCGAGTGCCCCAGCTGCAACGGACGCCTCAAGAAGGTGTTCTCCGCGGTCGGCATCGTCTTCAAGGGATCCGGGTTCTACCGCAACGACAGCCGCGGCTCGTCGTCCAGCAGCAGCCCCGCGAAGTCCGGCTCCACGACGGCCGCTTCGGACACGTCGTCGTCCTCTTCGGGCTCCGACGCGAAGTCGTCGTCCTCGACGTCCGACGCCAAGCCGGCGTCCTCCTCGACGTCGTCCAGCAGCACATCGGGCTCCAAGAGCAGCAGCTCGGCAGCCTGACCCCACACCTCACGGACCCCGCCGTCGCAGCCGACGGCGGGGTCCGGCGCGTTCGCGCGGCCGACCGCCCCGATAGTGTGCACGGCATGGCTGACGCGGAGATTGGCGTCATCGGCGGATCGGGCTTCTACTCGTTCCTCGACGACGTGACCGAGATCACGGTGGACACTCCCTACGGGCGCCCCAGCGACTCGCTGTTCCTAGGGGAAGTGGCGGGACGCCAGGTCGCGTTCCTGCCGCGGCACGGCCGCGGACACCACCTGCCGCCGCACCGCATCAACTACCGCGCCAACCTGTGGGCACTGCGGTCGGTCGGCGTGCGCCAGGTGTTCGGCCCGTGCGCCGTGGGCGGGCTGCGCCCCGCATACGGGCCCGGCACGCTGCTCATCCCCGACCAGCTGGTCGACCGCACCAAGGCCCGTGTCCAGACCTACTTCGACGGCGAACCGCTGCCCGACGGCAGCGTCCCTAACGTCGTCCACCCGACCTTCGCCGACCCGTACTGCCCCGCGGGGCGCGCCGCCGGGCTCGCGGCGGCCCGCGGCCGGGACTGGGACGCGGTCGACGGCGGCACCCTCGTCGTCATCGAGGGCCCGCGCTTCTCGACCCGCGCGGAGTCGAAGTGGCACGCCGCCCAGGGCTGGTCCGTGGTCGGCATGACGGGCCACCCCGAGGCCGTGCTCGCCCGCGAACTGGGGCTCTGCTACACGTCGTTGACGCTGGTCACGGACCTGGACGCGGGTACCGAGACCGGCGATGGCGTCTCCCACCACGACGTCCTGGAGGTCTTCGGCCAGAACGTCGGGCGGCTGCGCGAGGTCCTCTTCGACGCGGTCGCCGCCCTGCCGGACTCCGGCGACCGCGACTGCCTGTGCACCCGCGCCCTCGACGGCTGGGACCTGGGCATCGAGCTGCCGTAGGGCGCGCCGTCCGGGGGCGTCCGGGGGCGGTTCCCCCTCACGGGTGGCGGAGTTGTCCACACCCCGCGGGGCCGTCCACAGGCCCGCACGGCGGCGGGGAAATGCGGGCACGGTGGTGATCGCCGGGTCCATTTCCCTCGCCGCAGGCGGTGATCACCGTGTCCTTCCCCGCGCCCCGCACGTCGCATCCGCTCCCCTTACCCCCGCCTCCCTCCGCGGGCGTGCCCGCCGCCACCCTTCCCGCCCCCGCTCCGTGTGACGTCCCGCACTTCGCCCCGCTGCGGATCGGTGGCGTGCGGCACCGGTGGCGGCGGTCCTCGCGGCGGCGTCTGCTGGCCGCCGGGCTGGCGATGGCCGCCGCAGCGTGGGCCTGCGGCGCGTTCCAGGACACCGGACGGGCCGCGCCGGCGGCCGGCTGCCGGGCCACGACGGCGCCCGGGGAGCGGTAACCCATGACGCAAGATCGAGTTGTGTCCGCTTCGTCCGCACGCGTAACTTTTGGGGTCGGCGGGATTGTTGCCGCGTCGTTCCGAGGGTGCTCGCCCTCCGTCGCCGGCATCGCCCCATCGATCCGCACTGACGCTCTGGTCGATCGCTGGTTCGTGTTGCGCGACTGGACACCTCTCCCCCGCCTTGACGTAAGTTGCGGTGCTGATTGTTGGTGCACCGCCCGTACCGAACGTGGAAAGAGGCTGACTGGTGAGCGACGAGAACAAGGGCGTCCTCCAGGGATTCAAGGAATTCCTGATGCGCGGAAACGTCATCGAACTCGCGGTCGCGGTGGTCGTCGGTGCGGCGTTCACGAACATCGTGAACTCGGTGGTCAAGGGCGTCATCAACCCGATCATCGGTGCCCTTGGTTCGCAGAACCTCGACAACTACAAGGCGTGCCTCACCACCTGCACCGTCGACAAGAAGTCGGGCGAGTTCACCGACGGGATCTACATCCTGTGGGGCTCGGTGCTCAGTGCCGCGCTGACCTTCCTCATCACCGCAGCGGTGGTCTACTTCCTCATGATCCTTCCGATGAACAAGTGGAAGCAGCGCCAGGAAGCCAAGAAGCCGGTGGACGACGCCCCGGCGGACCCGACCGAGGTCGAGCTGCTGGCGGAGATCCGCGACGCCCTGATCGCGCAGCGCAACGGCTCCTCGTCCGCGAACGGCACGGTCATCACGCAGAAGCAGTCGCAGTAGCAGGACCGCCGCAGCGTCCTGCGCCGCCCCGCCGCCTCACTCAGAGGTGGCGGGGCGGTTGTGCGTCTCAGAGGTGGTGGGGCGGCTTCTCGTCGAGGAAGCGGGCGAGGTCGGCGGCGCCGCCGGAGGCCGCGGGGCCCTCGCCCCAACCCCGGTCGGTGTCGTCCGACGACTGCTGGTTCAGCGGGTCGTCGAAGATCAGAGCCGCCTTGCGGCGCGCGGCGGGAGCGGGCGCGGCGGCCGTGGTCCGGGGCTCGCTGCGGACGGCGTCCTGGCTCGCCGGGGTGGTCTCATCGGGGGCCTGTGGCGCGCCGGTCTCCGGGGCGCCTGACGCGGGCGCTGCGGCTTCGGGGGCGCCGGTGGGTGTGGCCCCGGGGCTCTCGGGAGCGGGGCCGGCCGGGTCGGGTGCGGGGGTGTTGCTCACCTCTTCAGGGTACGGCCGCGGGGGTGGCCGCCGTCCGGCGGCGGCCCGGCCGGGCGGAACGGGCCGCCGGGCCTGCCGTCGCGGGTGTCCGTTACGGGAGTCCGGGCCCCGCGCAGCGGACGTCGGTGGCGGGCACGGTTCCTTCGACGAGGTAGCCGGCGACCGTGCCGTCCACGCAGGCGTTGCCGCGGCTGGCGAAGACGCCGTGCGAGTAGTCGTTGTCGAGGGTGATCAGGCGCGAGCCCGGGAGGGTGCGGCGCAGCGCGCGGGCGCCGGCGGCCGGGGTGACCGGGTCGTGGGCGGAGGAGACGAGGAGGACGGGCGGTGCCTGAGGGCTGCCGAGTGGGGTGCGGCGGGCGGGCCTGTGGTGCCAGTAGGCGCAGGTGGTGGCTTCGAGGCCGGTGAGGAGCGGCAGCGGGTCGGTGCGGCGCAGCGCGCGGATGTCGGCGAGCACGGTGCGCGGGTCGGGCCCGGGTCCGTCGGCGCATTTCACGGTGCGGTTGGCGGCTTCGTAGGTGCGGGACGCGAGTGCGGTGAAGTCGTCGGCCGGCCGGAGTCCGTCGGCGGTGCCTTCCTGGAAGTAGCGGCGCAGGCCGTCGCCGAGCGGGGCCCAGCGTTCGGTGCGGCCCAGCGCACGGTAGACGGCGCGGTCGAAGGCGGCAGACCCGAAGCCGTGGTCGGGGTGGGCGGCCAGGGCTTCGCGGACGCGGGTGTAGGAGGCACGTACGGCGCGCGGGGTGGCGCCGAGCCGGTAGCGGGCGGGGTCGCGGGCGAGCCGGGCGAAGAGGGTGTCGCGCTGCCCGATCAGGGCGTGGGCCTGGCGGACGTCGAAGTCGTGCCAGTCCCAGGGGCCGACGACGCTGTCGAGGACCATGCGGTCGATGCGGTGGGGGTGGGCAGCGGCGTAGGCGGCGCCGAGGTAACTGCCGTAGCTGACGCCGAGGTAGCTGAGGACGGGTTCGCCGAGGGCGGCGCGCAGGTCGTCCATGTCGTCGGCGGTCTCCGCGGTGGAGAGGTGCGGCAGCGCGGCCCCGGCGCCGTGGGCGCAGTCGTCGGCGAGCGCCTTGAGGCTTTGCAGGTGGGCGCGTTCGGCGCGGCGGTCGCGGGGCACCGGGTCGGCGCCGGGGGTGTCGAAGAGGCCGCCCATGGGGCCGCAGTCGGCGGGGGCGCTCGCGCCGGTGCCGCGGGGGTCGAAACCGATGATGTCGTAGGCGCGGCGCACCTGTTCGGGCAGTTTGGCGCGCTTGGTGACGGCGTAGGGGAGGCCGGAGCCGCCGGGTCCTCCGGGGTTGACGAGGAGGATGCCGCGGCGTTCGGCGGGGGTGCCGGTGGCGCGGACCCGGGAGACGGCGATGCGGAGGTGCGGGCCGTCGGGGCGGGTGCGGTCGAGGGGGACGACGAGTGCGCCGCAGTCGACCCGGGCGGGCGGCTCCGGCTCGGGCACGGCGTCGGGGCAGGCACCGAAGGCGAGGGGAGCGGGGCGGGGGTTGGCGGGCCGGGAGTTGGAGGTGTGGGAGTTGGCGGGGCGGGCTCCGGGCGCGCTGCCCCCGGCGGCCGTCAAGCCCACCGCCACACCGGTCCCCCGAGCCGTCGGCCCCATCGGTGCGCTCGGCTCGCCTGCCGCCACGCCCGCCCCCGTAACGGCCAGGAAGCAGCCAACTCCGGCTCCAACGGCGGTGGTTCGGCGGCGGACGGGGTGCGGGGCCGGCAGCGGGCGGGGGTGGCTGGGTACGGGCACCGGGGGCTCCAGGTGGGCAAGGTCGAACATGACAATGAAAATGATTATCGATACCGTGGGGATTCGGTCAACACGGGTCCGCGGCCCCGGGGGCTTCCCTCGGCCTGCCCGGATCCCTCGGCACGGCGGCGATGGGGAGTCATGGGGCATCTGTTGATGGTCGAGAGCTGGGTCGGCGCGATGAGCAGGCTGCTGCCACGCGCGATCGCCGAGGCCGGGCACACGTTCACGTTCCTCACCCGCGATCTGCACCACTACCTGCGGTCGGCGCCCGAAGGGGTCGCCCATCCGCTGCTCGGCGCCCGCAACCTCGTCACCGCCGACACCAACGACCTCTCCGCGCTGCTCCCGCAGGCCGAACGGCTGCACGGAGCGCTGCACTTCGACGGGGTGATCAGCTCCTGCGACTACTACCTGCCGACGGTGGCGGCCATCGCCGGACACCTGGGACTGCCAGGACCCGCGCCGCAGGCCGTCACCGCCGCCTGCCGCAAGGACGCGACCCGGCGCACCCTGCGGGCCGCCGGCGTGCCGGGGCCCCGCTTCGCGGTCTGCGACGGGTTCGCCGCCGCGGCGGTCGCGGCCCGCGAGATCGGCTATCCGCTGGTGTTCAAGCCGGTGGACCTGTGCGCGGGGATGTTCGTGCGGCGGATCGACGACGAGCAGGAGCTGGCCGCCGCGCACCGCGCGCTGGACGCCTTCCCTGTCAACGCACGCGGTCAACAGCGGTCGCCCACCGTCCTGTTGGAGGAGTTGCTGGAAGGGCCCGAGGTCAGCGTCGAGACCGTGTCGTACGGCGGGCGGGCCCACGTCATCGGGGTCACCGACAAGAGCGTGGGCGGTGCGCCCGGCTTCATCGAGACCGGCCACATGTTCCCCGCGGGGCTCGCCGCCGAGGAGACGGAGGCGGCGGCGCACACCGCGGTCGACGCGCTGGAGGCGCTCGGTCTCGACCAGGTCGTGGCACACACCGAGATCAAGCTCACGGCGTCCGGCCCCCGGGTCGTCGAGGTCAATCCGCGGCCCGCCGGCAACCGCATCACCGAACTCGTCCGGCACGTCACCGGCATCGATCTGGCCGCCGCCTGCGTGGACCTGGCCCTGGGCCGGGAGCCGGAGCTGGAGTCGCGTGAGACCGGCGTACCGAGCGCGGCGATCGGCTTCCTGCTGCCGGCGGCCGATGGCGTGCTCACCGGGTACGACCTGGCGGGGGACGGCGCCCACCCGCAAAGAGAGAGCGAAGTGCCGGATGTGACGGCTGAGTTGGAGAAGGCGCCCGGCGTCCTGGAGGTGCGGCTGGCCGAGCCGGGCACGCGGGTGCGGGCCGCCGCCGACAACAACGGCTACCTGGGCCACCTCATGGCCTCCGGTGCCGCCCCCGGTTCCGGCCCCGGCGACGCCCGTACGCGCGTCGCGTCGCTGCTCGCCCCGGTCAGGCCGCGCGTGGTGGCGGCCCGATGAGCACCCCGTCCGCGACCACCACGGCCACCTCGCCCACGACCGCCACGGGCCGTGCCCCGCTCACCGGCTGGTCCGATCCCGACGTGCTCCAACAGGCCGTACTCGACGGCGAGTTCGGGCCGGATCCGCGGCTGCTGCGGATCTCCACGGCCTTCGCGACCACCCAGGCCGTACGGCACGACGGGCGGGCAGGCGGCTACCGCAACGAGGTGCTCAGCCTGCGTCTCGGCGCGGCCGTCGGGTCGTGCGCGGCCGAGCCCGGCGCGCTGCCGGACGCGGCCGTGGCGGACGCCGTCGGCACGGACGTGGCGACGCTGCTCGGCCACCGGCTGCCGGTGGTGCGGGTCGCCGCGCTCGACGCGTACCTGATGCACTGCGCGCCGCACGCCCCTGAGTACGGGGCGCGGCCGGTGCCGCTGCCCGCGGGGTCCTCGCTGGAGAAGTCACGGGCCAGGGCGCGGGCCGTCGTGGAACTGCTGGCGCCCGCCGTGCCCGCCGGGGCGCGGGTGCTGGTCGTCGGCGTCGTCAACTCGCTGCTCGAAGCGCTGCGTTCGTGCGGCCTGCGGTATGTGCCGTGCGACTTGAAGGGGGGCGTGACGGAGTGGGGCGAGCCGGTGGTGACCGACGCCCTGGCCGCCGCAGCGGAGTGCGATGCGGTCCTCGCGTCGGGGATGACCCTCGGCAACGGGAGTTTCGGCCCGCTGCGTGCGCTCGCCGCCGGCCGCGGGCTGCCGCTGGTGCTGTTCGCGCAGACCGGCAGCGCGGTACTGCCCCGCTTCCTGGGCGCGGGGGTGCACGCCGTGTGCGCCGAGCCGTACCCGTTCTTCTGGCTCGACGGCGGCCCGGGAACCGTCCACCGCTACGGAGGAATCCGATGAACGCCCTCACGTCAGCCCCGCCGTGTACCGGCACCGCCGACGGCGGCCCGGCGGTCGGCGGCGGCCCCGGCGCCGGTGCGCACCTGCTGCGTCTCGTCGGCCGTACGCCGCTGGCCCGGATCGGCGGGGAACTGCCCGCCCCGCACCCCGGGTTCTGGGCGAAGCTGGAGGGGCACGGCGTGGGCGGCATGAAGGCACGCGCGGCGGTGTCGATGCTGCTGGGCGCGCGGAAGCGGGGCGAACTGCGGCCGGGCGCACCGGTGGTGGAGTCCACGTCCGGCACCCTCGGCGTCGGCCTGGCCTTCGCGGGCCAGGCGCTCGGCCATCCCGTCGTCCTGGTGGGCGACACCGAGCTGGAGCCGTCCATGCGCCGGCTGCTGCGCGCGTACGGCGCCCGCCTCGATCTGGCGGACCGGCCGGCCGCGCAGGGCGGCTGGCAGGCCGCGCGGCTGGCCCGGCTGCGCGCGGTGCTGGCGGAGCTGCCCGGGGCGTACTGGCCCGATCAGTACAACAACCCCGACAACAGGGCGGGTTACGCGTCGCTGGCCGCCGAGATCACCGCCGAGCTGCCGCATCTGGACATCCTGGTGTGCAGCGTCGGCACCGGCGGGCACAGCGCCGGGATCGCGGAACCGCTGCGCAGGCACTGGCCGCGGCTGCGGCTGATCGGCGTGGACGCCACCGGCTCGACGATCTTCGGGCAGCCCGCGCGGCCCCGGCTGATGCGCGGGCTCGGCAGCAGCATCCAGCCGCGGAACGTGGCCTATGGCGCGTTCGACGAGGTGCACTGGGTGGGCCCGGCCGAATCCGCCGACACCTGCCGGCGGCTGGCCCGTACCAGCTTCGTCAGCGGCGGCTGGAGCACCGGGGCCGCCGCGCTGGTGGCGGCCTGGGCGGCGCGGGTACACCCGGGCGCGGTGGTCGCCACGGTCTTCCCCGACGGGCCGCACCGCTACCTGTCGTCGGTCTACGACGACGACTTCACCACCGCGCACGGCGTGGACTGCGCGAGCGCCCGCACCCGCCCCGTCGAGATCCCGCACCCGCGCGCCGCCGAGGCCACCGGGTGGATGCGCTGCACGACGGTGATCGACCCGTGCGCACCCGCAGGCCAGGCCGCCCCGCCCCGCTCCGGCGCGTCCGTACCGCCGTCATCGCCCTCGCAGGAGGCCCCCGCGTGAAGACCACCGTGCGCACCACGCGTCTCGAACTCGCCGAGCCGCTGCGGATCTCCCGCGCCACGATGGCGGCCAGGGACGCGGTCTGGCTGACCGTGGAGCGGGGCGGCCTGCGCGGCCACGGCGAGGCGGTGGCCAGCGCCTATTACGGCCTGGACGCGCGGACGCTGGTGCGGCTGCTGCGCGAGGCGGCCACCGCGATCGCACGGTGCGGCGACCCGGAAACCGCGCTCGGCGCCGTACGGGCCGGTGAGCTGCCGGGGCCCGGCACCCCGCCCGCGGTGCTCTCGGCCGTCGAGTCGGCGCTGCTCGACCTGGCGGGCAAGCGGGCCGGCACCGCCGTGCACCAGTTGCTGGGGGCACCGGCCCCGCCCGCGGCGGCGACCGCCCGCACCATCGGCATCACGTCCCCCGCGCGGGCCGCGGTGCTGGCCGCCAGGCTCGCCGACAGCGGCTTCACCCTCATCAAGGTCAAGGCGGGCGCCACCGACCCCGATGAGGACCTGGCGCGGATCCGCGCGGTGCGGGAACACGCCCCGGACGCCGTCGTGCTGGTCGACCCGAACGGTGCGTGGAGCGTCCGGCAGGCCGACGCGCTGCTGCCGCGCTGCGCGGAGCTGGGGGTGGCGGCCGTGGAGCAGCCGCTCGCGCCGGGCGACCCGGAGGGGCTTGCGGCGCTCGCGGCCCGTTCGCCGCTGCCGGTGATCGCCGACGAGGACGCGGTGTCCTACGAGGACGCGCGGCGGCTGGCCGGGCGGGTGCAGGGCATCAACGTCAAACTCGCCAAGTGCGGCGGGGTGTTCGCGGCCCTGCGGATCGCCGAACTGCTCGCCGGCAGCGGCACCGACCTGATGCTGGGCTGCCTGACGGCCAGCACGCTGGGTATCGCGCCGGCCGTCCATCTGGTGCACCGGGCCCGCTGGGTCGACCTGGACGGGCACCTGCTGCTGGCCCGCGACCCGTGGACCGGCATCGGCGGTACGGACGGCACGGTCCGGGTCAGCGACCGGCTCGGCCTGGGCGTCCGCCCCCGTACGCCGGGGGCAGGGGCCGCCGCGCTCTCCCGGGCCACGTCCGCCGCTTCCTCGTCCGCTTCCGCCACTGCCCCGTCCGCTCCCGCCGCCACCTCGCCCGCTCCCGCCGTCGCCCCGTCCGTATCCGTCGCAGGCCGCGCCGCAGCGGCCCGCCCCAGTGAAAGGCCGCGCCGTGCAGACCTGGCGTGAGATGCGGAAATTCCCGCTCGCCAGCCGCCTCCTGCTGGTCAACCAGCTCGGCGTGAACACCGGCTTCTACCTCCTCATCCCCTACCTGGCCACGCATCTGGGCGACGACCTGGGCATGTCGGCCGCGGTCGTCGGCATCGTCCTGGGGGTGCGCAACCTCAGCCAGCAGGGCCTGTTCCTGATCGGCGGTTCGGCCGCCGACCGGCTCGGCGCCCGCCGGGTGATCATCGCCGGGTGTGCCCTGCGGACGCTCGGCTTCGCCCTGTTCGCGCTGGGCGACGGGCTGCCCGTGCTGCTGGCCGCGTCCATACTCAGCGGGCTCGCCGGAGCCCTCTTCAATCCGGCCGTACGCGCCTACCTGGCGCAGGAGGCGGGCGACCGCAAGGCGGAGGCGTTCGCGCTGTTCAACGTCTTCGCGATGACCGGGGCACTGGTGGGGCCGCTGCTGGGCAGCGCGCTGCTGCTCGTCGGGTTCCGGGCCTCCGCGGTCACCGCCGCCGTGATCTTCGGGCTGCTGACCGTCGCCCAGGCCCTGGTCCTGCCGGCCCGCGAGGTGCCGCCCGCGCGGTCCAGCGTGCTCGGCGACTGGCGCGAAGTGGTCGGCAACCGCGCCTTCCTGGCCTTCGCGCTGGCCATGGTCGGCATGTTCACCATGGAGAACCAGCTGTACCTGCTGCTGCCCGACGGGGCGCGGCACGCCACCGGCTGGGCGGGCGCGGCCGGACTCGTCTTCCTCACCGGGACGCTCGCCAACCTCACTCTCCAACTGCGGGTCACCCGGGCGCTCAAGGCCCGCGGCACCCGGGGCCGCTGGATCGCCGTGGGGCTGGCCCTGATGGGCCTCGCCTTCGTGCCGCCGATGGCGGTGGCGGGCGCCGGGCACCCGGACGGCACGGCCGCCTCGCTGCTCGGGCTGCTGCCGGTGCTGGCCGGCACGCTGCTGCTCTACCTCGGCGTGATGATCGCCCAGCCGTTCGTGATGGAGCTGATACCCGACTTCGGCCGCCCCGAGCTGACCGGCACGTACTTCGGGGTGTTCTACGTCGTGTCCGGCGTCGCCGCCGCGGCCGGCAACGCGCTCGTCGGCTGGGCGATGGACGCCGGCACCACCCACCGCACGCCCTGGCTGCCCTGGGTCTGCTGCCTCGCGTTCGGCCTGCTCTCGGCGGCCGTCGTCGCCCGGCTGCGGACCCTGCCCGAACGGGCCCCCGCACCGGCTCCCGTGACGGTCGCGGCCTGATGACGACCTCACGAGGAGCGGACCGCATGCCGCCCACCGAACCCCCATCGACCGCCTCCAGTAAGGCAGTTGACGGGAATCTACTGACCGACCACCCGGAGCTGTACGAGGCCAGGTTCCCCGACCCCGACGGGATCGCCGCCCGCTGGGCCGAAGACACCCTGCGGCGGTACCGCGCCGGTACGCGCGTCCTCGACCTGGGCTGCGGCACCGGCCGGGACGCGGCCCGCCTTCAGGCCGCAGGGCGCCGGGTGGTGGGCGCCGACCTGTCCGACGCGATGCTCGACCACGCCCGCAGCCGGCACCCCGGGCCCGCCTACACCCGCGCCGACCTGCGCCGCTTCGCCCTCGGGACGCGCGCGTTCGACGCCGTCGTCTGCCTGGACAGCGCGCTGCTGTACTGCCACACCAACGACGAGTTGGACGGCCTGCTGGACTCCTGCCGGCACGCCCTGGAACCGGGCGGCCTGCTGATCGCCGAACTCCGCAACGGCGCCTACTTCCTGGGCCGCACGGACCTGCTGAACACCCCGCGGGCGGACGGCTTCACCTGGCACGGCACGTCCTACCGCTCGCACACCACCCTCTCGGTGGACCGCACCGCGCAACTGCTGCGCCGCCACCGGGTGTGGACCACGGACGACGGCGCCCCGCCGGTCACCCAGCGCTCCGCCTGGCGCCTGCTGTTCCCCCTGGAGCTGCGGCGGTTCCTGGCCGCGCACGGTTTCACGGTGCTGGCGCTGTACGACGGCCCCGGACCGCGGACCGAGCCGCGCTGGCAGGAGGGCGACGTCCCCGGGGAGCGTACCGACGCCGACCGGCTGCACCTCGTCGCACGCCTGACGTCCGCACCGTGACGTCCGCACCGCGGCCTCCGCACCGGGACATCCGCACCGGGACATCCGCACCGCGGCCTCCGGCCATGAACCCCGGCCATGAACCCCGGCACCCTGACCACGAGGCCGTGACTGCGGCACTCTGACTGCGGCCCCGGCTGCCGCAGCCGAGGTGCCGCAGCGCCTGCCCTCCGGGCGCCCCGTCCCGCCCGTTCGCCTCTTCTTCGCTCTTCTCCCTCCCCGCAAGGAGTACGCCATGCGCGCCGACGACCGTCCCGTCCCCGGCCGGACAGGCCCCGCGCCGGAGCCGCCCGCCGCCCCCGACGCCTTCCTCTACCCGGCGCTGCACCGCCGCGGCTTCCTCGCCGCCGCGTCCGGCGCCGCCGCGATGGGCGCGCTGGCCCTCGCCGGGTGCGGCACCGGCGGATCCGGAGGCGAAGGGTCCGGCGGCGACGCGGGCCCGCCGCGCCGCGGTGGCCGGCTGCGCGCCGCGTTCGCCGGCGGCGGCGCGAACGAGACCCTCGACCCACATCTGGCCAACTTGTTCTCCGATGTGGCCCGCGCCAAGGCGCTGTTCGACAAGCTCGCCGACTTCGGCGCCGACCTGGCACCGCGCCCCCGCCTCGCGTCCTCCTGGCAGCCGAACACGACGCTGGACCGCTGGACGGTGACGCTGCGCAAGGCCGCCTTCCACAACGGCCGCCAGGTCACCGCCGACGACGTCCTGTTCAGCTTCCGCCGCATAGCCGACCCGGCGAAGGCGTTCCGCTCCAAGGCGGACCTGGACCCCATCGACCTGAAGGCGAGCCGCGCCAAGGGCCCGCGCACCGTCGAGTTCCACCTGAAGCGGCCCACCGCCGAATTCCCCGACGTGCTGGCCGCGTTCGGCGCGTACATCGTGCCCGCCGGCACCCGCTCCTTCGACGAGCCGGTCGGCTCGGGCCCGTTCCGCTTCGTCTCGTTCGCGCCCGGCAGGTCGACCGTGCTGCGCCGCTTCGACGGCTACTGGGACGGCGCCCCGCACCTGGACGAGCTGGAGTTCGTCGCCGCCGACGAGGAGTCCGCCCGGGTCAACGCGCTGCTCGGCGGGCAGGTCGAGTACGCGCACGAGCTGAGCCCGACCACCGCGCGCGCCCACGAGGGGCGCGGGCAGATCCGGATCGTGCGGCTGAAGAACAGCGCCATGCAGGCGTTCGCGATGAAGACCGACCGGCCGCCCTTCGACGACAAGCGGGTGCGGCAGGCGTTCTTCCTGCTGGCCGACCGCGCCGAGCTGGTGCGCGGCGCGCTGTCCGGCGCCGGGGAGATCGGCAACGACCTGTTCGGCAAGGGCTACGCGTCCTACGCGGACGATCTGCCGCAGCGCACCCAGGACTTGGACCGGGCCCGGCAGTTGCTCAAGCAGGCCGGGGCGCAGAACCTGAAGGTCACCCTCGACACGTCGGACGTGGCCTCCGGGTTCGCCGAGGCGGCCGGCATCTTCCGCGACCAGGCGGCCGAGGCGGGCGTACGGATCACCGTGCGCAACCGCGACAAGGACAGCTACTGGAGCGACATCCTCGAATCCGGGACGCTGTGCTCCTACCGGTCCGGCGCCATGCCCATCGAAATGCACCTCTCCCAGCGGCTGCTGACCGACTCCACCACCAACGCCACCCACTGGCACCACAAGGACTTCGACGCGCTCTACCGGCAGGCCCAGTCCACCGCCGACCGCAGCGAGCGGACCGCGCTCTACGGCAGGATGCAGCGCCGGCTGCACTCCGAAGGCGGCTTCCTGGTCTGGGGGTTCGCCGACTGGATCGTCGGCACCGCGCAGCGTGTGCGGGGCGTGGCCCGCGCGGCGCCCGCCAACTCCCTCGACTGGGCCCGCTTCGACAAGGTCTGGCTGGCGTGAGCGGCCTGCGGTCGTTCGTGGTGCGGCGGCTGGTCCTGGGCGCGGGCCAGACCGCGGGGGTGGTGCTGCTGGTCTTCGCGCTGACCGAGGCGCTGCCTGGCGACGCCGCCGTCGCCCTGGCAGGTGACCGGCCCGACCCGGAACGCATCGCCGCGATCCGCGCGTCGATGCGGCTGGACCTGCCCGCGTACGAGCGGCTCGCGCACTGGGCGGGTGGCCTGCTGCACGGTGACCTCGGCAGATCGCTGGTCACCGGCCGCCCGGTCACCGGCTACCTCGCCGACGGTCTTGCGCCGACCCTGCTGCTGGCGGCGCTCACCGTCGCCCTGCTGGTACCCGTAGGCGTCGGCCTCGGGGTGCTGGCCGCGCGCCGCGAGGGCGGTCGCGCCGACCGGCTGATCAGCTCGGTGACGCTGGGGATCTACGCCGTGCCGGAGTTCGCCTTCGGCGTCCTGCTGGTCTCCGTCTTCGCGCTGCGCCTCGGCTGGCTGCCGCCGACCGCGGTGGGCTACGGCGGCGATCTGCTCGCCCATCCGGCGGCGCTGGTGCTGCCCGTCGCGGTGCTGCTGGCCCGCCCGGTCTGCTCGATCAGCCGCCTGGTGCGGGCCGGCATGCTCGACGCGCTGGCCTCCCCGTACGTCGCGCAGGCCCGCCGCTACGGCATCGGGGCCGCCCGGATCCGCTACGCGCACGCGCTGCCGAACGCGGTGGCGCCCGCCGTGCAGCAGCTGGCGCGGACCGTCGACTGGCTGCTGGGCGGGGTGATCGTGGTCGAGGCGCTGTTCGTCGTCCCCGGCTTGGGGACGGTGCTGCTGACCGCGGTGTCGGCCCGCGACATCCCGGTCGTCCAGGGCCTCGCCGTCGTCTTCGGCACGCTCACCGTCACCCTGAACCTCGCCGCTGACCTGGTCACCCACCGCCTCGCGCCCCGTGCGGGGGTGGCGGCATGACGGCGCGGACCGCCACCGCGCGGCCGTGGGCGCGCTTCACTCTCGGGGCGCTGCTGGTGTGCCTGCCGCTGGCGCTGGCGCTGCTGGGGCCTCTGTGCGCCGGTGAACCGGGGCCGCGCGGGGCGTCGTTCACGTCGGACGGCACCCTGCTCGGCACCGACTTCGCGGGGCAGGACGTGGCGCGGCAGGTGCTGCTGGGCGGCCGGTCGGTGGTGCTGATCGCGCTTTCCGCGACGGTGCTCGCCTACGCCGTCGCCCTGCCGTTGGCCTTCGCGGCGGCCCTCACCCACCGGACGTGGCTTGAGGAACTGCTGATGCGACCGCTGGACGTGCTGCTCGCGGTGCCTTCGCTGCTGATGGTGCTGCTGGTGGCGACGGTGTTCGAGCCGGGCGCGGCCGGGCTCGCGGTGCTGGTGGCGCTGGTCAACGTGCCGGACGCGGCCCGCATCGTGCGGGCTTCGGCCGCCGATGCCGCCGCCCGCCCGGCCGTCGAGGCGCTGCGGATGCAGGGCGAGAGCGGGTGGCGGATCGCCGTCGGCTACGTGGCCCGCAGCTGCCTGCGGACCCTCGCGGCCGACGCGGGGGTGCGGATGACCGGCGTGCTGTATCTGGTGGCGACCGCCGCGTTCCTGGGTGTCGGCGTCGATCCGGACGCCGCGGACTGGGCGGTGATGGTCGACCGCAACCGCACCGGCCTCTTCGTCCAGCCGTGGGCCGTGGTGGTGCCCGCGCTGCTGATCGTGGCGCTGTCGATGGGCACCAATCTGCTCGGCGACGCGGGCCTGGCGGGCCGTACGAGAAAGGGACATGTCAGGTGAGCGGGCAGGACACGGGGAAGCCGCAGGGCGCGGCGCCGGAGTGGGCCGCGTGCGTCGAGGGGCTGCGGATCGAGGTGCCGGGCGGGCGGCGGCTCGTCGACGGGGTGTCGCTGACGGTACGCGCCGGAGCGGTCACCGCGCTGGTCGGCGCGTCCGGCAGCGGCAAGACGACCACCGGCCTCGCGCTGCTGGGCGCGTACCCGGCCGGGGCCGAGGTCGCGGGCCGGGTACGGGTGGCGGACGGCGGTCCGGTCGGCTACGTGCCGCAGCATCCGGCGGCGGTGCTCAACCCGGCCCGGCGGGTCGGGGCGCTGCTGTACGACATCGCCCGCGCCCAGTTGCCCGCGCTGCCCCGCAGGGAGCGCCGCGCGGCGGTCCGCGCCCGGGTCCTGTCGGCCCTGGCGCTCGCCCAGCTTCCCGAAGGCCCGGCGGGCGAGGCCCTGTTGCGCCGCCATCCGCACCAGCTGTCCGGCGGGCAGCAGCAGCGGGTGGTGCTGGCGCAGGCGCTGCTGCTGGGCGCCAAGGTGATCGTCGCCGATGAGCCGACCACCGGGCAGGACGCCCTGACCAAGCACCGCATCGTCACCGAACTGGCCCGCCTCACCGGCCAGGGCATCGCCGTCCTCCTGCTCAGCCACGACCTGGACGTGGTGCACGCGCTCGCCGACGAGGTGGTGGTGCTGCGCGCGGGCCGGGTGGTCGAATCCGGCCCCGCGGACCGTATCCGCACCGCGCCCCGGCACCCGTACACGCGGGAACTTCTGGCGGGGGGTGGGGAGTTCACCACTCAGGAAAGCGACCAGGAGGATGCGGCCCCCGCCGCGCCGCCACGCTCCGGCGGCCTCCGCGTCCGCCTGGCCGCCGCCCGCTACCGGGACCGCTCGCATCCCGGCGGCACCGTCACCGCCCTGCGCGACACCGCCCTGGACGTCGTCCCCGGCGACTGCCTGGCCGTAGTGGGACGGTCCGGCAGCGGCAAGACCACCCTGGGCCGGTGCCTGGCCGGGCTGCACCGCGACTGGGACGGCACACTCACCCTGGACGGCGCCGCCCTGCCGCGCAGCGTCCGCGCCCGCACCCGGGGGCAGCTCGCCGCCGTGCAGTACGTCTTCCAGGACGCGCGGGCCGCGTTCGACGAGTACCGCACGGTGGAGGCGCAGACCGCGCGGACCGCGGTGCGGCTGCGCGGCACACCGGCCGACGCGGCGCTGGCCGAGGCGCGGGCCACCCTCGCCCGGGTCGGCCTGGACGCCGCGCTCGCCGCCCGCACCCCCGGCAGGCTCTCCGGCGGCGAACTGCAACGCGCCGCCCTGGCCCGCGCGTTGACGGCCAGGCCCCGGATGTTGGTGTGCGACGAGATCACCTCGGGCCTGGACGCGGTCAGCCGCCGGGAGATCGTCGCGCTGCTCGGCGAGCTGCTGCGGGAACGGGACGGGATGGGCCTGGTCCTGATCACCCACGACCTGGATACCGCGGCGGCGCTGGCCGACCGGGTCGCCGTGCTGGACGGCGGCGCGCTCGTCGAGGCGGGCCCGGCACGGCGGCTGCTGACCGCGCCCACCCATCCGTTCACCGCCTCACTGGTGGCGGCGGCCCACCGGCGCGCCCCCACGCGCGGGTGAGCCGGGGCCCACACGGCCCCATCGGGCGGACCCCTGCCCCGCCAGGGGCCGCCCGCTCAGCCATCCGCCAGCGCCTCGTGCCACCACCGGTCCCGGCCCGGTACCCACCGCACCGGGCGGGAACAGCGGTTGACCACCAGAACGGGGCACTGCGCCGCACGGGGGCCGGCCGCGTCCCGCGCCAGAGCCCGGTCGAGTACCGCCTTGACCGGCCTGATGGCACCGTCCCAGAACGCCGCGTCCGCGGTGACCAGCACCCGGGCGTCCATCTCCCGGGCCCGCTCGGCGAGTTCGGGTGCGGTCAGCGACACCGGCAGGGTCCTGCGGATCGCGTCCAGCTGCCCGCAGGCCAGGGTGACGATCACCGATTCGGGGACCAGCGGCAGATGCACCGCGACCCGGTCACCGGCGCGGACGCCGAGACCGCGGAGCGCGACGGCGGCCCGCTCGGCCTGGTCGAGCAGCATGCCGTGCGTCAGCTCCTCCAGGCGGCCCGGCTCCCCCGACCAGGTCAGCGCGACCCGAGAGGTGCGCGGCCGGTGGGTGGCTTGCGGTTCGCTGGCATCATCTGCATGCTCTGAGGTCACACGGCGCAACATGCGGACCAGCTTGATGATCACGCATCAACGTTCGATGAACGTCCGCTGTACACGGCATCTTCCGCCGCCCCGCCGCAGGTCACCGGGGCCGCCGACCGGCCACCACCGGCACGCCGCCGCCCCCTCGTACGGTACCCGCCGCCCGCCCCTGCGGGCCCGCGCCCCTTCCTGCCCCGCCTCGGGGCGCCTCTCCCCACCTCTCCCTCCCGCACCCACCACGCGCCCCACCCGAGAGGCGGCCTCCGCATGCCCGAGCCCACACCCCCGCCCACACCCCTGCCCCCCGGCCTGCCCCGCGCCGCGGCCCGCTGGACGTGGACGGCCGTCGCCGTCGGCGCCTTCTGCGTCCAGCTCGACGCCTTCGCGCTGAACCTCGCGCTGCCCGTCATCCGACGTGACCTGCCGGGCCCACCGGCCCTCGTGCCCTGGGTGATCGGCGGCTACCTCCTGGCGGCCGGCGCCCTGATGCCGGCCGCCGGACGGCTCGGCGACCTGTACGGCAGACGCCGGGTGCTGGCCATCGGCCTGGCACTCTTCGCCACCGCTGCGGCCGGCTGCGCGCTCGCGCCGTCGCTGCCGCTCCTGGTGGCGGCCAGGGTGGTCCAGGGGGCGGGCGGCGCGCTGATCATGCCGGCCGGTCTCGCGCTGCTGACCAACGCCTTCCCCGGCGGGCACGGGCGGCGGATGACCGGCCGGGCGCTCGGCCTCGCCGGACTGGCCACCGCCTGCGGCCCGTTCGCCGGCGGCGTGCTGGCGCAGAGCCTGTCCTGGCGTGCGGTGTTCTGGCTGACGGTGGTGCCGACCGTGGCCGCCGCCTGCTGCGCCCGGCGCGCCACCGAGTCCCGCGACCCGGCCGCGGCCGGCACCCCCGACCTGCCCGGCGCCGCCGCCGTGACCGGCCTGTGCGGCTGCCTCGCCCTGTCCGTCGCCGGTGTCGCCCCCTGGGCGTGGGCGGGCGGCGCGGTGCTGCTGGGCGCGGTGTTCATCCGCGCCGAACGCCGCTCCCGCGCGCCCCTGGTGGACCTCGCGCTGTTCCGCAACGGCCGCTACGTCAGGCTGACGGCGGCCGGCGCCGTCGCCAACACCGCGACCGTCGCCCTCCTGTACGTGATCCCGTCGGCCCTCCAGCAGTTGTACGGGCTGTCGCCGATGAGCGCGGGACTGGCCTTTCTCGCACCGGCCGCCGCGCTGGCCGCCGGCGGCCCGGCAGCCGGCCGGGTGCGTCCCGAGGCGAGCGTCCCGGTGATGGCCCTCTGCCTGGCCACCGCCGCAGTCGCACTGTGGCTGACCCCCCGGGGCGGCCCGCACGGCCCCTCCCCCGCCACCCTCCTCCTTGTGTCGACCGCTGCCGCCGCCGCCCTGGGAGTGGCAGGCGCCCTGGCCCTCACCGCCACCCAGGCCGCCGTACGCCCCGACCGCGCGGGCGAGGCATCCGGCGTGACCAAGGCCGTCCTCACCATCACCGCGGGCCTCGGTCTGACCGGGAGCGGCAACCACCCCTCCCTCCACCTCCCGGCCGCGGCCTGCCTGGTGGCGGCGGCGGCCCTGGCGGCCTCAACCGCCAGAAAGCCCCCTCACCCCACCACCACCGCCTCGTAACCCCCCACCACATCGCACACATCCCCGAACCCCCGCGACTCCAGCAGTGCCGCGGCGATCACCGAGCGGTTGCCGGTGCGGCAGTACAGGGTGACGGGACGGCCGGGGTCCAGCGAGTCGATGTGGGACGGGAGGGCGGCGAGCGGGATGTTGCGGGCGCCGGGGAGGGCGCCTGCGGCGTACTCGGCGGGGTTGCGGACGTCCACCAACTGGTCGGGGTCCGCGGGGATTTCGTGTGTGGTGATGCGGTGGCTCGTGACCGTGAGGGCGGGGTGGGCGGCGAGTGCGGCGGACGGGTCGGGGACGTGGCCGATGACCTGGTCGTAGCCGATGCGCGCGAGGCGGGTCCTGGCCTCGCTCTCCTTTCCCGGCTCCGCGAGCAGCACGAGCGGGGTGTCCGGTGCGATGACGCTGCCCGCGTACTCGGCGAACCGGGTGTCGAGTCCTGCGTGCAGGGATCCCGCGACGTGGGCGCGGGTGTAGGCGCTCAGCGGGCGGCAGTCGAGGAGCGCCGCCGCGCGCGCGTCGCGGGCGGCGACGGCCTCGTCGAGGGTGAGGGCGGGCGGCGGCGTCTGCTCCAGGAGCGGGTGGCCGTCGCGGTTGAGGGCCACGTCGTGCGCGAAGTAGCCGGGGGTGGCGGGCTGGTCGGCGGTGACCAGGCGGACGAAGGCGTCCTGCGACATGGGTTGCAGCGCGTAGTTGAGGCGGCGCTGGGCGCCGATGGTGGAGCTGGTCTCGGTGGAGAGGTTGCGGCCACAGGCCGATCCGGCGCCGTGGGCGGGGAAGACGCGGGTGGCGTCGGGGAGCGGCAGAAGCTTGCTGTGCAGCGAGCGGTACAGGTGGCCCCCCATGTCCTGCGGGCTGCGCCCGGCGGCGGAGAGCAGGTCGGGCCTGCCGACGTCGCCGACGAAGAGCGTGTCGCCGGTCAGCACGCCGAACGGCTCGGCGTCCTGCGGGTCCTCGTGGACGAGAAGGCATATCGATTCGGGGGTGTGGCCGGGGGTGGCGAGCACGGTGAGGGTGACGCCGGTCGCGTCGTCGGGGCCGAGGTGGAGGCGTTCGCCGTCGTGCAGCCGCCGGGAGGGGAAGCCGGTTTCGGCGGCTGCGCCGAAGGCGATGGCGGCGCCGGTGGCCCGCGCCAGCTCCAGGTGCCCGGAGAGGAAATCGGCGTGAATGTGCGTCTCGATGACGAGTTCTATGCGCAGCCCGGACGCCTCCGCGTCGGCAAGATACGCGTCGATGTCGCGGCGCGGGTCGACCAGGACGGCCCGCCCGGTGGTCTCGTCGCCGATCAGGTACGACGCCTGGGAAAGGCAGTCGAGGTAGTACTGCGCGAAATGCACGGTCGGCCTCCAGAGGTCGTCCTACGGAACGCGTGTGGTCCCCGCGGTCCCCGGGACGTGCCGTCGCCACGGGGGTCCGGCCTCCCGCGCTGAACGGACGTCCGGACAGGCCGCGTTGTGCGGATGCACGGATGTACGTACATTAGGCAGCCGCCGGATTGACGACAAGTCAGGGGCGGGGCGTCCTAAGGAGCGACGGGGCGCCCTGCGGGCGGGGCACCCGCCATCGTGCGTCCCGCCGACCGGCGTTCACCACCCGTACGTCCGCGAAGGAACCGATCATGACGACCGAGCCACCCCGGCAGGGCGCATCAGGGCCGCGCCCGCTGGACCGGCGCTCGCCGCTGCCGCTGTGGGCCCAGCTCTCCGCCGACCTGCGCCGCCGCATGGAAGCCGGCGAGTTCACCGCGCAGTTCCCGGCCGAGCACCGGCTCACCGCCGAGTACGAGGTCAGCCGGCACACCGTCCGCGAGGCACTGCGCACGCTGCGCGCGGACGGCCTGGTGATCGCCGAACGCGGTCGCGCCAGCCGCCTGGACACCCGGCGCATACAGCAGCCGCTCGGCTCGCTCTACAGCCTCTTCCGCGAGCTGGAGGGGCAGGGGGTCGAGCAGCGCAGCGAGGTGCTGCGGCTGGAGCGGACGGCGGACGCCACCGTCGCCGGGCACCTGGAGCTGGTGGCCGACGCGCCGCTGGTCGTCCTGGAGCGGCTGCGGCTCGCGGACGGCGAGCCGCTCGCCCACGACACCGCGTACCTGCCCGCCGAGTTCGCCGAGCCGCTGCTGGCGGCCGACTTCGGGCACACCTCGCTCTACGGGGAGCTGTCCGGCCGCTGCGGCGTGAAGGTCACCGGCGGCCGGGAGCGGATCCAGCCGTTCCTGCCGGACATCCGGCAGGCGTGGCTGCTGGGACTCGCCGACCGGGAACCGGCGTTCGCGATCGAACGGCTCGGGCACTCCGGCCCCCGCCCGGTGGAGTGGCGCGAGACGGTGGTGCGCGGCGACCGCTTCGCGTTCGTCGCCGAGTGGTCCGACGACAGCCGGGCGGTCGCCCTCGCGCCGCGGGCCGCGTGTCCGTCCTCATAGCCGCAGCCGCGCTGCCGTGCGGGCTGCTGATCGGCCTGCTGCTCGGCGCGCTGGGCGGCGGCGGTTCGGTACTCGCGGTGCCCGCGCTGGTCTACGTGGCGGGGCAGTCGCCGCAGGAGGCCACGACGGGCGCGCTGGTCGTGGTCGGCGTCGGCGCGGTCACCGGGCTCGCCTGCCACGGCCGTGCCGGGCGGGTCCGCTGGGCGGCGGGCGGCGCGTTCGGCGCGCTGGGCACGGCGGGCAGCTACCTCGGCTCCCGGTGGAGCGCGGCGGCGGATCCGACGGTCCTCATGGCGGCCTTCGCCGGCCTGCTGCTGCTCGTCGCCGCGGCGCTGGTGACACGGACCCTGCGCGGGCGCCACCCGCAGGGGGACGGGGAGCAACCCCTAGGGGATCCCCCCGCGCCATCGCGCCGTATCCGCCCCGTCCGGGTGGCGGTCACCGCGACCGGCGTCGGGCTGCTGACCGGGTTCTTCGGCGTCGGCGGCGGGTTCGTCGTCGTCCCCGCCCTCAGCCTGGTGCTCGGCCTCGACCTGCCGGCCGCCGTCGGCACCTCGCTCCTGGTCATCCTCATCAACTCGGCCACCGCGCTGGCCACCCGGGCGGACGGCGGCCCGCTGGACTGGCCGCTGCTGACCGCCTTCGCGCTGTGCACCGCGCTCGGCAGCTGCCTCGGCAACCGGATCACCACCCGCCTGCCGCCCCGCGCCCTGGCCGGTGCCTTCGCCGCCCTCCTGGCCGCCATCGCCCTGACCATGGCGGCCACCACCATCCCCCGCCTCTGAAGGAGCACACCCCGGCAACGCCCCTACGACGACCGTCCCTTCCCGCATCCCGTCACCAGGAGACCCTCATGACATCCGCCGTCAGCCCCTCCCACCACCAGGTACTCGTCGTCGGGGGCGGCACCGCAGGACTCACCGTCGCCGCCCGCCTGCGCCGGGCCGGGGCCCGCGACGTGGCCGTGCTCGAACCGTCCGAAACGCACTGGTACCAGCCGCTGTGGACGCTGGTCGGCGGCGGCCAGGCACCGCTGCGGGCCGCCCTGCGCACCGAGGCCGAGCTGATACCGGACGGCGTGCGCTGGCTGCGCGAGCGCGCCACCGCCGTCGACCCGGCCGCGCGCACCGTCACCACCGCCGCCGGACGCACCCTCTCCTACGGCAGGCTGGTGCTCGCCCCCGGTCTCCGCCTCGACTGGGACGGCGTGCCCGGCCTGGCACCGGCGCTCGGCCACGGCGGCGTGTCCAGCAACTACCGGCCCGATCTCGCGCCGCTCACCTGGGAGTTGATCCGCGGGATGCGGCGCGGTACGGCCGTCTTCACCATGCCGTCCGGACCCGTCAAGTGCGGCGGCGCCCCGCAGAAGATCGCGTATCTGGCCGCCGACCACTGGCGCAAACGCGGGGTCCTGGACGCGATCCGGGTGGTCCTGGTGCTGCCCGAACCCTCGCTGTTCAAGGTCCCGGTCTTCAACAGCGCGCTGGAGGCGACCGCGCGGCGCTACGGCATCGAGGTCCGGCTGCGCTCGGAGGTGACGGCCGTCGACGGTCCCGCGCAGCAGGTGGCGGTCACCGACCACGCCACCGGCTCCACCGAGACCCTGCGCTACGACCTGCTGCACGCCGTGCCGCCGCAGCGCGCACCCGAGTGGCTGGCAACCGGCCCGCTGGCCGACCCCGACTCCCCCTACGGCTACGTCAAGGCCGACCGCGCGACCCTCCAACACCCGGACTTCCCCGAGGTGTTCACGCTCGGCGACGCGGCGAACCTGCCGACGTCGAAGACCGGCGCGGCCATCCGCAAGCAGGCCCCGGTCGTCGTCGACCACCTCCGGGCGAGCCTCACCGGCCGCCCCGCCACCACCCGTTACGACGGCTACACCTCCTGCCCCCTGGTCACCGCCCGCCACAAAATGCTGCTCGCCGAGTTCGACTACGACCTGGCGCCCGCCCCCTCGTTCCCCTTCATCGACACCACCCGCGAACGCACCGACATGTGGTTCCTCAAGCGCTACGGGCTGCCGCAGATGTACTTCCGCGGCATGCTCAAGGGCCTGGCCTGAGCCGTGGCCGGTAGCGGCTCGGGACTCGGGACTCGGCACCCAACACCGCGCCGCCGAGCGCGCGTTCGCCCGTCCGCGCCGGTGTTAGCCGGGTGTTAGCGGGGCGGCAGCCTCGCGCCAGCGGCCCCGGGCAGGGTGAGTGACGTACCGAGGAGAGCACGACACCGACTGCCCCAGGGGGAACCCGAAATGAGCACCCGCACCGCCCGTCGCCGCACCCTGCGCATCGCCGCCGCGGCTCTCACCGCCGCCGCCGGCCTGACCCTGACCGCCTGCTCCGGCTCTGACACCGCGGGCGCGAAGTCCTCGGGCCAGGTCAACGCGGCGGTGGCCGCCGCGGACTCCGATGGCGCGGGCTCATCCGCCGCGGTGCCGGACTCCGGGCCCCGGGCGGACTCCGGACCGAAGGCCGACGCCGAGGCGGGGACCGCGGGCAAGCAGGCGGGCAGCGCGCCCGCCGCCGGCGGCCGGACGGCCTCGGGCGTCGAGCGCTGCCACACCTCCGGCCTGAAGGCGTCGTTCGCCACGGGCGACGACGCGGCCCCTGACCCGGACGCGGACGGTGCGACGACCACCAGCGTCGTGCTGACCAACAAGGGCGGCCACACCTGCAAGATCGGCGGCTTCCCCGGCGTGGACCTCAAGTCGGAGAACGGCGGTGAGCGCTGGTCGCTGCAGCGCTCGTCGGCCACGTACGGCTCGATCACCCTGAATCCCGGGGACAGCACCGACTTCACGATCAACGTCGCCATGACCAAGGCGGATGACGGCTTCTACCAGCCCGCCTGGGCGGACATCACCCCGCCCAACGAGACCACCTCACTGACCGTGGAATGGCCCTGGGGCACGCTCGTCGACCAGCGGGGCGCCACCCGCCCGGCCACCTTCGTCAACCCCATCGGCTGACCGTCCCCTGAGCGGCCGTTCCGGGGCCGGGTGCCCGAAGACGCGCCCGTCCCCGGAGTGGCCGGACTCGGTCCCGGCCCCCTCTCGAAGACCACTTCGTCCGGAGTCCTCAGGGGCACCGGCCCGCATCCACTACGGGGCCGCCCCCACGGCCCCCCGAGACCGGCCGTTGCGCGTCTCGTCCAGGTGAACGATGAAGGCACGGCGAGCGGGTCCGATCCTGATAACTGCCCGCCAGGAGCGGGTGATTCAGGAAATGGAGGCCCTCTCATGACCACCCGCAAGACACCCGCCGCCACGGTTCCGGCGCAAGCCCTGAGCCATCCGCGCACCCGGCGGGCGCTGCGCAGCACCACCCGCCTCGTCGGCTGGTACGCCGCCCTCAGCGCGCTCACCCTCGGCGCCGTCATCGCGCTGCGCGACCATCCCGGCCTGGTGAACGACGCCGTCTGGGTCCGCTCGGCCATCGTCGTCGCCACGTCCCTGCTGATGGTCTCCTTCGCCGTCCGCACCGCCCGCGGCCACCGCCGCTCCTACCTCCGGCTGCGGCTGGCCTCCGGGATCATGCTGGTGGCCATCGCCGTCATCCTCGCGCTGCCGGGCGACTTCCCGCTGTGGCTGAAAAGCGAACAGGCCGTGTGCGGCGTCCTGTTGCTCCTGGTCGTCCTGATCGCGAACGGCCGCCGGCTGCGCTCGGCCTTCGCCACCGAGTAGCCCGCGCCCGCCCGCACCCACCGGGCGGACAGGCGCGGCACGGGGCCTCCTAGGCGGCCGTCGGATCGGCCACCACACAGCCGATGTTGTCGGGCCCGCCCGCCTCCCTGGCCAGGGCGATCAGGTCCCGTACGGCCTCTTCGGGCCCCGCCGCAGCCGCCAGGGCGTCCTGGAGCGCACCGGCCGGCAGCGCGCCGTACAGCCCGTCGGTGCACAGCAGGTACCGGTCGCCCGGTCGCGCGTCGACCACCTGGAGGTCGGGGGCGAAGGCCGCGCCGCCGTCCAGTGCGCGCACCAGAAGCGCACGCTGCGGATAGGCGGGCACCTCCTCGGGGGTGAGCCGCCCCTCGTCGACGAGCGACTGCACGAGGCTGTGGTCGTGGGTGATCCGCACCAGCCCGGAGTCCCGCAGGACGTAGGCGCGTGAGTCCCCGACGTGCAGCAGCCCGAAACGCGATCCGGAGCGGAGCAGCGCGGTGAGGGTGCAGCCCGCTTCACCGCCGCCCGGCTCGCCCGGTACGCGGTCAGCGCCGAGCCGCTGGACGGCGAGGTTGGCCCGCCGGGCCGCCGCCTCAAGGGAGTTGAGCAGTCCGGTGCCCTCCGGGTCCTGCTCGGGTACCAGGTCCTGGCCCTCCAGCGGCCTCAGGGCGTCGATCGCCGCGAGGCCGGCCGGGCCGCCGCCGGGGCCGTAGCCGTCCGCCACGGCCAGCAGCCGCGGCCCGGCGTACGCCGCGTCCTGGTTGACGGTCCTGACCAGACCGCCGTCGGTGCCGGCCGCGGCCCGCAGGGACAGCGGGGTGGGGGATGCGTTCATGGTGGTGTCCTTCCTGGACAACTGGTCGACGAGGAAGACGGCCAGGTCACGGCGGGCCGCGGTGTCGGCCTCGGCCTGCGCCCAGTAGGCGGCGACCGCGTCGGCAGCGGCGGGGTGCGGCAGTGCGCACACCTCCCGGATCCGGGCCAGCGGCATGCCGAGCCGGCGCAGCCAGGCGACCAGCCTGGCCGCATCCAACTGGGCCGGTGCGTAGCGGCGGTAGCCGTTGGCCGGGTCGACGCGGGCGGGCCGCAGCAGCCCCAGCTCGTCGTACAGGCGCAGCGCCTTGGGCGAGAGCCGGGACGCACGGGCGAACGCCCCGATCGTCAGCAGCTCCCGCGGCTCCGTGCACCCGCCGCCCGGCCCGCCCGTCCCGTCCACGCCCCGCCCCCGTCCGTCCTCCTCGTACCGGGCACCTCGCCCGGCCCGCCCGATGCTGCGGCTTCCCCCAAGGACAAGGTCAACCGCGCGCGGCGGTACGCCGGTTGCTCAGCGGGCGTCCGGCGCTTCCAGCCTGCTCAGCGCGGCCGTCGCCAGCGCCTGCACGCCCATGGTGAGCGTCGGGCGGACGACCGGCGCGAAGTGCGGCGAGTGGTTGGACGGAATGTCCTGCGCCAGCCGCCCGGCGGCCAGCGCGGTGCGGAACTCCTCGGGATCCCAGCCGCCGAGCCACCAGTAGTAGAGCGGCGCGTCCGCCGCGGTGGCCAGCAGCCCGGCGTCCTCGCTGCCCGATGCCGGGTCGTAGGCGAACAGCCGCTGCTCGCCGAAGAGTCCGGTGAGGGACTCGTTGACCTCCCGCAGGGTCAGCGGGTCGTTGTAGGTCACAGGGAAGGAGTCGAGGATCTTCGTCTCCGGTGCCAGGGCCGCACCCGACGCGTCCGCCTCGGCCCGCGCGATGCGGTCGATGGCGGCCAGCACCTGGGCCCGCACGGACTCGTCGAAGCTGCGGACGCTGAGCTTGACGACGGCGTGATCGGGGATGACGTTGGCGGAGTCGCCCGCCCGGAACGAGCCGACGGTGACCACCGCTTGGTCCTTGGGCGCCACCTCACGGGCCACGACGGACTGCACCCGCTGCACGAAGGACGCCGCCATCAGGATCGGGTCGACGGTGGTCTCAGGACGTGAGCCGTGGCCGCCGGTGCCGTGGAAGGTGATCTCCAGGTTGTCGGCAGCCGCCATGGCCGCGCCCGGACAGTAGGCGATAAGACCGGCGCCGAACGGGGCGACGTGCTGGGCCAGGACGACGTCGGGTACCGGCACCAGACGCTCGCTGTAGAGGCCCGCGTCGAGCATCGCGCGGGCGCCGCTGCCGACCTCCTCAGCGGGCTGGAACAGCACGACCAGGGTGCCCGACCAGTGGGCGCGCCCGGCGGCCAGCAGGTCGGCGGCGCCCAGCAGGCAGGTGACGTGCACGTCGTGCCCGCAGGCGTGCATCCGGCCGGGGACGGTGGAGGCGTAGTCGAGTCCGGTGCGCTCGGTGACCGGCAGCGCGTCCATGTCGGCGCGCAGCAGGACCACAGGGCCCGGTCCGTTGCGCAGCACCCCGGTGACGCCGGTGCCGGCGATGCCGGTGGTGACGTCGTAGCCCCAGTCGGTCAGCCGGCGGGCCGCGCCCTGTGCCGTACGGGTTTCCTCGAAGCCGAGTTCGGGGTGCCGGTGCAGGTCTTCGTAGAGCGCCACGAGACCGGCGATGCGGGTGTCGAGCGGGGCCAGCACGGCATCGCGCGCGGCATCCGGGGCGGGCGCTGAAGGGGAGGAGGCATCGGAGCCGGGGCGGGATCCGGGGCCCCGGACGGTGTCCGTTACGGGGGTGCCGGGGCGGGTGTGGTCACTGTCACGGTCGCTCATACGCGCATTCGACCACGGGACACGGCCCGCGCACCGCCCTTCGGACCGGATCACCACGGCACGGACGCGGTCCGCCCCTGGCCGGTACCTGGCCTGCATCTGGCCGGACTTCGCGGGTACCGCACGGCGTCTTCGTGACACCGGAGCCGGCTGCTGCGACCGTGGACCGACGTTCACGTCGATGACCGGAGGCGGACGTTGGCCACTTCATCCCCCCGACCGACCGGCGAACCCGCCGACATCGCCACGCACCTGATGGACCAGGCGATGGGCCACCTCTTCTCCGCTGCCCTGCGCACCGCGGCCCTCCACCGCGTCGCCGACCACCTCGCCCGGGGCCCGCGCACCCCCGAGCAGCTCGCCGAAGCCACCGGCACCCACCCGCCGCACCTGCGGCGGCTGCTGCGCTACCTCGCCGCCCGCGGCATCTTCCGCGAAGACGCGTCGGGCGCCTACCAGTTGACGCCGACCGCCCGGCTGCTGCGCACCGACATCCCCGAATCGCTGCACTCCGCCGTCCTGATGGCGACCGACGGCCTGTTCACACAGACCACGGCCGGTCTGGAGGAGGCCGTCCGGCAGGGCGGCACCCCCTTCGAGCGGCTCGTCGGCCGGCCGCTCTTCACCCACCTGGCATCCGATCAGGCCGCCCGCACGCAGTACGACGACGGCGTCTCCGCGCTGTCCTTGCCGGTCGACGAGGCCGTCGCGGAGAGCTACCCGTTCCCGTCGACCGGCACCGTCGTCGACATCGGCGGCGGGCGCGGCGGGCTGCTGCGCGCCGTCCTCGCCCGCCGCCCCGAGCTGACCGGCGTCCTCTTCGACCAGGCGCCGCCGCTCGCCCGGCACCTCCTGGACGGCGACGAGCTGAAGGGCCGCTGGCGCACCGAGGAGGGCGACTTCCTGACGGCGGTACCCACCGGCGGCGACGTCTACGTCCTCAAGCACGTGCTGCACGGCCTGCCGGACGACACCTGCCGGCACCTGCTGCGCACCTGCCGGTCGGCGATGGCGGCCGGCACCCGGCTGCTGATCGTCGACTGCGTGCTGCCCCCGGGCAACGCCCCGCACTTCGGCAAGACGATGGACGTCGCGATGCTGACGGTGACCGACGGGCGGGAGCGCAGCGCCGAGGAGTTCGCCACGCTCCTGGCGGCCGGCGGCTTCCGCCTCACCCGGGTCCTGCCGACCGCCGCCTTCCCCTCGATCGTGGAAGCCGTCGCCGAGTAGCCCCGCACGCCCGCCCGTCACTCGTGCGCACGCGACACGCCCGGCCGCACCCCCTCGCTCGATGGCGGCCCCGCCCGGCCCGCGCTGTACTGGAGAAGGCCCCGAGCGCCCCGCACGGGGCCGGGACCGCAAGGAGCCTCCATGACCCGCGCGCCCCGCCCGGCGGACCCGTCAGGCACGCCACTCCCGCCGCCCGTGCAGCGTGCGCTGTACCGGGCCAACGGCGGTGACGCGGACGGCTTCGCCGACTGCTTCGCCCACGACGGCACGGTCAACGACTGGGGCCGCGAGTTCCGCGGCCGTACCGAGATCCGCGGCTGGAGCGAAGCCGAGTTCACCGGAAAGCAGGTCACCCTGGAGGTCACAGGCGCCCGCACCGAAGGACCGACCACGACCGTCAGCGCCCGGGTGGGCGGCAACGGCTTCAACGGTCCTTCCGACTTCGCCTTCACCGTCGACGGCGACCGCATCACGCTGATGCGGATCACCGGCTGACGGGCGGCCACCGTGCCGGTCCGTATGCGGGCGCGCCGCCCCGACGAGGCCCACCGCGCCGCCACGCCCCTGGAGCTCTTCTTCGACCTGTGCTTCGTCGTGGGCATCGCCCAGGTGGGCCGTCAACTGGTGCACGCGCTGGCCGAAGGCCACCCCTGGCACGGCATCATCGGCTACCTCATGCTCTTCTTCGCCATCTGGTGGGCGTGGCTCAACTTCACCTGGTTCTCCTCGGCCTACGACACCGATGACACGCTCTACCGGGTCGTGACGCTGGTCCAGATCGCCGGGGTGCTGATCCTCGCGGCCGGTGTGCCGCGGGCGTTCAACGACAACCAGTTCACGGTGGTCTGGTTCGGTTACGTGGTCATGCGGTTCGCCATGGTCAGCCAGTGGCTGCGGGCCGCGCACGGCTGCCGCGGCGCGGAACGCCGCACCGCACTGCGCTACGCGGTCGGTGTGAGCCTGTGCCAGGTCGGCTGGCTGGCCCTGCTGTTCCTGCCGGAGACCGGAAGGCCGTGGGTGTTCCTGGTCATGGCGCTCCTGGAGATGTCCGTTCCGGCCTTCGCCGAGCGGGACCGGCCGACCGCCTGGCACCCGCACCACATCGCCGAGCGCTACGGCCTGTTCACCATCATCGTGCTGGGCGAGACGATCTCCGCCGCCACCGTCGCCGTGCAGTCGGCGCTGGACGAGAACGACGAGCTGGGCTCCCTGCTGCCGATCGCGGCGGGCGGCCTGCTGCTGGTCTTCGCCGCGTACTGGATCTACTTCGCGGTCCCCATCCACCTGCATCTGCGCTCCAGCCGCCAGGCGTTCACGTGGGGCTACGGCCACTACCTGGTGTACGGGTCGGCCGCCGCGGTCGGCGCGGGCATCGAGGTGGCGGTGGAGGAGTCGGTGGGCAAGGCCCACCTGTCGACCCTGGCGGCGTCCGCGTGCGTCACGGTGCCCGCCGCCCTGTTCCTGGTCACGGTCTGGCTGATCCACTCCCGCCACCAGAAGCGCGGCATCGCCCAGCAACTGGTCCTGCCGCTCGCCGCGGTCCTCATCCTGGCCTGCACCTTCGCCGGACACCTCGCGGTCCTCGCGGCGGGCCTGGTCGGTTCGGCCGCGGTCGCCGTCGGCGTGACCCTCACGACCCGTCAGGGCACAGCCCTGACGGAATAGCGCCGTCCGCACCCGGCACGGGCCGCCCGCCGCCATCCGGCCGGATCCGCGCTGCGCCGTTGCGGTGAACACGACGCCGAATTCGGGTCCTTCGCGGCACTCATTCCGCTTCGCCCGGAAGCGTGAAGAAAACGCCGTACCCGCCCCGGATGGCCCCCACCCTGCTCCCGCATCTGACACCCCGGCACCGGCCTCCGCACACACCCCCCGAAATCCGTTCGCCACGGCCCGCGGCCGACCGCCTGCCACCGTCAACTTTGGCCGTCCGTACCGGAATTTGCCGCGATATTCAGCCATGTTCGGCGGCCGTGAGCGCCCCGCTTGCCCCCATGCCGCACCGGGAACGAATGACGAAAATCCGCCGCGAAAGGGCTGGTTTCCCCGGGGATTCGACCGCTTGTTCCGGCCGTCCCCGCGGGGGTCGGCGCGGCACAGGGGCCTCCTCACGGTAGGGTGCAGATTGCCCTTTTTATGCCCACGGGCCGTCCACCCGTCCGTACCTGAGGAGACGCCAGCCATGGCCCCGCGCCACGCTCAGCCCCGCGAGCGCAAGAGCCTGTCCGGCCGCGGCAAGGCCGTGAGCTCTCTCGCACTGACCACGCTGGTGGGCACCGCCCTGTGGGCCTGGCCCGCATCGGGCGATGACCACGACGCGCAGCAGGCCAAGAACGGCACCACGAAGACGGTGTCGGGACCGGAGAAGCCGGCGCCCAACAAGCCGGTGCCGAACGCCGCTGCCGCCGCCCACCCGATCCCCGGCCTGAGCGACGCCGTCCGCAAGCGGATACCGTCCGACTCCCGTCAGGTGCTGGTCGTGACGGGCAAGGGATCCGATTCCTACAACTCCCGCGTGGTCCTCTACACCCGCGCCAAGGGGTCGGACGACTGGCGTCCCGGCATCAAGTGGGCCGCGCACAACGCCGCACGCGGCTGGACCGACGACCACCACTACGGCGACCTCCGCTCGCCCGAGGGCGTCTTCACGCTCACCGACGCCGGTGGCCGGCTGGCCCCGCCCGATGGCACCAAGCTCCCCTACAGCCACGACGAGAACTTCGTCGCCAACGGCACCGGCGTCGAGGGCGAGCCGCTGGAAGGCGCCTTCGACTACGTCATCGCCATCAACTACAACCGGGTGACCGGCACTTCACCGCTGGACGCGCAGCGGCCCGAGGGCGAGGACAAGGGCGGCGGCGTCTGGCTGCACGTCGACCACGACGGGCCCACCCAGGGCTGCGTGAGCCTCAAGCCCGAGGTGATGAAGGAACTGCTGCGGACCCTGGACCCGGCCGATCACCCGGTGATCGTGATGGGCCCGTCCGGCAGCTGACCGTCCGCCGGCCGGGCGCCGCAGCCCGGCCGGTGCCGCCTCATCCGCCGCTCAGGGCCCGCGCCCGCGCCGCCCGTGGTACCCATGACGCATGGCCGACGCAGCGCACCGCCAGCACGCCCTGACCGACGTCCCCGGCCTCCGGGTCGGCCACGCCCAGCGGGTCGGCGGCGGACATCTCACCGGCACCACCGTGGTCCTCGCCCCCGAGGGCGGCGCCGTCGCCGCCGTCGACGTACGCGGTGGCGGGCCCGGTACCCGCGAGACGGACGCGCTGGATCCGCGCAATCTGGTCCAGCGGGTCGAAGCGGTCGTGCTGACCGGCGGCAGCGCCTTCGGTCTGGACGCCGCGTCAGGAGTCGCCGGGTGGCTGGAGGACCAGGGCCGCGGCTTCCGCGTCGGGCCCCACCCGGCGCAGGTGGTGCCGGTCGTCCCGGCCGCGGCCCTCTTCGACCTGGGGCGCGGCGGCGACTGGCGGGCCAGGCCGGACGCGGCGCTCGGCCGGGCGGCGGCCGAGGCGGCGGCCGGTGCCTCGGGCGCGCCGTTCGCACGCGGCAGCGTCGGCGCCGGTACGGGCGCGGTGGCCGGCGGGCTCAAGGGCGGCATCGGCAGCGCGAGCGTCGTCCTGCCGTCCGGTGTCACCGTCGCGGCGCTGGCCGCCGTCAACGCCGCCGGCTCTCCGGTCGATCCGCGCACCGGCGCCCTGTACGGCCGGTGGTACGAGGACCAGCCGGCGGACGGCCTGCCCGTCGTCCCCGCACCCGCTGTGCACGCGGCGGCACTCCGGCGGCTGGCCGAAGCCCAGGAAGTGACGCGGGTCCGCTCGGCCGCCTCGGCGGGGCCGCCGCTGAACACCACGCTCGCGGTGGTCGCCACCGACGCCTCGCTCACCCGCGCCCAGGCTCAGAAGCTGGCAGGCACCGCGCACGACGGCCTGGCCCGCGCGGTCCGCCCGGTGCATCTGCTCTCCGACGGCGACACCGTCTTCGCACTGTCCACCGCGGTCCGCCCGCTCGCGCCCGAAGCGGCCGGCGCCGATCCGGCGTTCGGGGTGCACGCGGAGGCCGGGGCGCTCAACGACATCCTGGCCGCCGGGGCGGACGCGCTGACCGCGGCCGTCGTCGACGCGGTCCTGGCGGCCGACGGCGTCGACGGCCCCGGCGGCCACTTCCCGTCCTACCGCGAGCTGTACGGCGCCGCGGACACCCGCCCGTAGGCCCGCCCGGCTCAGCTGCCGGTGGCGCCCAGCAGCGTGCCCGCCACATAGGTCACCGCCATCGCCAGCGCGCCGCCCCCGGCGTTGCGCAGCACCGCGCGGCCGACCGGCGCCGCGCCGAGCCCGGCACTGGCCCAGCCGCACACCACGAGGGCGGCCAGCACGGCGGCCACCGTCACCGGCAGCCGCAGCGCGGCGGGCGGCAGCACGATGGCGAGCAGCGGCAGCAGCGCCCCGGCCGTGAAGGCGAGGAAGCTGGCGCCTGCCGCGTGCCAGGGGTTGGTCAGCTCGTCGGGGTCGATGCCCAGTTCCACCTCGGCGTGCGCGCGCAGCGCATCGTGCTCGGTGAGCTGTTCGGCGACCTCACGGGCCAGCTCAGGTGTCAGCCCCTTGCCCTCCAGCAGGCCGGTCAGTTCGACGAGTTCGGCCTGCGGTTCGCCCGCCAGCTCGCGTTTCTCCTGCACCAGCGCGGCCTTCTCGGAGTCGCGCTGCGTGGAGACCGATACGTATTCGCCGGCCGCCATCGACATCGATCCGGCCAGCAGTCCGGCGAGACCCGCGGTCAGCAGCGCGCTGCGGGAGCCGGTGGCGCCCGCGACGCCGACGACGAGGCCCGCGGTGGACACCACGCCGTCGTTGGCCCCGAGCACCGCGGCCCGCAGCCAGTTGAGGCGCCCGCCGAGCCCGGCGCCGTGCGCCTCCTCGTGCCCGGCGCCGTCCGCCGCGGTCCTTCCGGCGTCATCGGCGCCGCGTCCGGTGTCGCCCTCGCGCCCGGGGAAGTGATCGCTCATCCCGGCACGGTCTCACCCGCCCCGCCGCCTCCGCGTTCGACTCCCCCGCAGTTGCCCCCAAAACGCCGGTGGTAGAACGGCCGTATGTTCGTACCGCCACCTCCCCCCACACTCGTCCAGCCGCAGAGCCACCCGCCCGAGCGCCGTCGGCTGTGGTGGCACCGGCTGATACTCGGCCTCTGGTACCGGCCGGTGGAGGTGCTGGACGAGGCCAGGGACCGCAGCGCGTGGAGCGCGGCTCTCCTGCTGTCCCTGATCAGCGGATGCATCGGGGTGCTGTCGGCGGACGCGTTCCACGGGCAGTGGGCGGCCGACCACGGCGCGGCGCTCCAGCTCGTCGGGCTGGCCGTGGGCTGTGTGCTGCTGGCCAGCTTCGCGCTGGGCGCGGTCACCCACGCCATCGCCCGTACTCTCGGCGGCAACGGCCGCTTCGCGCCGACCGCGAGCCTGTTCATCGTGCTGTTCTGGGTGACCGATCTGCCGCGCCTGGCCATCGCGAGCTGGCTGCCGTCCGACTCCACCTTCATCCAGGCCGCGACCTACACGACCTGGGGCTTCGGGTACGTCCTCGCGGTGCTGCTGATACGCGGCCAGCACCACCTGCCGACGCACAAGGCGGCAGCGGCCATATCGGTCCAGATGCTGGCGGCCCTGGCACTCCTCAGGCTCGGCCCGGTGAACTGAACGGCCCGGGGAACTGAACGGCCCCGGGCGCGGGCGCCGTTCGGATGCGCGTCGGCCCGCCGTTCGGGCACGCGTCGGCCCTTCTGACGGTCCGGTGCACCGCTCCGGCGCGGCAGGGTACGGTCCGGCCCGTTGGACAACCCGGTGACTTCCCCGCGGGGAAGAGCGTCCCCGAGCATGGCGGCACACCGTCCGCGACGTGAGGAGTACGCACGTGCCGCAGCCGCCCCAGCAGTCGCCGCCGCCCTCCCCTCTCCCGCGGCCCGCGCCCCGTACGGCCGGTCCTTCCGCCACCGCCGGTGCCCTCGACGGCATCCTCGTCGCCGACTTCAGCCGGGTGCTGGCGGGCCCGCTGACCGCGGCGACCCTCGCCGACCTGGGTGCCGAGGTGATCAAGGTGGAGCGGCCGGGGGCAGGCGACGACACCCGCGCCTGGGGGCCACCGTTCGCCCCGGACGGCACCGCCGCGTACTTCGACGCCGCCAACCGGTCCAAGCGCGGCCTCGCCCTGGCCCTGGGCGATGCGGACGACGCGGCGGCGGCCCGCGAACTGGCCCGCCGCGCCGACGTGCTGATCGAGAACTTCCGGCCGGGCGCGCTCGCCAAGTACGGCCTCGACCAGGCGGCCACCCGCGCCGCCAACCCCGGTCTCGTGCACTGCTCGATCACCGGTTTCGGCTCGGGCGACGGCGCGGGTCTCGCCGGGTACGACTTCGTGGTGCAGGCGGTCGGCGGCCTGATGAGCCTCACCGGGGAGGCCGGCGGGCCGCCGCTGAAGGCCGGTGTCGCGCTGGTGGACGTGCTCACCGCCAAGGACGCCACCACCGGCATCCTCGCCGCGCTGCGCCACCGCGACCGCACGGGCCGGGGCCAGCTGGTGGAGGTCAACCTCCTGTCGTCGCTGCTCGGCTCGCTCGTCAACCAGGCGTCGGGACATCTGGCGACCGGCCGCGACCCCGGCCCGATGGGCAACCGCCACCCCAGCATCGCGCCGTACGAGACGCTGGCCTGCCGGGGCGGGCTGCTGGCCGTCGCGGCCGGGAACGACGGGCAGTTCCGGGCGCTGGTCCGGGCACTGGGCGCACCCCAACTCGCGGAAGATGCCCGCTTCCTCCGCAATCAGGACCGGGTGCAGCACCGGACAGACCTCATCAAATCCCTGGAAGATCTCCTGGCGTCCGACACCCCGCAGGGCTGGGCCCCGCGGCTGGCCGAGGCCGGGGTGCCCTGCGGCCCCGTCAACACCCTCTCCGAAGCCCTGGAGTTGGCGGACCGGCTGGGGCTCGATCCGGTAACGCCGGTGGGTGAGGGGCGGATTCCGCAGGTCAGCAGCCCGCTGCGGCTCTCCGAGACACCCGTCACAGCCCCTTACGCGCCACCGCGTCTGGACGAACACGGCGCCCCGCTGCGAACCTGGCTGTCGGGGCCACCCGACAGCCCATTGCCACCGCGCGTGTGACCTCGGCCACAAGAACGTCCAACCTGCAACCAAAATCACCCGTTGGTGCTGTTTACCAGCACGGAAACACAACACCCTTGTATGGAGCAGCTCGTGACATCGCCGGACACCACCGCGACCGCTCGGTCCCGTACCTCGCACCAGCTGCTCCAGCCGCCCGAGCAGGAGAGCGCAGCAGCCCCTCGCCGCAACCGCAGGATGCGCCGCACCTTCGCCGTGACCGCACTGCTCGCCGCGGGCGCGCTCACGCTGTCCGCCTGCGGGGGTGACGCCGAAGCCGGTTCGGGCGACGGCAAGAACGGCCAGGCGGGCGCGGACGCCGCGGCGGCCAAGGACGCATCGGACGCCAAGATCAAGGTCTCGTCGAAGGACGGCGCCACGGACGCCAGCATCAACGACACCGGAGTGAAGGTCAGCGGCGGCAAGCTGACCGACGTGAAGCTCACGGTCGCCGACTCCGGCGCCCCCGTCGAGGGCGCCATATCGGGCGACGGCCTCTCCTGGAAGCCCGGGGCTCAGCTGGAGCGCGGCACCAAGTACAAGCTGGTGGCGAACGCGAAGGACGCCAAGGGCCGTTCCGCCACCGAGAACGCCAGCTTCACCACCGTCTCGTCCGCCAACAGCTTCATCGGCACCTACACCCCCGACAACGGCAAGACCGTCGGCGTCGGCATGCCGGTCTCGTTCAACTTCGACAAGGTCATCGCCAACAAGAAGGACGTCCAGTCCCACATCACGGTGACGTCCAGCAGCGGCCAGAAGGTCGTCGGGCACTGGTTCGGCGCGCAGCGCCTCGACTTCAGGCCCGAGGAGTACTGGAAGGCCGGCTCCAAGGTCACCATGAAGATCGACCTGGACGGCGTGCAGGGCGGCGACGGCATCACCGGCGTCCAGTCCAAGACGGTCAACTTCACCATCGGGCGCTCCCAGGTCTCGACCGTCGACATGGACACCCAGACGATGACGATCAAGCGGGACGGCAAGACCTTCAAGACCATCCCGATCTCCGGCGGCAGCGCCGATCACCCCACCTACAACGGCCAGATGGTGATCTCGGAGAAGTTCAAGCAGACCCGGATGGACGGCTCGACGGTCGGCTTCGGCGGCGAGTACGACATCAAGGACGTCCCGCACGCCATGCGCCTGTCGTCATCCGGCACCTTCATCCACGGCAACTACTGGGGCTCCCCCTCGATCTTCGGCAAGTCCGGCACCAGCCACGGCTGCGTCGGCCTCCAGGACTCCAAGGGCGGCGGCGGTGACACCCCCGGCAAGTGGTTCTTCGACAACTCACTGATCGGCGACGTCGTGATCGTCAAGGGCTCCCCCGACAAGACCGTCCAGCCGGACAACGGCCTCAACGGCTGGAACCTGTCCTGGTCCCAGTGGCAGTCGGGCAGCGCGGCCTGACCCCTGACACCACGAAAGCGGCCGGTCCCCTGGAGGGGCCGGCCGCTTTCCTGTATTCCCGCGTCCAGGGCCTACAGGACGTCCTGGAGCAGGAGGCAGAGCGCGACGGCCAGCGGATAGCAGCCGACGCCCGCCCACACCAGAACCCGGCGCGACGTACGCCGCCCGTACCAGACCAGCCCGAGCCCCGCGTGCATCAGCAGCGCGGCGATGAACGGCAGGTCCTTGCGCAGGTCATAGGCGAATGCCAAATAGAGCCACATCCAGGGGATGAGCACCCCGAAAGCGACGGGAAGATACGACCACCCGCGCACCTGGCGCTGCATGTATTCATCCGCAGGACTGCTCGGGTCGAGCGACGGAAGTTCATTGCTGCCGCCATCGAATATCCTCATCACCGCCGCAAAATAACACCGGGTAATGATCGAGTCAATAGCTACCCAAAGGGGCAAGAGTGAGTTTTTCGGTTGATCCGGACGATGTGAAATCTTTTGGCGAGCAAATGAAAAGGGCAGCCGCCGACGTGGAGGATGCGCGGGACTACGTCAAAAAGTCGTGCGAAATGCTCGCCTCCGACGTCGGCCCCATTTCGACCGTAGCCCAACTGTGGGGCGGCGGGCACGAAGACGTCGTAGGTCGCGTCCAGAACACCATGAAAGCGTTGCACAGAATCCTGACCACCTCGTCGGCGGAATTGATTAGCTCGGCGAAGCACTATGACGTAACTGATCATGACGAGTCGCGAAAAATGGATGCGTCGTACCCAGCATCCAAGCGATAGCCCAAAGGTCAGGCCGTGAACTTCCGGGCCATGACGCGACGAAGGAACAGAAATATGGGATTCTCCGACGTGACGAGCCCGACCAAACGTCTGGTCGCTCCACAGGTGGACGCTGACAAGGAAGAGCCGGACGGTGGCATCGTAAAAGACTTGTTGTCGTTCGGCGATGTACTGAGTCCGTCCTAGATCATCAGCAAAGGGTTGGAGATCGCCTTCGATTTCAACCCGGTCGACGAGGCGAAGAAGCTGATCGCGGGCGACTGGGTCGAATATGCACAGTGCGCCAAGGCATGGAAGGCGCTCGGTGATTTCTGTGAAGACCTCTCGCAGAACATCAAGACCGGAAACAAGGCGTTGGACTCCAGCTGGAACGGGAACGCCGCGGACGCCGCATACATCTACTTCGACACCCTGGCCAAGGATCTCGCCGAGATGAAGGAATCCTTCGTCGCGCTGCAGAAGAACTACGAGAAGACCTACCAAGAGGTCTGGAACGCGGCCGAAGCATGCGGCGACCTGCTCAGCGGCATTCTGGACACCGCGGCCATGGTCGGTTTGACGGCGCTGGCCGGCGCATCGACCAGCTTCACCCTCTTCGGTCCCGCCATCGCCGCGGGCGCTGTGGCAGGGGAGGTCATTGCCATGATCAATATGTGGTCCAAGCTCACCACGACCATCAGTGCGCTCCAGACCGCCATCAACGGATCCGTGGGAATCGTCAGCGGGATCACCGCATCCATTGAGAGCAAGACCATCGCCTTCCCCCTGCCGGGGAGTGCCTACAACAGCCCGGTGGCTTAGGCCGTACACAAAGTCCCGCCATCCGGGCAGCAGGGCCGGAATGACGGCACCATGAACAGGTGCCGGACATGCTTCAGAGGAGAACAGGAAAACCGGTGCGAGAAGGCGACAGCAAGCGCGAAGTGGGCGACGAGGAATTCATGAGCCTGGCCAAGGACGAGGCCAAGGCGAGAATGCTCCGGAAGATGATGCAGAACCTGGCGGAGGGAGACACCAAAGACCCTCTGACCCAGTTGGCCAGGGACGTCATGTCCGGGCGGAGCAGCATCCAAGACGCCGTCAGGGACGCCCCGCAGGACGAATCTCTCGTCCTGCGGTTCGAGAGCTTTCAGGGGAGCTGGGACACAATGTCGGAGAACGACAAGTGGACGGCGGAACGCGCAGCGAACGCGTATCTCGATGAACAGCGCCGGGAAATCGTGGCGGAACGGGACACAGCCGCCCGGACAGGCACGACACCGCCCCGGCACAGCGCGCGGGGCTGACACCCCGACAGGGCCGTCCGCACACCGCCATCAGACCGCGGCAGGCGCCTCGTTCGTCCGGTCGGCGGGGCGTTCGGACGGGGCGGGACTGCGGGTGTCCGGCTTGCGGAGGCCCTTGAGGAGGATGACCAGGGCGGTGCTGACGCCGGTGCCCGCCGCGATGGCCAGCAGATAGAGGAGCGGCTGTCCGATCAGCGGGACGACGAAGATGCCGCCGTGCGGGGCGCGGAGGGTGCAGCCGAAGGCCATCGAGAGGGCGCCGGTGACCGCGCCGCCCGCCATCGCCGACGGGATGACGCGGAGCGGGTCGGCCGCTGCGAAGGGGATGGCGCCCTCGGTGATGAAGGAAGCGCCGAGCACCCACGCCGCCTTGCCGTTCTCCCGTTCGGTCGTGGTGAACAGCCGCCCGCGGACGGTGGTGGCCAGCGCCATCGCCAGCGGCGGGACCATACCTGCCGCCATCACCGCGGCCATCACCTTCAGGCTGCCCTCGTTGGGGTTGGCCAGGCCGCCGACGGCGAAGGCGTAGGCGACCTTGTTGAGCGGGCCCCCGAGGTCGAAGCACATCATCAGGCCGAGCAGGACGCCGAGGATGACCGCGTTGGCGCCCGACAGGCCCGACAGCCAGTCGGTCAGGCCCTTTTGGAGCGCCGCGACCGGCTTGCCGATCACCAGGAACATCAGGAACCCGACGATCGCCGACGAGAGGAGCGGAATGACGACGACGGGCATGATGCCGCGCAGCGGTGCCGGGACGCGGATCCGCTGGATCGCCCGCACCACGCCGCCCGCGAGCAGGCCCGCGATCAGGCCGCCGAGGAAGCCCGCGTCGACGGTGAGCGCGAGGGCGCCGCCGACGAAGCCGGGCACCAGGCCGGGCCGGTCCGCCATGCCGTACGCGATGAACCCGGCCAGGACCGGGACGAGGAAGCCGAACGCGGTGCTGCCTATCTGAAAGAGCAGCGCGGCCCAGCTGGCGGACTCGGTCCACAGGAAGTGGTCGGCGACGGACGGCGCCTTGTTGACGGTGTAGCCGCCGATCGCGAAGGCGAGGGCCATGAGGAGACCACCGGCTGCGACGAAGGGGACCATGTAACTGACGCCGGTCATCAGCCATTTGCGGAGGCGGGTCGCGAAGCCGTCCGTGCCGTCGCCGTCCCTGTCCATCGGTGCGGCGGGCCGCACCGGGGCGCCGGGCCCGCCGTGGGCCGCCTTCTCCCGTGCCTCGGCGATGAGTTCGGCGGGGCGGTTGATGCCCGCCTTCACGCCGACGTCGACGGCCGGCTTCCCGGCGAACCGCTCCCGGTCCCGCACCTCGACGTCGTGCGCGAAGATCACCGCGTCGGCATCCGCCACGACCTGCGGATCCAGCTTCACGAAGCCCGCCGAGCCCTGGGTCTCGACGGTCAGCTCGACGCCAGCCGCCGCACCTGCCTTCGCCAGCGATTCGGCGGCCATGTAGGTGTGCGCGATGCCGGTGGGGCAGGAGGTGACGGCGACGATACGGAAGGGGGTGGGGGAGGCGGGGGCCGGGCCCTCGGCAGCGGTCTCGGCCTCGGCCTCGGGTTCAGGGGCGGACTCCGGTGCGGGCGCGGGCAGTTGCGTCCCCTCCCCCGTCCCCTCCCCCGGCTCCTCGCCACGGATCAGGGCGGCGGCGCGCTCCGGTTCCGCCGTCGCGCGCAGGGCGCCGGTGAAGGACGCGTCCATCAGGTGGCGGGCGAGGGACGAGAGGATCGACAGGTGATCGGCGTCGCCGCCGGCCGGCGCGGCGATCAGGAAGACCAGGTCGGCGGGGCCGTCCGCGGCACCGAAGTCGATGCCTGCCGCGCTGCGTCCGAACGCCAGCGTCGGCTCCGTGACATGCGCGCTGCGGCAGTGCGGAATACCGATGCCGCCGTCGAGGCCGGTGGGCATCTGCGCCTCGCGCGCGGCCACGTCCGCGAGGAAGCCTTCCAGGTCGGTGACGCGTCCGGCCGCGGCCATCCGTTCGGCCAGCGAACGAGCGGCGGCGTCCTTCGTATCGGCGGACAGGTCGAGGTCGACCAGTTCCGCAGTGATCAGCTCACTCATCGCGGGCTCCCTTGCGCGCGGTACCGCCGGGCGGCGGTGAGGACGGAGGAGGGGAAGAGGCTGCGGCGCGTCCGTACGGGGCCGGGCCCGGGGCGCGGGTGGCAGGTCACGGCACGGGCTCCGTGAGCCGGCGGTCCAGGGGGACGTCGCCGGTCGTGGTGACCGCCGCCGGATCGAGGTCCGACGGCGCCGGCATCAGGCTGCCAGGCAGCTGCACGGCAGCCGCGCCGTGGGCCACCGCCGCCGCCAGGGCCGCCACGCCCGTGCCGCCCGCCCCGAGGAACCCGGCCAGCGAGGCGTCGCCCGCCCCGACATTGCTGCGGACGGCGGCGACCGGCGCGCTGCCGAAGTACGCGCCTCCGTCGTCGACCAGCAGCTGGCCGTCCGCGCCGAGCGAGGCCAGCACGGCGCGGGCACCCCGGGAGCGGAGTTCGGCCGCGGCATCGGCGGCGTCGCCGACCGTGGCCAGCGGGCGTCCCACGGCCTGCGCCAGCTCCTCGGCGTTCGGCTTGACGACGTCGGGACGCTCGCGCAGCGCCGCCGTCAGCGACGGGCCCGAGGTGTCCAGCGCGATCCGGGTGCCGGCCCGGTGGGCGCGGGCGACCAGTTCGGCGTACCACTCGGGTGCCAGGCCGCGCGGCAGGCTGCCGCAGCAGGCGATCCAGTCGGCGCCGGCGGAGCGTTCGCCGACCGCGGCGAGCAGCGCGTCGGACTCGGCGGCGGACAGCTCGGGCCCCGCCGCGTTGATCTTCGTCAGGGTGCCGTCGGGCTCCGCGACGGAGATGTTGGAGCGGGTCTGCCCGGCCACCGGGACACCCGCCACCTCGATGCCGTCGGCCTCCAGGAGCGCGGCGAGCGCGGCACCGGCGGCGCCGCCGACCGGCAGCAGCGCGAGGGTGCGCCGCCCGGCGGCTGCGACCGCGCGCGAGACGTTCACGCCCTTGCCGCCCGGGTCGATCCGGTCGGCGGTGGCCCGGAGCACGGCCCCGCGGTCCAGCGCCGGGATCTCGTACGTGCGGTCCAGGCTGGGGTTGGGGGTGACGGTGAGGATCATGCGCGCACCACTTCCGTGCCCGCGCGTTCGATGGCGTGGGCGTCGTCGGGGCTGAGCCCGGTGTCGGTGATCAGCAGGTCCACGTCCGACAGCGCGCCGAAGCGGGCGAACTGCTGCTGCCCGAACTTGGCGGAGTCGGCGAGCAGGACGACCCGGCGGGCGGCGGCGATCAGCGCCCGCTTCACGGCGGCTTCCGCGAGGTCGGGGGTGGTCAGGCCGCCGTCGAGCGAGAAGCCGTTGGTCGCGAGGAACAGCACGTCGGCGTTGATCTCGCGGTAGGCGCGCAGTGCCCAGTCGTCGACCGCGGCGCGGGTCCGCTGCCGGATCCGGCCGCCGACGAGATGCAGGGTCAGCCCCGGGTGGTCGGCGAGCCGGGCGGCGACCGGCAGGCCGTGCGTGACCACGGTCAGTTCGGCGTCCAGCGGGATCTCGGCGGCGAGCCGTGCCGCGGTCGTGCCGGCGTCGATGATGACGCTTCCGGAGCCGCCACCGGGCAGCTCGGCGAGTGCGGCCCGCGCGATGCGCACCTTCTCGTCGGCGGCCACCGCGTCCCGCTCGGCGAGGTCGGGCTCGAAATCCAGCCGGCCGGCCGGAATGGCGCCGCCGTGCACCCTGCGGACCAGACCGGCCCGGTCCAGGGCCTTCAGGTCGCGCCGTACGGTCTCGGCGGTGACCTGGAAATGCTCCGCGAGGGACAGCACGTCGACCCGCCCGGCCTCCCGGGCGAGGCGCAGGATCTCTTGCTGGCGCTCAGCTGCGTACATCTGCGTGCGTGTCCGTTCCCTGCCCGACTCTGTGGTTTCAGCGGCAGGCTACGCCCGCCCTTCAGTGAAGTAAACAGGAACGGGCAATGGGCGGACTCAAGTGGACATCGCGGGGCCGTCGGCGGGGCGTCACGGGCGCGAGTCGGTACGGCGCTGGGGGCGCGAATCGGCACGGTGTCGGGGCGCGGATCGGCAAGGCGCCGCGCAGGCACGAAGAAGCGCACGAAGAAGCGCACGAAGAAGCCCCGACACCTCTCGGCACCGGGGCTTGGGGAACGGGGGAACGGGGACCGGATCGAGGCCGGGTCGGGGCCGGCTCTGGGACGCGGGCCTCTACGGGGACTGCGGCCCCGGGGACTGCACGCCCCCAGGGATCAGGCCGCCGCGTCGAATCCGGTGTCGCGCGCCATCCGCTTCAGCTCCAGCAGCGCGTGCTTCTCGATCTGACGGATCCGCTCGCGGGTCAGGCCGTGCTGCTTGCCGACCTCGGTCAGCGTGCGCTCGCGGCCGTCCTCGATGCCGTAACGGGCCTTGATGATCGAGGCGGTGCGGTGGTCGAGGCGGTCGATGAGGTCCTCCAGTTCCTCACTGCGCAACAGCGAGAGCACGGACTGCTCGGGCGAAGCCGCGGAGGTGTCCTCCAGGAGGTCACCGAACTGGGTGTCGCCGTCGTCGTCCACCGACATGTTCAGGCTGACCGGGTCGCGCGCCCAGTCCAGCACGTCGGTGACGCGCGCGGGGGTGGAGCCCAGCTCGGCGGCGACCTCCGCCGGCTCCGGGTCACGGCCGTTCTCGCGGTTGAACTCGCGCTGGACCCTGCGGATGCGCCCCAGCTCCTCGACGAGGTGCACGGGCAGCCGGATCGTGCGCGACTGGTCGGCGATGGAGCGCGTGATGGCCTGACGGATCCACCACGTCGCGTACGTCGAGAACTTGAAACCCTTGGCGTAGTCGAACTTCTCCACGGCACGCACCAGACCGGCGTTGCCCTCCTGGATCAGGTCCAGAAGCGGGAGCCCGGCACGCGGGTAGCGGCGGGCCACCGCGACGACGAGCCGCAGGTTGGACCGGATGAAGACGTCCTTGGCCTTCTCGCTCTCCGCGACCAGCGCCGCCAGCTCCTCGCGGTCCGCGCCCGCGGCATTGCCGTCGGCGACGACCCCGTCGAGGATCTGCCGGGCGTACACACCGGCCTCGATGGTCTGGGACAGCTCGACTTCCTTGGCGGCGTCGAGCAGGGGCGTACGCGCGATTTCATCGAGGTACATGCCGACCAGGTCGCGGTCGGCGATCTCCCCGCCTACAGCGCGAACACTGCTGGCCCCGTCAGCGCCACTCTTGGTGGTCTGACGGCGGGCGACGGCACGGGTTGCCATGCGTATGCTCCCTTTGCGATGAGTCGGTAATGAGTCGTTCGCGGGACGTGGACGCAGCGAGCCCGGCCGCGGCCGAGTACCTCCATCCGAAGGAAACAACGGCTGGAATCCGGACAGAATTCCCATGCCGTGCCTCTTTTTTCTGATCATGCAGTACCCTGCGCCCCCACCCAGGGAGGCCGAATGCTGCCGATAAGCAGGGAAGTGCAGGTCAGGGCCGGTGCCGAGGCGGACATCACCGCCCTCACCGAGCTGTACAACCACTACGTACGTGAGACGGCCCTCACATTCGACACGGAGCCGTTCACCCCGGAGCAGCGCCGCCCGTGGCTGCTCTCCCACCCCGAAGACGGCCCGCACCGGCTCCTGGTTGCCCAGCAGGAGCCGGATACGACAGATCGGTGGAAATTCCGGCACACCGGGGCGGACGGAGCGGGGGATGGGACGGCGACGGCCGGGGCAGACGGCGCGGCGGCGGGCGCGGCGCGGGGCGCCCTGCTCGGGTATGCGACCAGCAGCCCGTTCCGCCCGAAGGCCGCGTACGCCACCTCCGTCGAGGTCACGGTCTACTGCGCGCCGCACGCGGCGGGCCGCGGCATCGGCACCCTGCTCTACCGGGCGCTGTTCGCGGCGCTGGCCGATGAGGACGTCCATCGCGCGTACGCCGGGATCGCGCAGCCCAACGCGGCGTCGACCCGCCTGCACACCCGGTTCGGCTTCCGTCACATCGGTACGTACACCGAGGTCGGCCGCAAATTCGGCCGCTACTGGGACGTCGCCTGGTATCAGAAGGACCTGGGGAGGGCGCGGGGTTGAGGGGGTGACGTGACAGGTCCTGCCGTCGGTGGGCGGTGCGCAGGGCGGGCGATTCGCCCTCCGGGCGCTCCGGTTGACGCGGGCGGTGTGCGGGTGTCGCCTGGACAGAGGGCAAGCGAGAGGAGCCCGTCATGGACAAGCACGCTCTGCGCCACGGGGCGCGGGCCGTCCGTTCACACGGCGTGGTCGAAGCGGAACACGGCGCCACCTCGTCGGCGCCACCGGCGCGTTCCGGAACGGCGCGGCGTATCCCGGCAACCGTGGCGCTTCCCGTGATCGCCGCGCTCGGGTTCGGCTGCTACACGATCTGGATCGACCACACCAGCGGCGCGAAGGGCGGCCAGGCGGCCCTGCTCGGGCTGATCGCGGCCGTGGTCTCCGGGGCGCTGGGGCTGCTGCTCGTGCACTTCCAGTCCTCCATGATCACCGACACCAGGGCGCTGGCCTACGGCGCGCTGTTCGGCGTCTCGATGGGCTGGCTCTACAGCCTCAGCGGCCCTTCGGTCCTCAAATCGAGCGCCTGGGGCCTCGTCATGGGCATCATCATGGGCCTCGTCTCCCTCTACGTCTTCCGCACCCATCGCGTACGCGAGCCCCACGGCCTGCACCGGCCGCGCACGCACCACAGACCCCACGGCGCGCACTGACACGCACTGGCACGCACCGAGCGGGGCGTCCACCGCGTCCCGCTCGGTGGAGCGCGCCCGGCACGGTCGGTCAGGTGCTCAGACGGTCTCCGGCGACGCATCGGTGCTCGTCCGCCGCACGGTGCGCAACGGGCCTCCTGGCCGCCAGCTCTCCAGCACCAGATACGGATCCGCGACGAAGGTCCGCACCACCTCGGTCACCGCTGCGCTGAAGAGCAGAAACGGCTCCGGTGGCCGCACCGCGTCGGCATAGCGCCTGAGCACCTCCGCCTCGCGCACCTCCACCGCCCGTCCCGACACCCGTACGTCGCCGCCCGCCAGGTCCGTGCCGGGACCGGGGTTGGTGTGCAGCGCGAACCGCGGGTCGCGGCGCAGGTCGAGGGCCTTGCGCGAACCGGTCATCATGCCGAGCCACAGTTCACCGTGGCGGAAGTCGGCCTCCAGTCCACTCAGCCGTGGCGATCCGTCCGCACGCAGCGTCCCGAGGACGTGGTGGGTGTACGCGCCGAACCTCTCCTGCACCCGAGCGGCGAACTCCGGCTCCGCCGCCACCACTTGCGCCCAGCCGACACCGGCCGTCCCCCTCTCCCCCGCGCCGTCCTTCTTCGCCCCGTCCCTCTCCGTCCCGCCCGCTGCCATGCCCGCTGCCGCGCTCGCCGCGCTCTCGCTTCTCGTCACCATGGCCCCACCGTCGCGCCCTTACCCGACACCCCCTGTCCGGATTTCCCCACGGATTCCACGGATTCCACGGATTCCCACGGACCCCGCCCCGGCCGACCGCCCTACCCCTCCGTCAGCGGCAGCCCCGCCGTGGCGCACACCCAGGCGTCCGCGCCGGTCAGCGTGGCGTCACCGGAGTTGACCGTGCCCTGCGGCTCGAAGAGGAGTATGCGGGTGCCCGGTTCGGCCACCGGGCGGTGCGACAGCCCGCGCGGCACCGTGAACACCTGCTGCGGGCCCAGCACGACCGGATCGCGGTCCGCCAGCTCCAGCGTCAGCCGGCCCGCGAGGACCAGGAAGAACTCGTCGGTGTCCGCGTGCGCGTGCCAGACATAGGCGCCCTCGACCTTGGCGATCTTGACGTCGTAGTCGTTGACCACGGCCGCGATCCGGGGCGCCCAGGTATCGGTGAAGGAGTCATAGGCCCGGCCCAGGTCCGTCGCCCCGGCGGGCCGGGCGCCGCCGTCGGCCGCCCCGTCAACTGCCCTGTCTTCATTCATGACTTCAGCGTGCCACGCACCACTGACAACGCCCCCCGGCCGCCGTCTTCCGCACCACCGATCCCCGCCTTCCGGCCCCCGCCCTTGCGACCAGCGGAGTAGGGCCGCAGCCCGTTACGCACCGCTTGTGCCCGGCCTAGCCTCGCGGCATGGACACACAGAACGGCACCCTCGACGAGGCCCTGGAGCGACTGCACGCGACCGGGCCCGAATTCCGCGGCTATCTGAGCAACCACGGCCCCATGGCGGTCGAGGCACTGGTCAGGCACGGGCAGTCCCGCACCGTCCACCGCTGGCTCGACCTGTATTCCGCCAAGCTGGAGGACGTACCGAGCGCCAGGGAACGCATCACCGAAGCCAACTGGCAGGAGGCGCTGGGCGATCCACAGCGGGTCACCGACTGGACCACGTACTTCACCCACGCCGTCGCCGAGCGCCCCTGGCGTGAGGTGCTCGCCGCGTGGTGGCCCCGGCTGCTGCCCGGCATCGCGGGCGCGGCCACCCATCCCGTCATCCGGGTCGGCCACGCCGTGCGCACCCTCCTGGAGGAGGGCGAGGAGGAGCCGCGCATCGCCGAACTCGCGCACGCGATCGGCTACTGGGCGGCCCGGCACACCACCTTGCCCGTGGCGGTCGAGCCGAGCGGCGCCGCCTCCCCGGCCGACGCGCTCGACGCCCTCCCGCACATCGCCGACCAGCAGGTCAGCCCGCTCCAGGGCCTCGCCCAGCTACCGGGCACCCCGGGCTGGGCGGCAGCCGCCGAGGCCGTCGCGGCGCCGCAGGACCCGGAGGCGGCCCGGGATCAACTCGCCGCCGTGGTCCGGGCGTCGACCCATCGCTACGTCGATTACGCCCACGGCGACGCGGTCCTGCTCGTGCACGCGGCGACCGCGCCGAACGCCGTCCTGCGCACCCTGCCGGCGCTGCCGCGCCCCCTGTGGGCGCCATCGCTGCGCGCAGCCTGGGCGGCGTCCGCGGCCCTGACCTCCCTCTACTCCCCCGACGATGCGCTGCCGCCGCTGCGGGCCGGGTCGCTGACCCCTGACGAGGTCTTCGCGCGGGCCACGGCGCACGGCGACGAGCACGCGATCAAGCTGGCCGACACCGCCCTGGACGTGGCCTCCTGGACACCCGAAGGGGACGACCGCGCCCTGGCAGCCGCCCTCCGCGCCCTGGCCCTGATCCCGCCGGAAGGCTGACCCCGCCCCGCCACCGGTCCGCACCGGCTCCCCCGAAGGGCGTCCCGCCCCCTCAGCCGAACTGCAGCGACCGCTTCGCGAGCCCCATCCAGAACCCGTCGATCACGCTCCTGCCGTCGCCCAGCTGCCCCCGGGCGTCCGCGGCGCCGAGCGTGACGAACAGCGGCGCGAAGTGTTCGGCGCGCGGGTGCGCCAGCCGTCCGGCCGGCGCCTTGTGCGGGAAGTCGAAGAGCGCGTCGAGGTCACGCGCCTCCAGGGCCCGCCGCCCCCAGTCGTCGAACTCCGCCGACCAGGACGGCACGCCGGGCCCCTGATGCCGCAGGGCGGCCAGATTGTGCGTGAAGAAGCCGCTGCCGACGATGAGGACGCCCTCGTCGCGCAGCGGGGCCAGCTTGCGGCCGATCTCGAAGAGGCGGTGCGGGTCGAGGGTGGGCATCGAGAGCTGCAGGACCGGGACGTCGGCCCGCGGGAACATCTCGACGAGCGGGACGTACGCGCCGTGGTCGAGGCCGCGGTCGGGGACGTCCTGCACCGGGGTGCCCGCGGTCCGCAGCAAGGCGCGGATCCGTGCGGCGAGCTGCGGTGCGCCCGGGGCGGCGTAGCGCACCCGGTAGTAGTGCTCGGGGAAGCCCCAGAAGTCGTGGACCAGCGGCACCGTTTCCGTGGCACCGAGGGCGAGCGGGGCCTCCTCCCAGTGGGCGGAGACGATCAGCACGGCGGTGGGGCGCGGCAGTTGCGCGGACCAGGCCGCCAGTTGGCCGGGCCAGAGCGCGTCGTCGGCCAGCGGCGGTGCGCCGTGGCTGAGGTAGAGGGCCGGCATCACGGACATCGCCACTCCCGGACGTATCTCAGATCTCACTGGTGTCACTGTGGGAAGATCAGCAGAGACACTTACTTGAAGATTCAAGTGATAGTTTTCAGCCTATCTCCGCATTGTTAAAACTTCAAGAACAGTGGGGCCGATGCGAGAATGGATGGCATGAGCACCGAACCCGCAGCCGAGCCGCGCTGGCTCAACGACGAGGAGCAATACGCCTGGCAGTCGTACCTCCACGCGACCACGCTGCTGGAGGATCACCTCGACCGCCAGCTCCAGCGCGACGCCGGGATGCCGCACGTCTACTACGGCCTGCTCGTTCAGCTGTCCCGTGCGCCACGGCGCCGGATGCGGATGACCGAGCTGGCCCAGAACGCGAAGATCACCCGCTCCCGCCTCTCCCACGCGGTCGCCCGCCTGGAGAAGAACGGCTGGGTACGGCGCGAGAACTGCCCGTCGGACAAGCGCGGCCAGCTCGCCCTCCTCACGGACGAGGGCCTGCGGGTCCTGGAAAAGGCCGCCCCCGGCCACGTCGCCGCCGTACGCGGGGCGATCTTCGACCGCCTCTCGCCCGAGCAGGTCGGCCAACTGGCCGAGATCTGCCGGGTCATGGCGGACGGACTCCAGCCGAAAGGCGCCGACCTCCCCTGGCTCCGCTGAGGAGCGAGGGGAGGCCGGCGCCTTTCGGTGGCACAGCGCCCGGTCGCCGCGTCACGGCCACCGGGCGCCCGGCCCGTACGGTCAGGCGTCAGTGCACCATGACCGGGATCTGGAGGTCGTCGCCCTCGCCTTCGTGCGCGCCGGCGGACTCCTTCGCGCCCTCACCGCCGCCGGAAGCGGCAGGTGAAGCGCCACCCTGGTGGCCGGTGGTGACGAAGGTGAAGGCGATCAGCGCCGCCAGGACGAGGATGCCGACCGCCCACCAGATGGCGGCGGCGTAGCCGTGCACCATCGACTGGAGCTTCAGCACCTCAAGGGAGCGCGCCCCGGCCGCGTGTGAGGCGGCGTACGTGGTGGTGGCGCTGGCCGCGATGGTGTTGAGCAGCGCCGTACCGATCGCGCCGCCCACCTGCTGCGAGGTGTTGACCATCGCGGACGCCACACCGGCGTCCCGCGGCTGCACGCCGTGGGTGGCCAGCGACATGGCCGGCATGAACGCCGTACCCATGCCAAGGCCCAGCATCAGGAAGGCGGGCAGGATCAGCGTCGCGTAGGACGTGCCGAGGTCGATCCGGGTGAGCAGCAGCATGCCGGCGGCGGCGAGCGTGAAGCCCGGCGCCATCAGGAGCCGCGGGCGCACCCGGGTCATCAGACGGGCGCCGATCTGCGTCGAGCCGGTGATCATGCCCACGATCATCGGGAGGAACGCCAGGCCGGTCATGACCGGCGTGTAGCCCTTCACGATCTGCAGGTAGTACGTCAGGAACAGGAAGAGCCCGAACATCCCGATCACGGCCAGGCCGAGCGAGGCGTAGACACCGGCGCGGTTGCGTTCGGCGACCACCCGCAGCGGCAGCAGCGGGGCCTTCACCTTGGATTCGACCAGCACGAAGACCAGCAGCAGCACGGCGGCGGCGACGAACAGGCCGAGCGTCGGGGCGGCCAGCCAGCCGTCGGACTCGGCGCGGGTGAAGCCGTAGACCAGCGAGACCAGGCCGAGGGTTGCCAGGAGGACGCCGGGCACGTCCAGCCGGGACGGGTTGCGGCTGCCCGCGGGCTCACGGATCACCAGGATGGCGCCGGCCGCCGCGATCACCGCGAACGGGATGTTGACGAAGAAGGTCCAGCGCCAGTTCATGTACTCGGTGAGGACGCCGCCGAGGATCAGGCCCACGGCGCCGCCGCCACCGGCGATCGCACCGAAGATGCCGAACGCCTTGGCGCGCTCCTTGGCCTCGGTGAAGGTCACCGCGAGCAGGGACAGCGCGGCCGGCGCCAGCAGCGCGCCGAAGACGCCCTGGAGCGCCCGTGCACCCATCAGCATGCCCTGGTTGGCCGCGGCCCCGCCGAGCGCGGAGGCGATGGCGAAGCCGATCAGCCCGATGGTGAAGGTCCGCTTGCGGCCCCACAGGTCGGCGAGACGGCCACCGAAGAGCAGCAGCCCGCCGAAGGCGAGTGCGTAGGCGGTGATGACCCACTGGCGGTTGGCGTCGGATATGCCCAGGTCGGACTGTGCCGAGGGCAGCGCGATGTTCACGATCGTCGCGTCGAGGACGACCATCAGCTGCGCGAGGGCGATGAATATCAGCGCTTTCCAGCGCCGCGGATCGACGTAAGAGGAATTTTCGGGCATGACGGGATCCACCTAGTGGTGCAGTGAGCGAATGAAGCTGATCAGGGATGGCGGCGGCACAGGGCAGCGGGACCACTGCGCTGCGGCACCGGTGGTGCGGAGGGGGTTGCGAGGGCGGACGCGGGCGCCGTTGCCGGTGCGCCGCCCGGGTTTACGACCGGCGCCTGAGATCGTCCAACGTGGCGGCGGTACCGGGGAGTTCGGAGCGTGCGGGCGCCAGCAGTCCGTCAAGGAACAGCTGGAGGTGCCGGTGCACGAAGCGGTCGAAGTGGGTGCAGACGCTGCCCGGCAGCGGACGCGTCAGCTGGGTGAGGGCGACCATCAGGTCACCGACGGCGATGTCGGTGCGCAGCCGGCCGCTGTCGCGCGCGGCGGCCATGAGCGCCTCGACGGCAGCCTCCAGCCGCTCGCGCGCCGCTATCAGGTCGGGATGGGAGACGTCCACGCCGTCCGAGAGCAGCGGACACAGGGCGCCTATGCGCTCCTCGACCGCCGCGTGGACGAAGCACCGCAGCGCCTGGAAGGGATCGTCGGACTCCTCCGCGAGAGCGCCTTCGGCGGCCTGTGCGGTGCGGTACATGACGGAGAGCGTGACGTGGTGGATCAACTCCAGGCGGTCCGCGAAGTGGCGGTAGAGCGTCGCGTTGCCGACACCCGCCCGGCGGGCCACTTCGTCGAGCGGGACCTCGGCCCCGAACTCGACCATCGCCTCGCGGGCCGCTGCGATGATCCGCTCGCGGTTGCGCTGCGCGTCGGCGCGCAGCCGGGGCTGCCCGGCCGCATCGGCCCTCTCGGGCTGTCCGGCCGCCACGGACCGCGCGGCCCGTACGCTCCGCCGGAGCTTCGCCTTGGTTCCGGTCGCGGTCACAGCGGCCCTCCTCCCGTTACTCGTCGCCCGCCGGCCTCGTCCCGCCGGCCGGCCGCGTCGTGGTCGCTTCGTGTCACGTGACGTCGTGCGGCGTTCCACCGGGCGGGGAGCCGTTCCCCACGCGACGGGGGCTCGCCCCCACGAAGCGGGGATCCGCTCCCCGTTTTGCGTCAACGTACTTCCAAACGGGGAAGATGTCCCCGGATATTTCCCGCCCGAATGTGACCCGGGTCACATTCACTCACGCCCTTCATCCGGCCTCACCCACCCCCTCTTGATAATTTGTCGGCTATGCGCCGATGGCCCCGATTCACCGTCTTCCGGGCCCGCTTCCTGCCGCACCCCAGGCCCCGCGCACTCCGTCGCGCCGCCGGCCGCCTCCGGACGTATCTCCGCCGGGCTCCCGGCACCTTCGTCTGGCTCACCGTCCTGCTGGTGACGTCGGTGATCATGCACCGCTTCACCCCCGCCGTCCTCACGCACGTCCTCCAGCACCGCTCGACCAACATCCACAACCTGGTGCACTCCCCCGTCCGGGTCCTGCTCACCAGCGCTCTATGGCTCGACGGCGGCGGCTGGCCGCTGTACTTCGTCGTCTACAACCTCGTCCACGTGCCCGCCGAACGCTGGCTCGGCACCGGCCGCTGGCTCGCCGTCCTGGCCACCGCGCACATCGGCGCGACCTACCTGAGCGAGGCCGCGCTGGCCCTCGCCATCCGCACCGGCGCCGCACCACGCTCGGCCGTCAATACCCTTGATGTGGGCGTCAGTTACGCCCTGGCCGGCGTCATCGCCGTCCTCACCTACCGCCTCGCCGCCCCCTGGAGCTACGTCTACGTGCTGGGCGTCCTGGTCTTCCACGGCGCCCCGCTGCTCACCGGCCGCACCTTCACCGACATCGGCCATCTCGCCTCCGTACTCATCGGCCTCGCCTGCTACCCCCTGGTGCGCGGGCGCCCCGACCCCGCGCCGCCGCCGAGGCCCGCGCAGGCCCTCCATGACGCCGTATGACGTAACCCCCCGCGCGCCCGGCCACCGCCCGCCGCAGGGTGATCCATATGAAGCAGGGCATATCCGCGGCGCTGGCCGTCGGCGCGGCCACGGCGACCGCCGCCATAGCGCTGTGCGGCCCGCCCGCCACCACCACGGCACCGCCGACGACCGGCCCGCAGGCCCCGGACGGCCCCACGTCCCCGTCGGCGGCCGAGCGGCCGAGCGGTCCGTGCGCCCTGGACGGCATCACCGACAACGTGGCCGAGACCGCCGCCACCCCCGACGGCTACGCCCGCGCACAGGGCACCGTCAGGGCGCTCACCCTCTTCATCGACTTCCCCGACGCCCGCGCCACGATCACCCCGCGCGCCCGCTTCGCCGAGTTCTTCCCCGCAGCGGCCGAGTACTTCCACACCAGTTCGTACGGCCGGCTCGTCTACCGCCCCGCCCCGCTCCTGAAGTGGCTCCACATGACGCGGCCACTCGCCGCGTACGGCATACGGCGCGGTGCCGCCTTCGACCCGGCGTCGGACGACGGCTACCACGCGCTCTCCCAGGAGGTCGTCCGGGCCGTCGACGCCTCCGTCGACTTCCGCGACTACGACGTCGTCAACGTCATCGCCGCGCCCAACGCGGGCCCGGCCGCGACCCGTACCGTCCTGTCCGTCACCTTCAGCGGCAGCGATCTGGGCCTGCGTACCGGCGACGGCGTGCCGTTCCGCAACGCGTCGTTCATCTGGAGCCGGCAGCCGGGGCCGAGCCCCTTCCGCGTCATCAACCACGAGAACGCGCACTCCTTCGGCCTGCCCGACCTCTACTACACCGACGGCCGCGGCGCCCCGCCGGCGGCAGGACACTGGGATCCGATGGACGAGGACTGGGGCCCCGCCAACGACTTCACCGGCTGGCACAAATGGAAGCTCGGCTGGCTGGGCGGCAACCAGGTGGTGTGCGCGCCACCTGGCGGCCCGGCCGCCGAGCACACCCTCACGCCGCTGCCGTCACCGGGCGGCACCAAGATCGTCGTCATGCCGACGTCCGCCCGCACCGCCCTGGTCGCCGAGGCGCGCACCCGCGGCCCGCTCGATCCCGCGCTCTGCCGCCCCGGCGTCCTCGTCTACCGCGTCGCCACCGACGTCGCATCGGGCAGCGGCCCGCTCCGCGTCATGGACGCCACCCCGCACAGCGGCGGCTGCCTCACCGGAAACCGTTACGTACACGCCGAGTTGACCGACGCCGCCTTCCGCCCCGGCGCCACCTACACCGACCCCCGGAGCCACGCCGCCGTCAGCGTCATCACCAGGAACCGGAACGGCACCTACCGCATACGCGTACGGCCACCCGCCGCCTGACCCACTAGGCCGCGCCCCCACCGTCCTTCTCCTCGTCCTTCCAGTGCTGCCGCCCGATGCTGATCAGCCGCAGCTGCCGGCGCGCCATCCGCACCGCGCGCTCCCGCTCGCCCTCCGCGCTCCCGGCGTCCTCCGCGTCCAGGATCACCGCGGCCGTGGTCACCAGCCGGTCGACGTACAGCTCGGCGAGCATCCGTACGTCGTCATCGCTCCAACCCCGGGAAACCGGCTGCGTCTTGAGCGCGTCGGCGACCTCGGTGCCGAAGCGTTCCAGCTCCCCGGCGATGGCCTGCCGCACGGCCCGTACGCCGCCGTGCCGCTCGCGGGCCACGAACCGTACGTGCGCGGGGTGTTCGCGTACGTGCCGCTCGACCACCGCCACCGTACGGTCGATCCGCTCCTCGGCCGCGGCCTGTTCGGCGAGGATCGCCCGCACCATGGAATGCAGGCTGCCCAGCGCCTCCTCGACCAGCGCGACGCCCAGTTCGCCCAGGTCACGGAAGTGCCGGTAGAAGGCGGTCGGGGCGATGCCGACCACCCGCGTCACCTCGCGCAGGCCCAAGCTGCTCAGACTCTGCTCCGCCAGCAGGCCGAGCGCCGCATCGAGCAGCGCCTGACGGGTCTTCTGCTTCTGGGCCTGACGGACTCCCACGGTGTGACTCATGTCATCCAGTAAACAACCGTTCTCCGAACTTCTCCACTCACGGGAGCCCTACACTGGAGGAACTGAGTGAACAACTGTCCTCCGAGTGGGAAAGGCAGCTCATGCTCCTCCTCGTCGCAGCCCTCCTCCTGATGGGGGTCCTGCTGGGCACCGCGGCACATCTCCCGGTCCCGGTCACCCTCATCGCCGCCGCCGTCATCACCGGCTGGCTGCTCGTCTTCTACCTCCGTGAACGCCGCAACCCGGCCGAGGGGACGTCCCGATGACCACCACCACGCTCCACAGGACCACGACCGAAACCCCCAACTCCGCTTCCGCGCCCCAGGATTCCGCCATTCGGCCCGACGCCACCCGGCCCGACGCCACCCGGCCCGCCTCCCGCGCGCACGCCGACAGCATGGCCGTGGCCTCCTTCGTCCTCGGCCTCCTCGGCACCCTGGTGTTCAACGTCGTCCTGGGCCCCTGCGCCCTGGTACTCGGCGCCCTCGCCCTGGCCCGCCGCACCACCCGCCGCGGACGCGCCCTCCTCGGCCTCGCCCTCGGCGCGGCCGACCTCGTCATCCTCGCCGTCCTCGTCACCACCGACGGCACCGTCAGCTGGCACCTCACGGGCTGACACCGCGCCCCGGACCGGAACCGCCCCGCTCCGAAGGCGGCACGCACCGGACGGCACGTACGCCCCTGGGGCCCCGCCCCTCCCCCAACCGGCCCAATCCGCCCGAGATGCCCCGACGGGACAGGGAAGCATCACCAGAGCCTTCCCCCGAGACGTCCGGCGCGGCCACCCGCCGCTGCCGTCATCCGATGCGCATGGCGAGGTCCCCATGTCCGAATCCCCCTACGCCGACTACCTCCGCCTCGACGCGCTGCTCGCGCTCCAGCACCCCCGCACCCCGGCGGCCGAGGCACAACAGTGGGCGGACGAGCGGCTGTTCATCGTCGTGCACCAGTCGGCCGAACTCCTCGCCGGGCAGACGCTGACCGAGCTGCGGCTCGCCGCACGCCAGGCGGGAGCACCGGGTGCGGGCGGCGCCGCGCTCGCATCCGTCCGGCGCGCACACGCGCTGCTCGCCCTGCTGACCGGCCATCTGAGCATCCTCGACCACCTCGAAACGGCAGGCTTCGCCGCCTTCCGCGACCTCCTGGGAGAGGCGAGCGGCTGCCAGTCCACCCAGTTCTCCCACCTGTTCGCACAGATCTGCGCGCCGGACGCGGGCCTGCCGCTCCACGACGGGACACCGGCGGACGGTGAAGCCGACGAGCTGCGCGTGGCAGTGCGGTCGGTCCAGGAAGCCGTCGCACAGTGGCGCGCACAGCATCTGCTGCTGGTCGAGCGGATGATCGGCGACGACGCCGGCACCGCGGGCAGCTCCGGCCTCGCCCACCTCCGCTCCCGCGCCGAGCCGTCCGGCTGAGCCGGATCCCGCCCCGGCCGCGCGGCACGGCGCGGCCCGCGGCCCGGTCCCATGATGAAGCCATGAGCGACGAGCCGACCCCCGCACCGGTCTTCGACGACGGCGATCCGGGATCCGCGCAGCTCCACCCGAGCCTGAGCGACCCGGCCTACCGGAGGCGGCGCGACCGCATCGCGGCCCTCGCCGAAGGGCACCCTCCCGGCCGCCCCGCGCCCTTCGTCACGTATACCGAAGCCGAGCACGCGACCTGGCGCCACGTGCACACGGCCCTGCGGACGGCCGGTGCGGACCGGATCTGCACGGCGGTACGCGAGGCCCGGGAGGCCACGCCGTTCCCGGACGACGGAGTGCCGCAGCACGCACAGGTCGCGGACCGGCTGCACGCCCTGACCGGGTTCGGCCTGACACCGGCGGGCGGGTTCGTGCCGACCAAGCGGTTCCTCGGCCTGATGGCCGACGACAGCTTCTACGCGGTGCAGTACGTACGGCACCCCGCCATGCCGCGCTACACCCCGGAGCCGGACATCATCCACGACGTCCTGGGCCACGGCACCCACCTCGCGTCCCCCTTCTTCGCCGCCCTCTACCGCGTCATCGGCCGGGCCGCCGCCAGGCTCGAAGGCGCCGACGCGCTCGACCTGCTCAACCGCGTCTACTTCTTCTCCCTGGAGTGCGGGGTCGTCAGGGAACACAAGGGCACCACGGCGTACGGCGCCGCGCTGCTGTCCTCCCCGAGCGAACTCGGCAGACTGCCCACCGCCCCCGTCCACGACTGGGACCTCGCCGCGATGACGCGCACCCCCTGCCAGGCCGTCGGCTACCAGCCCGGCTACTTCGCCGTCCGCTCCCTCCAGCACCTCGCGGACAGCCTGCACGCCTTCTGCGAAACCCTCGACGAGGACACCGGCCGCCGCCTGAACCTGCCCCCGCTGCACGCCCGCGGCAGCCTCCCGCCGCGCGTATAGCCCCTCCCGCGGCGGCGTAACTCAGGGAACGGCCGTGCCGTTGTTCCGCGTGGCGAAGCCCTTCCGGCGACGAGGACAGGAAAAACGAGTGGACATCACGCAGCAGGTCAGCACGCTCCTGACGACGAAAATGGGCGTCCCGCGGCAGGCCGTCAGCCCCGAAGCCGCCCTGCGGGACCTCGGCGTCGACTCCTTGGCACTGGAGGAACTGCGGTTGCTGATCGAGGAAGATCTGGACGTCGACCTGGAGAACGCCGTGCTGACCCCACGGAACAACGTCGGCGAACTGCTCGCGGCCGTGCACTCGGCCGCAGCCTGAGCACCCGCACCCCACCCGCTCCTCCGGTACGGAATCGACCGGCCCGGTACAGGAGCTGCCGCACGCGCAACCGGCCCACGCGGTGACCACATCGCCGACTTCCGACGGACACCACACAACGCCGCTCCCCACCCCTCTCCCCACCCGTGGGGGAAAGCCGCCGCACCGGTCCACGCGAAACCGACCAAGGAGAGCCATGACCGAAGAAGTGATCCGCAGCCTGAGCGCGCACGGCCTGTCGTACAGCTACCGGTTCCTGCGGCAACCGGACGCCCGGACGGAACCCGTGCTCGTTCTCGGCGGCGCCCTTCAGGACAAGTACGGCTGGCAGAACCTCGACTCCCCCGTACTGGCCGTGGCGAGCCTGATCAGCATCGACCTGCCCGGCTCCGGCGACGCCGACCCGCTGCGCAGCGATCAGGGCTGGGAGGTCATGCACGACGCGCTGGAACAGGTCATCGACGACCTCGGCATCACCCGGATCAACCTCTTCGGCTACTCATTCGGCTCGGTCCTCGCCTTCAACTTCGCCCAGCACCGCCCGGACCGCATCGCGCGGCTGCTGCTGGGCGCCGTACCCGCCTCCACCACGGACGACAAGCTGGCACTGTGGCGCCAGGCCGCAGCCAAAATGGCGGCCGGCGAACTGGACGGGTTCCTCGACCACATGCTCCAGCTCATGCTCTGCCACGACGAAACCCGCACCGTACGGCACCGCAAGCTGGTGCACCGCTACGTCAAGCGCCTCCTGGCCCGCGCGATCACCCGCACCCCGCACGCCTTCGAGGCCCTGGACCGCTCGACCGAAGCCATCAATCCGTCCGGTGCCCTGCGCGGCGTCCCCACCCTCGTCTTCTGCGGCGAACACGACACCGTCTCCACCCCCGACCGCCAGCGAGCCTTCGCCGACGCCATCGAAGACAGCCGCTTCGTCTGCTTCACGGAATCGGACCACTGGGTAGCCCTGGAGCGCGCCCAGGAAATGACCGACCTCCTCCTCCGCTTCTTCACCGACCAACCCCTGGAATCCGCCGACTTCACACCCGACACGACCCCCCACCCCGGCCACCCGGAACCGGCGTCCGCTTGAGGCGCACGACCCCCGGGGGCACCGGCGAGGAACAACCGGCCACCTTGCCCGCCTCCCCCTCTCCCCCGGGACAGATCCAGCCCCCCGCCAGGCCGCACCGAAACACGGCAACAGAGAGCCGGACGCAACGGGGGCGATCTGCCCGTGACGCATCCGCTACCCTGTCAGGGGTCGGTCGGCTTCCCCACCGCTGCCTTCGCCGAGCACACCAGGCGATCGCCGCACCAACCGTCCGACCACGGGTTTGCCCAACCGGGCCAAGGCTCACCCACTGAGCCCTCGACCAGGTTTCCTGCAAACCCCGGCCTCCGTAGCTCAGGGGATAGAGCACCGCTCTCCTAAAGCGGGTGTCGCAGGTTCGAATCCTGCCGGGGGCACGCTTAAGTAGCAGGTCAGAGGCCCTGTCACCCCTTGGGGCGACAGGGCCTCTGGCTTCCGGCACGGATTTGGCACACATGGGGTGTGCGCCAAGGGGGAGCTGTACCGCGATGCCCGCCAAGGACGAACTGGCCAAGCGCCGCTACGACAACCTGGTCGACCGCCTGGAGAGCCTCATGGAGGCTGCGCTGAAGCCCGACTACCAGGGCTACTACGGGCAGCTGATCCTGAGCAGCAGCGACCTCGAAGAGATGGGCGAGCTCAAGGACGTACGGCGTGCCGCCCGCGAAGCGGGCCGCCGCCTCGGCTGGCAGCCGAAGACCCAGCTCGTCGACGGACGTCTCTTCGTCTACGACGACCGCAAGGTCCCCGAAGAGATCAGTCGAGTGGCAATGCGCAACGCTGCCGAGGCAGTGGATGCCCTCATGCGACCGCACATGAACCAGAGGCCGAGTAACAGCTGAGCGGCACCCTGGCGCCAGATGCCGCCCGCTGCTCTGTCGGGCAGTTCCTTGCGTACCTCGGCACGGATCGGGCAGTCGTCACACTGCGACGCCCTCCAGGACTGCCACCACACCTGCGGCCTCACGCGCCTTCCTTTCCGCCTTCTCCAGCTTGGCCTTCGCCTTGGCCAGTTGCTTGGCGCGGCGCTTGTGCATCTTCTTCGAGACCTCGTCGAGGCGGTCGGGGAAGAGGTGGCCGTAGGTGTCCAGCGTCAGGGTCGCGGACTTGTGGCCGAGCATGGTCTGGACGACGTTGACGTCCGCGCCACTGGCGATGGCGAGCGAGGCCGCCGTGTGCCGCAGCTTGTGCGGGGTGAGCTTGAGGTGGCCGAGGTCCGCCTTGGTGACCGCCGGCGCGAAGAACCGCTGACGGAAGTTGCGCGCACGCAGCGGTCCGCCCTGTGGCGCGGTAAACAGCAGCTCGCCCTCGCCCCGCCCCTCGACGTGGGGCTCCAACTCCTCGACGAGGAACCGCGGGATCGGCACGGACCGGCGCTCGTGGTTCTTGGGGCTGTCGAGGTAGAGCTTGCCGTTGTCCTCGACGTACGCCTCGACGATGTGCGCACGGCACGCGTCGAGGTCGACGCGGCCCACCTTCAGCGCGGACGCCTCGCCCCAGCGCAAGCCCGTGTAGGCAAGCAGCAGGATGAAAACGCGGTACGCACCTGCGGCGTTGGCCAGCGCCTCGGCCTGCATGTCGTCGAGATAGACGTGGTCGGCCGGCACCGGCTTGGGCAGGGGTACGCCAGCGGCCGGGTTGAAGGCCAGGCGGCGGGACTTGACCGCGAAGCCGAGCACGCGGCTGAGGACGACGTACGCCTTGCGGACCGAGCGGGGGCTGAGCTTCCTGCCGCCCGCCGCGTCGCCGGACAGCATCTCGGCGAGCCACTCGGAGACGTCTTCGAAGCGGATGCGGTCCAACGGGGTGGAGCCCCATTTCGGGATCACGTGGACGTCGAGAACACCCCGGTAGCGGTTACGGGTTGAGCGCTTGAGGTGGACCTGCGCCGCCAGCCAGGACTCCGCCACCTCCGCGAGCTTCACGCGCGCCGCGGACGGATCACGGTAGGTGCCATCGCCGAGGCGGGATTCCACCCTCGTTCGCTCGGCCTCTGCGTCGACCTTGCGGGCCAGGGTCTTCATCTTCGGTTTGCCGTCCGGGGCGTACCAGCGCACGCGGTAGCGGCCGGGAGGGGTGCGCCCGGCCCGCTTGGCCTTCGCCACGGCCTGTGTGTACGCCGTGTGCCCATTGCGGTCCTCGATCCAGACTCGTGCCATCAGCCACGCCCCTGGAGGGCATTGGCGTCCGCAGGCTCCGTGACCGCAAGCGGCGGCAGGAGCGGGGAGCCCGGGGCGGCGGCGAGGGGGACGAGGTCGTCGCCGGCGATCTGGTGCCGGGAGAAGCTGCGCGTCGGGCGTGGGTGTTCGATATTGCGGGTGGCCTGGTTTCTCGTGGGGCCTATTTCGGTGGATCGTGTTGCCATGACAGATAGCTGTAACTTCCATTGCCGGGATATGGCAAGAGTTAGCTCAAGAACTCTCCACAACTTATCGGTGCCCGGTGATCCGCGACGCGGGGTAAGCGATTCGGGGAGGCTGAAATTCTGTGCTATGTTCCGCGCCGCTTCCAGCGGTGGCTACATCCGGACGTCCGCAGTACACCGCTGACCTTGCGATTTACCCTCAGGAGGATGGGTCAGCGCGGCAGGGATTTTTCGGCAAGAATCGGACGAGTTCACTGCCTCCCTCTCGGCGATGAAGATCAACAGCGGATCTGCGTTTACTGTTTTATTCCAGTCGGCGATATGTCGATTGACGGGGCCACGGGATACCCGAAAATGCCGCTGAGCGCGGCAGGGAAACCGTGGCCACCGTATCCATTCCCTATTTCCGTGAAGGAGACCCATGCCTCGAACCTCTCACCTTGCAGCTGCCTCCAGCGGTACGGGCCGCACCCCGCTGGCCACGCCGGAGGACGTTGCCGCCTACCTCGGCGTGCCCGTGAAAACCCTCTACCAGTGGCGGCACCGCCGCATCGGCCCGAACGCCCTCAAGGTCGGCCGCCATCTGCGCTACCGCTGGCCGGAGGTGGACGAATGGCTCGCCGCCCAGTCCGCGTACGACCTGACGGCGTGACCTGCGCGCAAACAGTGCGGCCCCCGGCGCGCCAACGCCGAGAGCCGGAGATCCCCCAATTCGCCGCCCCTGCCTGAACGAACGAACCGGTGAGGGTCAGGGCCTTGCCCGCCCTGCCCCTCACCAGAGAGGAGCGCCTATGGACGACTCTGCATCCCCCGCTGTTTCCAGCCCGTCCCCGAAGGCCGTGTGGCCCACGGCCGCGGTCCCCGGCCAGGGCATCCCCTGGCACCGCGCGGACCAGACAGACACGCGGTCCCCTGCGGCGCGGAGCGGGGACCGACCGCACCACGGCCTTGGCCCGCAACCGACCGAAGGCGGGGACCGGCCCGCAGGCGAGGCGCGGACCGAGGAACCGACTGGGGACCAGATTGCCGCAGGCGGGGAAGAGCGGCAGGTTAGCGGTGTGGGGACCGAACCGCATGCTGCGGATCATGCTGGGTCGCGGGGACCGGAACCCTCCCTGAGAGGGGACCGGAGCGCTGGTCCCCATCCGTCGGTCCCGGTCTTGGGGACCGGTCCCCAAGACGCGAGCGTTTCACCCGGGGACCACGGTCCCCACCAGACGCTGGGGACCGACGGCCTGGTGGAGGGGACCGCGCAGGACGGGAGTACGGTCCCCGAGAGCGGATCGGGGACCGGGGACCGCGACGGGACCGGCGTCGAGACGGCCGGTGACGGGGCGGCACTCCTGGATGACCTGCGTGCGGCGATCGGCCGTTATGTAGTGCTGCCGAGCGACGAGGCGCTGACCGCGGTCACGCTGTGGGTGGCGGCCAGCCACATCCAGTCCCGTGTCCTGGACGTGCTCCACGAGACGGTGCACCAGCCGATGATGACGGTGAACACCTCCCCGGCCGTCGTCTTCCGCGTCATCGGCAAGACCCCGCCCACGCTGCTGGTCGACGAGGCCGACACCATCTTCGGACCCAAGGCCGGAGACAAGGAGGACCTGCGCGGCCTGCTGAACGCCGGGCACCAGCGCAACCGGCCTGCCTGGCGGATCTCCGGACCCGAGCACAAGCCGACCGCGTTCCCCACCTTCGCCATGGCCGCACTGGCCGGGATCGGCGACCTGCCGGACACGATCATGGACCGGGCGGTCGTACTCCGGATGCAGAAGCGCAAGCCGGGCGAGCGGATCGCCCCGTTCCGCTCGCGGTACTCCGTGCCCGAACTGAACGCCCTCCGCGACCGGCTGACCGCGTGGCTGGCCCCACTGCGGGGTGCCGCTGCCCGCCTGGTGCCGCAGATGCCGGTCGAGGACCGCGCCGCGGACACCTGGGAGCCGCTGGTCATCGTCGCCGACCTGGCCGGCGGCCACTGGTCTACCCAGGCCCGCGCCGCCTGCCTGGCGATGACGCACAACGAGGTGGCCCAGGACGAGCAGACCACCCTGAAGACCCGCCTGCTGCGTGACATCCGCCGCGTCTTCGAACAGAACGGCAACAAGGAGGCTTTGCGCAGCCAGGACCTGCTGGCCGCCTTGATCCAGGATGCCGAGGCGCCGTGGGCCGAGTACGGGACCAAGGGCCTGAACGCCTACCACCTGGCCAACCTGCTGCGGGACTTCGGCATCAGCCCTGCCAATCACCGCTTCGAGGAGGGCAGGCAGGCCAAGGCATACGCCCGCAATCAGTTCCTCGACGCCTGGGCCCGCTACTGCCCCGACCCCACCCAACCGGCACCCACCCCCGGGCATGAATCCGCGCCCGGGGGCCCAGCTCAGGGCAAGCCTCCCGCCCCTCCGGCCGGAACGCGCCCCGTCGGCCCGCCCAGCGGCACCACCGGCCCCAAGCGCACTCGCTAACCACCCTCCCCGGCGCCACATCACTCCGTCGCATCCGTCCCCGCGCAGGTCAGTGCGGGGACGGATCGCCCCGCCAAGACGGATCACTCCGTACCTGCGGCCCTGTCCGTACCTGCTCTCACCAGCTATGCAACGGATGCGACGGACGTGACGACGCCCCACCCACACCCCGGAGCACCACCATGCACAACCCACCCCACGAGCCCGACAACGGCCAGCAGAAGATGCCCACCACCCCCACCCCAGACCGAGCAAGTTGGAGGTTCGGACACTCCCCCACAGGGGGAGTGTCCGAACCCGCGCCCGCCCCGAGAATGGCGGGCAGCCTCCCGTGCCAGGGGGCACGGGAGGAAGGGGCTGCGACCGGGGGCGGTCCGAAGCCGGTACGGCGCCGAGGCAAGCCCCGCCTGCGTGCCCGCACGCAGCGCCGTGCGCACAGCGTCCGCCTCAGCAAAACCGAGCACACGATCATCGCCGCGGGCGCCGAAGCCGTCGGCATGAGCATCGCTGGCTTCCTCGCCCACAGTGGGCTCGGCGCCGCCCGCGATCTCGACCGCACCGCCGCCGCCATCGCCACCCGTCAGGACACCCTGACCGCCCTATTCGCGATCCGGCGCCAGCTCGGTCACGCCAACAACAACCTCAACCAGGCTGCCTGTGCCCTCAATAGCGGCGCCTACCCCGACGGCCTGCAGGACACCATCGCCGCTGTCCACCGTGCCGCCGAAGACATCCGCCACACCACCACCCGCATGACCGCCCCGAACGCCGAAGGCACCGCCGCTTGATCCCTTCCATCCACAAGCAGGGCGGCAACACCGCTCGCCTCCTCGCCTACCTCTACGGCCCCGGCCGCCGCGAGGAACACACCGACCCTCACCTCGTCGCTTCCTTCGACGGCCTCGCCCACGACCCCGGCCGCGACCCGAACACCACCCTCGACGACCTCGCCCGCCTCCTGAACGAACCCCTGCACCTCCTCACCGACGACACACGCCCCGCCAAGCACGTGTGGCACGCCTCCGTCCGCGCCGCCCCCGGCGACCGCACCCTGGCCGACACCGAATGGGCCGACATCGCCCGCCGCGTCATCGCCGCCACCGGCATCGACCCCGGCAACGGCTCAGGGTGCCGCTGGGCCGCCGTCCGCCACGCCGACGACCACATCCACCTCATCGCCACCCTCGTCCGCGAAGACGGCCGCCGTCCCAACCACCACCGCTCCGCCAAACGCGCCCAGACCGAGTGCCGCCACATCGAAGCCGACTACGACTTGCGCCGAGTGGCGGCTGGCGACGGCACCGCCGCCAAGCGCCCCACCAGCGCCGAACGCCACAATGCCCAACGCCACAACCGGCAACGCACCCCGCGCGAAGAACTCCGCGAGGCGGTCCGCCGCTCGGTGGCCGGTGCGGCGAGCGAGGAGGAATTCTTCGACCGCCTCTCAGCAGCCGGTCTACTCATCCGGCGCCGCATCGCACCATCAGGCGACGCCCTCGGCTATACCATCGCCCTCCCCGACGACCGCAACGCCAAAGGCGAGCCCGTCTTCTACGCCGGATCCAAGCTCGCCCCGGACCTGTCCTTGCCCCGCATCCGCGAACGCTGGACACAGCCCTCGGACGAAGGCACCCCGCAACGGGTCCTGCCGTCACTGACCGGGCCCGCAGCCGCGCGCCGGAGCACCACCACCGCTGCCTGGCAGGCACTGCTCGTCATCGACCACGGCGACGACGGGACCATTGCCGCCCAGATTACCGCCACCGGGGAAGTCCTCGATGCCCTCGCCAAGACCTCCGCAGCCCACACTCGCCACGAACTACAGGCAGCCGCCGCCGCGTTCGAACGCGCCTCCCGCTCCCACATCCGCGCCACACGCGGCCACGACCGCGCCCTGCGCCAAGCCGCCCGCGACCTCGTCCACAGCGGTCCTGCCGCTGTCCAAGGCGAGGGCGGCGCCACCACGGCAATGGCCATCGACATGCTGTTCTTCCTCGCCATCGCCGCCGCGCACTGGCACGCCAGGAAACAGCACGCCCAACAGGCCGAGGCCGCCCACCGGGCAGCCGAACATCTGCGCGTGGCCTACCAGGCTGCCGCCGAGCAGCCCATGACCGTGCTCCACCAGCGAGGTCGCCGCCTGGCCCCATCCCTGCAACAGCATCACTCCGCCGTCGTGCGCCACGCCCTGCCCGAGCTGGCCGACCGAACCCTCGCCGAGCCCGGTTGGCCCGCCCTCTCAGCCACCCTCGCCGACGCCCAGACCGCCGACCGCAGTCCCACTGCACTGCTCACCCAGGCAGCCTCGCGAAGGGAGTTGGGCACGGCGGAGCGGATCAGCGACGTGCTCGTATGGCGACTGCGGCGGATGGCCGGCCTTCCCGAAGACCCCGGCATACGCGGGACCAGCACGCACGAGGCAACCCGATTACGGCCCCGCCGGCACGCCCCGCACAAACGGGGACCAGCCCCGCGAACGGCACTCTGCGACGGCGCTGAACCACGGAACCACGGCCGTCGTTTGCGGATCGAAGATCTCCGCCGTCCTCAGCACACCGTGCCGGCATGCATTTCAGCCCCTGGCAAGCAGATCCCTGGCCGCGTAGTACGCATGCAGCGCGGCCTCACTGCCGGAGCCCAGGGCGGTCATGATCCGTTGGAAGCGGGCGGAGCGCAGGTCACCGGCGACGATGAGGCGGGGGTGCTGGTCGGCGGGAAGGCAGTAGCCGTCGGCGCTGCGGATCAGGTCGCCGGGCGGGGCGGTCGGCGCGTTTCCGATGCTGAGGTATGCGGCGTCCGCCGTGACCGTCTGCCGTTCGCCGTCCTGGCCCACTGCTTCCGCTGTGATCGCTGTGCCGTCCCGGCGGGCGAGCGTCAGGTGCTCGACGGGCAACAGCCTGACGCGGGAGTCGTCGCGGACCTCCTCGACCTTGTACGCATCCGCTTCCGGGTACGCCACGAGCAGCCGGGTATCGATGGTCGGGTGGGCGCGCAGGAACGTGCCGATCGGGCGGTCACCGCCGAGGACGAGGAGGGTGCGGCCCTCGGCGTCGTCCGCCTCGGCCTGCCAGAGCGGGGGCAGGGTGAGGCCGTCGGGGGCGGTGATCCATGCGACGTCGCATGGCTGGAGAGGCCCGACGCCGGTGGCGACGACGGCGTACGGGGCGGTGATGCGGTCGGCGCTGTCGACCACGACGGTCACGTGGGCTTCATCGGCGCGAAGTTCGGTGACGTGTCGGCCGAGTTCGAGGCGGCACAGCTCCGTGCGGTGTAGTTCCGTGGTGATGGAGTCGGCGAGCTGGGGGCCGCTGGTGTAGCCACCGAGGACGTTGTTCAACGCCGGGATGCGGTAGAGGTTCCGACACAGGACATCCGGCTCGATCAGGACCGAGCGCATGCCGACGCTGGCGGCCATGCGGGCGGCGGCGCAGCCTGCCGGTCCGCCGCCGATGACGACGACGTCGGTGTCGTAGGTGGCGGGAGTACCGGTACGGGACGATGTGTCGACCATGGGGCTATTCCAGCACCGGCGCCCCGGCGTGCGCAGTGAGCTGCCCCACCACGTGGGCTGCGGTGACGAGTTGGCCTGTTCCGATCAGGCGGCGGGCCACGAGGAGACCGGCGTCGTGGACATCGGGGCCGGCGTCGCTCGCGCAGGCGTCGGTGACGATCCAGGGTGCGTAGCCGTGCTCGAACGCGTCGGCGGCGGACTTCAGCACACAGCTCTCGGTGGCGATTCCGCAGAAGACCAGGTCGGTCCAGCCCGTCCGGCGGATCAGCTCGGTGGCTTCAGTGGTGAGGAGCGTGTACCCGGTCTTGTCGACGACCGCGTGTGCGCGATCGGCGGCTGCGGCGAGTTCGGAAACGATGTCGGTCTCGGGTGGCTTCTGGAGGCGGTGCCACTGGTGGAAGCGCTCGTAGGGGCTGCCGGGATAGTTGAAGTAGCGGGTGAAGATCACGGGGCGGCCGACGGCGGTCCACCGTTCGACCAGGTCGGATACCGCGGGCACGGCGTGGCGGCTGTGGTGGTTCACGAAGCCGTTCTGCATGTCGATCACGACCAGTGCGGCGCTGCCGATGTCCATCCGCTCTCTCCTGCCCCGGGTTGTCAGCCGACGCTCGAACGCAGAGCGTCCTGTGCGGCGCGCAGCCGTTCGGCCAGTCCGCTGGTCTTCATGATGGCCTCCCGCATCAGGACGTGCTGAGCGGTCTCCTGGGCGCGTGCCGTGGTGAGCCGCGAGTAGGCGGCGCGCAGGAAGCGCCAGCCGTACTGCTCGGGCATGGAGGGGTCCTGCCCGTCCTCGATCATCTGCTGGATCTGGTGGGTGAAGCACCACAGGGCCTGGACGGTCAGTTCACAGGTGACCAACTCGTCGATGGTGAGGCTGCGCTCGCGGGAGTGGGAGGCGTAGGCGACGCCGGACCAGCCCGCGTAGCCGGTGGAGACGCCTCGTACGCCGAAGGACACGATGTCCGGGTGGTCGAAGCCGGTGGCGAGGAGCGACGCCTCGACCGAACCGTCCAGGGGAGCGGGCCCGCCCGGGGTGCCGCGGTCGACCAGGACCGAGGGCGTGGACAGCAGGCGCAGGGCGGTGTCGTAGGTGTCCCCGGCCCAGGGGCCGGCGGTGAGCCAGTACAGGGAGAGGACGTACTCGGGGCCGGGGACGCGGGCGTGCTCCTCGTCCAGGAGGGCACGGAGCGTGTCTCGTGCCCAGGGCAGGTCGGAGGCGTACGAGCGGTAGCGCCACACGGCGAGTTCGGTGAGCGAGGGCGGCTCGTGCGACTGGACGAGGCGGAAGACGGCGACTCCGCACGCGAAGACGTGCAGGACGCACTTCTGCGCCTCGGGGTGGTCCACCCGGGCCGATGAGAACTCCAGCCAGTCCGCACCCCTGTCCGGTGGCATGTGCGCACGGAGTCGACGGGCACGCTCGACCCCGATGAAGACGGGCAGGAACTTGTGGGAGTCGACTCCGATCCTGCCTGCGACGGGCGCAACGGAGCCGTTCGCGCCGAGCGCTGCCGCGAACCGGGCCTTCGCGTCGTCGGACGCGTGGCCGAGCGCGGTGTCGAGGACAGCTTGCGATTCGGCACGTGGCTGGTAACTCGCCCCGCCGCCTTCCCAGTTCGACACGGTCCGGTCGCTGACGCCCAGGTATGCGGCGAAGTCCCGCAGGCTCATGCGCAAGGCATCGCGTAGCAGCCGGGCTTCCCGGCCGGACCATCGCTGCACCGTGACCACCGTCGTACCCCCCGTCCGTCGTCCGGTGAAACACCGAAGTGCCCAGCGTAGCCAAGCGTGTTCAGCAGCGGTGCGGCGTTGCTGCAGCGCTTCTCCCTCACGCACTGCCGCCGCTCTCCACCATGCTGAGTCCGCCGGGCCGGAGAGCACCGCCACCACCAGGCGGCCCTCCGCCCGTTCTCTCCCTTGCCACCCTCAGAAGGAGCCAACGGCATGACCGACATCGTCAAGCGCAACGCCCGCGCCATCCTCCTCGACGGCGACGAACTGGTCCTGATCAAGCGCACCAAGCCGGGCCGGGAGCCGTACTGGGTGACGGTCGGCGGAGGGGTCGAGGAGGACGACGCGACCATCGAAGCGGCCCTGCACCGCGAGGTGTTCGAGGAGTTGGGCGGCAAGCTGGAGCGCGCCGAGCTCGTGCACCTGATCACCGACGAGCTGGAGGGCGGCATCGGCGTCCAGCACCTCTTCGCCGCGCGTCTGGAGTCGATGGACCTGGCCGCGCGTACGGGGACGGAGTTCGCCAAGCCGGAGCGCGGCGGGTACGAGGTGGTCCGCGTGCCGTTCACCGCCGAGGCCGTCCGTGAGCTGAACCTGATGCCGCCGGAGCTGGCCGACTTCATCGCCACGAACACGGACGCGATCGTCTCCGTCCTCAACACCCCGATCCGCGAGGCATGAGCGATGACGCAGATGCCGGACTTCGTCAGCCTCAACGGCCCTGACAACGCGGGCAAGACGACCCAGCTCGTGCGACTGGCCGAGCGGTGGGCCGGATTTCAGCCGCTGGGCGCCGTCCATGAGCACGACCCCGAGCCGTGGGCGCGTGTGGCGGCCGGCGATTACGCCCGATGGTGGTTCGAGACATCGACGACTGTCGAGCTGACCGAGATGCTGCTTGCCGGCCACGCCAAACGGGCCGCCGCCCGTCAGGCCGGGAGTACGGGTCTGCTCGACCGGGGCCTTCCCATGCTCCTCGCCGTGGCCACCGCGACGTACGTGGTCAAGGACGGGCTGACGGTCGGCGAGGCGTCCAAGACCGTGACGGCCATCGCCGGTTCGCGCGCCGGAGCGCCGGAGACCTCGCTTCTCCTGCTGCCGTCCCTGGATGCCGAACGCAGCTATGCCCTGACCAGCGCCCGCGAGGGCCGCCCCTGGACCGGGATCTACCCGGCCTACCAGAAGGCGCTGCACGCCGTCCTGCTCCACCAGGCCGACCACGGCGCGTACACCGCGGTTGTGGACTGCGAGGGCTGCTCCGTGGACGAGGTCCACGCCCAGGTGCTCGACCACGTCGGTCCCGCCCTGCTCACCGAGGAGAGTCCACGATGACCCAGCCCCCGCCCCTGGTCGTACCTCCGGGCCTGCTCCAGGCAGTGGCCACGCTCCAGGACAAGGACCGATGGCGCCTGGACGACACCCTCACCCGGCTCCACACCGTCAACGGACGCTTGTGGGACACCGAGGACCGGGTGCGCGGTGCGTTGCTCTCCGCCGCCCAGGTCGCTGATTGCAAGCGCGAGATCGACCAGCTGAATGCCGAACGCAACGCGCTCGCCGAGCGGGCCGACGAGGTTCTCGGCTCCCTGGCGGACGCGGGCCGTGCCGACGCGCCGCTGCACACCGAGACACTCGCCTCTGTCGTCGACCGCCTGTCGGTGCTGACCCTGCGGATCTGGCACAGCGAGCGGGCCGGGGCTCGCGACGAGCTGGCCCGCCGCCGCGTCCCGGTGCTCCACGGCCAGCGGGAAGAGCTGTGTGCCGCCCTCGACTCGCTGGTATCCGACGTGGTCGCCGGTCGCCGTCGGCTCCCCGTACCCGCCCGATTCAAGCTGTACGGGCGGGACGACACCGCCCCGGCGGAGATCAGGCCGAGCCGTCACCTGCACCGGGTCATCGCCTTCGGCGGACTGAGCGAGTGCGGCAAGAGCACGAGCGCGGAGTTCGTACGGCACACGTGCGGTGCCCAGCGCCTCAAGATGGGCTTCCTGCTGCGGCAGGCTGCCCACCGGGAAGGGCTCGCGGATCCGTACGCGCTCTCGGCCCGGCGCCAGGCCGAGCTGCTGCTCGGCGAGCTGAACCGCTTCGCGGACGCCCACGTCGACGCGCGGCTGTTCACGATCGAGTCGGTCCACGACGACGCCTCGATCGCCGAACTCAAGCAGCTCATGGGCGACCTGCTCCAGATCGTCTACCTGGACGCCTCCTTCGCGGTGCGCGTCGAACGGTCCGGTACGCCGCCCCCGGCCGTCGCCGCGAAGGACGAGATCAAGATGAGCCGTGGCGCCCATCAGGTCGCCGCGCTCGCCGACCACGTGATCGACAACTCCGGCAGCATCGCCGCCCTCCGCGCACGGCTCCGTCGCATCGCCGCCCCGCCCGCGGCCATGGCGCTGCGCGTAGCCACGCCATACGGGCTGGGTCTCCCGGCCGCCGTCGCCTCGGCAACGGCCGACTTCACCGACGAGGTACGGGCATCTGGCCCCGGCGTACGCCTCGCCGCCCTGACCGGCAGCCCAGGCGAGGGCACGTGGATCGCCGACTGGTCCGACCTGGACCTGCTCGTCATCGCCGAACACGAGGTCACCGGCCGGGTTCACGAGGCCCTGGAGCAATACCGGACGGCTCTGAACGGTGCGGCCTCCCTCGGCCTCACCCTCGTCACTCCCGGCGAACTGACCGCCCGGCGCCTCACCCCGCGCCTGGCCTTCGCCCTCCACCAGCTCCAGCAGGGCCGCTCTGTCCTGCACACCGCCCCCGGCATCGAACTGCCGACGATCAGCCGCGACGAGCTCGCACTCGCCGCCGTCCGCGAACTCCCCCAGGTCATCCTCACCATGCGCCGCCTGCGTGCCGAGGCGGGACCGGCCACCCTTCGGCAGCTCTACAAGCACCTCGTGCTGGCCTGCCGTCTCCTCCTCCGCGAGCACGACTGGTGGGAGCCCGGCCCGGATCTGACCCTCGCCGCGGCCTCCCGCATGCCGGGCCTGACCGCCCTCGCCGTACCCTCCCTGGCCGAGACCTCCAGCGCCTGGCGCGACGGAAACACCGAGCCCGTCCTCAAGCCCGTCACCGCGGCCGTCGACCAGCTCCTCGCCTGGTACGCCGCCCAGCTCGCTGCCTGAACAGCCTCTCCCCTTTCCTCCTTCTCCACCCGACAGGAGCTTCGCCATGCCCGAAACCCTCGCCACCCCGTCCTTCTCCGCCCGGATCGTCGAACGCCTCAGCGTCGGAGCCACGAGCCGCCGCGAACGCGTCATCCACTCCCTGGACGGCTTGGAGGCCCCTGTACACCCCGACACCCTGGCCACCACGGGGGCACACCTGTGGTGCCTGCTCCAGGAGCAGGCGCCAGACGGGCTCGACTCCGTCGACTTCCTCCTCGGCCTGGACGCCGGCGGCATCCTGCCGACCATCTCCCTCGCGGGGGCCGCCCACCTGCCGTACAAGATCGCCTGGAAGCTGCACCTGCCCCTCGACGGCGCGGTCCGCTTCAGCGAACCCCACGCGATGCGCACCGACGTCTTCGCGTACGGCATCGCCACCGGCCAGCGCATCGTCATCGTGGACGACGAAATCACTACCGGCCGGACCCTGGCCGATCTCACCCGCCGCCTCCGCGAAGCCGGTGCCGTCCCGCTGGCGGCGGCCTGCCTCGTGGAGGACACCACACGCGGAGCACGCGACCTGCTCACCGGCCTCGCTCTGCCGCTCGTCTCGCTCACCACGATCGAGGCCACGGCGTGACCGCGGTCGCCCCGGCAGCAATCCGGTTCCACCATGGCTCGCAGGCCGTTCCCGCCGGGGCCGTCCACACCACCCCGCTCGGGTACGACCGGGACGGTGTCCCCGTCGGCGCACCGCTCCCGCTTCCCGCTTCCACCGAGCTCGTCCGCCGCCTGAGCGGCTGCGGCGAGATCGAGGTGGCCTTCGAGGGCAAGCTCGGCGACACCCTCCTCGCCCTTTCCGGAGTCCGCGCGGCCCTCGACTGGCTGCGGCTGCGCTCGGTTCGCGTGGTCGTTCGGGCGGTGGGCCCGTACGCGGGGCTCATCGCCCGCGCCGGTCTGCTCACCCACTCCCAGGCCACCACGCCCAGCGGCTGGCGCGCCGTGATCGGCTCCCTGCTGGTCGAGCGACGGCCGCGCCCACCCCGACCTGCCCGCCCGCCATTACCTAGCGCTGGAGCGTCGTCTCGGCATCCGCCTTCCCGACATGGCACCCTTCGCTCCCACCCTCGCGGCCAGGCCGAACGAACTCGTGGCGGAGCTGCGCTCGGTGGGCTGGCTGAACGAGCTGACCATCGCCGCCATCACCGCCACCAGCTGGCCGGAGCGCAAGGACTACACCGACCGGCGCTACATCGAGCTCGCCGAACACGTCGGCGAGAACCAGCAGGCCCAGGCCCGACTGCTCCTCATCGGCGGCAACCCGGCCGACGGCCTCCGCATCACCGCAGCGGCCCCTCGCCGCCACGTACAGGTCCTCCGTCTCGACGGGGTGCCGACCACCGACCTCGCCGACCTCTTCCCCCACTGCCAGCTGATCGTCGGCAACGACACCGGGCTCACCCACCTCGCCGCGATGGCCCACGGCAGGGATGGCGGCTGCCCGCCCGTCGTCGGCCTGTACGCGCGTCACAGCCACAGCAAGTGGCGCACCGGTCTGCCGCACCACCACGCTGTCGCCACCGACCTGTCCGACCGCATGCACCAGGGCGACCTCTGCCCCGTCCGCGACGCCATCCCCCCGGACACGGACCTCCACATGGACGCCTTCCCGCCCGCCGCACTGGCCCGGGTCTGCCTCGACTTGCTGACCGGGGAAGGCCAATGACCGCCCGGCCACGCCTGCGAGTCGGTCCGGTACGGCGTTTCACCCGCAACCTGCTCTGCCCTGTCGACCTCCCCGACCGCCCGCTGCTCCTGAAGTACACCCGCGACCCGGCCGAGGCACGCGCGGAGATCCGCGGCCACGCTCGCCTGGCCCGGCACTACCGCGTCCCCTCCCTCCACGCCCACCTGCGCGTACCCGGCGGTCACCTCCTCACGTACGAGCGCCTTCCCAGCGGCACCGACCAAGGGCTCCTGCTCGACCTCCTCAACGCCCACGAACCGAGCAACACCCTCCACACCTACCTGGACCAACTCACGACCACGTACCGCGAGGTCATCCTCGCGACAGCACGGCCGACCGACCCGTCCCATGTCATCCGCAAGCTGTACTGGGACCGCGCGGCCCCCGGCGGCAGGCTCGACGCGTACTACGCCAGGAGGGACTTCCTCATCGCCGACGGCCTCATCGACATCCCGGTCTCCCGCCTCGCCGCGTACACCCTGCACATCAACGGCCGCCGACACCACCTGGATTGGGCCGCTACCCTCCGCTGGCTGCGCGCCCACTTCGCCACGCGGGAACCGGTCTGGGCAGCCCTCACCCAGGGCGACCCCACCGACGTCAACCTCGCCCACCCGCTCGCCTGGTTCGACTACGACACCGCCGGGATGAACAGCATCCCGGGCGAGTTCGCTAACTTCCTCTGGTACGCCTCCGCCCTCGGCGGCTGGCTCGTCCCCACGTACAACCCAGCCGCCTTCGCCGACCACCCCGCCACCTTCGCGCACGTGCCGGCCAACAGGCCCGAGGTCCGGCGAGCGGACGTGGACAACACCACAGGCACCCTCCACATCGACTACGCCCCTCGCCTCTCGGCGCCCCGCCGAGCCGCCGTAACCGCGTACTGGAACCAGCTCGTGCAGCCGGTCACGGACCTTCTCTGGCCCGGCGCCGACCTCGCCAACCTGCTCCGCCCCTACCTCGCCCTGCGCATCCTCGGCGTCTACAACCTGGCCGAACTCGCTCCCGAGGACCGGCTCGTCCTCCTCGCCCGCCTCGCCGAGGCCATGAGCCCCGCCTTCGACCCGACCGCCTACTTCTGCCCCCTGGAGTCGCCATGCCCGGCCCCTTGAACGGCCGCACCGCCATGGTCACCGGAGCCACCGGCGGCATCGGCTCGGCCATCGCCCACCGCCTCGCCGCCGACGGAGCCACCGTCGCCCTCGCCCACCTCGACGACGACCGGGCCGCAGCCGAACTCGCCGCCCACATCGCCGGCAGGGGCGGAACTGCCCTTCCCCTGGCAGCCGATCTCCGCGACGCCGCAGCCGTACGCACCCTCTGCCACCAGGCCCAGGACACACTCGGTCGGATCGACATCCTGGTCAGCAACGCCGGTGCCTACCCCCGCCGACCGTGGACGGAGACGACACCCGCCCACTGGGACGACACTCTGGCCACCAACCTGACCAGCCACTACCTCCTCGCCCACGAACTGACCCCCTCCATGACCACCGGCGCCTGGGGCCGGATCATCACCATCGGCTCCGTCCTCGCCACCGCGGGCCGTCACGACCTCACCGGCTACATCAGCGCCAAGGCCGGCCTCGAAGGACTCACCCGCGCCCTCGCCCGCGAGCTCGGCCCCGCCGGCATCACCGCCAACTGCGTCGCCCCCGGCTCCATCCGCGTACCCGCCGAGGACACGGTCGTCGACGACCCGGACGCCATGACCACCAGGCAACTCGCCCGCCAGTGCGTCCAACGTCGGGGCCACCCGGACGACGTCGCAGCGACCGTCGCCTTCCTCGCCACCGAAGCGGCCGGCTTCATCACCGGCCAGACCCTGCGCGTCGACGGAGGCTGGATCCTTGGCTGACATCTGGCTCATGCGCCACGGTGCCTACGAAGGCCACCGCCCCGGATACCACGCCCCGCACCAAGCCGCCCTCACCCTCGAAGGCCGCGACCAGGTGCGTCGCTCCCTGCCGCTCCCCGAGGGCATCGCCGCCCTCGTCACCAGCCCGATCCCCCGAGCCCGCCAGACCGCGTCCCTCGTCTCGCACCTCACGGGCCTGCCGATCGTCGCGACCTCCGGCCTCCTCGCAGAATGGCGCGCCCCGAGCATCGTCCTCGGCCGGAGTGCCGAGACACACCCACCGGCCTACCGAGCCTGGCGCGCCCGCCGCCTCGCCCAACCCTCCCTACGCTGCGAAGACGGCGAAAGCCTCACCGACCTCCACACCCGCGCCCGCCACTGCGCCACCTTCCTCCACCACACCGCCCAACGCCACGGCCCCCTCCTGGCCGTCTCCCACACCCTTCTTCTGGGCGTCCTCACCCGCCTCTCGGAGGGGCCCGCTGCGTTCGCCGCTGCGGCGAGGAACCCCTGGCAGTTCGCCGAACTTCGGCTACTAGCCGCCTAGCCACGCATGGAGCCTGGTCTTCAGCGACCTGCCCAATGAAAAGCAGGCTGCATGAGGCCAGCTGGCCCTTCTCAGCACCACGGTTGCACCCCTGAAGCTAGGGTGCCTGCCAGGCGCTTCAAGCTGCGGGAGGCTCCGAGGCTGCATCTTTAGCCGCAGTCTTCTGATCTCCCGCTACCACCATCGCTTCGATTAGCGTGGCCAGCATTTCGCCGCGCTGCTCCTCGCTCAACTCTGCTTCGGCGATGAGCCGTTCTGCAGCGAGATAGCGGGAGAACTCCAAGGGTTGATCGAAGTAGGCCCTCAAGTGCCCCGCCGCGGCTTCTTGGGAGCGGATGAATGTCCGACTGACGTATCCGGCCAGGGTGGCTGCGACGGCACCCAAGCCGCCAGCCACCACACTTCCCGCCGTCGTGCTGGCGCGCAGCGCCATGAAGAGGAAGGCGACGAGAAGGAAGAAGCCAAGTCCCATGGCGATCTGGGCATTGCGAAACGAGCGCGAAGCCTGGCTGAGGGCAATCTCGTGATACAGGTCGAGACGCCGGTGAGTCACTGCCCAGAGTTCGGAAAGCGGGAGCCTGCCCTTCCTTTCGGCAGTGGGGACGCTTGCCACTCCATCGGCGACCTCGTCCTCCACCCGATCAACTGACTCTGGAGCCAAGGGGTCGCCGGAGCCGTCCGTGCCTGGGTAATGGATGCTCACGCCGCCGTGCACGGAGCCCTGCACCACCAGAGCATCGGTGACAAGGTGTGGCTGCAGCGCACGTTCGAGCCCCTGTTCCGCGTCGCGTACGCGCTCACGCCCATCCGCAAAGCGGTCCGCATCAGCGGCCATTCTGCGACGAACGAACCAAACCATGCCGGTGATACTGAGCCCGATACCGATGAACCCGGCGATTCCTTGGATGATCCCCGGCGACGCCTTGGCGCCGCTCAGGAACCAACCGACGAACCACAGCAGAGCGAAGGATGCCAAGGCGACGAATCCCTCAAGGAGCCATCGGCGTGCCCTAGAAGGGGTGGTCTCACGACTGGCGAGCTCGGCCACGCTGTCCATGAGAGGTGATCGTGCAGCTCTGGGGACCTGCCTGTCCAGCAGATGCCGAGATCCGCCAGAGCCAGGCGCTCATGCCAGCCGCTCCACAACACAAGGGTGAGATCTCCGATCCCCGCCCCCATCAAGTGTCTTCTCACTACCCGCCGCTGTCGCAGACGACCCGTCGCCTGCGTGGCCTCGCTGCCTGAATCACTTGCGGCTTTGACCACGCATGACGTCAATAAGATCCGTACTCACGAGGCGGGCTCCGTACAGCACACCACCCATCACAACAGTCACGACACCGGTAAGTGGCCCGGTCGCCGAGTCAGGCACCCCTAACAGGCTCGCTGCCAACGCCGTACCCACCACCACACCGCCCAGGGTTGCCAGGCGCACCCATTCTCGGTTCACCGCCGGGGTGATACCGCTCAAGTCCTCGGAATCCAACAAGGCCAGCGTGCGGCCCTCGCCATACCTCTGGGCAATCTTCAGCAGCATGCGTGCCATGTCTTCAAAAACCTGTCCGGTATCCGCCTCGGTGTCCTGCCTAGCCTCCACCGCCCGCAAAGCTCCGACCACCAGTGCGGCGTGTTCCTTCAACTCGCGCCGGCGCGTGCGCCGTATATGGGTGTGCCGAGTCCGCCACGCCGACCAAACCGCCCGCTCAGCAGCAGCCAGGCTCACCCGCGGGGCCAACAGAGGGCCGCCTGTATCCCACTGCTTGTAGGCTCGCCCGACGCTCCCGCAGGCGGCTAGGAGCACCACCACCGGCCGCCACTGGGCCGTCTCTCCGCCACGTATGCGGAAAGTCTCCCCCGATCGCCCCCCTGGGATCAGCTGCGGCCAGTTCGCTTGCCGATTCCGCCCCTGCGGGTTGTCCATCCGGGCAAAGACAGTCGCGGCCGTCCGCAAGGCAAGCAGGAACACGACCAGCAACGCCATCGCAGCTCCCGTCGTAGCCGTGGCCACGGGATCAGCCCAAGGCTGCGCGATCGCAGATACCCCCGCTCCCACTCTGCGCACCATCCACCCGGCCCCGTCCCGGATCCAGTGCTCCAGGGCTGCATACGGAGCGGCGCCTTCATCGACCAGGTGGTTTCCCGTCAGGTGGCGCGGTCGCTCCGAACTCTGGGGCATGCTCCAGATGCGCCAGGCTATTTTCACGATCGTGCGGGCCTTGAGCAGCGCGCCCGCCAGAAACACCAGCGCGAAGGCATGCGAAACGGCTGCCCATGGGGCGACGGCGCACCACCGCCTCACCGACGTATCAACGTAGCGCCACTCATGCCACGGCACGCCCGGAAAGGTCGGTGGAAGATTCCGGCACGCATTCGCCAACCTCCGATACGCCCGCCGATCGGTCCACGCTACATAGCGGTTGACTACGGGATCCACCACGTTGCGACGCACCCAGCGTGACGGTCGCGACTGAGGGTGCGTCCAGAGCCACCAAACGCTGACAGGGCCGCCTAACAGGATCAGGGTGGATAGCAACGCGAGTAGGCGTCTTAGGAGTTCGTCCACCGAAGCAGTCTCACCGAAGCCGCTTGGCGCAGCAGGGACTTGGCGCAATCGGCGAGGTGTCGTCCACCCACCACTCCGCACGAACAGGCTCTGACCCGAATCGCCCCGGACAGGCTGTCCGGATCCCGCACACTCCGAGACCGCGCGGACTCGCCGTCGATGGCCTGACTTGCGCTACCAGAAAGCCACAGGCCAGATGCCCCGCCACCCTTCTGGGTACGCGCCACCGTGGGAGCAACCGCTGACACGAGGAACCAGAACGGATTCACTGATGCGGGCCGCCTCAAGTCCCAGTACGAGAGGTATCACGGACAGCTGATCCTGAGCCGTGACGCTCTTGCCGGGTCGGCTGAGCTATCAGAGGTCCGGCGTGCAACCGCACCGCCACCGCCCCACCCGGCGAGCAGGACCTGGCGTCGTACAAACTCTACAGCCGTCGCACCCATGCCAGCGTCGTCGGCCACCTCGGCGAGATCCACCTGCGCCAAGGCGACTTCGACGGTGCCCTCGAAGCGTGGGAAGAATTCCTCGACTGCGCGGGCACCCAGTCCGTACACGTCCGCGACGCCTCAGAAGACATGCAGAAGTGTCTGGCCCGCTACCCGGACGACACACATGCCCGCGAGCTGCCAGCGCGAGCCGAGCGGCTCCTCGACCGCACTTAACCCCAACGGCTCGCCTGGCCATCTGCTGCGGTGATCCCCCACCGCGGGCATTCACGCAACAGAGCCAAGCGAGGCGACTGAAACGTGTGCAGGCGCTGATGAGGGCGGCGCCAGAACGTTGAAGATCATTATTCGCCCAATGCCGCTCACCAGCGATTTGTACCTTGAGTCTGCCTACTAACATCTACTGCCGTGGCTTAATGGGTCGCTTTGCTGACGATGCGTTACTGGGCACCCGCTGAGCCGCTGATCATCAGCTGTCGGCGCAAGGCATCGAGGCCGCGCGACCAACTCACAGGTCGTGCCAGCATGTCCGCCATGAGCAACCAGCCCACGCTCGATCAGGACAGGACAATCCGATTGGTATTGGAGCTGTCCAGGCGTACGGGGCGGGCCGTCCCCATCCGCCGAGCTCTCGCCCAGATCACGCTTCCAAAGCCAAAACAACGACTCAGGAGAAAGACTGAAGGCACGGACCCCGAGCCTCCTCGTCGGCCCACAAAGCCTGGCCCATTACATGAGCTGGTCGGGCACCGGCGACATCATGCACTCGACGTGCTCTTGCTCGTGTACGCAGCAACATCTGGAGGAGACTTCGGCGTTAGCCACTTTGCGACGACTTGGTCCCGCTCCATCGGAGCATCCTTTGAGAAACGCAGCGCGTCGTCGCAGATGACCAAGATATGGAACCAGCTGGCCGAGGCCCAGTTAGTCAAGCGCGCAGGTCAACAGGGTCGCCGAGCCAGGGTCATCAAACTCCGGGAAGACGGGACTGGCGCCGACTACACAGTGCCCGTCGGCGGCGCCCTCGAAGAGGTCTACTTCAAGCTGCCCTTCGCCTACTGGCTTGAGGGGTGGCACAGTCGCCTCTCCCTGCCAGCGAAGGGTGTACTGCTCGCCGCCATGAGCCGTCGGTCGTCGGACATAGCGATCACCGATGACGGCTTCTCTCGCTGGTACGGGTTCTCCGCCGCCACGGTTGCCCGAGGACGGGAGCAGCTCATCCAGCTAGGGCTCCTTGAGGAAACGGGAGAGGAGGAATACCCGTCCCTCAACCTGATCAACGGCGTCGGTACACGGCCACTCTACTCGCTGCGGCACCCCTTCACCCTGAGCCAACGACCGCCTGAACAACGTCCAGCCGGAATCGTGATCCCAACGCCCGCCACTGGAGCCATGAACCCTATGGCCTCGGATGTGCCCAGATGAGTTGTCCCTCGGGAAATTTCTTCCCTGCGAGCTTGCAGGAGCGCGGGCCTGCGAGCTTGCAGGAGCGCGGGCGGCCCTGGCTACCTCCGGGAGCCGCCCCCGGAAATCGACCACACTTCGCTACCTACTCGGAGGCCGCGATCAACACCAATCACCCCACGGGGGCGGGGCAGCTACCAGAACCACGCCCTGCAAGTCAGCCTCGGAACAACGGCGAAACCCAACCGCCCTCCTCGTTACACATCGCAGGTGCTGGCGGGGTAGTGGTCCTGCTCGCCGCCGCCCCTTGGGCCTTAGCCGCCGTGGCAATCACTCTCGTGATTGCGGTCGTGTTGCCGGCGGTTTGGTCGAAGAGCGCCGACCGCCGTAGCGCTGCCATGAATGTGGTGGACCGCATCTTGGGTGTCGTCAGGCCCCACAGTAACTCCGCGCCTCCGCGATCGGGAGAGTGGCCAACCCCGGTCACATGCTGCGCAGATGCGCGCACGGAACGGATTCAGCACACATGAGGCTGGGAAACCCCGCGAACACGTGAGAACTATGAAGGGGAGTTTTCCCAGGCCAGGCGCACTGCAGCCGACGTACCCGCAGGCCACAGCCTTGATCAGGAAAAACTCCTAAAGCGGGTGTCGCAGGTTCGAATCCTGCCGGGGGCACAGAGAAACACCTGGTCAGAGGCCCTTCCGTCTGGTGGACGGGAGGGCCCAGGTGTGTGACCGGCTCGCCGCGTGGCTTCGGACGCTGCTCGGCATCGCCGCCGACCTGGTGCCCCCGACGCCGGTACAGGACCGGGCGGCGGACACCTGGGAGCCGCTGGTGGTCGTCGCCGAACTTGCAGGCGGCTCCTGGCCGGAGCAGGCCCGCGAAGCATGCGTGGCCATGTGCGCGGCCGGGGTGGGCCAGGACGACGAGTCGGCCCTGAAGACCCGCCTGCTGCGGGGCGTACGCCGTGTTTTCGCGCGCGATGGCGATCCCGACATCATGCGCACGCGAGACCTGCTGAAGGAGCTCCTCAAGGACCAGGAGGCTCCGTGGGCGGAGTACCGCAACACGGGTCTGACCTCGCGCTACTTGGGGATCCTCCAGATGCTTCCCGACCTGCTGACCCACCGACGCGGTCCACGGCCGGCCGCGCCGCGACCACCCTGACCGCCCAGGAGGTCTTCATCGATGCGGACGAGCCCGAGATCGAAGCAGGGGTCGACGGTACGGCACTGACCTTGCCAACAGTCGTACGATGCATGATCCGGCCCCGGGCCCTGCACGTACGGATACCACGCGACCGCCCTGGCGTGCCCCGGACGAAAGCCCCCATGGACTGGCGGCGGTAACGGAAGCCGGCGCTGAGCTGAGGAGCCGTCGTCCATCGAGGTAGAGAGGGCGTGGTGGTCAGCCCGAGGTCCCCGGCACGACTCAGGGCGTTTTCGTAGCGGACCGCTTCGCGCTTTTGGTCCTGCTGGTGGCCGTGCTGCTCCGACCGGGCTTGGCAGGCACGTTCTTCCGCCCCCTGGCCTTCTCGGTGCCTGCGACCGTTCGCGATGGCGCTTTCCGGGTCGGCGCGGTCGGCCACTTGAACTCGATCTCCAGCTCGACCTCCCCGTTACCGATCTCGACCTCTATCTCGCTGCGAAGGTCGTCGGGGATCCGCAGGCTCAGCGTTCCGGGGCTGAGTTCCAGTTCGGCATCCCCGCCTTCCCTCAGCGCGGCTGCGAGTGCCGTGAGCTGGTCAGCCGCCTCAAGGCGTGACAGCGAGCGCTTCTGCTCAAACTTGAGGTCCTTCATGGGTGTCTCCGATCCAGCAGAAAGAGTAGATAACGGCCATTCTGGTGTCATGTGCGGGATGGGACATCCGCATGGCCGGGCGCAGTCGCACGGCTGGCATTCCGGCGCCCCTGGCCCACGCCACGCTCAGGTCTCCGCATCCGGTCGTCCCGCGGCGAATGCGATGGTCGGTGAACTCCGCACGACACGGCCTCCGGGCGCATCGCCGACGGTGCGTCCCTCCCCCGCAGAGCGCATCCACCGGCAGCCGGAACAAGAAGCCGGAGACGGCCCTGGGCTTGTCGGGGACCGGGCGGATGTCGTCCCGGCCGGTCACGGCCGATGCCATGGCAGCCATGGCAGCCATCGGTGCCACACCGACATCGGGGCACAGCGGGCGATGTCGAAACAGGGTCAGGCCCAAGCGCGCGTGGCGACCGCCTCGTTCTTCAGCCGATGACGTGCCAGGCCAGGCCGGAAGTCCGGGAGGCTTGGCGGACAGGGTGGCACGCCGCTGTCGATTGCCTGCTACCCCACCAGGCTGTTGATGGTGAGGGCGATGAAGAACACGATCACGATCTCGCTGACCACCCACGAATTGGTGTTCATCCAATCGCGCACCTTGGGAAGGAAGGCCCGTCCCCGTTTGCCGAACGCGAGCAGGAGGAGCGCCGGCAAGGCCAGGAACAGCAGTGTGAGCAGCAGGAAGGGAAGAAGGTGCCACCAGGGATCGCCGTGGCTCGACAGGTAGGCACCCACGGCAACCGAGGTGACGATGTCGGTGGGGAACAGCCCCAAGAGGAGGAAGCCGAGCCTGAACGAGAGTCTCGGGTTCGCCGTCTCCAGCTTGCCCATCCACTTCGGCGGCTTCGATGTCTTCCTTGTCAGGAAGACATGCGCCATAGCGGCCAACAGCAGTACGCCGACGATGACGTTGACGGTGTCGTTGGAACCACCCTCACGGGGAGCACCGCTGCTCGCCAGGTACGCGACCGAGACGGCGAGGGTGATGGAGAGGGCGGCGCCGACGAGATACGCCGCGGTGTTCCGCTGCCACTTCTCGCTGGTCGCCAGGAAGATGGCGCTGAGAATCTGCGGGCCGGCGACCATCACGAACGCCATCGGGAGGACGGCCAGAAGGTTCACGGTCGGAGCCTTTCAGTTCGGACTGCCCGCGCCCTCCATCACACCCGCCCGAGCCCAGCCAGCAGTGCAGGCGCCAGCCCTGAGGTTGCTTTTTCCGCCGGATGCCGCAGTGGCGGATCACGGAAAGCCGATTGCCGGACTTGTCGAACCGCTGGAGATCCCCGGCACCGTCGCCTCCGAGGAGGGCGTGGACGGAGTGTTCTTACGGGCACTCGTGGTGAGCACCGTGATCGGCCTGGCCTTCGGCGGGCTCGGCGGACGGCTGCTGACCCTCTCGCGAGCCCGGGGCTGGGCGGCGGGTGAATGGCAGCAGGTCGTCGTCCTGGCGGTGGCGTTCTGCGCGTACAGCGTGGCGACGGCCTTGGACGGGAGCGGCTTCATCGCCACCTGGATGGGCGGGTTCGCGTTCGGCGTCGCACTGCGCAAGGGCAAGCCGGCGGACGGGAAGCCGGCCAAGGAGGGGCCCGCCGACCTGGCCGAGTACGTGGGCGTGCTGCTGGGGAACCTGAGCTTCCTGGTCTTCGGCGCGGTCCTGCTCGGCCCGGCGCTGGAGCACCTCGGCTGGCGGATCATCACGTACGCGGTGCTCAGCCTGACGGTGGTCAGAATGCTTCCGGTGGCCCTTGCGTTGGCCGGCACCGGCATGCGGCTGCCCACCGTGGCCTACCTCGGCTGGTTCGGACCTCGCGGCCTGGCCTCCGTGGTCTTCGGACTCCTCCTGGTGGAGGACGCCGTGCCCGGGATCGCACTGCTGGGGCAGGTCATCGCGGTCACCATCGGCCTCAGCATTCTGCTGCACGGCATGTCTGCCCCGTACTTCGCCGACCGCTACGGGAACTGGTACGACGCCGAGAAGGCCACCGCTCCCGACCTTCGCGAGGCCCAGAACGCGCCGGCAGGCGCCGGGAAACAGCACAGCGGTTCGCGACGCCTGCGCTGAGAAAGCGCGGGATCGGCCAGCGCGGCCCGCCGCCCTCGGCCGGAGCGGCGGGCCTCCGTCGGGACGGACGATCACCCCCAGGCGTGGGGCCCGGATGCGTTCTACGGTTGAGAGGAACCCCCACTTCCGCGGATCCGTTCTTCCGTCTCACCCCCCGACCAGCGGAAACACACCCAGGAGTGCATACGCCATGTCCACTGCATCCGACACCCCCGTCCTGGACACCCTCGCCGCCATGACGGTCGACTCGATCGAGCGATGCGGGTTGCCCCCGGACCTGCTCATGCTCACGCGCATCGCGGCACTCGCCGCCTCGGACGCCCCGCCCATCTCCTACGCGGCCCACATAGACCCCGCTCTCAAGACCGGCGTCACCGCTGACCAGCTGCAGGACGTCCTGGTCGCCATCGCGCCCATCGTGGGCACCGCCCGTGTCATGACAGCAGCGGGCAACGTCGCCAAGGCGCTCGGCATCGCCATCGCCGTCGCCGATGCCGAGATCGACGCCCAGGGCTGAGAGCAGCCGCTCACCCGGCCTCGATGATCCGCACGGCCGACATCGGGCAGAAGGCCACAGAGCTGCCCTTCTGCCCGAGGTCCCCTGTGCCGGGCGTCCAGGCGGCCGCAGTACCGGACCAGGCGGGAGGGGCCTTCGATGTCCCAGAACGCGATCACAGCCATGCGCGCGGCACCCCACACCACGCCCGAGGAACGCGCGGCTCTCGGCAAGGAGGCGCGGCGCCGCTCGCCGCGGTCGGGCCACGCCGTGTACAAGCCGTCTCCCGACCGGCCGGACCCGCTGGCGATCCTGGAGGCGCAGTCCGCGGCACGGGTGCAGGAACTCGTCCCGATCCGCTACGGCCGGATGGTGGAGGCCCCGTTCCGCTTCTACCGGGGCGCCGCCGCGATCATGGCGTCCGACCTGGCCGACAGCCCGGTCTCGGGGATCACGGCCCAGCTGTGCGGGGACGCGCACATGCTGAACTTCCGTCTGCTCGCCTCGCCAGAGAGACAGTTGATGTTCGACATCAACGACTTCGACGAGACACTGCCGGGCCCCTGGGAGTGGGACGTCAAGCGGCTCTCGGCGAGTCTCGTCATCGCGGGCCGGGCGAACGGCTTCGACGACGCCGAGCGCACCCGCATCGTGAGGTCCACGGTCCGTTCGTACCGCGAGGCGATGATCCGCTTCGCGGGCACGGGCAACCTCGGCGTCTGGTACGCGAAGATCGACCAGGACCTCCTCGAGGCCCTGGCCCCGAGCCGGCTCCACAAGCACGGTCAGAAGAGCCTGGCCCGCGCCATGGCGAAGGCCCGCACCCGCGACACCCTCCAGGCTTTCGACAAGCTCACCGAGACGGTCGACGGCCGGCCCAGGATCGCGGCGGATCCCCCGCTGCTCATCCCGGCCGGCGACCTCCTTCCGGACGTCGAGCGCAGCGCGCTGGAGCGCCGGTTCCGCGATCTCATCGAGCGGTACGGCCGCACTCTGGCTTCCGACCGGCGCACGCTCCTGGAGGACTACCGACTGGCGGACGTCGCCCGCAAGGTGGTCGGCGTCGGCAGTGTCGGCACCCGATGCTGGATCTTCCTCCTGCTCGGCCGGGACGGCCAGGACCCGCTCTTCCTCCAGGCCAAGGAAGCCGACACCTCCGCACTCGCCGCACACGCCGGCACGAGCCGGTACACCAACCAGGGCGAGCGGGTGGTCTCGGGCCAGCGGCTGATGCAGGCCGCGAGCGACATCTTCCTCGGCTGGGAACGAGTGGACGGGATCGACGGCAAGCAGCGCGACTTCTACGTCCGCCAGCTGCGCGACTGGAAGGGCATTGCCGTGCCGGAGAAGATGCGGCCGGAGGACATGCAGGCGTTCGGCGAACTGTGCGGGGTCACCCTGGCCCGTGCGCACGCGCGGTCCGGCGACCGCATCGCGATCGCCGCGTACCTGGGCAACGGCGACTCGTTCGACCGAGCACTCGCCACATTCGCCGAGGCATACGCCGACCAGAACGAGCGCGACCACCAAGCCCTGGTCGACGCGGTACGCGCAGGCCGACTACCCGCGGAAGAACTGCCGGCCGCCTGACCCGGGAGAGGACACCCGGCACGCCCTGCCGCTCGTCAACAGATCCTGGAAGTCCCGCTGTCGAGCAGCCTCCGGCCAGAACGGATTCAGCACACATCAGAACGGGAAACCCCGCGAACGCGCGAGAACTGCGGAGGGGTATATTCCCAGGCCAGGCTACCTACACCCGACGTTTGCACAGGTCACGGCCTTGCCCAGAGGAAACTCCCAAAGCGGGTGTCGCAGGTTCGAACCCTGCCGGGGGCACCAGCGGAAAGACCCCCAGCCGTGGAGGACGCCACGTCGACGCTGAGTCTGCTGGCGGACGTACAGAACCCGCTGCTCCAGATCGACGTCGGCCCAGCGGAGCCCGACGATCTCGCCCCGGCGGCCCCATCGTGATGGCAAGGACCAAGGCCGCGTACAGCAGGGCCTTTCGCACTGCTCTGAACTCCTACGCCCCATCAACTCCGGCACACAGCAGATGAGTAACAACTTCCTCTACGAGTTCAAGGCACCCGGCTGCGCTCCGCTCCGCCGAGCGCGTTTTCCGGCTCTGGCTGCGCCCGCGCTTCTGCCTTCGGCCCGCTCGGCGCTGCCGCCGCCGACGCGCGCCCACATGGATAGGCCCGGAGGAACATGAGACGAAAAGCAAGCCCGCGGCTTCAAGACATGCCTCCGGCGGGGGCGCTCAGACTCTGGGACAGACGGGGCACCGTCGCGAGTGCCGACCGGAGCGTGGCGAGGGTCGTGGGCTCCCGTCCCGACCGCCTTCGCCCCAGGTAGAGCTGAGCAGTCGCGGCCGGTCGTGTGGTTCCAGGAAACCGGGAGCGAGTCCAGTCGGCGGAGGACCACGATCGCCTTGCAGCAGTTGGTCCCTCCCGTTCTTCCTAGCCGCTCAGGGCAAGCAGGCCATCGGATCAGGGCAGTCACGTGGGCAACCGCCAGCCGATGTCAGCCCTGAGGCATAGCGTGCGTTCATGCGTCGAGGAGCGATCACACGAGAAGCCGTGCTCATGGCCATTGCAGAGCACGACGAGTTGGGCCGCGAAGCCTTCCTGGTGAAGTACGGCTTTGGGGAGGCGCGGTCCTATGTCCTGGTACATGAGGGGCGGGAGTACGACTCCAAAGCAGTCGCCGGGGTGGCGCACAAGTGGGACCAGGGTCGGGCTCTCGCGCCAGACGAGTTCAGCGGGGGCAAAGACCATGCCGCGGCATGGCTCAAGCAGGTGGGCTTCCAGGTCAAAGCCATCAAAAACCCGGATTGGGCCCGCGACGAGATCATCCTCGCCTGCCACCTGGTGATGGAGAACAGCTGGAAGGGGCTGGATGGCCAGGACAGCCGAGTGGTGGAGCTGTCTGCCCTGCTGCAGCTGCTCCCCATCCATCCTGAAGCGGAGCGCAACGAGAAGTTCCGTAACTCCAACGGTGTCGCTCGCAAGACGTTCGACATCGCTACCCGGCACCCGGAGTACCGAGGAAAGCCCACCAACGGCGGCGCGCTAGATGTCGCGGTGCTGCACGAGTTCCTCGCCCGGCCGGAGGAAATGACCGACGCCGCGCGGCTCATCCGCCAGGGCATCGCGACGAGCGAACTGCAGTCCCTCGCACCAACTGAGGACGAGGAGTTCGATGACGACTACGGTGCGCCCGAAGGGCGATTGCTCATGCGCCGGCACAGGGCGCGTGAACGGAACAAGGGCCTGCGCAAGAAGAAGATCGCTTCTGTTCTTCAGCGCGGCGGACGGCTCGCTTGCGAGGCGTGCGGTTTCGACTTCGAGAGGGTATACGGGGACCGCGGCGCCGGGTATATCGAGTGCCATCACGTTCTTCCGCTCCACGTGGCGGGGGAGGGGCGGACCAAGCTCAGCGATCTGGCCCTCATATGTGCCAACTGTCACCGCATGATCCACCGGCGTGCGCCGTGGCCGACTCCTCGGGAGCTGCGGGCCTCCATAGAGCAGAAGCATGCAGCTGACAGGCGTGCAGCGGAAGCCTTGGCGCGACCGCGCAGGCCGGCCGACGAACAGATGCCGAACCCGTGATCTGACATCCAGCACTGCCATTAACGTCTGCGCACAACGGCAGGCCCGGGGGATCGTCGACGGCAGACAGCACCGGGACCGCCATGCCACTCAGCCGCCTTCAGCCGAACTCCCAAGCCCAGGGCTCCCACCGACAGTTGCTCCTGAGTGGATTCGGCCGTCGTGCCCAGGTCAGGGCCCGACCTCCCCGCAAGGCACGCTGGCCAGCCCCTCGTCACCGCCCGCCCCTACCTGCAGGCAGTGGCTTCGCCCCAAGCCGCCCTCCCCCGGCCGGCGGTCGGCCGGCGTAGCGGCCCGGGGTGGTGCCTGTGAGGCGTTTGAAGTGGCGGGTGAGGTGTGACTGGTCGTGGAAGCCGGTTTCAGGTGCTACCTCTGCTGGGGGGGCGGCCGTCGAGGAGGAGGCGGCGGGCGTGGGCGACGCGGCGGGAGAGCAGGTACTGGTGGGGGGCGATGTCGAAGGAGGCGGTGAATGCTCTTACCAGGTGTGCGGGGTGGGCGCGCACCAGCTCGGCGGCCTCGTTCAGGCGGATGCCGTGGGGCAGTCGCTCGTCGAGGAGGTCCCGCAGGTGGTGGGCCACGCCGCGGGCGGGCTGCGGTGGGTGGGTGAGGAGGCGGGGGCGCAGGTGGTTGCGCAGGCGTTCGGTGATCAGGGCGAGGCGGCTCTCGGCTTCCAGGTCGTCGCCCGGGGGCGTCAGGGCCGTGTGCAGCTGTCCGATGCGCCGGCGCAGCAGGGGGTCGGTCAGGTCGGGGCCGTCCACCGCCGGGCCGATGAAGCTCTCGTCCAGCTGGGTCAGGTCCAGGTAGAGGACCCGTTTGCGGAAGCCCTGCGAGGTGGCGGACGAGCCGTTGTGCGGCACCTGTGGGGGGAGCAGGGACACCGTGTCGTGCGGGGTGCCGTGTTCGCGTCGGTTCAAGTCGTAGCGGACCGCGCCGTCGTCGACGATCAGCAGCGTCCATACGTCGTGGAGGTGCATCGGGTAGGCGTGCTCGGTGAAGTGGGCGTGGAGGACCTCCGCGACGCCAGGGATCCGCGGGCGCCACGCGGAAACCTCTTGCCATGCCTCCATGCAAAGAACGTACAAGAAGAGGTGGCAGGGCGGTTGGCAGCCTCGGAGCATGACGAATGAGAACCCCGGTGCACGCTTCGATACCAAGATCGCTGTTCTGCTGCGCGAGGATCTGGAGCCCTGGCAGCGGCTGAATGTGACCGCGTTCCTTGTGAGCGGACTCGGCTCGGAGCTGCCCGAGGTCATCGGCGAGCCGTACGCCGATGCCGACGGCACCCCGTATCTGCCGATGTTCCGCCAGCCCGTCCTGGTCTTCGCGGGGACGAAGGAGACGCTGACCGCCGCGCACGGCCGCGTCCTGTCCCGTGCGCTTCCCCGGTCGGTGTTCACCTCCGACCTCTTCGCGACCGGTAACGACCGGGACAACCGCGCGGCGGTACGGGCCGTGCCGAAGGACCAGTTGGATCTGGTGGGTCTCGCCGTGTACGGGCCGCGCAACGCGGTGGACAAGGTGCTCAAGGGGGCTCGTATGCATCCCTGAGCCGTACGGGTTGAGAGTTGATTGAGGGTTGAGAGTGTGGTGGTGGGGCCGGCCGGGGGCGAGGGCCGGGCTCCGGCCAGGTGTGGCAAGCGGATGGGCGGGTGGCCGGCTGCCGATTAGAGTCGTCTCATCACTGCTGGTTATGGGGCCAGGGACGGGTGCCTGCGCGCCGGGGCTCTGGTGGGGAGGGCCTGTAGGGCATGAGTCGTCGCTCCAATGGGTTGGTCGGCATCTGGGCTGAGGCGCAACGCCAACAGCAACGTCAGCTGGAGGCGCAAGCCAGGCAACAGCGGGATCAGGAACGGCAACAGCGGGCCTATCAGCGGGAGATGGCGCGCAGTCATCGCGAGCAGAAGGCGGCGTACCGGCAGCAGCGGGAGGCCGATGCGAGGCGGCGGACGGAGGGGCTCGACGCGCGGGTCGAGTCGTTGCAGGGTCTGTTGGCGGCAGGGTGCCGGGCTCCGGCTTTCCGGGCCGGCACGCTGGCCAGGTCCGAGCGGATTGAGCCTTTTTCCCCGGGCGGGCTCGCCCATCCCCTCCGGATGCCGGACCCCAACCAGTATCAGCCGCAGGGTGGTTGGTCGGCCGGCCGGCGGGCTCAGGCGCAGGCGGAGGCGCGGGCCAGGTTCGAGCACGACTGGCAGGCCGCGCAGGCCGCGGAGGCGCAGCGTCAGCAGCAGCTGGCCGCGTACCGGCATCAGTACCAGCAGTGGGCCGACGCCCAGTTGGGGGAGATCCGCCGGCACAACGCCGGTGTCGCCGAGATGACGGCGGGGCTTCGCAACGGTGATGCCGAGGCCGCGGTGGAGTACTTCTCCGCCGCTCTCTACGCCTCGACCGGGTGGCCGGACGGCCTGCCGCGTCAGGTGTCCGCCGCGTACGACTCGGGTGCGCGCCAGTTGGTGCTGAACTGGGAGCTGCCCAAGTACGACGTCGCCCCGGAGGCGAAGTCGGTGCGCTACCTGCCGTCCACGGATCAGGAGAAGGAGACGGCGCGTCCGGTGGCGCAGCGCCGCGCGCTGTACCGGGACGTTCTCGCGCAGTGCGTCCTGCTGGTGTTGCACGATCTCTTCGCGGCGGACGAGTTCGGCGCGCTGGAGTCGGTGGCGTTGAACGGGTTCGTGGACGATCACGACCCGGTGACCGGCAGGCGGGCGCACCTGTTCCTGGCGACCGTCATGGTGTCGCGTGCCACCTTCGCCGGGCTGCACCTGGAGCAGGTCAACGCGGTCGACTGTCTGGTGGACGGGCTCCGGGGGCAGTTGTCCCCGCGTCCCGACCAGGGCACGACGGTGCGGCCCGGTCGGGTTCCCGAGGACATCGGCAACGGCGTCGTCACGCACGGAGGGGACGAGGAGCCGGATCTGTACGCGATGGATCCCCTCGCCTTCGAGTCCCTGGTCGCGGAGCTGTTCCGGGCCATGGGGATGCAGGCGGTGACGACGCAGCGCTCCAACGACGGTGGTGTGGACGTCGATGCGCTGGATCCGGCGCCGATCCGTGGCGGCAAGATCGTCGTGCAGGTCAAGCGCTACCGCAACACGGTGCCCCCGACGGCCGTCCGTGACCTGTACGGCACCGTCCAGGACACCGGCGCCAACAAGGGCGTGCTGGTCACGACGTCCCGGTTCGGCCCCGGCTCGCACACGTTCGCCAACGGCAAGCCGCTGGAGCTGGTCCCGGGTTCCGAACTGGTCGATCTGCTGCACCGCTACGGGCTGCGCGGCCGGCTGGGCGGCGGCGACGGCACCGTACCGGCTCCGCGGACGGCGCCGGAGAGCGAGCCGGCGGCTGACGACCACAACGTGCTGGGCATGTACTGGTCGGGCAGCGTCGCCCTGGACGTCTGCGCGCTCGTCTGCCAGGGCAACCGGGTTCTGGACGACGACCACTTCGTCTTCTTCAACAACCCCCGCACGCCCGACGGCGCGGTCCGCGCGCTCCCCCCTGCCGCGCCGGACAGGGCGGCCGTCCGGGTCTCCTTCGACGCGCTGCCCGAGCGGGCCGACCGCCTCGTCATCGTTGCCGCCGTGGATCCCGTGGCCAACCCCGGGGCCGACCTGTCGGGGTTCACCGCCGCCGGTATCCGGCTGCTGGACTCCGCGGGGACGCCACTGGACCGGCTGGAGGTCTCCGACGGCCGCCCGGACGAAACCGCCCTGGTGCTCGGGTCCTTCCGCCGTCGCGCCGGCGGCGACTGGGACTTCGTCATCGGCGGCAAGGGGTACAGGGGCGGCCTGGAGGAACTGGTGCGGGAGTACGGGATCGACGTGGACTAGGGAGCGGGGTCAGGGTGGGGAGTGGCGCCGGGTGCGTGGCGCTCCCGGCTGTTCACGGGAGGCCCCGGCCGGTGGCGGGTGTGGCCTGCGGTGCGGGGGTGAACTTCCGGCGCCAGGCCAGGGATACGTGGACCAGGGCGATCAGGACGGGCACTTCGATGAGCGGGCCGACGACTCCGGAGAGCGCCTGTCCCGAGGTGACGCCGAAGGTGGCGATGGCGACGGCGATGGCGAGTTCGAAGTTGTTGCCCGCCGCGGTGAAGGCGAGCGTGGCGGTGCGGTCGTAGGCCATCCCCAGGCCCTTGCCGAGGAGGAAGGTGCCGAAGAACATGACCGCGAAGTACACCAGGAGGGGCAGCGCGATGCGGACGACATCCAGGGGCTGCGAGGTGATCGTCTTCCCCTGGAGGGCGAAGAGGATGACGATCGTGAAGAGCAGGCCGTAGAGGGCCCAGGGGCCGATCCCGGGCAGGAATCGCTGCTCGTAGCCTTCGCGGCCCATCTTCTTCTCGCCGATGCGGCGGGTCAGGAAGCCGGCCAGCAGCGGGATGCCGAGGAAGACGATGACGTTGAGGGCGATGTGCCACATGGAGACGTCGAGGCCCTGGCCGTTTCCGAGGTGGAGCCAGCGCGGCAGCAGGTCCAGGTAGAGCCAGCCGAGCAGGCCGAAGGCGATGACCTGGAAGACGGAGTTGAGGGCGACGAGGACGGCGGCGGCCTCGCGGTCGCCGCGGGCCAGGTCGTTCCAGATGATCACCATGGCGATGCAGCGGGCCAGGCCGACGATGATCAGGCCGGTGCGGTACTCGGGCAGGTCGGGCAGGAAGATCCAGGCCAGCGCGAACATCACAGCGGGGCCGACGATCCAGTTGATGACCAGCGAGGACACCATCAGCTTCCGGTCGCCGGTGACGGTGTCGAGCCGGTCGTAGCGGACCTTCGCGAGCACCGGGTACATCATGACGAGCAGCCCGATGCCGATCGGCAGGGAGATCCCGCCGATCTCGATCTTCGCCAGGGCGTCGTTCAGGCCGGGGATCAGCCGCCCCAGGCCGAGCCCGGCGCCCATCGCGATGAGGATCCAGACGGCCAGGAAGCGGTCCAGGGTGGAGAGTTCGGCGACGACGCCGGTCTCGGGTGCCGTGGTCGCTGCGGTATCGGCGGAGGTCACGGGCAGGCCCGCTTTCTGTCGGCGGCGCCGGTGGCGCGGGCGGCGGCGGCCAGGTCCGCGAAGGCGCCGGCCACCGTCTCGATGACGTCGGGCCGCAGCCGGTAGTACGTGAAGCGTCCGCACGGCTCGGTCTCCACGACGCCGGCCTCGCGCAGCACGCGCAGGTGGTTGGAGAGGTTGGTCTGCCGGGCCCCGGTCTCCTCGACCAGGTGCGTCGTGCAGAGGGTCTCCTGGGCGAGCAGGGTCACGATGCGGAGCCTGAGCGGATCCGCGAGCACCCGGATCAGATCAGTGTCTACTGACGTCAGCATGGGCTGATGTTCTCATGTCGGTGGCGGCTGACGCCATCGGGCGGCGGTGAGGCGATTCGCGTCTCAAGAGAGCCGGGAAAGATCCGGGAGAGAGCCGGGAAGGGTCCGGGACAGGATCCGGGAGAGATCCGGGAGAGCCCGGCCGGGTCAGCCTGCCGGAGGCCGTGTCGAGGTCAGGCGCCGAGGCCCGCGTCCCGTGCCAGGAGGGCTGCCTGTACGCGGTTGTCGCAGTGGAGCTTGGCGAGGATGCGGCTCACGTACGTCTTGACCGTGGCCTCGCTCATGTGGATCCGGCGGCCCGCGTCCGCGTTGGAGAGGCCCTCGCCGAGCAGTTCCAGGACGGCCAGCTCCCGTTCGGTCAGGGCGTCGAGGCGCCGGCGTGCCTGTTCGGCGCGGTGGGCGGAGGCGCCGGCCGCCAGGGAGTTCACGACGTGCCGGGTGGCTCCGGGTGACAGGTAGGCGTCGCCTGCCGCGGCGGCGCGTACCGCGCCGATGAGTTCCGCCGGGGCCGAATCCTTCAGCAGGAAGCCCGCGCTGCCCTCCGAGAGGGCCCGCAGGACGTTCTCCTGCACGCCGAACGTCGTGAGGATCAGGACGTGCGCTCCGGGGACGGCCCGGCGGAGTTCGGCCAACGCCGTCAGGCCGTCCATGACCGGCATCTGGATGTCGAGCAGTACGACGTCCGCCCGGTGGGTGCAGGCCAGTTCGACCGCCTCGCGGCCGTCCGCCGCCTCGGCGACGACGTCGATGTCGTCGGCGGAGTTGAGGATCAGCCTGATACCGGCGCGGATGAGCGGCTCGTCATCCGTGATGAGAACCCTGATCACGACTCTCCTGCGGGCCTTCGGGCGGTCATGCGGACGGGTGCCCCGCCATCATCCATGACCCGGCGGCCCGCCCGGGGGCCAGGGCTTGCGGCACCGCCGGCACACCCCTTACGACGCGACCTCGAAGGTCTTCTTCTCGACCAGCTTGTCGTTCCTGAAGCAGAAGCGGAAGACGACGTCGCCGTCCGTCCTGTCCAGGCTTTCCGAGGACATCAGGCTCAGGCAGGTGACCCCGTGGGGCTCGGGCGGCGCGCCCTTGTCCAGGTCAGCGGTCAGGAACGTCCTGCCGTCAGGCAGCTGCTTGCGCACCGCCGCCTCGGACTGTCCCACCTTCACCGCGTCGTACTCCTTCCGCTCGATCATGCCCCTGTCCAGACCGCGGAAGATCACTACCGCGAGGGCGACGACGACGGCCACGGCGATCAGCGCCAGCACTCCGCACCCGATGGCCACGCCCTTGCGTCGCCTGTTCCTGCTCACTGCCTTCACCAGCTCCTTCGGCAGACCGTTCCGGTGGATGAAGGAGCCACTGTCACCGGGGAAGCCGGCCGGCGTCTGCCCCCGGAAGTCGTCCTGCGGTGCGACGAACGGTGACGGTGCCGGTACGGGCGCGCCGCCTTCCGTCGCGGTGCGCGGCAGCACACCTGCCAGCCGGAAACCGCCGTCGTCCGTGGGGCCCGCGTGCACGATGCCGCCGGCCAGCCGGGCCCGCTCGGCGAGTCCGGCCAGGCCCTGGCCGCCGCTCACCACGCCCCTGTCGGGGTGCACGGGCGCGGGCACCGGGCCGTTGACGACCTCCACGGCCAGCGCGTCCGTGTCGTAGCGCAGGGTGAGGGTGATCGGTGCGCCCGGCGCGTGCTTGTGGGCGTTGGTCAGGCCCTCCTGGGCGATGCGGTACGCCGCGTGCCCTGCGGCCTGAGTGAGCGGCCACGGTGCGCCGGTGCGCCGCAGTTCCACGGCCGTCCCGGTGCTCCGCGACGTCACCGCCAGGCCCTCGATGGCGTCGACTCCCCCCGGTGCGGCCCGGGTGTCCGCCGCCGCTTCGGGCATCTCCGTGCCGTCCCGCAGCAGCCCCACGACCTCGCGCAACTCCCGCATCGCGGCCACCGACGCCTCGCGCAGCACGCCCACGGTCTCCCGCTGCCGGCCGGTCAGCCCGGGGCCGACCTCCAGTGCGCCGGTGTGCACCGAGATGAGGGCGAGGTGGTGGCCGAGGCTGTCGTGCATGTCCTGCGCGATGCGCTGGCGCTCCCGCAGCCTGGCCTGGGAGACGACCATCTCGCGCTCGCGCAGCAGTTGGGCGTGGTACTCGTGCAGCATGTCCGCGAGGGTGCGGTTCTGCGTCCAGTAGCGGCCGACGAGTCCGGGCACGACCATCACGGCCAGCAGCAGCAGCGCGCCGAAGACGAGGTCGGAGAGGGAGAAGTTCCAGAGGAGTGGCGGGGAGAGAAGGGCGAGGAGGTAGGCGAGGGCGAACGTGCCGGCCGCCCGGCCCGGCGGCGCGACCCGCCGGCCCGCCGACCAGGAGGCGATAAGGACGAGCGGGACGAAACCGGCCCAGGCGCCCGCCCCGGCGCTCGCCACCAGCAGCGTGCCTGCGGGCAGGGCGCGGCGCAGGAGCGACAGCAGCGCGGCGGCCACCGCGACGGCGGCGATCCGCACCGGGCTTGCGCCGTCCAGACTCTCGGCGCCCGCGCCCAGCAGCCCCAGCACCGCGCTGAGCAGCATCTCACCGGCGATCCGCCCGGGGGGCCACATCCCGGGGGCGAAGAGGCCCCCGACGGCGCCGGCCAGCCGCTGCGCCGCCCGGAGCGGCACCCGCGCCGGCGTACGGGCAGCCGGCTCGGCGGGGTCGTCGGTACGTTTCAGGAGTCTCACCCAGCCACGGTAGAGGGCTCCCGCATGCCGGGGCAGCGGCCTTTGGTCGTTGCCGGCGGAGACGAAAGTCTCGGGGCGGGGGCAGGGGCGGAAGCTATCGGGCGGGGCGCGGGTAGCACGGTGGCGGTGGCGACGGCTGAGTTATCCACAGGCTCGACGCGGGTGGTCGAATTGCTCGTACGCTTCAGGCATGGGTGAGGCGGACGTGGATGTGAACGTGGACGTGAACGTGGCGATGGCCGAGGGCAGGGAGGCAGGGGACGCGACGGAGACCGGCGAGGCGGTGCAGGTGCTGCGCCGCGTCTTCGGGTACGACGCGTTCCGCGGAAGCCAGCAGGACATCATCGAGCATGTCGTCGGGGGCGGGGACGCCGTCGTCCTGATGCCGACCGGTGGCGGCAAGTCGCTGTGCTACCAGATTCCGTCGCTGGTGCGGCCCGGGGTCGGCGTGGTGATCTCGCCGCTGATCGCGTTGATGCAGGACCAGGTCGACGCGCTGCGGGCGCTCGGGGTGCGGGCCGGGTTCCTCAATTCGACGCAGGACTTCGAGGAGCGGCGGCTGGTGGAGGCCGAGTTCCTCTCCGGGGAACTCGATCTGCTGTATCTCGCCCCGGAGCGGCTGCGGGTCGAGCAGACGCTGAATCTGCTCGACCGCGGCAAGATCTCGCTCTTCGCGATCGACGAGGCGCACTGTGTCGCCCAGTGGGGCCACGACTTCAGGCCCGACTACCTGGCCCTGTCGATGCTGCACGAACGCTGGCCCGATGTGCCGCGCATCGCGCTGACCGCCACCGCCACGGGAGCGACGCACGCCGAGATCACCTCGCGGCTGAAGATGGAGGACGCCCGCCATTTCGTGGCGAGCTTCGACCGGCCCAACATCCAGTACCGGATCGCTCCGAAGAACGAGCCGAAGCGGCAGCTGCTGGAACTGCTGCGGACCGAGCACGCCCAGGACGCCGGCATCGTCTACTGCCTCTCGCGCGCCTCGGTGGAGAAGACCGCCCAGTTCCTGGTGCAGAACGGCATCGATGCCGTGCCCTACCACGCCGGTCTCGACGCCCGGGTGCGCGCCGAGCACCAGTCGCGCTTCCTGCGGGAGGACGGGCTTGTCGTGGTGGCCACCATCGCGTTCGGAATGGGCATCGACAAGCCTGATGTGCGGTTCGTCGCGCACCTGGACCTGCCGAAGTCCGTGGAGGGCTACTACCAGGAGACCGGTCGCGCCGGACGTGACGGGCAGCCGTCGACGGCGTGGCTGGCGTACGGGCTGCAGGACGTGGTGCAGCAGCGGAAGATGATCGACGGTTCGGAGGGCGACGACGCGCACAGGCGGCGGCTGTCGGCGCACCTCGACGCGATGCTCGCGCTCTGCGAGACGGTGCAGTGCCGACGGGTGCGGCTGCTGGCGTACTTCGGCCAGGAGAGCACCCCGTGCGGCAACTGCGACACCTGCCTGGCGCCGCCGCAGACCTGGGACGGCACGGTCCCCGCGCAGAAGCTGCTGTCGACGATCGTGCGGCTCAAGCGTGAGCGGGGGCAGAAGTTCGGGGCCGGCCAGATCATCGACATTCTGCTCGGCCGCAAGACCGCGAAGGTCATCCAGTTCGACCACGACGGCCTGAGCGTCTTCGGGATCGGCGAAGAGCTCAAGGACACCGAATGGCGGGGCGTCGTACGGCAGTTGCTGGCGCAGGGACTGCTCGCCGTCGAGGGCGACTACGGCACGCTGGTGCTGACCGAGGCGAGCGGTGAGGTGCTGCGCGGCGGGCGTGAGGTGGCGATGCGGCGGGAGCCGGAGAAGGCGCCGCGCGCCGCGAAGGCGAAGTCCGGCTCGAAGGGACGCCGGGCGCCGGTCGATCTGCCGGAGGCCGCGCTGCCGGCCTTCGAGACGCTGCGGTCCTGGCGGGGCCGCACGGCCAAGGAACAGGGCGTCCCGGCATACGTGATCTTCCACGACGCCACGCTGCGGGAGATCGCCCTCGCTCAGCCGACGACCACCGCCGAGCTGGGCACGATCAACGGCGTCGGCGAGAACAAGCTCGCGAAGTACGGCCAGGCGATCCTGGACGTGCTGGCCGGACGGGACGAACCGGCGGGCGAGACCACCGAAGCCCCCGCACCGAGCGGCGGTGCCGCCGCCACTGCCGCACCCGCAGCGCGTACGGGCACGGGCGCCGCCCCCGGGGCGACGGGGTCACGCGGCCCGGCCGCAACCGCAGCCGCGCCGACGACGGACGAGGCCCCGCCGGAGGACTGGGACGCGCCGGAACCGGAGGACATCGATTGGTGAGCACAGGGGGATGACGGGGGGTGACGGGGGACCTCGGGCGTGAGCAGCGGCCGGACGGCGCCTGCCGGTGCGGGGGGGCGGACGGTGCCTGCCGTGCGGGGGGCGGGGGCGGCAGGTGGTCGTCCGCGCTGTGGCGGGTCAGGGGGTACGGGGATGTACGGGGGAAGGGTGAGACAGATGCAGGAGGGTGCGGGCGCCGCCGTCGGGGGCGTTGTCGAAGCGGAGAGTGATGCCGAGGACCGCGGCCTGGCCGACGGCGATGGTCAGGCCGAGGCCGTGGCCCTTGCCGCGGCCGGGAGCGTCGGTGCGGAACCGCTGCGGACCGTGGTGCAGCAGGTCGTCGGAGTAGCCAGGACCGTGGTCGCGCACCTCGACGGTGGGAGCGCCGTCGGGTGCTGCGCCGACGGTGACCACGACCGGGGGCCGGCCGTGGCGGTGCGCGTTGACGACGAGGTTGGTGAGGATACGGTCCAGGCGCCGCCGGTCCGTTTCGACGACCGCGGCGGCCTCGATGCGCACCTCGGTGTCGAGGCCGGTGGCCCGGACACTGCGCTCGACCAGCGCGCCGAGGTCGTACGAGTCGAGGTCGGCGCGCTCGGTGCCGGAGTCGAGGCGGGAGATCTCCAGGAGGTCTTCGGTCAGCCGGTGCAGCGCCCGCAGGCGGTCGTTGATCATCTCCTTGGGGCGGCCCTCAGGAAGCAGCTCCGCGGAGGCGAGGATTCCGGTGAGCGGGGTACGCAGCTCGTGGGCGACGTCCGCGGTGAACCGCTGCTCGGCCTGGAGGCGGCTCTGCAGCGAGCCCGCCACGGAGTCCAGGGCCGCCGCCACCGCGGCCACCTCGTCGCGCCCGGCCGTGCCGCGGCGTCGCGTCCCATGGGCCTGCGCGTCCCCGACCCGTGCGTCCAGATCACCCGCGGTGATCCGGCGGGCGACGGCGGCCGTGCTGGTCAGGCGGCGGCTGATGCGCTGGGCGAGGAACAGCCCGGCGAGTGCGACGGCGGTCGCGGCCAGGATCGCCGAGCCGAGGATGGCGGTGTCGAACGTCTCCAGGGAGCGCCGGGTGTTGCCGTACGGCGACCACACGGCCATGATCTGGTCGCCCGCCGGCGCCGCGGCCCACATGACGGGCTGCCCCCGATACGTACCCACCATGCTGCCGCGTTTGCCGTCGCGCGCCAACCGGCGTAGCGGCGCGGGGAGTTCGGGCGGGTCCAGGACGGAGTTGATGCCTTCGCGGGACGTTCCGTACTCGAAGAGGTCCAGCGCGGTGTCGAGGTCCGCACGGGTCTCCTTGCGCACCTGACCGACGGTCTGATGGGCCACGGCGTTGTGCACCAGCACCCCGAGCACGGCGGCGACCGCGCAGCACACCGCCGTCACGGTCAACGCGATCTTCCAGCGAAGGGAGACCGCGGCGCGGCGCACACCGAGGCGATGCGGGGGCCGGAAGCGGCGCGGGAGCTGGAAGCGGCGCGGGGGGTCGGGGTTGTGCCCGGGGGCGGGGCTGTGCCCGGGGCCGGGGTGGTGTGAGGGCCCGGTGTGATGGGAGTGGCCGGGGTGGTGCAGGGGGTCTGGGCTCCGGTGTGCGCGGTCCGGGGCCGGGCCGTCTCTTCGGTCCGCAGGGTCGTCGCCCGTGCGGGCTGTCGGGTCCGTGCGGTCGTCGTCCGCACGGCCTATTCGGTCCGTGCGGCCGGTGCGGTCCGTCCGGCTGGTGCGGTCCGTGCGCTTTCGCCATTTGGGGTGCCTCACCGGGGGGCTCCGCGAGGCGACTCCGGATCTTGGGGCGGGGGTGGCGGTGGGGAGGGTGGGGGCGGGGAGGGAGGGGAGGGAGGGCCCGGGGCAGGAGCCGGAGCAGCCGGAGCAGGAGTGCCCGGAGCCGGAGTAGCCGGAGCCGGAGTAACCGCCCCACCCCCGCCACTGTGGGCCGGCTGGGGTTTGCGGGCCTCGTCGAGGGTGAGGTCCCACAGGGTCATCTGGCCGTCGTCCCAGAGGTAGTCGGTGACGCTGACGTAGCGCGGGTCCTTGGTCGGTTCGCGCACGGCGAGGTGCCCGGCTGCCAGTTCGACGCCTGCCAGGACCCCGCGCAGCGCCAGCACGCGGGTCACGACCTGGTGGCGGACGCTGTAGACACGCAGTTCGCTGGTGCGGCTGTCGACGTCCACGGCCATGATCAGGTCGGGTTTGCCGTCGTCGGTGAGGTCGTGCAGCACGGGCCGGCGGACGGATTTCGGGTTCGGCGGCGGACGCCCGTCGTCGGTCAGGTCGGCGTCGAGGACGGTGAGCGGGTCGGCGTCGGCCATGCTGCCGCTCGGGACGTGCGGGACGCCCGGCACCGCCTTGAGGACTGCCGGATTCTCGTCCCGCCCAAGGGGTGCGGGCGAGTGACCGGCCCACAGGGCGAGCGGCGCCTTCACGTCCCTGGCCTGCCCGTCGCTCTGCAGCCCCTCCAGCCCCGCGCACCCCGCCACGAGGGCGAGCGAAGCCAGCGCCGCGAGGGTCAGCGTCGCCCGTTGCCGCATGCGGTCACCGCCCTCCGTGGGGTGTGGTGCCGGATGGCGTCGTACCGGGCGCGTACGGCGCACCGTCGGCAGGACGTACGCGGGTGGCGAAGGGCGCGAGCGGCGGCGCGCGCCCGCCGGCCGCGCGCCAACAAGCTCCGCACCGCACAGCCGCGCACCAACAAGCCCCGCGTCACAAGGCCCCGCGCCCACCGCTCACACGCCCACGGCCCACGCGCCCCCGGGACCGCCGCCCCGGACGCTCGAAAACCGCAGGCCACAGGCCGGTACGCCCCGCGTACCCGAGTGCCCGCACGACCTTTCCCATACCGGTACATAGCTTGACCAAGCTACCCAAGATGGCGGCGGGAGGAAGGTTCAGGAGGGCCATTCCGTGACGGGACCGCACCAAGAGATCTTGGTGACTGTTACACGATGGAGGGATCGCCGTGAAGATCTCTCCGTAGCGTTGCCCCTGTCAGTTCGGCCGTGGCTGCCGCCGTCATCGGTGCGGCGGCCCCGCACACAGCCTTCCGGCGGACCCGGTCCGCCCACGACGAGGAGTACCCCCATGCCGGCCCAGCGCCGCTCCGTGATCCGTACCGCCGCCGTCGCCACCGGTGCGCTCGCGCTCCTGCTGCTGCCCACGGGTGCCGCCTTCGCGGCCGATTCCACCGCGCCGACCGGCAGCCGTACGTCGATCATGCTCCCGGACGACGGACTGGCCGGACTGGCGGAGAAGGCCGGGCACCTGCCCGCGGCCGGACTGCTCGGCGGCGTGGGCGCGCTGGGCGCCGCGGCGGTGGGTCTGTCGATGCGGCGGCGGCGCCCCGCGACGGGCCGGACGGCGACGGCGGTGCGTCGGCCGGAGTGAGCCGCCGGCGACGGCGGGTTCGACGGTGCGGCCGGGCGGGGAAACCCTCCCGGCCTTTCAGCTCACGGCCCGCTCCCCCGGGCCGTGCACACAAGCCGGTTCCCCAGGGTCAACGGCACCATCCCCCACCTCACCCCCTCATCCGTCCCGCATCACCCGTCCCCCATCACCTCACCCATCCCCCATCACCTCATCCGCCCCGCACACCCACCGCTCCCCTTCCGCGCATACACCGCCACCCGGGCGCCGTGTACCTCCTTGCTGTGGCAGAGGACGAACGCGTTGCGCAGCGTGGTGCGTTTGGCGATTTCCTGGTCGTTGGTGTCGGTCGGCTGGCCGTGCGGGTCGCCGACGACGACGAGGTGGCGGGTGGCGAGCATCCGGTCGCTGACGGTGTCGCCGGAGCGTTCGGTGCCGTAGAGGGTGTGGGAGGCCACCGGGCTGCGGTCCAGGGCGAGATCGCGCAGCCCCTGGTAGGCGTCCGGGTGGGCAGCCACCCAGATGCGGCGCCTGGCCGGTGTGAACAGCAAGCCGTCGCCGGGCGCGGCCAGTTCCTGTACGGCGCGGGCGACGGCGGTGGCGTCGTCGACCCGGCTGTCCGGGCTGCGCAGATGGACGTCGACGGGCAGCAGCGCCACGAGGACCAGGGCCGCCACCAGGGTTCTGCCCAGCCGCCGGCCGCGGGTCTGGCCCTGTTCGCCGGGCGGGCGCAGCAGCCGGGCCAGGGCGGCGCCGGCCAGCAGGGCGAAGCCGGCGACGTAGTAGAGGACGTAGCGGTCGACGTAGGCGGGTTCGGCGTGGGAGAGGAGGAAGAGGAGGAGGGTGGGGAGGAGGAGCAGGGGGAGGCCGATGGCGCGCAGTCCGATGGGGCCGCGGGAGCGCACCGCCACGCGCGAGCAGCCGATGCCGGCGACCGCGAGGACGGCGAAGGTGAGCAGTTGGACAGGGTCGGGCCACATCAGCCAACTGATCTGTGCCGTCTGCCGGGTGCTGAAGACGGCGAGCGGTGCCAGCCCGGCCAGTACCGCGAAGGCGGCGTACGCCCAGGTCCGCAGGGTGCGGCGGGGCAGCCGGCCGAGGATGAGGGCGACGCCGTGCACGGGCAGCACCAGGGAGGCGAACTCGTGCAGCAGGCAGGCGCACAGCATCAGGGCCGCGTAGCCGGTCCACAGCAGCCGGTGCGGCCTGCCGGGTGTGCGCCGCGCCTCGCCGGCCGCCCGCACCAGCAGGTAGGTCGCCCAGACGACCAGTGCGCAGACCATCGCGTAGGAGCGGCCCTCCTGCGCGTACTGCTGCACGACCGGGATCAGCGCGAAGACGACTCCGGCGGCCAGTCCCGCCCGGCGGCCGACCAGTCGCTGTCCCAGGAGGGCGACGCCGGCCGCGGCGGCGGTCATGGCGGCGACGGAGGGCAGCCGTAGCCCGATCACGTCCTGGCCGAGCGTGTCGCCGACGGCGCCGCCGAACGCCGTGCCGAGGAGTCCGTCCGGCCCGAGGGTCGCGTCGAAGGCGGCGAACCAGACGTGCATCAGGGCGTAGTAGAGGCCGTGGACGACATCGACGTGTTGCAGCGCGGCCCAGAGGCCGGCCGGGCTGCGGTGCGCCATGTCGAAGGTGACGACCTCGTCCCGCCACATGGCGCCGTCGCGGCGGATGCCCCACATGCCGAGGGCGAGCATCAGGGCGGCGGGGACCAGCACCACGGCGCTCCGCACCGCCGGTGCCGCTCGTGCGGGCGAGCCGTCGGATACGTGGGGCTGCTGGGCTTGCGTGACGTCGATGGCGGGCTCCGGGCACGTACGGACGCATTGCCTGGGGAACTGAGGAGCGGGCGGGGCCGCGTAACTGCGGGGCGCGGAGGGCCGGTTGGGCCTGTCGGGTGGAGCGGGCGGGGCCCGGTCGGTGTGGACCGGGCCCCGCTGCGCTCACCCGATCCGGGTCAGCTTCGCGCCGAACGTCGGCTCGGTCAGGTCCTGCTGGAGCGCGACCGGCACCTTCTGTTCGCTGGATCCGCTGCCGACGGTCAGGACGCCGACCGTCGTTCCGGCCTTCGCGGCGTGCGGGATGGTCTTGCCGCCGTCGCCGATGGAGAAGGACGCCTTCATGCCGGGCCAGCCGACGGCGGTGAGGTCCTTGGTCGCGACGACCGGGGTCTCGCTGCCGAGGCCGTCATCGACGTAGCCGACGACCTGCCCCTTCTTCACCACGGTGTCCGAGACCAGCGCTTCCTTGGTCGCCTTGATCACCTTCGCGCTGTTGTCCAGGGCGAGCGCGAGGTGGGCGTTGGGGTCGGAGCTGCTGGTGCGCTGGTCCATCGTCACGCCGAGCAGCAGCTGATCCTTGCCGCCCACGGTGTGGTACGCCGCCCACATGAACGCGCCGCCGGCCGGCGTGCTCGAACCGGTCTTGATGCCGCGCACGGCGGGCGACATCGTCGTGAGCAGGCTGTTGTTGTTGAAGAGCCGCTCGGGCAGGCCCTCGATCTGGACGTTCTCGGTGGCGACGACGGCGCGGAAGGCCGCGTTCTTCATCACCTCGCCCGCCAGCTTGAGTTGGTCGACGGCGGTGCTCACGGTCGACTTGTCCAGGCCGCTGGGGTCGGTGTACGTCGTCTTGGACATGCCGAGCTTCTGGGCGGCCGTGTTCATCTTCTTCACGAACGCGGCCTCGCTGCCGGAGTCCCAACGGGCCAGCTGGCGGGCGGCGTTGTTGCCCGAGGGGATCATCAGCATCTGGAGCATCTGGTTCTCGTTGAACTTCTGCCCCTCCTTGAGCGGCACCCGCGACTCGTCCTTCTTCTTCGAGTCGGCCTCCGCCTGGGCGTCGATGGTGATCGTCTCGCCCTTGTCGGTCTTGTCCTTCAGCGGGTGGTCGCGCAGGATCACGTAGGCCGTCATCACCTTGGCGACACTCGCCGTCGGCACCGGCTTCTCCTGGCCCGACGTCCCCAGGCTGCCCACGCCCACGACCTCGGCCGCCGACTGCCCCTGGTCGGGCCACGGCATGGCGAACTTGCCGCCCTTGAACGTGAATGCGGTCGACGAGCCGACGGCGAGCGTCGGGGCCGGCAGCGTCCGCACGGACTGGACGACCACGAAGATGACCGCCAGCAGGATGACCAGCGGCGTCCAGATCTTGAACCGGCGCACGACCGTACGGAACGTGGTCTCGGGCGGCGGCGGGGTGTTGGTGAGCTGCGCGAGCAGGTCGAGCGGGGGCAGCGGCTCCTGGCGGGTCCGCTCGGCTTCGGGGACGCCGGCGGCGCCGGGCTGCGGCTGCCTGGCATCGGTCGCGCCGGTGGCGGCAGCGGTGGCTCCGGTGGCGGCCGGCTGCGCACCGGCCTTCTCCGGGGCGGACTTCGACTTCTCCGGGGCGGCGGGAGTCTTCCCCGCGGCCTTGTCGGCAGCCTTGTCGGCGGTCTTGTCTGCGGTCTTGCCGTCGGCGGTCTTGCCGATCGACTTCTCGGCGCCGATGTCGTCCGACTTCAGCGCGATGAACTGGCTGGTGCGCTCGGCGTCCTTCTCGGCTGCCTTGCCGGGCTCCTTCTCGGGTGCCTTCGCGGCTCCCTTGCCGGATTCCTTCTCGGACGTGGCGGGCTTGGCGTCGGGCTTGGCGTCGGGCTTGCTGCCGACGGACGCCGTGTCGGCGCCCTTGTCCTTGCCCTTGCCCTCGCCCTTGTCCGCCTCAGCCTTGTCCGCCTTGCCGTCGGTCGCCTTGCCGTTGTCGGCCTTGGCATCCGCCTTGGCCGCAGGCTTGCCCGCGAGCTTCTCCGGCGGGGTGATCTTGAAGACGGCGGTGGCCTGGTCGACCGGCTCGGCCGGGACCTCGTCCGAACCGCTCCCGCTGTCCGGCTCGCTGCCGCCGCTCTCCCCCTCCCCCTTCTTCTCCTTCTTCTTCCCCTTACCGGCGCTCTTCTCCTCGCCCTTGCCCTGCGACGCGTCCGTGTCCTGCGTCTTGTCCTGCGCCTTGCCCTTGGGCTTCGCGACGGCAAATGTGCGCGTGGCGTCGTCGACCGGCGCTTCACCCTCACCGGGCTTCGCGTCCAGGGTCTTGAACACCGCCGTCGGCCGGTCCACGACCTCGGCCGCGGCCTCGGCTCCGGACTCCGGCTCGGCGTCACCCTTCACCGCGGACCGGGCACGCTCGGCCGCCGGACGCTTTGACTTCGGGCTCCCGGACTTCGGGCTCCCGGACTTCACCCCGGCCGCGCCCTCGCTCTCGGCCCCCGCGTCGGCAGCGGTCGCGGCGTCACCCTTCACGTCACCGCTCGCCTCGCCGTCCGCAGCGCCGTCCGCACCGTCCGCCGCCTTTGCTCCCGGCTTTGCGGCGGCAGCCTCCGTATCGCGGTCGGGGCGCTCGGCGCCGGCTTCGGAGCGGTCGGCATCGGAGGATTCGTCACCGGATTCGTCCTTGCCTGCGACCCACGCGGCCACGACGTCCCGCAGCCGGTCGGCGTCGCCCTCGTCGCCTGCCTCGTCCGCAGCGTCCCCGGAAGCCTCAGACGCCTCGGCAGCCTCCGAAGCCCCCGGCATCCCGGACGTCTCGGCGGACGCCGCACCGGACGCCTCAGCGCCCTCAGAGGCACCACCGGCCCCGTCGGCCCCGCCGGCCCCGTCCGGCGCCTCCACCGACTTCTCCGACTTCTCCGACTCCCCCGCCGGCTTCTCCGGCCTCTCCGGCTTCTTCGCCGGTTCGTCCGGCTCCCCACGGAAGACGGTCAGGCGCGGATCGCTTCCGCTCCGCGCCGTCTCCCCCGACGACTGCTTCTTGTCCGACTTGTCGGGGGACTCGCCCGCCACCGATGTCTCCTTCGTACGTCGCACTGCTGCCTGGCCCAGTGTTCCCAAGTGTCCTGTGTCCGCGAAGGCGCTACCGTGCCGCCACGCGTCCCACCCGCCGCCGCACCCCACGGAAGGTGCCGCCGACGTGCTAGACGAGAACGACATACCTACCGGTTCCCTCTCGAACCCCCCACGCACTCTCGACAGATGAATGTGAGAGGGGTCACCCTGTCATTCATCCACGCGGGGAGGCATGGATGGGCAGGAGCCGTAGAACAATTCCGGAGGAGCTTCTGCTGCTCGCTTTGGACCCGACCACGGGCACCACAGCGCAGCCGCAGTCGCTCGACCTCGGCCTGGCCGGGGCCCAGCTAGTAGAGCTGGCTCTGGCAGGACGGATAGCCCCAGACGGGGATCGTATCGCCGTGGTGATGCCACGGCCGACCGGAGATCCGACTCTGGACTCCGCGCTCGAACTGCTGCGCCGACGCGGCAGCCCGGTGCGCGCGGTCCACTGGATCGGCGGGCCCCGCCTGGGGCTGCGCCAGACGTATCTCTCGCATCTCGAACGCTGCGGCATGGTCCACGCCGTGGAGGGGCAGATGTGCGGGGTGCTGCCGACGACGCGCTACCAAGCGACGGAGACGGCCATCAGCCGGGAAATCAGGGCCCGGCTGGACAATGCGATCCGCACCGGCGTACCGCCGGACCCGCGGACCGCGGCGCTTGCCGCGCTGGCCCACGCGGTCGGACTCGGCAAGCATCTCTACCCGGGGAACGAAGGGCGTTCATCGCGCTCCCGGCTCCGGGATCTGATCCGTCACGATCCGATGGGCGGCCTGGTCGCGCACGCCGTGATGGACGTGCAGAACGGTGTGGCGGCCCCACCACGGCGCCCTTCGGCCCCGGGTTCGGCAGCGGGCGCGGGCCACGGCCCGGCGCGGCAGCCGGCCCGTGCCGCGGCGGAGCCGTCCGGTGTGCCCGGCCAGTCCCGGCACGGGCACGGGAGCATGGCCCGGGTCGGCGCACGGTGAACCACGCCGGCGCACGGTGAACCACGCCGGCGCACGGTGAACCGCGCAGGCGCACGCTGAGCCTGCGCGCCGGGCCGTGACGGCGCACCACCGCGGCATCGCAGCACCGTCCCCACCGGCCCGTTCGGGAGCCGCAGCAAGCGCGGGGTGGCGTATCGGCCGTCGTTCAGAGCGGCGGGTACGCCACCCCGCGCGCATGCGTGCTCGCCTTCTGTGTCCATTTCACTGCGCGGCGTCGGCTTCGGGTGGCACTCTGCTGAACAGAACACCACAGCAGTACGGACCCGGAGGTGCACGTTCCCGTGGCGTCCCATGTCAACCCCACCGTCAGACGACGCCGGTTGGGCCAGGAGCTGCGCAGGCTCCGGGAGCTCAAGGGCATGACGGCGGAGCAGGTGGCCGAGCATCTACTCGTCTCCCAGTCGAAGATCAGCCGGCTGGAGAACGGCCGCCGCAGTATCAGCCAGCGTGACGTCCGCGACCTGTGCGGCGTCTATGAGGTGGACGACCACCGCATAGTCGAATCGCTGATGCAGATGGCCAAGGACTCGCGACAGCAGGGCTGGTGGCACGCGTTCGGCGACATCCCGTACAGCGTCTACATCGGTCTGGAGACCGAGGCGGCCTCGCTGCGGGTCTACGAATCGCTGCTGGTTCCCGGTCTGCTCCAGACGCCGAACTACGCCGAGGCGGTCATCCCCGGCGCGGTTCCCGAGCTGGCGGCCGACCAGTTGGAGAAGCGCATCCAGGTGCGGCTGCGGCGTCAGGAGCGGGTCAACGACCGGGAGAAGCCGCTGCGGCTGTGGGTGGTGCTGGACGAGAGCGCGCTGCGGCGTGTGGTGGGCAGCCACCTGATCATGCGCGAGCAGCTGGAGCATCTGGTCGAGGTGAGCCACATGCCGCATGTGACGGTGCAGGTGCTGCCCTACGACACCGGGGCGCACGCCGGGATGTCCGGCACGTTCTCGATTCTCGAATTCGACGATGCCGCCGATTCGAGCGTGGTCTACATCGAGGGCGTCACGAGCGACCTGTATCTGGAGAAGACCAACGACGTCAACAAGTACACGATCATGTACGAGCATTTGCGGGCGCAGGCGCTGAGCGCCGAGCAGAGCCGCGAGTTCATCGCGGTGGCCGCCAAGCGGCACGCGGACGCCTCGAACTGACCTGACGGGGCGGCGCGTTCGCGGTGGGCGGGCCAGGGCCGGAATCAGCACTTCCGGTAGAAAATTCTGCACGGTACACCTGGCCCGCCCGGCACGAAAAGAGATCACGGCATATACCGTTCGGACGGGTGAACTCCCCCTGCCGCAAGCGATGTTGGCGCGTAGCGTCAGCACTACCGAATCCGCGGCAACTCAGAGTGAGTCGGAGTGAACATGGATATGCAGCCCAATTCCGCATTCTCCTGGACGAAGTCCTCGTACTCGGGCGGTAACGGCGCCTGCGTCGAAATCGCCGTGCCGACCGCCGAAGCCATGGCGGTCCGCGACTCGAAGGACCCCGAAGGCCCGCGCCTCACCTTCGACAACTCCGCCTGGAACACCTTCGTTTCGGACGTTGCCGGCGGCACGTTCGACCTGGCCTGATCCGGACACCACCGCAGCATCGCAGTACCGCAGAAACGGGCCCTCTCGACTGGATCGCCGTCCCGGCCGAGGGGGCTCGCCCCTGTCCGCTCAACGCAGTTCGGACACATACCGGTCGGTCCCGGGGACGGTCGGGATGAAGGGCGCCACCAGCTCGACCCGGCCCCGCCCGGACGCGGCGACCTCCGCGCCCAGACCGGCGAAGCCGTCGCCCCAGACCTGACGCGGGTCCTCCTGGAGAAACCACAGCAGCGTCAGCCGGGTGTCGACACCCTCGACCTGCCGCACGTACGCCATCCGGTCGGCGGGCAGCGGCGTCGGCCGGAAGACGGTGACCATCGCCGCCGCCGAGCCCGCGAGCCGCCGCGGCAGATGGCTCTCCCGCAGCCACGCCAGCAACTCGGCCCGCTGCTCGGGGCCGTCCGCGTCGATCACCTCCAGGACAAGACCGGCATACGGGTGGTCCAGCGCGTGGAAGTCCCGCGGGCCCGCCGCGCCGTCCCGGTAGACCGTCGCCTCGTGGTCCTGGAAGGCCGTGAAGACGTGCGTACGCGCCTGGTGGACGCGGTCGTCGCGGTTGAGGCGGGTGTTGATGCCGACGGTCCAGCGCATGTGGTCGTCGTAGCGCCCCTCGGTGATCCAGTAGGTGGTCAGGTAGCAGCCGGCCGTGACGGGGCGGGCGACGGCCGAGTCCGCCGGGTAGCGCAGCAGTTGCAGGTCGCGGGTGGCGACCCAGCGGCGGCCCGCGAAGAGCCACGGCATCGCCATCGCGCCGGCGATGTAGTGGTCGTCCTCGTACCAGCGGTTGTAGGCGCGCTCCTGGCCCGGATGCGGTTCGACCATGGTGATCAGCGCATGGCCGGGGTGCACGCCGTAGGGGCCGACGGCGGCCAGTTCGCCGTAGGTCTCGCTGCGGGTGGCCCCGTCCGGGTCCGGTGCGGCGTCGCGGAGGTTCCCGTTTCCGGTCATGACGACAGGTGTAGCTGACGTAACGTCAGAAAGGGAGGGGTGGGGGGCGGACGCTCACCATGCGGGCGCCCCTGCGCACGCGGGGATCGGCGCTTAGGGTCTGCGTCATCTGAAGCCGGCGCGGGTCAACCGCGTAGGAGCGATGGGAGTCGCCATGACGGACAGTCCCCTGACCCCGGGTTTTACCCCCGCCCCCGGCCTCGCCGCGCGTGCGGCGCGGACCGGCAGTTCGCCCGTGCGCGACATCCTGGCGCTCACCGCCCGCCCCGAGGTCATCTCGTTCGCCGGCGGGCTGCCCGCGCCCGAACTGTTCGACGCCGCGGGGATAGCCGCCGCCTTCCAGCACGTACTGGCCGAGCAGCCGCAGCGCGCCCTCCAGTACTCGCCGACCGACGGCGATCCCGGCCTGCGCGCCACGATCGCGGCGCGCACCACCGCGCGGGGGCTGCCGACGGACGCCGGCGACCTGCTGGTGACCACCGGTTCCCAGCAGGGGCTCTCGCTGCTGGCGACGGCCCTCCTGGAGCCGGATGACGTGGTGCTCGTCGAGGACCCCTGCTACCTGGCCGCGCTCCAGATCTTCTCGCTCGCGGGCGCCCGGGTGGTGCCGGTGCCCACCGACGACGAGGGTCTTGATCCGGCGGCGCTGGACGAGATCGCCGCGCGCGAGAACCCCAAGCTGCTGTACCTCGTGCCGACCTTCCAGAACCCGACCGGCCGGACGCTGTCCGCCGGGCGCCGGGCCGCGGTGGCCTCCGTCGCGGCGCGTCGGGGCCTGTGGATCGTGGAGGACGACCCGTACAGCGAGCTGCGGTTCGACGGCGACGCGGTGCCGTGGGTCGCGTCCTTCCCCGGCGCCGAGGACCGCACCGCGCTGCTCGGCTCGTTCTCCAAGGTGATGGCGCCCGGCCTGCGCCTCGGCTGGCTGCGCGCGCCCGCCGCCCTGCGGCCCGCCTGCGTCATCGCCAAACAGGCCGCCGATCTGCACACCTCGACCGTCGACCAGGCGGCTGCCGCACGGTACTTGGCGACCGCGGACCTCGACGGCCACCTGGCGCGGGTGCGCGGCGCGTACCGGGCACGGCGGGACGCGCTGCTCGGCGGCCTCGGCGCGGCGCTGCCCGCGGGCTCGCGCTGGAACCACCCGGCGGGCGGCATGTTCGTGTGGGCGACGCTGCCGGGCGGGTACGACGCGGGTGCGCTGCTGCCCGATGTGGTGCGCCACGACGTCGCGTACGTCCCGGGTGCGCCGTTCTACGCGGGCCCGCCGGACCTCACGGCCGTCCGGCTGTCGTTCGTGACGCACTCCCCCGACGAGATCCGCGAGGGCCTGGACCGGCTGGGCACGGCGCTGCGCGGGGCCCGCCAGGCGGGCTGAGGAGGGCGGGGCGCGGCCCGCCCCGCCGCATCCCGGACAGCGCCAACTGCGGTATGTCGTGCGCCCCTTGGTCTTCCACGCGCCTCTTCCGGGCGGGGAATGCGCCTTCCGGCGGGGCCCGGGTGTGCCGGACAATGTGCGCACCCGGGGCCTCTCCAGGAGGCCGCACTCCCAGGAGGCCGGATGGGCACGTCCGCGGACGACCCGGCGCAGCGCCGGGCGGACGACGAACCGATCAACGCCACGGATCACACCACCCCTGACGCCGGCGGGCCCGGCGCCCCCGAGGGCGGCAGCGCCTCGCTCGGACACCGCGCCTGGACCCGGATACGGGCCGTGGGCCACTGGCTGCGCACGCACGCACGGCACACCCTGGTGGTGGGCGTGGTGACCGCCGTCGTCGGCGCGCTCGCCCCCATCGTGCTCCCCCCGCTCTTCGCCGACCCGCCGCCCGCCTGCCCCGGTGCCGGCTGCGACGGCAAGAGCCCCAAGGGTCAGTGCTCGGCCGACGCCACCACCTGGACGCCGACGGACGGCAATCCGGTGCGGCTGCACCTGCGGTACAGCCCGTCCTGCGGGGCGGTCTGGGGCCGGATCATCAACGGCGAGCCGGGCGACATGGTGACCATCCAGGTGACCGGCGGCTCGTCGCGCAGCGCCTCCATCGACTACAACCACGACAAGTTCACGGACATGGCGACGGTCGGCAAGACCTTCCACGTCCGGCTCTGCGCGGTGCCGTCGACGAGTCCGAACCGCACCGGCAAGTGGGTCAGGTACTGCTACGAGGCGACGGAGCGCTCCGCCTGGGAGTGATCCCGTGCCGGTCTCTCTGGCCATTCCACTGCCACGGCCCTACCCTGACGGATCGTCAGTTACGGACCGGGCCGGGAGGCGCGCATGCTGCTGCGGGACAAGACCGTCGTCGTCTCGGGTGTCGGGGCGGGGCTCGGCCACCAGGTGGCGGCGGCCTGCGTGCGGGACGGCGCGCGGGTGGTCATGGGGGCCCGCACGGAGGCGAAGCTCGCCGGGTCGGCGGCGCTGATCGACCCTTCGGGCACCCGGACGGCGTGGCGGGTGACGGACATCGGGGACGAGGCGCGGTGCGCGGAGCTGGCGGCGCTCGCCGTGGAGCGGTTCGGCGGTATCGACGCGGTGATCCATGTGGCGGCGCTGGACACGCACTTCGGGGGCCTGCGGGACGCGGACTTCGAGGCGTGGTGCCGGGTCGTGGACACCAATCTGTTCGGCACGCTGCGGATGACCCGCGCCTGCCTGCCGGGCCTCATGGCGCGGGGCGGCGGGTCGGTCGTGATGATCGGCACCCAGTCGTCGCTCGCCGCCCCCTCCCAGGTGCGGCAGACCGCCTACGCCGCGTCCAAGGGCGGTCTGGTCTCGGCCATGTACGCACTGGCGCGGGAGCTGGGTCCTGACCGTATCCGGGTCAACACGGTGCAGCCGGGCTGGATGTGGGGGCCTCCGGTCGAGGCGTACGTCCGGCACACCGCGGCGGCCGACGGGGTGCCGGAGTCCGAGGTGCTGGGGCGGCTCACCGAGCGGATGGCGCTGCCCGAACTCGCGACGGACGCGGACGTGGCGGACACCGCGGTCTTCCTGGCATCCGACCGGGCGCGCGCCATCACCGGCCAGTCGCTGCTGGTCAACGCGGGCGAGCTGATGCGGTAGCGGTCGGCCGCGCGCCGGCGTGCGACGGCCGCTCCCTTCCCCCTTTCCTGCCCCCCACGCGCGCCCTGCGCAGGGATCCCGCTCCCGTGCGGCGTACGCGTGGTGTGGGTGGCTGCTGGGTGTTCGGGCTCGTGGCGCCCGGCGAAGTGTCCGCACATCGTGGGTGCGGCGTCCGGGACGGGACAACGGCCCGTGGAGTCAAGAGACGGCAAAATCGTTCGCTTTGCTGATCCTGGTTCATATCCATGACCCTGCGTCCCCTTGACCGGCCCGCGCGGCGGACGGTTCAATCCCCGAAGTCCCCACTCCCGCACGGGGATACCGCCCCACAGGACGTCACGGCGAAGTGATCCACGTTCACATGGCGGACCCCTGGAGGGGGCATGAACAGTCTCGACTGGGCCGTGCTCATCGGCTACTTCGGCGTCATGATCGCGATCGGCGTGTGGTCGCACAAGCGCGTCGACGACGTCAGCGACTTCTTCACCGCCGGCGGCAAGATGCCGTGGTGGCTGTCCGGCATCTCCCACCACATGTCCGGCTACAGCGCGGTGATGTTCACCGGTTACGCCGGCATCTCCTACCAGTACGGCATCACCTCCTACGTCACCTGGTCCTTCCCCATCGCCGTCGGCATCGCCATCGGCGCCCAGCTGTTCGCCGGGCGGCTCAACCGGCTGCGGTCACGGCTGCACGTGGCCTCGCCGCTGGAATACCTCAAGAGCCGCTACAACCTGCCCACGCAGCAGGCGCTCGCCTGGTCAGGCGTGCTGCTGAAGATCGTGGACGTCGGCGCCAAGTGGGCGGCCATCGCCACCCTGTTGTCCGTGTTCACCGGCATGTCCCTCAACCAGGGCATCCTCATCACGGGCGTGATCACCGGCATCTACTGCACCGTCGGCGGTCTGTGGGCGGACGCGCTCACCGAACTGGGCCAGTTCGTCATCCAGTTGCTGGCCGGCGTGGCGATGCTGGTCACCGTCATGGGCGAACTGGGCGGCTTCAGCTCGCTGTGGACCGTGTGGGACAGGCTGCCGGCCGGCCACACCGAGCCCACCGTCGGCCCGTACACGCTGACCTTCCTGCTGGCCTACCTCTTCATCAAGACCTTCGAGTACAGCGGCGGCATGTGGAACCAGGCCCAGCGCTACATGGCCACCCGCGACGCCCGGCAGGCCAAGCGCTCGGCCCGGCTCTCGGCGGCGCTGTGGTTCGTCTGGCCCGCGGTCCTCTTCTTCCCGATGTGGGTCGCCCCGCTGCTGGTCAAGGCCGAGAAGCCGGACGCGTCCGACGCGTACGCGCTGCTGACCGAACGGCTGCTGCCGCACGGCCTGCTGGGGCTCGTGGTCGTCGGCTTCTTCTCGCACACGATGGCCATGTGCTCATCCGACGCCAACGCCATCTCCGCGGTCTTCACCCGCGACATCGCACCCGCCCTGCCCAAGATCGGCGTACGGGCCCGCAGTTGGTCCCACCGGGCCGGGCTGCTGGCCGCGCGGCTGTCGACGGTCGCGTTCCTGGCGCTGTCCATGGCCATAGCGACGCAGGTCAACTCGCCGACGTTCAAGGACATCATCACCGTCGTCATCAAGTGGGTCGCCGGTCTCGTCGGGCCGATCTCCATCCCGTTCCTGCTCGGGATGTTGCGGGCCTGCCGCAGGTCGGGGCCGACGGCCGCGCTGGTCTCCTGGGCGGCAGGACTCTTCGCCTTCTGGCTGACGAACTACGGGATGAGCGGGCTCCAGCTCCAGATCCAGATCGTCGCGCCGGTCGCCACCTCGCTGGTCCTGTACCTCCTCATCGGCCTGCTCAAGCCCGAGGACACACCGGAACGGGACGCGGTGCTGGCCCGCATCAACTCCGACGACGACGGGGAAAGCGCTGGCGGGGCGGCGCTGCCGATCCCCGGGCAGGGGGCCGCGGGGGACGAGGACGGGGTGCCACGGTCCGTCTGACGGCGGCGGGCGCGGCGCCCGGCCGCGGCTACGGCTACGCGCGCGGGTAGCGGGCGAGCCAGCCGGGCGCCGAGCCCGCGGGCCCGTGCAGGGCGGGCCCCTGGGTCATCTCCAGGGCGAAGTCGTCGGCGAGCTGGAGGATCGTGTCGCGGCCCTCCAGCTCGACCAGCCACACCGGCGGCAGGGCCGTCTCGCCGTGCAGCGTGCCGAGGATGTTGCCGCAGATCGCGCCGGTCGAGTCGCTGTCGCCGCCGTGGTTGACGGCCAGCAGCAGGCCGTGCCTGATGTCCTCGGCCACCAGCGCGCAGTAGACGCCGATCGACAGCGCCTCATCGGCCGTCCAGCCCTCGCCCAGCGACTCCACCCTGGCCGGTGTCGGCATGCCCTGCCGTACGGCGCCGAGCGCCCGCTTGAGCGCGTCGGTGGTCTCCTCGTGGCCGGGGCGGGTGCCCAGGTGCACCAGGGCCTTCTGCACGGCGCTGTCGAGGTCGTCGCCGCGGGCCAGCGCGTGGCTGATCACCGCGAAGGCGCCGGCCGCCAGATAGCCGGTGGGGTGGCCGTGGGTCTGCGCCGCGCACTCGACGGCGAGCTGGAAGACCAGCTGCGGCTCCCAGCCCACCAGCAGGCCGAACGGCGCGGAGCGCATCACGGCGCCGCAGCCCTTGGATTCGGGATTCTTGGGCTTGTCGAGGGTGCCCATGACGTCGTCGCCGAGGCCGCTGAGGCAGGCACGGCCCGGCGCCCGGCGCGCGTACAGCCACTCCTCGCGGGCCAGCCAGCCGTCCTCCTCCTTGCGCTCGTCCGGGCCCCAGTCGCGCTGGGTGGCCGCCCACCGCAGATAGGCGCGGTGCACATCGGTGGGCGGATGCCAGGCGCCGGTGTCCCGGCGCACCTGGGCCCGGATCAGGCCGTCGACGGTGAACAGGGTCATCTGGGTGTCGTCGGTGACCGCGCCGCGCCGCCCGAAGGCCGGGACGAAGTCCGTCACACCCTCCTGGCCGTGCGCCTCCCGGATCACGTCCAGCGCGTCGAATTCGATTCCCGCGCCGAGTGCGTCGCCGATCGCGCCGCCGAGCAGACAGCCGCGTACCCGGCTGCGGAAGTCCTGCTGCTCGGCGCGGCCCCAGATGGCGGTATTGCCTGCCGCTGCGTTCACTGCGTGTCCCTCCCGAAGCCCCACGTCGCCCGTCCTGGGCCGTACGGGCCCTCTGGCGCAGCACTGTAATCGACCGGGAATGATCGTCTCCGGGGCAGGAACATAATGCGAGGAGTCGCACATCAGATGGCTTTTGACCGGGCAGATCACGATCGGTACGAGACGCCCGGCACCGCCCGACCACCCAGGGGAGAACCACCGATGACCATGCAGTGCGCCGTTCTCGACGACTACCAGGACATCGCCGGATCCCTGGCCGACTGGTCGCTCCTGGACGGCTCCGTGGACGTCCGTACGCTGCACACGCCCTTCCACTCCGAGGACGCGGTGGCCGCGGCCATCGGCGACTGCGAGATCGTGGTGGCGATGCGCGAGCGCACCCCGTTCCCCGCCTCGCTGCTCGCCCGGCTCCCCCGGCTGCGGCTGCTGATCACCTCCGGGATGCGCAACGCCGCCATCGACCTCGACGCGGCGGCCCGGCACGGCGTCACCGTCTGCGGCACGGACAGCAACAGCCAGCCGGCTGCCGAGCTGACCTGGGCGCTGCTGCTGGGGCTCGCCAGGAACGTCGTCACGGAAAGCGCCGCGATCCAGACCGGCGGCCCCTGGCAGAGCACCATCGGTGCCGATCTGCACGGCCGCACGCTCGGCCTGCTGGGGCTCGGCAAGATCGGCAGCCAGGTCGCCAGGGTCGGCCTGGCCTTCGGCATGGACGTCATCGCCTGGAGCCGGAACCTCACCGCCGAACGGGCCGCGGAACAGGGCGTGCGCGCCACCGCCACCAAGGAGGAGCTGCTGGAGAGCAGCGACTTCGTCTCCGTCCACCTGGTCCTGGGCGACCGCACCCGCGGGCTGCTGGGCGCCGCCGACCTCCACCGGATGCGGCGCACCGCCTACCTGGTCAACACCTCCCGGGCGGCGATCGTCGACCGGACGGCGCTGCTGCGGGCGCTGCGCGAGAACTGGATCGCCGGCGCGGGCCTCGACGTCTTCGAGCAGGAGCCGCTGCCCGCCGACGACCCGCTGCGCACCCTCCCCAACGTGCTGGCCCTGCCGCACCTCGGCTACGTCACCCGGCGCAACTACGAGGGGTACTTCCAGCAGGCCGTCGAGAACATCCAGGCGTTCCTCGCGGGCAGCCCCGTGCGCCGGCTGGGCTGAGCCGCGCCCGGCCCGGCCCCGCTCGCGTTCTTCCGTACGCGACGATGCCGGGGCCGCGGGGCTGGGCATGCTCTCCCCATGTCCGAGTACGAGTGGGACCGCACCACGAGGGCCGTCGTCGCCTCCGCGCTCGCCGGTGACAGTGACGGCGCGGTGGAACTCCTCCGTCCGCTGCCGCAGCGCGATCTCTGCCACATAGCGGTCCGGCTGGCCGCCATGACCGCCGACGCGCTGATCAGCGCGGCCCGGGACACCGGCGGCGACCGCGCCGATGCCCTGTCGCAGTGGCAGCGCTCCATCCTCCGGCACGAGGCGGAGCACGACGGCGGCCAGGGGCCGGGCGCCCCCTAAAGGCGCCCGGCCGCTTCCAGGGCTACTCCAGGACCGGCAGCAGCTCCGGGAGATGGCCGTCGGACGACAGGGCGGCCGACTGCCGTTCCTCGGGCACCGGGCCGTAGCCGGTCGTACGGGGCCTGGCCGGGCGGCCCGCCAGGTCGGCGATGGCGATCAGGTCCTGGATGGAGCGGTACGAGCCGTAACTGGAGCCCGCCATCCGGGAGATGGTCTCCTCCATCAGCGTCCCGCCCAGGTCGTTGGCGCCGGAGCGGAGCATCTCGGCCGCGCCTTCGGTGCCCAGCTTGACCCAGCTGGTCTGGATGTTGGGGATGTGCGGGTGGAGCAGCAGCCTGGCCATGGCCGTCACGGCGCGGTTGTCGCGGGTGGTGGGACCGGGGCGGGAGATGCCCGCGAGGTAGACGGGGGCGTTGGTGTGGATGAAGGGGAGGGTGACGAACTCCGTGAATCCCTCGACGCCCTTCTCCAGCGCGGACTGCTGGATCTGCGCCAGCAGCCGGAGGTGGCCGAGCCAGTGGCGGGGCTGGTCGACGTGGCCGTACATCATCGTCGATGACGAGCGGATGCCCAGCTCGTGGGCGGTCTTGATGACCTCGACCCATGTGGCGGTCGGCAGCTTGCCCTTGGTGAGGACCCAGCGGACCTCGTCGTCCAGGATCTCGGCGGCGGTGCCGGGGATGGAGTCGAGACCGGCTTCCTTGGCCGCGGTCAGCCACTCGCGGATGGACATCCCCGTACGCGTCGCGCCGTTGACGACCTCCATGGGCGAGAAGGCGTGGACGTGCATCCCCGGGACGCGTTCCTTGACGGCGCGCGCGATGTCGAAGTAGGCGGTGCCGGGCAGGTCCGGGTGGATGCCGCCCTGCATGCAGACCTCCACCGCGCCGACGTCCCACGCCTGTTCGGCGCGGTCGGCGACCTGGGAGAGGGACAGGGTGTAGGCGTCGGCGTCGGTGCGGCGCTGGGCGAAGGCGCAGAAACGGCAGCCGGTGTAGCAGACGTTGGTGAAGTTGATGTTCCTGGTGACGATGTAGGTGACGTCGTCGCCGACGGTGGCGCGGCGCAGGTCGTCGGCGATGGTGCACAGGGCGTCCAGGGCCGGGCCGTCCGCGTGCAGCAGCGCCAGCGCCTCGGCGTCGCTGAGCTCGGTGGGGTCGTCGGCCGCCTGCGACAGGGCCTGGCGTACGTCGGTGTCGATGCGGGACGGGACCATCCCGGGGGCCGCGGCCTCGCGCAGCGCCTCCCAGTCGCCGTAGACCTCGTCGAAGTCGTTGCGGCGGTCGCCGGTGCGGCCTTCGGTGTCGATGGTGCGGTGCAGGTCCGTACGGCCCGTACCGGCCATCGAGAAGCCCTCGTCGGGCTCCTGCCAGGGGCGGCCCACCACGGGGGCGTCCTCGACGGCCAGGCCCGTCTCCGGGTCGGCGAGGGCGCGGACGTGCGGCAGCAGGCGGGGGTCGAGCCAGGGCTCGCCGCGTTGGAGGAACTCGGGGTAGATGGTGAGCCGTTCGCGCAGCGTGAAGCCGGCGGCACCGGTCCGCTCCGCCAGTTCGTCGATGTGCGGCCAGGGGCGCTCGGGGTTGACGTGGTCCGGGGTCAGCGGCGAGACGCCGCCCCAGTCGTCGATGCCGGCGCCGATCAGCAGCGCGTACTCGGCGTCGACGAGATTCGGCGGCGCCTGGATGCGGGCGGACGGGCCGAGGATGTGGCGGGTGACGGCGATGGCCGCGGCCAGCTCCTCCAGTTCGGCGTCGGGCATCCCGCGCATCGCCGTGTCCGGCTTGGCGCGGAAGTTCTGCACGATGACTTCCTGGATGCCGTGGTAGGCGCGGGCCGTCTTGCGGAGCGCGAAGACCGAGTCGGCCCGCTCCTCGTAGGTCTCGCCGATGCCGATCAGGATGCCGGTGGTGAAAGGGACGTTGGAGCGCCCGGCGTCCTCCAGGACGCGCAGCCGTACGGCCGGGTCCTTGTCGGGCGAGCCGTAGTGCGGGCCGCCCGGCTCGCTCCACAGGCCCGTCGCCGTCGTCTCCAGCATCATGCCCATGGAGGGCGCGACGGGCTTGAGGCGCTGGAGGTCCGTCCAGGTCAGCACACCGGGGTTGAGGTGCGGCAGCAGGCCGGTCTCCTCCAGGACGCGGATGGCCATGGCGCGGACGTAGGAGATCGTGTCGTCGTAGCCGTGCGCCTCCAGCCACTCGCGGGCCTCGGGCCAGCGGTCCTCGGGGCGGTCGCCGAGCGTGAACAGCGCTTCCTTGCAGCCCATTTCGGCACCCTTGCGGGCGATGTCCAGCACCTCGTCGGGCGAGAGGTACATGCCGTGGCCTGCCCTGCGCAGCTTGCCGGGGACGGTGACGAAGGTGCAGTAGTGGCACTTGTCCCGGCACAGCCGGGTCAGCGGGATGAAGACCTTGCGCGAGTACGTGATGACACCCGGCCTGCCCGCCGCCTCAAGGCCGGCGTCCCGCACCCGGGCTGCGGAGGCGCACAGGTCCTTGAGGTCGTCGCCGCGGGCCTGGAGCAGCACCGCGGCCTCGCCGACGTCCAGCGCCACACCGTCGCGGGCGCGCCGCAGCGCGCGGCGCATCGCGTTCGCGGTGGGCCGCTCGGAACGGTTCGTTCCGTCGCCCGCCGACGGGTCGGCTTCTCGGTCGGATCCCTGGTCAGGTACCTGCGCGCTGGAAGTCATCCCCCGAGCATACGAGCGGCATCCGACAGTCGGACGAGCGCGCTTACAAACTTGTCAGCAACTCCTCCGAGTACTTACGCGTAATGAACTCCATGGCGTGGCCGTCCGGGTCGTCGATGTACACGCCACGGCCACCGTCGAGGTGGTTGATCTCCTGCGGTCCTGCGTGCCGGGGCCCGGCCCAATAAGCCAGCTGCTGCTCCTGGATGCGGCCGAATATCCCGTCGAACTCGTCCTCCGTCACCAGGAACGCGTAGTGCGTGGGCACGAATGCGCGCCCGGCGGCGACGTGCTCGGCGAAGTCGAGCACCACACCGTTGTCGAGGGTGAGGGCCGCGAACGGGCCGTACGCCTGCGGTTCGGGGGCGTCGAGCAGCCCGGCGAGGAAGCGGGCGGAGGCGAAGCGGTCGGTGCTGTGCACGATCGTGTGGTCGAGTTGCGGCATGGTCTGCTCCTTGGACCTGCGTCGTCGGCCGCGCTCTGCGGCCTGCGGTCCGCGGCCCCGCGCGGCCGGCCCGTACCGGCCCCTGCGCGCTGCGACGGCCCGCAATAACGACGTTACGGCGGGCGGGCGCCGCCGCGGATCGGTCTGCGGTCCCCACCTCGTGCGAGGCGCCGTACGCCGTTGGTCTTAGGGCGCCGCCGCGTTCCGCCGCCTGCTCGCCGAGTGACGTGTCACAGATACTGCGCGTAGTCGTCCAGCGTGCGCAGCACCTCAGCCTCGTCGGCCGGGGGCAGTTGCAGCACCACCTCGTCGATGCCCAACTCCCGGTAGTAGGCGAGCTTCCCGGGCGTCGGGAGGACCGCGAACGGCACCACGACGGGCTCGCCCGGCCGCCCGGCGTCCGTCCAGGCGGCGCGCAGCGCGGGCAGCGTCCCGGTCAGGCCGCGCCCGCCGATCGGCAGCCAGCCGTCGGCGTAGGCGGTGACGTGCGAGAAGAGCTTGGGGCCCGCGGCGCCGCCGACCAGGGTGCGGGGCGCACCGCCGCCCGGCTTGGGATGCGCGTACGACGCCCGTACGGAGCCGAACGCGCCCTCGTGGGCGGTGGGTTCGTCGGCCCACAGGGCCCGCATCAGCGCCATCCGGTCGCGCGTCAGCTCCCGCCGGGTCGACCAGGTCACCCCGTGGTCGGCGGCTTCCTCGACGTTCCAGCCGAAGCCGACACCCAGGGTGAAGCGACCGCCCGAGAGGAAGTCGAGGGTGGCGATCCGCTTGGCGAGGTCGACCGGGTCGTGCTGGGCGACGAGGGTGATTCCGGTGCCCAGGCGCAGCCGTTCGGTGACGGCGGCTGCCTGGCCGAGCGCGACGAACGGGTCGAGGGTGCGGCCGTACTCCCGCGGCAGCGGCTCGCCCATGGGCGCGGGGGTGTCCCGGCTCACCGGGATGTGGGTGTGTTCGGGGAGATAGAGACCGTCGAAGCCGCGCTGTTCCAGCTCCTGGGCGAGCCGTACGGGCCGGATCGTCTCGTCGGTCAGGAAGATCGTGGTCGCGATCCGCATGCCGCGCGCACCTCCGCGTGAAGGGTGTGGGTGACCGCATGTTGCCCTACCGTCCACGGGTTATCCACAGCCCTTTCCCTCCGTGTCACACCCGCGTACAACAGTTTTCACGCGGGGATACACGGCGATGTGCGGGGGCGGAAATGGAACGGCGCGAGGTACTGAAATGGCCGGCGGTTGCGGGGGCGGCGGGCGCGCTTACGCTCGGTCCTGTGAGCTTCGCCGACGCGGCGGCGGACGCCGGGCGCGGGGCGGGTGACAGCCGGACCCGCAAGGTCAGCGGGCGGCTGCCTCCGGGTGTGCCTGACTACGTCTACGTTCCCGTCGAAGTGCCGCCCGGCGTACGGGAGATCGCCGTCTCCTACACCTACGACAGACCCGCGGTCCCGGACGGCACGGTCGGCAACGCCTGTGACATCGGCATCTTCGACGAGCGCGGTACGGCTCCGGGCGGCGCCGGGTTCCGGGGCTGGTCGGGCGGGGCGCGCACGGAGTTCTTCCTGCGCGCCGACGACGCCACCCCCGGCTATCTGCCGGGCCCGGTGCGCCCCGGCCGCTGGCACGTCGCCCTCGGCCCGTACACCATCGCCCCGCAGGGCCTGGCGTACGAGATCACCGTCACGCTGCGGTACGGCCCTCCGGGGCACACCACCGCGCCGGTGTATCCGCCCGAGCGTGCCCGGGGCCGTGGCCGTGCCTGGTACCGGGGGGACAGCCATCTGCACTCGGTGCATTCCGACGGCGGGCGCACCCCGGCCGAGATCGCCGCGCTGGCCCGCGCCGCCGGTCTCGACTTCCTCAACACCTCGGAGCACAACACCACGTCGTCGCACCGCGCCTGGGCCGGTCTGTGGGGCGACGACCTGCTGGTCCTCACCGGCGAAGAGATCACCACCCGCACCGGTCACGTCGTGGCCATGGGCACCGACCCCGGCGCGTTCATCGACTGGCGCTACCGCGCGCGTGACCACACCTTCGGACGCTACGCGCGGGCCATCCGCCGGGCCGGCGGCCTGGTCATACCGGCGCATCCGCACGCGACCTGCATCGGCTGCGGCTGGCAGTTCGGGCTGGCCGACGCCGACGCGGTGGAGGTGTGGAACGGCCCGCACACCCCCGATGACGACATCGCCCTCGCGGAGTGGGACGGCATGCTGGCCGCGCACACCCGCGGCGAGCGCGCCGGCTGGCTGCCCGCGGTGGGGCACAGCGACGCGCACCGCGATCCCGATGTGGTCGGCCTGCCGCAGACCGTCGTGCTGGCCGACGACCTGTCCCGGCGAGCGCTCCAGGACGGCATACGGGCGGGCCGGGTCTGGATAGCCGAGTCCGCCGCCGTCGACCTGGCGTTCTCCGTCAGCGGGCCGCGCGGGGAACACGCCGGGATCGGCGAGCGGCTGGCCCTCCCCGGTACGACGCCCGTCGCCGTCCGCCTCACCGTGTCCGGCGCTCAGGGCTGCACGGTCACCCTCCACACCGACCAGGGAGTGCTGCACACCGCCCCGCTGCCGCCGTCCGGTTCCGGCACGGTCGACTGGTCCACCACACCCGACCGCGCCGCCTACGTACGGGCCGAGATACGCCACCCGGCGACCACTGACGGCCTGCCGGGCCGACCGGCGGCGCTGACCAACCCGGTGTTCCTGGGCCGGGGTTGACGACCGTCGTCGCACCGCCCCGCCCATCGCGGGCCCGCGCCGGAATATCCGCAGGTGGCCGCCGGTTACGCCTCATCACGTCCGCCCTACCGAGGAGATTGCCGATGCGCGCTCTTGTTGTCGACCACGCCGCACCCGGACGGCTCGCCCTGGGTACCGTCGCCGACCCGGTGCCTGGCCCCGACGAGGTCCTGGTGCGCACCACCGCGATCTCGATCAACTACGGCGAACTCCCCACGAACACCGGCGCCGCCGAGGGCGTGGTGCCCGGCTGGGACGCCGCAGGTGTGGTCGAGCGGTCGGCGTCCGGCGGGCGCGGCCCGCAGCCCGGCGACCGGGTCGTCACCCGCGGGCGCAGCGGCGGCTGGGCCGAGCTGCGCGCCGTCCACGTCGACGAACTCGCCGTGCTCCCCGACGCCGTCGGCTTCACCACGGCCGCAGCCCTTCCGGTGGCCGGCGTGACGGCGCTCCAGGCGCTGCGGGCGGTGGGGGTGCGGCCCGGTCTGCGGGTGGTCGTCACCGGTGCGTCCGGCGGCGTCGGCAGGTTCGCCGTACAGCTGGCCCGTCTCGCGGGCGCCGAGGTCTACGCGCTGGTCGGCAGCGCGGCCCGCGGCGAGGGCCTGGCGGCGCTGGGTGCCGACCACGTCCTGACCGGCGCCGCGGAGATCGAGGGGCCGGTGGACGCGGTGCTGGACAACGTCGGCGGGCCGCTGCTCTCGGAGCTGCTGGGGCACCTCGCCCCGGAGGGCGTCGTGGCGTCCGTCGGCACCGCCTCCGGGCAGCCGACCCCGATCCACCCCTACCAACTGGTCCCCAACCGGCTCACGTTGCGCGGCGTCAAGCTCGGTGAGGGCATCGGCCATGACCTCGCCCACCTCGTGCAGTTGGTCGCGGACGGCCGTCTCGACGCGAGCGTGGACCGGGTCGCTGACTGGTCCGAAGCGGGCGAGCTGGCCACCGCTCTGGTGAACCGCGAGGTGCGCGGCAAGGCGGTTCTCACGCTCGGCTGACCGCCGGCCCGTCGGCCCGTAGGCCCGTTCACCGGGCCGGCGGGCGACCGGACGACCGGGCTGCCGGGCTGCCGGACGACCGGACGGCCAAGGCCCTCACCAGGCCGCCCGCCGCCGTGCTCCGCTACTCGGCCACCACCAGGGCGGGAGTGGACCGCGTCAGGACCTCGCCGCGGAAGAAGGCCGGACTGCGGCGCCGCATCACCAGCATGATGACGAGGCCGATGAGCAGCAGTCCGACGCCGATGACGAAGACCGAGCCGACGCCGAGCACGGAACTGCCCGAGCCGTAGGCGGGGTTCCACATGTCGATCAGCGTCTTGCCGAAGACCGCCGTCAGCAAGGCGCCGCCGAGTACCGGGAAGACGCCCTTGAAGAGCAGGTCGCGGGCAGAGTTGCGCAGGTCGCGGCGGAAGAACCAGGCGCAGGCGAAGGCCGTGATCGCGTAGTAGAAGCAGATCATGAGGCCCAGCGCGTAGATCGTGTCGATCAGGACGTTCTGGCTGAGGAAGCTCATCACGGCGTAGAAGACGCCGGTGGCGGCGCCGGCCGCGAGGGTGGCCCGGCCCGGGGAGCGGAACCGCGGGTGGATCTTCGCGAAGGACGCGGGCAGCGCTTCGTAGGCGCTCATCGCCAGGACGGTGCGGGCCACCGGGATGAAGGTGGTCTGGAGGCTGGCGGCTGCGGAGGCGAGGACCGCGACGAACAGCAGCACGCCGAGCACGGTGCCCATGACCGGGTCGGCGAGCGCGGCGAAGACGTTGTCGGCGGTGTCCGGGTTGCCGAGTCCTGGGCCCTTGTCGCCGACGCCGGAGAACATCTGAGAGGCGACGGCGGTGAGCAGGTAGGAGCCGATGAGCACCAGCATGGCCAGGAGGGCCGCGCGGCCCGGGGTCTTCGCGCTGCCCGCGGTCTCCTCGTTGACCGTCAGGCAGGCGTCCCAGCCCCAGAACATGAAGATCGAGAGCGAAAGACCGGCGGTGAAGGCGGAGAAGGACTGCACGGCGAACGGGTCGAGCCAGGTCCAGGAGAAGTCGATGGAGCCCGCGAAGGTGCCGGAGCGTGCCTTGACGACGGCCATCACGACGAAGACGGCGAGCACCGCCAACTGGAGCCCGACCAGGGCGTACTGGACGCCTTTGGTGGCGGTCATCCCGCGGTAGCTGATGGCCGTGGCGGCGGCGATGAAGACCAGGCAGGTCAGGACGTGCGCGGCCTTGTTGCCGTCCAGGTCGGCGACGGTCTGGCTGCCGGTGAGTTCGCCGAGCAGGAGGTAGAAGAAGGAGGTGGCGACGCCGGCGAGGTTGGAGAGCACGATGATCGTCGCGATCACCAGGCCCCAGCCGCACATCCAGCCGATGCGCGGGCCGAACGCCTTGACCGTCCAGGTGAAGGACGTGCCGCAGTCCGGGACCGCCTTGTTCAGCTCGCGGTAGGCGAAGGCGACCAGCAGCATCGGCAGGAATCCGGCGAGGAAGACGGCCGGCATCTGCAGGCCGACCTCGCCGACGGTCGGGCCGAGGGTCGAGGTGAGGCAGTAGACCGGCGCGACCGTCGAGACGCCGATGACCGCGCTGCCGAGCAGGCCGACGGAGTTGCCGCTCAGGCCCTTGCTGCGGGTGTCACCACCGGTGGCGCCGACGCTCGTTACCGTGTCTCCGGTCTGGGGCCGGGGGTCTACCTGAACCATGAACAGGACGTTAAGTGCTGCTGTTTCCGCATCCGGAGGATCGGACTCCGACACGGATGCCTTCACTATGAATGCGAATCAGCGGCATCACTCAATGAACACAATGAACTTAACTCAACCCACCTTCGACTTCATGGACCCCCGGCCACCCTTCCGCATTGCGGGAACCGCAGCCCTGCCCGATTTGCCCGTTCCGAAAATTTCCCGTCCGTTTTTCTGACGGCCCGTCCCCGCTCTCGGTCCCGGCCCGTCCCTGCCTCCGTCCCGGCCCGTCCCTCTCCCGGTCCCGGCCGGATCCCGCCCTCAGCCCGGCCAGACCACCGACTGGAGTTCGCTGTACGCGTGCAGCGCGTACGAGCCCACGTCCCGGCCCACCCCGCTGTGCTTGAAGCCGCCGAACGGCGCCTCCATGTTCCGCCCGACGGTGTTCACGCCGACCCCGCCCGCCCGCAGCCGCCCGGCCACCCGGAAGGCCCGCGCCACATCGCCTGACCAGACGTAGTCCAGCAGGCCGTAGTCGCTGTCGTTGGCCAGCGCGATGCCCTCCTCCTCGTCGTCGAAGGGGACCACCACGACCACCGGGCCGAAGATCTCCTCGCGCACCACCCGCATCGCGGGGGTGCAGTCCGCGAACAGCGTCGGCGCGACGTAGAAGCCGCGCGCCGTGTCCGGGCCGTCCGGGCGCTCCCCGCCGGCGACCACCGTGGCCCCCTCCTTGCGCCCCAGCGCGATGTACGACTCGACCCGCTCGCGGTGCGCCGCGGAGATCACCGGGCCGACGACGGTGCCCCGCGCCCGCGGATCGCCGACCGTGAGCTGCCCGGCGTAGCGGGCGAGGCGCTCCACCAGCCGGTCGTGGATCCCGCGCTGGGCCAGCACCCGGGTCGGCGCGGTGCAGATCTGTCCGCTGTAGAAGGCGAAGGTGGTGCCGATGCCGGCCACCGCCGCGTCCAGGCCCGCCTCGTCGAGGTCGTCGAAGACCAGTGCGGCGCCCTTGCCGCCCAGCTCCATCAGCTGGCGTTTCATCCCGCGCCCGCACACCTCGGCGATCCGCTGCCCGACGGCCGTGGAACCGGTGAAGCTCACCATGTCCACGTCCGGCGACTCGACCGCAGCCGCGCCGACCGCCGCCCGCTCGCCGGAGACCACGTTCACCACCCCGGGCGGCGCCCCGGCGTCCGCCAGCGCCTCCTGGAGCGCCTCGGCCATCCGGTACACCGACAGCGGGTCCTGCGGCGCCGGTTTGACCACGACCGTGTTGCCCATCGCCAGCGCCGGGGCGACCTTGCCCGCGGGATTGGCCCACGGGTTGTTGTACGAGGTGATGCAGGTGACCACGCCGACCGGACGGCGGGCCGCGAACGCCCCGAACACCCCCGCCCGCCCCATCGGCCCGGCCTCGTTGATCTGCGGCGGCAGCGGGGTCTCGACGGGCTCCAGGGCGCCGCGCGCGTACCGCTGGAAGCGCGCCACCGACACCCCCACCTGCATGCCGCGCGCGGTGGCCGTCGTCGCGCCGCTCTCCGCCTGCGCCAGTTCCGCGTACCGGCCGAAGTTGCGCCGGATGATCTCCGCCGTGCGGTCCAGGACCCGGGCGCGGGTCTCCGGCGCGGTGCGCGACCACGGGCCGAAGGCCGCGCGGGCCGCCTCGGCCGCCGCCTGCACCTGCGCACCGCTCGCCTCCGGCGCCCGCCCCACGACCTCTTCGGTCGCCGGATCCCGCACGTCGTAGTGCCCGCGCTCAGGCTCGGTCCACTCGCCGCCGATGAACAGCCGCTCCGCGAACTCCCCGCCCGCGCCGCTCACTTGGTGCTCACCGTCTCCGTGTCCCGCCCCGAGCGCAGCACCGTCCCCGGCACCGCGCCGGTCACCACGTCGTGCCGGATCGTCTCCACGCCGTTGACCCGTACGCTCACGATGCCCAGCGCCTTGGAGTCGAGCCGCGGGCTGTCCCCCGGCAGGTCGTGCACCAGCGTGGCGGGCCCGGCGTCGATCCGCTCCGGGTCGAAGAGCACCAGGTCGGCGTGGTATCCGTCGGCGATCCTGCCGCGCCCGCGCAGCCCGAACAGCCGCGCCGGATCGTCGGTCAGCATCCGGACCGCGTCCTCCAGACCGACGAGCTTGCGCCCGCGCAGGCAGTCCCCCAGGAAGCGGGTGGTGTAGGGCGCGCCGCACATGCGGTCCAGGTGCGCGCCGGCGTCCGAGCCGCCCAGCATGACGTCCTCGTGCTGCCAGGTCTCGCGGCGCAGTGCCCAGCTGTCCGGGTCGTTGTCGGTGGGCATCGGCCACAGCACCGTGCGCAGCGCGTCCTCGGCGCAGATCTCCACCAGGCAGTGGAAAGGCTCCTGGCCGCGTTCGGCGGCGATGTCGCCCACCACCCGGCCGCTGAGCCCTTCGTTGGCCGCGGAGTAGGTGTCGCCGATGACGTAACGGTCGAAGCGGGCCAGCCGGCGGAAGATCCCGGCCTCTTCGCTGCCCGCGCGGCGCAGCATCTCGGCCCGTACGTCCGCGTCACGCAGCCGGGCGATGCGTTCGGGCACCGGCAGGCCGAGGATGTCGCCCCAGCCGGGGATGAGGTTGAGCGCGCAGAAGGTGCCGAGCGACATGTTCATCGGGGTGAGGATGGGCATGGTCAGCGCCACGATCCGGCCGCCCGCATCGCGGGCGCGGGCGCTGGGTATCAGCTGGCGCGGTACGCGTTCGGGCACCGCCGCGTCGATGGTCAGCACGTTCCAGTTCAGCGGGCGCCCGGCGGCGGCCGTCATCGCCACCAGCAGGTCGATCTCCTCGTCGTCGAACCGGTCGAGGCAGCCGGAGACGATGGCCTCAAGCTGGGTGCCCTCGTGTTCGGCCACCGCGCGGGAGAGCGCCAGGAGTTCGGCGGGGGAGGCGTGCCGGGAGGCGACGGGCGCGCCGTCGCCGTCGGAGTGGGTGGACGACTGCGTCGTGGACAGGCCCCAGGCGCCGGCGTCCATCGCGTCGTGGAACAGCGCGACCATCGCCGCGAGCTGCGCCTCGGTGGGCTGCCCGCCGACCGCGTCGGCCCCCATGACGTGCCGGCGCAGCGCGCAGTGCCCCACCATGAAACCGGCGTTGACCGCGATCCGGCCCTCCAGGGCGTCCAGGTATTCGCCGAAGCCGCGCCAGGTCCAGGGCGCGCCTTCCTCAAGCGCCACCAGCGACATGCCTTCGACCTTGCTCATCATCCGCCGGGTGTAGTCGGCGTCGTCGGGCCGGTCGGGGTGCAGCGGGGCGAGCGTGAAGCCGCAGTTGCCGCCGGCGACGGTGGTCACGCCGTGGTTGAGCGAGGGGGTGGCGTACGGATCCCAGAACAGCTGCGCGTCGTAGTGCGTGTGCGGGTCGACGAACCCCGGCGCGAGCACGAGGCCGGTGGCGTCCTCGCTGGTCAGGGCGGGTTCGGTGACCTTGCCCCGGTCCGCGACGACGGCGATGCGCCCGTCCCGGATGCCCACGTCGGCTGCGCGGCGGGGCGCACCCGTCCCGTCCACGACGGTCGCGCCCTTGATCAGGTGGTCGAGCATGGCGTGGATCCCTTTCTCGGTGGGTGCGTGCGGGGCGGGCGGCGCCGTGCCACGTGCGGGGCGCCGCCCGTGCCGGAACGGGCCTGCGGGCTCAGCTGCCGCCCGCCGCCTGCCGGAAGCGCGTCGTGCGGTGCACCGGATCGGTGTCGATCTTCGGGATGACGTGCTCGCCGATCAGCTTGATCGAGGTGAGCGTGTCCTCGTATCCGATGCCGATGGGCAGGCCGAAGGAGAGCTGGTCGGCGCCCGCCTGTTCCCAGCGCCTGCACTGGCCGAGCACCTCGTCCGGGTCGCCGCAGATCATCAGCTCCTCGGCGATCAGCAGCTCGACCAGTTCCTCGGTGTAATCGGGCAGCAGCTCGGGCCACTCGGGGACGCCATCGGGCCGCGGGAAGGTGTCGTGGTAGCGGAACAGCAGCGACTGGAGGTAGTTGAGCCCGCCGCCGACCGCGATCTCGACGGCCTTCTTGTGCGTCTCGGCGCAGATGGCGGTGGAGGTCACCATCACGTTGTCGTTGACGAAGTCGCCGACCGCCTCGGCCTCCTTGACGGCGGTCTTGTACGACTCGACGACCCACTCCATGTCGGCGACCTTCTGCACGCTGAAGCCCAGCACCCCCAGGCCCTTGCGCCCGGCCATCGCGTACGAGGACGGCGAGCCCGCCGCGTACCACATGGCCGGGTGCGAGGCCCCGTACGGCTTGGGCAGGATCTTGCGGGGCGGCAGCTCCCAGTGCTTGCCCTTGAAGCCGACGTACTCGTCCTGGAGCCACATCTTGGGGAACTCCGCGATGGTCTCTTCCCAGAGTTCCTTGGTGTGGTTCATGTCGGTGACACCCGGCATGAAGCCGAGGATCTCGTGGCTGCCTGCGCCCCGCCCGGAGCCGAACTCGAAGCGTCCGCCGGAGAGGTGGTCGAGCATGGCGACCTTCTCGGCGACCTTCACCGGATGGTTGACCGGCGCGAGCGGGTTGAAGATGCCGGAGCCGAGGTGGATGCGCTCGGTGGCGTGGGCGAGGTAGCCGAGGAAGACGTCGTTGGCGGAGATGTGCGAGTACTCCTCCAGGAAGTGGTGCTCGGAGGCCCAGGCGTACTTGAAGCCGGACCTGTCCGCCTGGATGACGTACTCGGTCTCCTCCATCAGCGCGTGGTGCTCGGCCTCGGGGTCCGTCCTCGCCCGCGACGCGGGCACGTATCCCTGCACAAAGAGCCCGAATTCCAAGGGGGTTCACCGTCCCAGTGTTTTCTGACGCATCGTCAGATTCGAATGTGGTCGACTGTTCCACCGGCGCCCGGGGCCGTCAATACCTGACGGAGCATCAGGAAAGGCCGACGCCGGCCAGCCACCCCCCGTCGATCACGAACGGCTGACCTGTGATGTACGAGGAGTCCTCGCAGGACAGGAAGAGGGCGAGCCTGGCGATCTCGTCAGGACGGCCGATCCGCCCCATCGGCACCAGCTTCCGGTACAGGCCGTCCACCGCCCGCCGGGATTCCTCCGGATCGGTGTCCGGGGCGAGCCCGGCCGGATTCGTCATCGGCGTGTCCACCGCCCCGGGGCACACCGCGTTCACCCGGATCTTCTTCGCGGCGAGCTCCATCGCCGCGACCCTGGTCAGCCCCAGGACGGCGTGCTTGCTCGCCGCGTAGGCGCCGACCCCCGCCATGCCCGTCAGGCCCGTGTACGAGGAGGTGTTGACGATGGTGCCGCCGCCGGCCGCCGCGATCTCGGGCGCCACCGTGCGGATGCCCAGGAAGCAGCCGGTCTGATTGACCTGGACGACCTGCTGGAACTCCTCAAGCGGCGTGGACACCAGCGCGTTGAAGCGCAGGATCCCGGCGTTGGCGACCAGCCCGTCGATCTTCCCGAAGGCGTCCTTGGCCGCGCCGACCGCCGCCCGCCAGTCCTCCTCCCGCGTCACGTCAAGACGGACGTACCGCGCCACGTCCTCACCCAACTCATCGGCCAGTGCCGCCCCCTGCTCGTCCAGCACGTCCCCGAGCACCACCCGGGCGCCCTCCGCGGCGAACAGCCGCGCCTCCTGCTCGCCCTGCCCGCGCGCCGCGCCCGTGATGACGACGACCCGCCCGTCCAGCTTGCCCATGCCGCTCTCCCAGCGTCGCGTGATGCGGGCGCGCCCGGCGCCCGCCGTCCGTACCGGTGGCCGCCCGCACCGGCGGGCCCCGCCTACTCGTCCAGGTGCACCGCGACCCGCTCCCCGAACGCGGCCATCTGGTCGAGGAGTTCACCGCGGTCGCGGCTGCGGAACCGCACCTGGATCTGGTCGACCCCCAGCTCCCGGTACTCCCGCAGCGAGGCGGCGATCCGCTCCGGCGGCCCGGACAGCGTCCGCTTGCCGACCGCCCAGGAGGGTGCGCCGACGTAGAGCGGCTCGGCGATGGTGCCGATCTCCGCGGGCTCCGCGATCCCGGCCGCCTCCCGCAGCTCCCGCAGCCGGGCGATCTTCGCCGGCAGCTGCTCGCGCCGGTCGCCCTGCGGCAGCCAGCCGTCGCCGCGCTCGGCCGCCCGGCGCACCGCGGCGGGCGAGGAGCCGCCCACCCACACCGGGGGCCGCGGCACCTGCACCGGGCGCGGCGCCTGCCCGAGATCCGAGAACGCGAACCGCTCCCCCGCGAACTCGGCGAACTCCCCTGGCCCCAGCGCCGCCTTCAGCGCGTCCACGGTCTCGTCCAGCACCGCGCCGCGGCCCGCGAAGTCCACCCCGAGCGCCGCGAACTCCTCCTGGACGTGCCCCGCGCCGACCCCGAGGATCAGCCGGCCGCCCGAGAGCCGGTCGAGCGTGGCGTACTGCTTCGCACTGACCAGCGGATGCTTCAGCCCCACCACGGCGACGTGGCTCAGCAGCCCGACCCGCTCGGTGACCGCGGCCAGATGCGCCAGCGTGGCCACCGGGTCGTACCAGACCGTCCCCATCGCCCCCGCCAGCCGCCGCGGCACCACGACATGCTCACAGCAGGCGACATACGCGAAGCCGTACCGGTCGGCGGCCCGCGCGACCTCCACCAGATCACCGGGCCCCGCGTCCGCCTCCCACTCCTCGGCGAACAGCACACTCTGCGCCTGCACCGGCAGCTGCATGCCGTAGGACAGCCGTCCTTCGGGCAGTATCCGCACCATGTGCCCCTCCGTGGCGTCCCGTCCGGCCCGGCTCACGGCTTCCGGCCCCGCCACAGCCCCTCCCCCGTGAGCCCCAGCAGCTCGATCGCGTTGCCGCGTACGATCCGTTCGACGACGTCAGGGGCCAGGTGTCCCATCTGTTCCTCGCCGACCTGGCGGGACTTCGGCCAGGTGGAGTCCGAGTGCGGGTAGTCGGTCTCGTAGAGGACGTTGCCGACGCCGATCGCGTCGAGGCTCTTGAGGCCGAAGGCGTCGTCGAAGAAGCAGCCGTAAACGTGCTCGGCGAAGAGTTCGGACGGCGGGCGTAGCACCTTGTCGGCGACGCCGCCCCAGCCGCGGTTCTCCTCCCAGACGACGTCGGCGCGCTCCAGGATGTACGGGATCCAGCCGATCTGACCCTCGGCGTACATGATCTTCAGGTTCGGGAAGCGGTCGAACTTGCCGCTCATCAGCCAGTCGGTCATCGAGAAGCAGCAGTTGGCGAAGGTGATCGTGGAGCCGACGGCGGGCGGCGCGTCCGCCGACGTGGACGGCATCCGGCTGGACGAGCCGATGTGCATGGCCACGACCGTGCCGGTCTCGTCGCAGGCGCGCAGGAACGGATCCCAGTAGTCGGTGTGGATGCTGGGCAGGCCGAGGTGCGGGGGTATCTCGCTGAAGCACACCGCCCGTACGCCGCGGGCCGCGTTGCGCCGCACCTCGTCGGCGGCGAGCTGGGCGTCCCACAGCGGGATGAGGGCGAGCGGGATCAGCCGGCCCTGCGCCTCGGGGCCGCACCACTCCTCCACCATCCAGTCGTTGTAGGCGCGCACGCCGAGCAGGCCGAGATCACGGTCCTTGGCCTCGGTGAAGGTCTGGCCGCAGAAGCGCGGGAAGGTGGGGAAGCAGAGCGCGGACTGGACGTGGTTGACGTCCATGTCGGCGAGCCGGTCGGGCACGGAGAAGGAGCCGGGCCGCATCTGCTCGTAGGTGATGCCCTCCAGCCTGATGTCGTCGCGGGAGTATCCGACGGCGGTGTCGAGGCGGGTCAGCGGCCGGTGCAGGTCCTCGTAGACCCACCAGTCGGCCAGCGGTCCCTCCTCGCCCGGCGCACCCATCTTCGGGGCGAACTTGCCGCCCACGAACGTCATTTCCTTCACCGGCGCACGGACGATCCGCGGGCCGTCTCCCCGGTACTTCGACGGGAGCCGGTCCTGCCACACGCGCGGTGGCTCCACCGTGTGGTCGTCCACCGAGATGATCTTGGGGAAGGTCTCCATGGTCTCCATGAGAGGTACGGTAACCGCGATCTGACGACCCGTCAGCAATGCGGACAAGGATGACCCGGACAGAACGCGGGCGCGGAGAAGGACGGTGTGCGAACGAACGGTGAAGAATCCGGGGGGAGATCACGGACCCGGGGCCGGGGCGGCATCCTCGGTGAGGCACGGACGGGACGACGGGGCAGCCGGGGCGTGTCCGAACGGGCACGAAGGCGTCCGAATCAGGACGGGCGCACACCACGGAGCGCGCTCCCGCGTACCGTATCCCTTTGTCATGGCCTCACCACCCTGGGCGGGCACCGGTCGGGCGGGGAGGCTTTGTGCACGCTCCGGCCTCCTACTGACGGAGGGGGCCCTGACAAGGCAGACTGGCCGTTGCGCACGGCGGAACACGGCACACACCGCGCACGATTGGGACAGGGCAGGGGGTCACCATGGACGACGGTCCGGGACAGAGGCGGGAGCGACTGCGCTTCACCGTGCTCGGTCCCGTACGGGCGTGGCGCGGTGAGAGGGAGCTGGCGGCGGGATCACCGCAGCAGCGCGCACTCCTCTCCGCACTCCTGCTGCGCGGCGGGCGCACCGCCACCGCCGCCGAACTCGTCGACGCCCTCTGGGGCGACGCACCGCCGCACGCCGCGCTCGCCGCCCTGCGCACCTACGCGTCCCGCATCCGCAAGGCGCTCGGCGACGACGCCGACATGCTGGTCAGCGAGTCCGGCGGCTACGCGATCAGGTCGGCCGACGGCCGCCCGCTCGACCTGGACATCGACCACGCCGAGCAGTACGCCGTCGAAGCCGAGAAGGCCAAGGTGGCCGGCGACCGCTACCGCGCACGCGACCTGCTCGAAGCCGCCCTGGCCCAGTGGGACGGCGAACCGCTCGCCGGGCTCGGCGGCCCGTACGCTGACAACCAGCGCACCCGCATCGACGAGTGGCGCCGCTCCCTGACCGAGGGCCGTCTCGAACTGGAGCTTGAACTCGGCTGCCACACCGAAGCGGTGTCCGAGCTGACCTCGCTCACCGCCGCCCACCCGCTGCGCGAACGCCTGCGGGAGCTGCTGATGCTGGCCCTCTACCGCAGCGGCCGGCAGGCCGAGGCCCTCGCCGTCTACGCCGACACCCGCAAGCTCCTCGCCGACGAACTGGGGGTCGACCCCCGCGCCTCGCTCTCCGAACTCCAGCAGCGCATCCTGCGGGCCGACCCGGACCTCGACCCGCCGACCGCACCCGCGTCCAGCCGGAACCAGGCCGAACCGGTCATTCCGCGCCCCCAGCAACTCCCCGCCACCGTCTCGGACTTCACCGGCAGGGCCTCCTTCGTCGCCGAGCTGAGCGAACAGCTCGCCACCGCCGAGGGCCACGTCATGGCGGTCTCGGCGCTGACCGGCATCGGCGGCGTCGGCAAGACCACCCTCGCCGTCCACGTCGCGCACGCCGCGCACCGGCACTTCCCCGACGGCCAGCTGTACGTCGACCTCCAGGGCGCGGGCCACAGCCCGTCGGAGCCCGACACCGTCCTGGCCGCGTTCCTGCGCGCCCTGGGAGTGCCCGAAGCCTCCATCCCCGACGGGCTCGACGAACGCGCCGCCCTCTACCGTTCCTCGCTCGCCGGACGCCGGGTGCTCACCCTGCTCGACAACGCCCGCGACGCCGCCCAGATCCGCCCGCTGCTGCCGGGCACCGAAGGCTGCGCCGCGCTGATCACCAGCCGCGCCCGGATGATCGACCTGGCCGGCGCCCACCTCATCGACCTCGACGTGATGAGCCCCGAGGAAGCCTTCACCCTCTTCACCCGCATCGTGGGCGAGGAGCGCGTGAACGCCGAACGCGAGGCGTCCATGGACGTCGTCGGCGCCTGCGGCTTCCTGCCGCTCGCCATCCGCATCGCCGCGTCCCGGCTGGCGGCCCGCCGCACCTGGACCGTCTCCTTCCTCGCCCGCAAGCTCGCCGACGAACGCCGCCGCCTCGACGAACTCCGGGCCGGCGACCTCGCCGTGAAGGCCACCTTCGAACTCGGCTACGGCCAGCTGGAGCCGCAGCAGGCCCGCGCCTTCCGGCTGCTCGGCCTCGCCGACGGACCCGACCTGTCCCTGGCCGCCGCCGCTGCCCTGCTCGACATGGACACCGACGCCGCCGAGAGCCTCCTCGAATCGCTCGTGGACACCTCCCTGCTGGAGTCCGCGGCCCCGGGCCGCTACCGCTTCCACGACCTCGTACGCCTCTACGCCCGCTCCTGCGCCGAACGCGACGAACAGCCGCCGGAGGAAAGGGACGCGGCCCTGTCGCGGCTGCTCGACTTCTACCTGGCGTCCGCCGCGCAGATGTACATGATGGAGCGGCCAGGCGACAGCCTGCTCGACCAGATGGAGACGCCGCACTACCCGGGCCTGGTCTTCACCAACCGCTCGGAGGCGCTGACCTGGCTGTTCGGCGAAACCCGGTGCCTGATCGCGTGCGCCCTCCAGAACACCGGGCCCGCCGGGCTGCGGCGCGCCGTCGATCTGCTGCTGCTCACCCGGGACATGGCCGAGTCCGGCGCCAACAACCGCCAGTACGAACAGGCCAACCTCACCCTGCTCGCCGCCGCACTGGAGGCCGACGACCAGCACGCGGCCGGGCGGGCGCACTGGGCGCTGTCACCGATCTGCACCCAGTTCGGCAGGCTCAGCGACGCCGACGAGCACGCGAAGCTGGCGACCCTGCTCGGGCTCGCGGCCGGCGACCCGTTCAGCTCGTCCAACGGGCCCAACGACCGCGGCATCATCGCCGGCATCCGGCACCACCACGAAGAGGCGGAGGCGTACCTCAACCAGGCGCTGGTCGCCTTCCGCGACAACCGCAGCAAGCAGTCCGAGGCCAGCGCGCTGTGCAACCTCTCCCGCGTCCACCTGGACACCGGGCGCATCGACAGCGCGATCCACCTCGCCGAGCAGGGCATCGCCTGCTACCGCGAGGCCGGCGCCTCCCGCAGGCTGGGCAACGGCATGTACGCCCTGGGCATGGCCCTCACCCTGGCCGGGCGCCTCGACGAGGCCACGGACCAGCTCGCCGCCGCGCTCGCCATCTTCCAGGACAGCAGGCAGCGGTTCTGGGAGGGGATGACGTACCTGAGGATGGCCGAGGTCGACCTCGCCGCCGGGCGCCCCACCAGCGCCGCCAACTACGCCGAGCAGGCGCTCACCGCGCTCCGCGGCATCGGCGGCGGGCGCTGGCGCGCCGACACCCTGACCACCCTGGGGCACGCCCTCAGCCAGATCGGGCACACGGGCCGCGCCAAGGTCTGCTGGCAGGAAGTCATGTCGCTCCGCGCGCAGCTCGGCCTGCCCGCCGACACCGGCATGCACCACCTCATCTCTCCGGCGGCCGTCGCATAACTCCAGGTCAGGGCCTACGTCGCGGGCGTTTATCGATCGTTCATCGCCACGCGACAACCTCTTACACATCGAACCGCCGCCTCGGGGGGCAAGCGGCTCGGTGTCAGGGCCCCACCGCCAAGGTGTCAGGCTCTGGTCCACTCGTCCGGCAACCCACGGGGGAGTTGCCGGACGGGTGGCATCATCAGCGCCCACACACAGGAGTTGAGCCACCGTGAGCACTCAGAATCAGGCACGGCCAGGCGACGACAAGGACATCGTCCGGCCGATGGACAGCAACCGCCCGATCCAGCCCATGGACAGCAACCGTCCGATCCGCCCGATGGACAGCAACCGTCCCATCCAGCCCATGGACAGCAACCGCCCGGTCCGCCCGGCGGACAGCAACCGCCCCATCCAGCCGATGGACAGCAACCGCCCCATCCAGCCCATGGACAGCAACCGTCCGATCCGCCCGGCGGACAGCAACCGTCCGATCACCGACGGGCCGGCTCCTGCTGACGACACCGTGCGCAAGGCCGCGGGCGAGGACGCCATCCACACCAAGGACAGCAACCGCCCGATCGCCGACCCGAAGTAACCGGATCGCGCATCGGACCGTCGCGCATCGCCCATGCGCGCCGCAGTCCTTTCGCAGCGGATCCCGCCGTGCCGTGCCGGTGGCAGGGGATCCGCAGGGGGGAGGGCCGGAGGGTCGGGATCCGTGGGGGGACACGGGTCCTGGACACCGGCGCTCGTAAGGGGGGACCGGCAACCGGAACGACCGGAGCTCTGGGGAGGGACCGGTCGTTCCGGGCGTCCCGGCAGCCGTGCTGCCGGGACCGGGGGATCGCAGGGGCCGGATTCCGCGGCGGCAAAGGCCGACCGCGGAAACCGGCCCCTGCGGCACGCCCGCGACCACACCGCGCCCCAGCTCTCGCAACCGGCGTCAACTCACGGGATTTTTACGGAAGTTATCCGGTTCCGGTCGAACATCTGCCTGGTGAAGGGCTACCGTCGTTCGGCAAGAGATGTTTACACACGGGAACGCTCTATTCCAAGGCGCGTTCCTCACGGAGGAGTTGACATGAGTCGTACCCGACGCACGCTCGTCACCATCGCCCTCGCCGTCGCCGCCGCCGGCGCCGCGGCGACTCCGGCCCTGGCCGACAGCCACTTCCCCAGCCCCGGCCCGGGTGTCACCGCCCAGGACAGCCACTTCCCCGTGGCACCCGGCGACGTCACCACCCAGGACAGCCACATACCCGTGGCCCCGTAACCCGCGAACGCCACGCCTCGCACCCGTTCCCCGTCAGCAAACTCCGGTGGTTCACGCACCCCGGGACGGGGCCGGGTGCGAGCGGCCGTTGCGGCCCCTCAGAGCGCCGCGGCACGGCCGTCACCGGGGCGACCGCGTGCGAGGGGGCAGCGCCGCGCGCCCCCGGCAGCGGGCCGGGATACGGTGGTCCGCCTCGTTCCGATGTGCGATTTCGCCATCCGTGCGACGCCACCGCTGCCGCAAAGGAAGATCACCGTGTCCGCGTATCCACCGCCGCCGGACGGCCACACCCCCTACGGACAGCCGGGCCAGGCGCCTTACGGACCGCCGCCCCCGTACGGGCCGCCGCCGCAGGCCCCGCACGGACCGCAGGGCGCACCCCCGTACGGGCCGCAGGGGTCCGGCCCGATTCCCTACGGGCAGCCGCCGCAGGCCCCGTACGGGCAGGGCGGGCCGCAGCAGGGCGGGTTCGCGCCCGGCTTCCCGCCGCCTCCGGGCGGGAAGCGCGGCAATCCGGTGCGGTTCAGCCTCATCGCCGTGGCGCTGCTCGCCCTCGCGGGCGGCGGCCTCTGGGCGCTGACCGGCAACAGCACACCGGTACGCACCGCGAAGCAGGCACACGTCGGCGAGTGCCTGGAGAACCGGGGAACGACCGCGGACCCGGTGCTCTTCGTCATCGACTGCGGCGACGCGAAGGCCGAGTACAAGATCGGGGCGGACAGCTCCCGCATCGACGAGTGCCCCGCCGGGACCACCCGGTACGCCGAGCACCAGGGCCGCATCAAGACGGTCACGCTCTGCCTTGCGGACGTGAGCCACTGAGGCATGCCCGTAAGGGGCCCGCCCCTACGGGCGAGCACCCCTCGGGCGAGCGCCCTCCCGGGCCCGAGCGCGCCGCGACCGCGGGCCGGTGGCCGCCCCGCATCTGGACCTGACGCATCGTCAGTTCTAGGCTGGGCGCCCCGGTTCCGCCCGCTCCCCTCGCAGCCAGGAGGCGCGCCGTGTTTGAGTCCGCTCGCATACAGACGCTCTGGGAACTGGTCGATCACCGGGCCGGAGCCTCCCCCGACGCGCCGATGTTCTTCGACGGGGAGGGGCGGACCGTCACCTTCGGGGAGGCCCGTGACCAGGCCCTCCAGGTGGCGGCCGGGTTCCGGGAGCTGGGGATCGGGGCCGGAACGCGGGTGGTCTGGCAGCTGCCGACGCGGATCGGGACGGTGATCGCGTCGATCGCCCTGGCCCGGCTCGGGGCCGTGCAGACGCCGGTCATCCACCTCCACCGGGAACGTGAAGTCGGCTTCATCCTGGCCGAGTCGGCGGCCGAGTTCGTGCTCGTACCGGGGGTGTGGCGGGGCTTCGACTTCACGGCGATGGCGCGGAAGCTGGCCGGGGACGGGGTGCGGGTGCTCACCGTCGAGGAGGAGGGCCCCGGGGGCGGCGGATACGGTCTGCCGTCCGGTGACCCGCGCGCCCTCGCGGCGCCGGCGCCGGTGCCGGCGCCGGACGGCCACGCCACCGGAGACACCCGGTGGATCTACTACACCTCGGGCACCACCTCATCCCCCAAGGGCGTCGAGCACACGGACGCCTCGCTGATCGCCGGCGGGGTGGGTCTTGCCACCGCGCTGGGGATGTCGGCGGACGACGTCGGCTCGATCGCGTTCCCCTACGCGCACATCGCGGGGCCCGACTACCTCATCGCGATGCTGGTCAGCGGCTTTCCCGCGGTCGTCATCGAGGTGTTCAGGCCCGGCGATGCGGCGGCCGTCTACCGGCGTCACGGCGTGACCATGGCAGGCGGCAGCACCGCCTTCTACCAGGCGTTCCTGGACGAGTCGCGGCGCTACCGGCAGGAGTCGCCGCGGGCCGGGCGGCTGATCCCCGCGCTGCGGCTGCTGTCGGGCGGCGGGGCGCCGCTGCCGCCCGAGCTGTACGCCGAGGCCCGGCGGGAGCTGGGCTGCGCGCTCGTGCACGGGTACGGGATGACGGAGTCCCCGATGATCGCGATGGGCACGCCGTACGACCGGGACGAGCAGCTGGCGCACACCGTGGGGCGGCCGGTCGCGGGCGCGCGGGTGCGGATCGCCCGGCCGGACGGGAGCGCGGCGGCTGCCGGGGAGACCGGCGAGGTGCGGGTCAAGGGGCCGATGGTCTTCCGGCGGTACACCGATCCGGCGCTGACCGCCGACGCGTTCGACGCCGACGGCTACTTCCGCACCGGCGACCTGGGGCATCTGCGGCCCGACGGCCACCTCGTGCTGACCGGGCGCAGCAAGGACATCATCATCCGCAAGGGCGAGAACATCTCGGCGCAGGAGATCGAGGATCTTCTGCTGACGCATCCGGCGGTCGCCGAGGCGGCGGTGATCGGGCTGCCGGACCGGGCGCGCGGCGAGCGGGTCTGCGCGGTGGTCACACTCGCCGAACCGGCCGCGCCGCCGCCGACGCTGGCGGAACTGACCGCCCACCTGCGGGCCGCCGGGCTCATGCCGCAGAAGCTGCCCGAGCAACTGGAGATCACGGCCGGACTCCCCCGCGGCGGCCCGCTGGGCAAGGTGCTGAAGACGGCGCTGCGGGAGCGGTACGCGCCCGGATAGGGCCGCTCGTCCGGACCGGGCAGGGCGGTGCGGGCACGCCCGAAGCGGGCGGCGGTCGGGCGTACGGCGGTGTGGCGCGGGGGCGGTGGCGGCCCTGACGTCTTCACTGGAGGCCGGGCGGGTGGCACCGGCCGCGGATGCGCGGGGCGGACACGGCCGCGGCGCACCCGCCCTGGGCACCGGTGACGACGGAAGGAAGCCCGGACATGACCGAGACGATCGACTTCACGGCGCAGACGCGTCTGGTCGCGCAGCTCGCCGCGGACACCCGTGAGGACCAGCTCGACGCTCCCACGCCGTGCGAGGACTACGCCGTGCGCCATCTGCTGGGCCACCTCGTCGGCCTGACCGGCGCCTTCCGGAGCGCGGCGGACAAGGATCCGGGGCCTTCGACCGCCACCCCGCCCGGCGCGAGCAGACCGGACGTGCAGGCCGGCTGGCGGGCCCAACTGGAGCGGAATCTGGCCGAGATGGCGGATGCCTGGCACCGGCCGGAGGCGTGGGAGGGCGAGACCCAGGCGGGCGGTGTCACGCTGCCCGCCGCGATTGCCGGGCGGGTCGCGCTCAACGAACTGGTGCTGCACGGCTGGGATCTGGCCCGCGCCACGGGGCAGGCGTACGCGCCCGACACCGCCGCGCTCGGGGTCTCGTACGCGCTGCTCGCGCCGTCGGCCGGCGATCCGGAGCGCGGCATCTTCGGGCCCGCCGTTTCCGTGCCGGACGATGCGCCGCTGCTGGACCGGGTGGTGGCGCTGAGCGGGCGCAGCCCGTCCTGGGCACCGCCGCAGGGGCGGTAGGCGGCGGGCGCGCACCCGGCCCGGCGGCCGGGCCCCGCCGCCTCACGACTGCACTCCGGGGCGCGAACCGCCCGGCTGTGCCCCAGGGCGCGAACCGCCTTCCCGCAGCCGCCCCTTGAGGACCTTGCCTGCGGCGTTGCGCGGCAGTTCGGCGACGAACTCGACCTCCCGGGGGACCTTGTAGTTGGCCATCTCGCGGCGCGACCAGGCGATGAGGTCGTCGGCGGAGAGGGACGAGCGGGGGCGGCGGACGGCGTACGCCTTGCCGACCTCGCCCAGGCGGGGGTCGGGTATGCCGACGACGGCGACATCGGCGATCTCCGGGTGGCGGCCGAGCAGTTGCTCTATCTCGGCGGGGTAGGCGTTGAAGCCGCCGACGATGAACATGTCCTTGATGCGGTCGGTGATGCGGAGGTTGCCGTCCGCGTCGAGCACGCCGACGTCGCCGGTGTGCAGCCAGCCGTCGGGGGTGACGGCGCGGGCGGTGGCCGCCGGATCCTCGAAGTAGCCGGACATGACGTGATAGCCGCGGACCAGCACCTCCCCCGGGGTGCCGGGCGCCGCCGGGCGGCCATCGGGGCCGACGACGCGGACCTCGGTGCCGGGCAGGGCGCGGCCCGAGGTGGCGGCGACGGCCTCGGGCGGATCGCCACGGCGGCACATCGTGACGATGCCGGAGCTCTCCGACAGGCCGTACGCGGTCAGCACGGTGGAGACCTTCAGTTCGCCGCGCAGCCGCTCGACCAGCTCCAGGGGGACGACGGCGGCGCCGGTGACCACCAGCCGCAGCGCCGACAGGTCGTGCCGGTCGCGGGCGGGGTGGTCGAGGAGCTGCTGGTGGAGGGTGGGCGGCCCGGGGAGTACCGAGATCCGTTCGGCCGCGATGCGGGCGAGCGCCGCCGGGACGCTGAAGACGGACTGCGGGACCATCGTCGCGCCGCGCAGCAGGCAGGCGATGATGCCCGCCTTGTAGCCGAAGGTGTGGAAGAAGGGGTTGATGATGAGGTACCGGTCGCTCGCGCGCAGACCGGCCAGTTCGCTCCACACGCCGTAGGCGCGCAGGGTCTGGGCGTGGGTGATCACGGCGCCCTTGGGGTGACCGGTGGTCCCGGAGGTGAAGAGGATGTCGGACGGCGCGTCCGGGGGCAGCGCATCGGCCCGTGCGCGGACCGCGTCCGCGGGCACATCGGCGCCTTCGGCCAGGAACTCCTTCCAGGTGGTGAAGTCGGCGGGCGCGTCGTCGGAGAGCACCACCACCCGCTGGAGGTGCTCAAGGCCGGGCAGCGGTCCGCGGCCTTCGCCCTCATGGGCCGCGCGGCGCAGCGAGGCGACGTAGGACGTACCGAGGAAGGTGCCGGTGATGAAGAGGATCTTGGCGCGGGTGCGGCGCAGGACGTAGGCGGCCTCGGCGCCCTTGAAGCGGGTGTTGACGGGGACGAGGACGGCGCCGGCGGTGACGGCGCCGAGTGCGGAGACGATCCAGTCGGCGGTGTTGGGCGCCCAGACGGCGACCCGGTCGCCCGCCGCGACGCCGGAGGCGATGCAGGCGGCTGCCGCGCGCTCCACCCGGGCGCCCAACTCCGCGTAGGAGAGGCGGATTCTGCCGTCGATCACGGCCTCCCGGGGGCCGTGCCGTTCCACGGCCGCGCGCACCAGGCGGGGGATGGAGCCGTACTTCAGGTCCGCCCGCAGTTCCAGGTCACCGCGCATCGTCCGACCTCCCGGGAAAGTGCCGCCCGCCCGATAGCTGACTACCCGTCAGATTAACGGTAGCCTCCTCCGCTGTCAGCACTGGCGACCGACCACGGAGGTGGCGATGGGGGCAACTCTCAAGGACGCTACGGCGATAGCCGGCATCGGGCAGACTCCCTTTGCCAAACAACTGCCCGCCTCCGAGAAGGAGTTGGCCTGCCGCGCGATCGTCGCCGCACTGGACGACGCCGGCATCGCCGCATCCGAGGTGGACGCCTTCGCCTCCTACACCATGGAGGAGACCGACGAGGTCGAGGTCGCCAAGGCCATCGGCGCCGGCGACGTCACCCACTTCTCCAAGGTCGGCTACGGAGGCGGCGGTTCCTGCGCGACCGTGGCCCACCTGGCCGCCGCCATCGCCACCGGACAGGCGAGCGTCGGCGTCGCCTGGCGGTCCCGCAAACGCGGCTCGGGCCCCAGACCCTGGAAGAACACCGCGGTCCAGCTGCCCACCCCGGGACAGTGGACCCGGCCCTTCGGGCTGCTGCGCCCCGCCGACGAGATCGGCATGCTCGCCCGCCGCTACATGCACGAGTACGGCGCCACCCGCGATCACCTCTTCAACGTCGCACTCGCCTGCCGCAACCGCGCCAACCAGAACCCGGCCGCCGTCATGTACGAACGCCCGCTGACCCGGGAGATGTACATGACCGCACGCTGGATCAGCGAACCCCTCTGCCTCTTCGACAACTGCCTGGAGACGGACGGGGCGCTGGCCTGCGTGGTGGTCTCCGCCGAGCGCGCCCGCGACTGCCGCCGCAAGCCCGTCTACGTCCACTCCGCCGCCCAGGGCCTGCCCGCCCAGCACCACGGCATGGTCAACTACTGGAACGACGACCCGCTCACCGGGCCCGCCTGGACCGCCGCCCGCCACCTGTGGAAGGGCGCCGACCTCGGCCCGCAGGACGTCGATGTGGCACAGATCTATGACGCGTTCACCCCCCTGATTCCCCTCTCCCTGGAGGGCTACGGATTCTGCGGACGCGGCGAGGGCGCGGCCTTCACCGAGGGCGGCGCCCTGGAGACCGGCGGCCGGCTGCCGATCAACACCGGTGGCGGCGGCCTCTCCGAGGCGTACGTCCACGGCTTCAACCTCATCACCGAAGGCGTCAAACAGCTGCGCGGCACCAGCACGGCGCAGGTCAAGGACGCCACCACCTGCCTGGTCACCGCGGGCGAGGGAGTCCCCACATCGGCCCTGCTGCTGAGGAGTTGATACCCGATGAGCGCTCGTGACACCGCAGGCACAACGGGCCGGGAAGCCGCCGCACCGAGCGGGGAACCCGCCACCGCACCGATCAGGGAAACCACCGCACCGGACCAAAAAGCCACCGCGAACACTGTTGGTAATTCCATGGCACCCATCGTGACACCCCCCACTGACAATCCCCCCGAGACCGCCGCTGACCTGCTGGTTCCCGTCCCCGACGAGGACGGCGCGCCGTTCTGGGAGTACGCGGCCCGCGGCGAACTGCGCATCCAGGTCTGCACGTCCTGCGACGAGCTGCGCTTCCCGCCCCGCCCCTGCTGCCCGCACTGCCAGTCGTTCGACAGCCATTGGCGGCCGATGAGCGGCCGGGGCCGTATCTGGTCCTACGTCCTGCCGCACCCGCCGCTGCTGCCCGCCTACGCCGCGCAGGCGCCGTACAACGCGATCGTCGTGGAGCTGGCGGACGCGCCGCGCATCCGGCTCGTCGGCAACCTCGTCGCCTCGGCCGACGCCGCCCTCAACTCCGTCGACCCCGCGCGGCTGCGGATCGGCGCCCCGGTGAAGGTCGCCTTCCACACCCTGCCGGGAGGTACCACCGTGCCCCGCTGGCTCCTGGAGCGGCCGTGAGCATCAGGACCGAGATCGCGGACGGGGTCGCGCAGATCACCCTGGACCGGCCCGAGCGGCTCAACGCCATCGACCTCGCGTCGGCGGCCGAACTCGCCGCCGTCTGGCGGTCGTTCCGCTTCGACGACTCCGTACGCGCGGCCGTGGTCACCGGGGCGGGCGGCCGGGCCTTCTGCACCGGCATCGACCGCTCCGTGGACGTGCCGCAGCCGTCCTCGCCGTTCTCCCTCGACGACCCGCTGCTGCGGATCGGGCCCAAATCCAACGACCTGTGGAAGCCGGTGATCGCCGCGGTCGACGGCATGGCCTGCGGCGGCGCCTGCTACCTCCTGGGCGAGGCGGAATTCATCATCGCCTCCGAGACGTCCACGTTCTTCGACCCGCACACCACCTACGGGATGGTCAGCGCCTACGAGGCGATCCTCATGGCTCAGCGAATGCCCTACGGGGAAGCGGCCAGGATGGCCCTGATGGGCACGGCCGAGCGGCTGAGCGCGGCGCGCGCGCACGCCACCGGCCTGGTCAGCGAGGTGACCGCGCCCGGCGCCGCCGCCGCGACGGCGCTCCGCCGCGCCGCCGTCCTGGCCGCCCAGCCGACCGACGCCGTCCAGGGCACCGTGCGGGCCCTCTGGGCGGCCCACGAGGCGACCAGGGAACGGGCGCTGGCCCTGGCCCCGCAGCTGATCGCCCTGGGCAACCTGCCGCCGGACCGCCAGGCCGCCCTGTTCGCCGCCAGAGAGCGGGACGCCCCGACCTGACCCGGAGGACAGCCCTTAGGTCACCGCCCCGCTCACATCCGGGACTTGTCCGCCTTGGTGATCTCGCAGGTGAACCAGAACCGCGCGAAGGACGACTGGTTGACGGTGTAGCGGGCGGTGTACCTCTCGGTGTCGCCCGGCCCCACCACGATGCTCCGCTGGTGCCGCCCGTACGTGTGGCCGTCCGCCGGCTTCGACTTCATCCAGTTGACCTCCATGTCGTAGGAGAAGCTGTCGGACGAGGACGGGTTGGTGACGGAGACGGTGTACGAGAACTGGTGCAGCGACTCGGAGAAGTCGCAGCCGCTGCCGTCGACGTCGGAGCGGCCGTCCGGGTCGAAGTACTCCTGGGTCGGCGACGGCGACGAGGACGGCGCGTACGGGTCGTCGCTCGCGCCGTCCGCCGGGGTGGCGTAGGGGTCGGGCGTCGAGGTGGCGTACGGGTCGGCCGCTGGCGAGTAGGACGGCGCGGACACCACGTGGTCGGGGCCGCCGCCGATGCCTCCGATGAATCCGCCCCTGCCGTGGCTCCGTCCGCAGCCACCGACCGTGACGGCCGTGGCCAGCACGAGTCCCGCCGCCACCGCCGCCCGGGTGCGGGTGCGGATGTGTGCGCGCGTGCGCGTGCGTTGTTGCATGACGTGTCAGACCCCCGTGAAAACGACCTACCGCGCCCGCCCACCAGGCTTGACGCGTGCACGGCAGCCTAGCAAGCGGCGGCCACCGAAACCGCCGCGGACGGCTCCGCGCACCGGCCATGACACCCGTCCACAGGGCTTGACCGTCCGTCGCGGACATGTCTCGCGGGGGCCGACGGGCAGGCGTAGCGTCGGTGACGGAGGACATCAGGACCACCCGAAGCGAGGCGACGCCCGTGGTGCGCAACGTCATCGGATCCCTGATAGCCCTCGTAGGAGCGACGGCCGCCGTCTGGAGCCCCTTCCGTCCCTGGTACGACGGCCGTCACGGACGCGACGTCCGCATCGAGGACCTCTTCGGCGGCCTCACCACCGCCTCCGCGCCACTGCCGGCTTCGCTGCTGCTCCCCATGGCATTCGCCGCCCTGCTGACCCTGATCGGGGTGGCACTGCGCGCACGGGCCGTGGTCGCCGCGGCGGCGGTGGTGGTGTGCGGCTTCACCATCTTGTGGATGATCCGCCAGGGACAGGCGGCCGGCAGTCTCACCGCGGGCCACAATGGCCTGGGCACCGGCGTGGCCTACGCGCTGGGCGGCGGCGCGCTGCTGCTGATCGGCGCGCTGGTGATGCGCGGCCGACCGCCGCGCTACCGCGGCGACGCACCACGCCACGGCCGCGGACGGCACCGCGGCGGACGGCACGCCGACGGGTACGAAGCGGGCCGGTACGACCAGGGGCGGTACGGCGACGGCCGGCAGGGGATGCGGGAGCCCTACCCGCCCGAGCCGTGGGATCCGGGGCGGCCACCGGCCCAGCAGTGGACGCCGGGACCGCCCGGCACCCCCGCAGGGCAGGGCGCGTCGGCCGCCCCCTGGCCCGGCCCGGCAGCGCCGTCCCAGGACACCCGGCAGCCCCCGGAGAGACAGCCGGACGTCCGGGCCGCGCAGCAGCACCCCACGCCGCCGGTGCAGTGGGCCAAGGACCTGCGGCAGCACCCCGAGGGCCTGCCGCCCCGGCACAGCGGCGCACACCGCTCCCCCGACGGGGACGGCGAAGCGGAACCCGACCCGACGGTTCAGCAGCCGCAGGTGGACAGCGACGACACCGTGCAGCACCCGCGGGCACACCCCGCCGCCGGCGCCGGTGACGACCGGGCGCTCGACGACACCGTGCAGCGCCCCGCCTCCCCGCCGGACGACGGATCCGGATCCGGGCCCCAACACCCCCGCGACGAACGGGAATAGCCCGGCGGACGGTGTCCCCCGGGCCGCCTCACGTCCGTCGCGCCAGGCCCGTCCCCCGCGCCGCGTCCAGCGCGTACACGCAGCGGTCCTTGCTGCACGCGTACACCACGCCGCCCACCGCCACCGGAGAACCGGTGATCTCGCCTCCGGTGGCCAGCTTCCAGCGCAGCTGACCGCCCATCGCGTCCAGCGTGTACAGGCAGTGGTCGGCGGAGCCGAAGTGCACCCGGCCCTCGGCGACGACCGGCGAACCGATCACCTCGGCGCCCGCCTGGAACCGCCAACGCGGCGTGCCGGTCACGGCGTCCAGGGTGTAGAGCGCCTTGCCGCTGCCCAGGTGGACGGCGCCGTGCGCGACCAGCACCGGTTCGGCGGACTGCCGCGCCTCGGTGGCGATCCGCCAGCGGTCGCGGCCGTCGGCGGCGTCCAGTGCGTAGACCGTGCCGAGGTAGTCCGCCAGATAGACGCCGCCTCCGGTGACGGCGGGCCCCGGCGCGAAGGCGGGCGGGCTCAGGAAGACCGCGGGCGCCTCGAAGTGCCAGCGCACGTCGCCGCGCGCGCTGTCGATGGCCAGCACCCTGGCCCCCGCGACGACATAGACGGTGCCGTCCGGCGCCGCCGTCAGCCGCATCGGGACGCCGCCGCAGGCCGCCGCGTCACCCACCGGGTACGACCAGCGTTCGGCGCCGGTCCGCGCCTCCAGGGCCTTGAGCCTGGCGTCGGCCCAGACGTACACCGTGCCGCCGTGCACCACCGGGGCGGCGTCGGCCGTCTCGAAGTCCGTCTGGACGCCGCCGGTCTCCCACAGCAGTTCGCCGGTGCCCGCCTCCCACGCCTGGACGGTGCCACCGCGGGTGCTGGTGACGACGGTGCCGCGGTCGGCCGACAGGGCGTAGACCCAGCCCTCGGTGTGCAGCCGCCAGCGTTCGGTGCCGTCGTCCGCGTCCAGCGCGTACAGGCTCGGCCCGTCCGACGCGTGGATACGGCCGTCGGCCACCGCCAGTGCCCACGCCACGTCGCGGGTCTTGAACTTCCGCCGCCCGCTTGCCACATCGAGCGCGTGCACCTCGAACGAGGTGACGTAGAGCAGGTCACCGGCGACGGCGGGGGTGCCCCACACGTCGTTCGACATCCGGAACCGCCACGGGCGCCAGCGCCCCGGCTCCGCGCCGGGCGGCTCACTCGGCGCGGGCGGCGCGTCCTGCCGGGCCGCGCCCTGGGCCTCGCCGCCCTGGCCCGGCACACCGGGCGCGGCGGCGCCGGGTGGTCGTACCCAGTTCGTCGCCGCGCCTGCCTGCCCGCGCGGCTGCGGGTCGCGGCCGTCGGCGGCCCGCGGACCAGGCCCTATCGGAGCGGGCGAACCGCCGAGCCGTACCGGGCCGCCGACCCCATCCGCCTCGGGCGGCGCGGCGGGCGGCGCGGAGAGCGCGGCGGCAGGTGCCTGCGCGCCCACGGGCGGCGCGACGGAGACCGGCGTCGCACGGGCCGACGCCTCCGGTCCGAGCGAGCCCTGCGGCAGCGGGGCGCCGCGCGGGTCGGCGCCGCGGTGCGCACCGGGGCCCGCGGCGACCTGTCCCGGCCAGCCTGGCTGTGCCTGCGGCGCGTTGGCGGGGCGCGGCGGCACCGCCCGGGGCTCGGCGGGGCGCGCCGCGGCACGGCCGGCACCCGCGCGCTGGCTGTTCCTGGGGACGGACGAACGGCCGCCGCGCCGCCCCTCGATGAGCGCCACGGCGCCACAGGGCAGCCAGGCCGACGCCGTGCCGCTGTCGTCGCTGCCGGAGCCGAAGAGGTGCGGTGCGAGCTGCGACTGGAGGTCGGCGGGCGACGGCCGGTGGGCCGCCTCCATCTGCATGCAGGACTCCAGCAACGGCCGCAGCTCGTCCGGTAGCCCGGCGAGGTCGGGGCCCTCGCGCAGCAGCATGAAGACCGTCTCGACGGGGTTGGCGCCGTGGAAGGGCGCGTGTCCGGTGGCGGCGAACACCAGCGTCGAGCCGAGCGAGAAGACGTCGCTGGCGCCCGTGACACTGCGGGAGTCACGGGCCTGCTCGGGCGACATGTACGCGGGCGTGCCGACGGCCACATTGGTCATCGTCAGACGGGTGTTGGACACCCCGGACGCGATGCCGAAGTCGATCACCCGGGGGCCGTCCTCGACCACCAGGACGTTCGACGGTTTCAGGTCACGGTGCACCAGACCCGCGCCGTGGATGGACTGCAGCGCCTCGGCGATCCCGGCCGCCAGCCACCGCACCGCCTGGGCCGGCAGCGGCCCGCACTCATTGACTATTTCTTCCAGCGAGGGGGCCGGCACGTAGGCGGTCGCGAGCCAGGGCACCGCGGCACGCGGGTCGGCGTCGACCACCGCCGCGGTGTAGAAGCCGCTCACCGCGCGGGCCGCCTCGACCTCGCGGGTGAAACGGACCCGGAACAGCTGGTCCTCGGCGAGTTCCGTACGCACCGTCTTGATCGCCACGCGCCGGCCGGACGCCGAGCGCGCCAGATAGACCAGTCCCATGCCGCCGGCCCCGAGACGGCCGAGCACCTCGAACGGGCCGATCCGCCGGGGATCGTGCTGCGTCAGCTGCGTCAGCTGCTCCACCACTTGCCTGCCACCTCCCCGTGGGGCGTAAAAGAGACTCTCCAAAGCACCGAGCCGCCGAGAGCCACTGCCCCGAGCAGCGTCTCATCGCCTGGCCGAAACGGCCGTACGCGAGCTGATTCTTCCTGGCCTAGCCGACGGTGGCGAACCCGGGGCCCGGCCGCCGCACCCCGGCCCGCCTTCAGCAGTACGCAGCGAAACCGTTACCCGGGGTTATCAACCCTCGCCTGACGTGCACGGATACGTCCATCGGCGGGTGATTGCCCGGGGGTTACCGATCGGTTGCGGGACGCGGGCGAGAACCCGCCGCGCCCTTACACGGCCCGTGCGCCCACCGCCCGCCCGGCGGCCCCGCGCGTGGGCCAACGCGTGGGCCGAGACGTCACCGCTACCGCACGGGCCCGGCTCCGGCGCTCCGTATCGGCAGCCCCACCCGTCTCGGCCCCACCCGTCTGTGCCCCTCAGGATCCTGAGGGGCGGGTCTCCGCTCCCGCGCGCCCCCGGGATTCCGGCGCGAGCCCGCGGATCCGGGCGCCGCGTCCCGCGCCTTCGGCCGTCCCGTTGTCCGTGCGGCGCCGACGCGCCCCCGTTGCCTGCTGGTCATGCACTCCCCGCCGTCGCCCGTGCCGTTCCCCCAATTCTGCGGTGTCCACGGCTATTTCGGGGCCATGACACCGAAGGTGGCGCCTTGATTGTCGCGGAACACCGCGAACGGGCCGCCGGGGGACCGCTCGGGCCGCGCCACCACCTCGCCGCCGTGCCCCGTCGCGGTGCGGATCGCCTCGGCCATGTCGTCGACGAGGAAGCAGACCGTGAAGTGCGACGGCAGGTCGGCGGGCACCGACGCGTCCATCGCGATCCGGCAGCCGATCTCCCGTTCCTGGCCCGGCAGTCGCCACGGCAGGAAGCCCGGCCTGGCCATCGGGGCCTCCCGGGCCCCGGCGAAGCCGAAGACCTGGGCGTAGAAGGCGTCGGCGGCCTGTGGGTCACGGGTGTTCAGCCCCATCCAGACGTAGCTGCCGGGCTGCCTTGCGATCTCGAATCCCGTGTGCGCCCCGGCCTGCCAGGCGCCGAAGACCGCCCCTGCGGGGTCGGCGGCGATCAGCATCGAGCCCAGGTCGCCGACCGGCACCGCCTCGTGGAGGACCCGGCCGCCGGCTTCCCTGACCGCGGTTTCGGTGCGCCCGATATCGGAGGTCGCGAAGAAAATGCCCCATGCGGTGGGCATCGTCTCGTCGCTGCGGGGCATCAGCCCGGCCGCTTTCCTGCCGTCGCGGAACGCCTGGGTGTACCCGCCGAATTCGGCGGCGCCTTCGTCGAAGGTCCAGCCGAAGAGGTCGCCGTAGAAACGCTTTCCCGCGTCGAGATCCGGCAGCAGTACGTCGACCCAGCAGGGTGCGCCGTCCGCGAATGCAGTCATGCGGCCACGCTAGTGGCGAATCCGCGAGCGCGCCCGGCAGGAAATCGAACGGGTGGATCAATGTGAAATCCGGCACGTATCAGCGGGCTGCCGCACGACTCAACGGGCCGCCGCCGACGGCCACTTGTGGCGCGTTGTCCACCGAAGTTTTCCACAGGCTGTTGATAAGGTGATTCACCGGTTCGGACCAATCGGCCTTTTCCCGTACCGATACCGCGCCATTCACCGCGGCGAAGCCCGCGCCGCCTCGGCGACACCCGTCCCGCTCGCCCCGGATACGCCCGGAAAGCGCCGTCTTGGATACCTTGCGCACCGCCGCCACGTCAGAAGGAACCGGGACCGATGCGCGCGAACTCCCCCGTCCCCATTTGCAGGCAGCCAAATCGCGCTCCGATCACCCCTCGGTAAGCTGACGGCATGACAGGACAAGTGCGAACCGTCGACGGCAGAGTTGCCGGCCGCCGCGGGCAGGCCACGCGGCAGAAGCTTCTCGACTGCCTCAGCGACATGCTCAGTTCATCCCCGTACCGGGACGTCAAGGTCATCGACGTGGCCCGAAAAGCGGGTACTTCACCCGCTACGTTCTATCAGTACTTCCCCGACGTTGAGGGCGCCGTCCTCGAAATCGCCGAGGAGATGGCCAAAGAAGGCGCACAACTCACCGACCTTGTCGCCGGGCGCTCCTGGGTGGGCAAATCCGGCTGGCAGGCGGCCGAGGAACTCGTCGACGGATTCCTCTCTTTCTGGCGCAAGAACGACGCGATCCTCCGCGTCATCGACCTGGGCGCGGCAGAGGGCGACAAGCGGTTCTACAAGATCCGCATGAAGATCCTGAACGCCGTCACCAACTCGCTCACGGAGTCCATCCAGGAGCTCCAGGGCAAGAACAAGGTCGACAAGGAGGTGAGCGCGGCAGCCATGGCCGGTTCGCTCGTCGCCATGCTGGCAGCGGTCGCCGGGCACCAGAAGGGCTTCCAGAGCTGGGGCGTCAAGCAGGCCGAACTGAAGCCGAATCTGGCGCTGCTCGTGCACCTCGGCATCACCGGCAAGAAGCCGACGAAGTAGCCGCGGGCCCCGTTCGTCCCCCGCCGACGGGCCCTCGCGCACCGCTGCCGCACGCGGCGTCGCTCCCCGGCGCCGGCGCAGCCGCCGGGAGCGCGGCCCCCGGCCGAGCGCACTGCCGTGCAGTCACGGCGGCGCTCACTCCCCGGCCGTGCCGCGGGAGTTCCCCACCGTCCTGCCAGGGTGGCCGCCTGCCGCCCTCAGCCGGACGGCCGCGGGCGCCCGGCCCTCGGAAGGCCGGTACCGCAGGCGTCCGTCCCGCCCGACGACGGCCGCGTTCCGCGGCTCAGGGCTCCGGCGGGCCCGCGCCGCCCGCGCCACCGCTTCTCCGGCCCTTCCGTGCCCTTCCCTGCCCCGCGTCGCCCCCTGTCAGCGTCACCGCAGGTCCAGCCGGAAGAGCCGGATCTCCCGGTCCACCCGCGACTGGTACGCGGCGTACGGCGGCCAGCACGCGAGCGCGGCCGACCAGGCACGCTCCCGTTCCTCGCCCGCCAGCAGCCGGGCCCGTACCGGAAGGTCGCGCCCGCGCCAATTCACCTCCGCCTCCGGGTGCTTGATGAGGTTCCCGGTCCACGCCGGGTGCCCTGGCCTGCCGAAGTTGCTGCCGATCAGCAGCCAGCCGCCGTCCTCCTGGGGCAGGCAGGCCAGTGGCGTACTCCGGGGCAGGCCGCTGCGCGCGCCGGTCGCGGTCAGGATCGCCCCGGGCAGCATCCGCGCGCTGAGCAGGACCTTGCCGCGGGTCAGCCGGTGGACCGTGCGGTCGAGCGCGGGGACGACGTGCGGGGCGATCCGCGCGAAGGCACGCGTCGACGACACCGACTGCACCAGCCGCTCGCCGCGCGCCCTCACGCGCCGGCCGCCGCTCGCGCCCCGGCGCCGCCGCGCGCACCCGGTGTCCCGTCGCGGGCTCCGGTGACGAACAGCCCGGCCTCGTCCGCGGCCCGCGCGCGCAGCCGGTGCACGGGCCCCAGCAGCAGTTCGTCGCAGGCCGCGCGCTTGAAGTAGAGATGCGCCTCGTGCTCCCAGGTGAAGCCGATGCCGCCGTGCAGCTGCACCGCGTCGGCCGCCACCGCCCGCAGCGCCTCCAGCGCCTGCGCCAGCGCCAGTGCCCCGGCGCCGGGTTCGACGGCGCCCGCGGGCGCGGCGCCCGCAGCCCAGGCCGCGTAGTAGGCCGCCGAGCGCGCCGCCTGCACCGCCACGTACAGGTCGGCGAGCCGGTGCTGGACCGCCTGGAAGGCGCCGATGGGCCGCCCGAACTGCTCCCGGTCCTGGACGTGGGCGAGGGTGCGGGTGAGTGCCGCGTCGGCCGCGCCCACCGCCTCGGCCGCCAGCGCGGCAGCGGCGGTCCTGCCCACGGCCGCGAGCCCGTCCTCCGGCCCGCGCTCCGCCTCATCCCCCAGCAACTCCCCCTGCACCTCGCGCAGTTCGATCCGCGCCTGCGGCCTGGTCTCGTCCAGCACGGTCTGCCGGGTGCGTGAAAGGCCCGCCGCGTCACCCCGCACGAGGAAGAGCCGGGTGCGGCTGCGCGCGAAGCCGCCGGTGTGCGCGGCCACTAGCAGGACGTCGGCCGTGTGGCCGTCCAGGACCTGCCCCGCCTCGCCGTACAGCACCCACCACCCGTCGCGCCGCCGCGCCTGGATGCCGCCCGCCCGGCCGCCGCCGGCCCAGCCGCCGTCGTTGGGGCCGGTCAGCGCCAGCGCGGTGGCCAGCCGTCCGCCCGGTACGGCCAGCGTCCCGGTCAGCTCGCCGGCGGCGAGCCGGGGCAGCAGCGCGGACCGCTGCCGTTCGCTGCCCAGCGCGAGGATCAGCGGCGCGGCCAGTACGGCGGTCGCGACCAGCGGCGAAGGCAGCAGCGCCCGGCCGGTTTCCTCGCAGGCCAGGGCGAGTTCGGTGGGTCCGCAGTCCGCTCCGCCGTACGCGGCGGGCAGGGCGAGGCCCGGGAGTCCGAGCTGCCCGGCGAGCCGCCGCCACAGCTCCTCGTCGTAGCCGTGCGGGGTACGGGCCGCGGCCTTGACCTCGTCAGGGCCGCAGTGTGCGGCCAGCAGTGCGCGCAGGGTGCGGCGGATCGCTTCCTGCTCATCGGTGAACGCGGCATCCATCGGCGGACTCCTCCCGTCCGCGGACCGCTCCCGTCCGGTCCGACGGGAACCGTCCACGGAACTGACGGGCCGTCATAGTAAGGACGCGGGCCCGACTTTCCTAGGGTTCGCCCGCTCATCACGCCACCTCCCCGAGGCGCCCGCAGACCCCCTGCCCCGACCCCGATATCTGATGTACCGTCAGATTCATGACGTCAGGGAACCCCTACGGGAAGCGCAGGGTCGCCGTCGCCGGAGTCGCCCTGTCCGACTGCGGGCGCGTGGACGAGGCCACCCCCTACGCGCTGCACGCCCAGGCCGCCCGCCGGGCACTGGCCGACTCAGGACTCGACCGGTCGGTGATCGACGGCTTCGCCTCGGCCGGCCTCGGCACGCTCGCCCCCGTCGAGGTGGCCGACTACCTCGGACTGCGCCCCACCTGGGTGGACTCGACCTCGGTCGGCGGCGCCACCTGGGAGGTGATGGCCGCGCACGCCGCCGACGCGATCGCCGCCGGGCACGCCCGCGCCGTCCTCCTCGTCTACGGGTCCACCGCCCGCGCCGACCTCAAGGCCAAGCGCCGCACCGCCAACCTCTCCTTCGGCTCCCGCGGCCCCCTCCAGTTCGAAGTCCCCTACGGGCACACCCTGATCGCCAAATACGCGATGGCCGCCCGCCGTCACATGCACCAATACGGCACCACGCTGGAGCAGTTGGCGCAGATCGCGGTCCAGGCGCGGGCCAACGCGGTCGGCAATCCGGACGCGATGTACCGCGACCCGGTCACCGTCGACGAGGTGCTCTCCGGGCCGATGATCGCCGACCCGTTCACCAAACTGCACTGCTGCATACGGTCCGACGGCGGCTGCGCGGTCCTGCTCGTCGCCGACGACCTGGTGCCCGACCTCGCCAAGCCCCCGGTGTGGGTGCTCGGATCCGGCACCGCCGTCTCGCACACCACCATGTCGGAGTGGCCGGACTTCACCGTCTCGCCGGCCGCGGAGTCCGGACGCCTCGCCTTCGCGCGCGCCGGGGTCCGCCCGTCGGAGATCGACATCGCCGAACTGTACGACGCCTTCACCTACATGACGCTGGTGACCCTGGAGGACCTGGGCTTCTGCGCCAAGGGCGAGGGCGGCGCGTTCGTCGGGACGGGGCGGCTGCTGCGGGACGGCGAGCTGCCCGTCAACACCGACGGCGGGGGCCTGGCCGCCTGCCACCCCGGCATGCGCGGCCTGTTCCTGCTGGTCGAAGCCGTGCGCCAGCTTCGCGGCGAGGCCGGACCCGGCCGCCAGGTGCACAAACCCGGCGGCCGGCTGCCGCAACTCGCCGTCGCGTCGGGCACCGGCGGCTGGTTCTGCTCATCGGGGACGGTGGTGTTGGGGACGGGCTAGGGCCGCTTCCCGTAAGGGGCCGCGTCCCGTAAGGGCCGTCCCACCCCCGTGTCCCAGGGGCCGCGGGTCGCCCCGCGGCCCCTTACGGGTCGCCCGCCCTCAGCCCAGCCGCTCCTCGATGAGGTCGGCCGCGCGCCGGGCGCCGCCCTCCGCGCTTGCGTCCGCACGCAGGTGGGCCGAGCGTGCGGCCACGTCCGGGTCGGCCAGCAGCTCCAGCAGGCCCGTACGCAGCGCATCCCCCGTGGCGTCGGCGGTGTCGATGCGACGGGCGACTCCCAGCTCGACGAGCCGGTCGGCGTTCACGAACTGCTCGGCGCCCTGCGGGACCGCGATCATCGGCACCCCGCTCGCCAGCCCCTCGCTGCAACTGCCCATCCCCGCGTGCGTCACGAAGGCGTCGGCCTGCTCCAGGATCGCCACCTGCGGCACCCAGGACCGCACTTCGACGTTCCCGGGAATCGCGCCCAGCTCCGCCGGGTCGGTGTACTTGCCGATCTGCAGCACCACATGCCACCCGGGCAGACCGCCGAAGGCCGCCAGGCACTGCCGGTAGAACTCGGGCTGCCGGGTGTAGGCCGAGCCCAGCGAGATCAGCAGGACCTTCTCCGCGCCGGCCGGACGCGTCCAGCCGCCCTGGTCCGTGCGGTCGCCGAAGCAGGGTCCGACGAACGTCACGACGTCCGCGTCGACCCGGCCGGCGTGCGGCTGCATGGCGCGCGGGATCATCGCCAGGGCCCGCCGGGGCCGGCCGACGAACGTGTCCACGTCCGTGGTGGCCGCACCGCAGCCGGCCAGCCACTCGGCGAACCGCCGCTGGTAGACATCGGCCCCCGGAAGCCCGGCGAACATCGCGCCGGCCTCCTCCTGCATTCCCTCCCAGGCCACGAAGGTCGGGGAGAGCTGGACGAGGTCCCGGCCCTGCGCCTCCGCCAGCGCGCGGGCCGCGTAGGCGCCGATGTCGTAGAGGTAGAGGTCGGCCGGGTCCTCGTCGTACGCCCGGTGCAGCTGCGGGAGCACCGCGATGGCGTCGTCGAGGAAGAGCGAGGCAGCCGCCACCGGGTCCTGCGGCCAGGCATTGTCGATCACCGGGAGGGTGGAGGTGTAGCGGACGAACTCGGCGCCGGTGGGCGCGATCAGCCCGGCCGCGTGGTCGGTGTTGGCGTACGTCACGCGGTGGCCGCGGGCCACCAGCTCGCGGATGATCTCCAGGCTGGGCAGCACGTGGCTGACCATCGGCGTACCGACCATCGCGATGTGGGCGGGACGGCGGCCGACGGGAGACGTACGGGGGTGGTGCGGGGTGCGCTCAGGCACGGGACTTCCTTCGGGTCAGAAATACGGCAGGGGGACACGGCAGCCCGACGGCCCCGGGCAGCGGCGGCGCGGGCACGGCGAAGCCGGCCACGGGCGCGCTGCGCGCCAGGGTGCGGGCGGGGGCGGGACGTTGCGCCCGCTGCGGTGTCAGCCGTAGATCTGGAAGAGATGCATGCGAGGACAGTAGCGCCGCCGTCCGACAGCGGGCCAATGATTTTCCGGGCCGCTGTCGGACGGCACCCGGCCCGGCGCACGGCACCCGGTCCGGCGCACGGCCCGCAGCCGGACCGCTCGCGTCACCTGCCCGCCGCCGCTGCGCACGCCGTCCTACCGGGCAGGCCGTCGGGTGATGACACCGAAGGCGGTGCCGAAGGGGTCGGTGACCTCCGCCATCCGCCCGTACGGGGTGTCCTGCGACGCGCCTGCCGTACCGCCCGCGGCCACCGCGCGGGCCCGCAGCGCGTCGGTGTCCGCGACCTCGAACACGGTCCGCCAGCGCGCCGCCGCGCCACCCGGATCGCCGAAGATGCCGCCGATCTCGTGCCCGTCGGGCCGCCGCAGAAAGGTGAAATCGGCGTCCGGCAAGTCCTTGTTGCCGTCCAGCGTGAAGCCGAACACGGCCGCGTAGAAGCGGCGGGCGGGCTCCGGGGACGGGGCGGAGAGGTCGTTGCGCACCAGTGTGTCCGGTTCGTTGACGAGGGCGCAGCCGGGGTGCGTACGTCCCTGCCAGAGGCCGAACCGCGCCCCCACCGGATCCTCGACCACGGCCGCCCGCCCCAGCCCCGCGACATCGGTCGGCGGCTGGAGCACGGTGCCCCCGGCCCCCGTCACCCGGCGGACGGCCGCCGCGCAGTCGTCCGCCGCGAGGTACACCGTCCACCAGGACTCGCCCGCGGCATCCGTGGCCGCCACCGGCCGCAGCGCCGCCACCCGCCGCCCGCGCAGCAGACACATCGTGTAAGGACCGGTCGCGGCCGTCCGCTCCTCGTACTCCCAGCCGAACAGCGCGCGGTAGAAGTCCCGCGCCCGGCGGGGTTCGGCGACCCCCAGATCGAGCCAAGTCGGCGTTCCGTAGGGCTGGTTACCGCTGACGACGCTCATGACGCGCTCCTTCGCTCCGGCACGGGACCGGGGCGCGGCTTCGGAACGCGGCCCCGGTGCCCGAAGGTAGCCAGGGATGCGGACAGGAGGTGTCCTCGTTGCTCCTGGCCCCGGCCGCCCGGGGTGTCCGCCGTACGCTGCCCGGCATGGCCGATCACCGTGCAGATGACCAGGAAACCGCCGAGTCCCACGCCTTCCGCGCGCTGCTGCGGGGGCTGCGGGTCTGGGACCACGAGCTGCCCGCTTTCGACGTGTCCCGGGCGCCGGACGCGCCGCTGCCGCTCTTCCGGCAGTGGCTGCGGGAGGCCGCGGCAGCCGGCCAGCCCGAGCCGCACACCATGGCGCTGGCCACCGCCGACGCGGCCGGAAACCCGTCCGTACGCACCGTGATGCTGCACGACGCCGACGAGCGCGGCTGGCACTTCGGCTCGCACCGCGGCAGCCGCAAGGGCCGCGAACTGGCCGCCCGCCCCAGGGCCGCCCTCGGCTTCTACTGGCCGGTGGTCGGGCGGCAGGTGCGCGTCCACGGGACGGTGAGCGAGGCAGGCGCCGAGGAGAGCCAGGCGGCGCTGCACCGGCGTTCCCCTGGCGCGCTGGCCGCGGCGCTGGTCGGACGGCAGAGCGAGGCGCTCGGCTCGACGGATGAACTGGCCCGCGCATCGGACGCCGCCTGGGAACGGGCGCACCGCGAGCCGGGCGCCGCCGCACCGGGGTGGACGGAGTACCTGCTGCACCCCGATGAGGTCGAGTTCTTCCAGGGCGACGCGCGACGGCGGCACGTACGGCTCAACTACCTGCGGGAGGGCGGGAGTTGGCGGCAGGATCTGCTGTGGCCGTGACGGGGGCGCGGCCGGGACCGTGAAACGGGGCGGGACCACGGAACGGGGCGGGGCGGGACCGCGGAACGGGGCGGGGCGGACGGACGCCGGGCCTCCCGCCCGCCCCGTCGCCGTGTCACAGCTCCCGGTACATGATGTGCAGCCCCACGAATCCCTTGTCCGGGTGCCGGAACGCCTCAGGGACGGTGGCCAGGATCGTGAAGCCCAGGGACTTCCAGAGGGCCACGGCTCCGGTGTTGGCCTCCACGACGGCGTTGAACTGCATCGCGCGGTACCCCTCGGCGCGGGCCCGCTCCAGGACGTGTTCGCCCAGCGCCCGCCCGACGCCGCGGCCCGCCCGACGGGGGTCCACCATGAAACTGGCGCCCGCGATGTGCGAGCCGGCGCCCAGCTGGTTGGGGTTCATCTTGGCCGAGCCGAGCACCGTCCCGTCCTCGTCCACCGCGACGAACGTACGGCCCGGCGGGCGGAGCATCCAGATCTCGCGCCCACCGTCCTCGTCGAGGTCGCGCGGATAGGTGTAGGTCTCGCCGGCCGCGACGATCGCACGGAAGAACTCCCAGATGGCGGGCCAGTCGGCCGCGGTCGCTTCTCGGATCAGCATCGCCACAGCATCCGTGGTGATCCGGACGCCCGCCACCGGATATCCACGGACCAGGGCGGGACAACGGCCCCCTCCCCCTGCACCCCTCTGCCCTACGCCCCCTCCGCCGGCCGGAACACCGGGACGGCCCAGCCGCCGCCCCCGGCTTCCGCGCCGGGGTCACCGTCCCCGCCCTCCGTGCGGAAGCGGACCGTCAGCGGCATGCCGATCCGCAGGTCGTCCGCCGCGCAGTCGACGACCTCGGTCATCATCCTGGGGCCCTCGGCAAGGTCGACCACCGCCGCGACGTACGGGGTCCGGCCGCCGAACGGCGGCAGGTCGTTCCGGTGGACGACGGACCAGGTGTAGAGGGTGGCGCGACCGCAGGCCGGCTGCCACTCGACGTCCTCGCTCCAGCAGTACGGGCAGAACTCCCGCGGGTAGTGGTGCGCCGCCCCGCACCCCTCGGCCCGGCAGCGGCGCAGCAGCAGCCGCCCCTCGCCGGCCGCGTCCCAGTACGTGCGGGTGAATGCGTCGGCCTCCGGCAGGTCGAACCGCGCCACCGCCCCGCCGCCCCGCGTCGCGCCCCGCTTCCCCGCACCTTCGGCCTCGCCGCCCCGCTTCCCCGCGGCTTCCGCCTCGCCGGTCTGCCTCACGTATGCCCTCCCGCCGTCCGCACTCGCCGCGCCAGGAACCGTTGCGCGCGGCCGGGCCACGCCCTTCCCTTCCTGCCCACCACTAACGCCTTTTTGACGCTGCATCAGTTTTCCGTCAGGTCAGTTCAGCGGATGCCCGGCGGGGTACGCAAGAGGCGGGGCGCGGAGGGAGCGACCCCGCGCGCGCCGCGAAGCTTTACCGTGCAGCCCCATTCCTGACATGACGTCAGTTCAGTAATCTGACTGGGCGTCAGGTAATGAGAGCCGTCACACAGGAGCGGGCCTCTGCGATGCTTGGATCGACTCACGGCACCCTCAGCACTCACTCCCGGCCGGCCCGCGTCGTGGCCTGCGGGGAGCAACCACCTCACACCGTCCACGGCGTGGCCGATCCGGCCGACGGCGGCGGGCAGCGCGCCGACGGTACGGCGGACGTGGACGTCAGCGGGCGCCCGCTGCACGCCCCGGTGCCGGACCTGGACCGCTTCTTCCGGCCCGCTTCGGTGGCCGTCATCGGCGCGTCCGACACCGAAGGCCGCCCCAACACCGGCATCACCCGGCAGCTGATCGCCTGGTCCGAGCGGGTCGGCGCCCGGCTGCACCCGGTCAACCCGGGGCGGCGGAGCGTCTTCGGGCTGCCCTGCCACGCGGCCATCGCCGACCTCCCCGAGCCGGTCGATCTCGCCGTGCTGCTGGTCGGCGACCCGGTACCGGTCATCGAGCAACTGGCTGACGCGAAGGTGAAGTTCGCGGTCGCCTTCGCCTCCGGCTTCGCCGAGACCGGCGAGGAGGGTGCCGCCGCGCAGGAACGGCTGGCCGATGCCGTGCGGCGCTCCGGCCTGCGGCTGCTCGGCCCGAACACCAACCTCAACGCCTTCGAGAAGTTCCGCGAGGACCTCGAAGGGCCCGCCATCGCCCTGATCACCCAGTCAGGCCACCAGGGCCGTCCCGTCTTCACCCTCCAGGAACTCGGCATCCGCCTCTCCCACTGGGCCCCGACCGGCAACGAGGCCGATCTGGAAACCGCCGACTTCCTCTCCTACTTCGCCTCCCGTCCCGAGGTCGGCGCCATCGCCGCGTATGTGGAAGGGCTCAAGGACGGCCGCAGCTTCCTGCTCGCCGCCGATCACGCGGCCCGACAGAAGGTGCCCGTCGTCGCGGTGAAGGTCGGCCGCACCGAGACCGGCGCCCGCACGGCCGCCTCGCACACCGGCAAACTCACCGGCGCGGACGGGGTGGTGGACGCCGCGATGCGGCAGTTCGGCGTCATCAGGGTGGACGGTCTCGACGAACTCCAGGACACCGCCGCCCTGCTGGCCCGCGCCAAGCCGCCGGCCGCGGAGGGGGTCGCCGTCTATTCGATCTCCGGGGGCACCGGCGCCCACTTCTCGGACCTGGCGACCGCCGCGGGGCTGCGGCTGCCCACCCTGACGGACGCGAAGCAGGCCGAGCTGCACCAGTGGATACCGGAGTACCTCCACGTCGCCAACCCGATCGACAACGGCGGGCACCCGGTCGGCGACTGGCGGGGCCGCAAGATCATCGACGCGATCCTCGCCGACCCGTCCGTCGGCGTTCTGATCTGCCCGATCACCGGGCCCTTCCCGCCGATGAGCGACAAGCTCGCGCAGGATCTCGTCGACGCGGCGGAGGAGACCGACAAGCTGGTGTGTGTGGTGTGGGGCTCGCCGGTCGGCACCGAGGACGCCTACCGCAGCACCCTGCTCGGCTCCTCGCGGGTGGCGACCTTCCGCACCTTCGCCAACTGCATCACGGCCGTCCGCGCCTACCTCGACCACCACCGCTTCACGGCCGGCTACCGCTCCCCCTTCGACGACGCCCCGCGCACGCTCTCGCCTTCGGCGCGCAAGGCGCAGGCACTGATGCGCCCGGGAGAGCAGCTCAGCGAGCACGCGGCGAAGCAACTGCTGCGCGCCTACGGCATTCGCGTCCCGCGCGAACAGCTCGTCACCAGCGCCGCCGCGGCCGTCCGCGCGGCGAGCCAGGTCGGCTACCCGGTCGTCATGAAGGCGTCCGGGCCGCAGCTCGCGCACAAGACCGAGCTGGGTCTCGTCAAGGTCGGCCTGACCTCCGCGAGCCAGGTCCGCGACGCCTATCGCGAGCTGACCGACATCGCGCGCTACGAAGACGTCCCCCTCGACGGCGTACTGGTCTGCCAGATGATCGAGCGCGGGGTCGAGATGGTCGTCGGCGTCACTCACGACAGCCTCTTCGGGCCGACCGTGACCGTCGGGCTCGGCGGCGTCCTCGTGGAGGTACTCCGGGACGTCGCGGTGGGTGTGCCGCCCTTCGGGGAGCACCAGGCCCGCGCCATGCTCGGCGAACTGCGCGGCCGTGCCCTGCTGGACGGCGTACGGGGAGCCCCGCCCTCGGATGTCGACGCCCTGATCGAGGTCGTGCTGCGGGTGCAGCGGATGGCGCTCGAACTGGACGGGCGGCTCGCGGAGTTGGACATCAACCCGCTGGTGCTGCTGCCGAGCGGCCAGGGCGCCGTGGCGCTCGACGCGCTGGCCGTCTGCCACTGACCGCCCCGGACCCGCCCCTTGGAGCCGTACCCCCATGACCCACACCCCCGCTTCCCCCGAACCCCCGGACACCCCGGGCGCCGCGGACACCCGCACACCGGACACCCCCGCCGCGGCACCCGCTGATTCCTTGATACTGCACACCACTGACAACGGCGTCTCGTGGCTCACCCTCAACCGGCCGAAAGCCATGAACGCCCTCACCCACGACCAGCGCGAACACCTCATCGGCCGGCTCGCCGACGCCTCGGCCGACCCGGACGTACGGGCCGTGGTGATCACCGCGACCGGCAAGGGCTTCTGCGCGGGCGCCGACCTGCGGGGCGCACCGGCCGCCCGTCCCGGTGAGCGGGTGGCCGGCGATGTGGCGCGGCTGATCCGGAGCGGCGCGCAGCGTTTCATCGGCGCGGTGCTGGACTGCGAGAAGCCGGTGATCGCCGCGGTGAACGGCACGGCGGCCGGTCTCGGCGCGCATCTGGCGTTCGCCTGCGACCTGGTGCTGGCCGCCGAATCGGCGCGGTTCATCGAGGTGTTCGTCCGCCGCGGCCTGGTGCCGGACGGCGGCGGCGCCTACCTGCTGCCGAGGCTGATCGGGCCGCAGCGCGCCAAGGAGCTGATGTTCTTCGGCGACGCGCTGCCGGCCTCCGACGCCGAACGGCTGGGTCTGGTCAACCGGGTCGTACCGGACGACGCGCTGGAGAAGACCGCGCGGGAGTGGGCCGAGCGTCTCGCAGCCGGCCCCACCCGCGCCATCACGCTCACCAAGCAGCTGGTCAACGCCTCGCTCGACGCCGGCAGAAGCACCGCATTCGCCGCCGAGGCCACCGCCCAGGAACTCAACATGACGACCGCGGACGCCCAGGAGGGTGTCGCCTCCTTCGTGGCGCGCCGCAGCCCCGTGTACCGGGGGCGGTGAGCCGTACCGGAGGGCGGTGGGCGCGCCGCCTCTGCCGGTGGCGGGGCGGACCGCCCTGCCACCACAGGTGCTTCGCGTCTCCAGGACCGCCCGGCTTCCGCCCCGCCCTCAGGGAGACGACGCCGGTACGGCCGAACGGGCCGGGGCGACCGCCTGCCCGGTGGCGGCCCCTGGCTCGGCCTGTGCCTCCTCGGCCGCCCGCGCCACCGGACCGTCCGCTCCGGCCGGGCCCCCGGTGGCGGCGCCCGCGACCCCCAGAAGGCCGGCCGTGAGGATTCCGGCACCGACGGCGAAGGGGAACCTGCCGCGTACCCTCATCACTCAACTCCCCGCGTAGTGCGATTGCAGCACTCTGTACACGGTTGAACCATCTGCTCCGTATGACCTCACCAGAAGTGACCCGCGTCACACCGCGCGTCGCCACCCCGGGCCGCACCCGGGCCCGCGTGCGCCCCGGTCACGCCTCTCCCGCCGGGCACACCGGCACCTCTCGCGTGTTGCGCGTCCGCACCCCCGGCAGCCAGCCACGCGCGCCTTCCCCGGTCGTGACCAGGTACCAGCGGGTGGAGGTCAGGCCCTGTTCGTCGCGGACCATCCGGCCATCGGTGACCACGCAGTGGGCCTCCAGGACGTCGCCGTGCCAGACCCGGCCCGCGGTGTTGTCCCGCGCCGCGTAGCGCGCGTGCGGGTCCTTCGCCAGCCGCAGGGCGCACTCCAGGGTGCGGGTCTCGCGGCACACGGACTCGGTGTTGTAGACCGTGACCGGCACGGCCGGGCTCTTCGCGGGCGAGGGAAGCGCGCCGCCGCCGGGGCGCACCATCCACCACGCCCCGAGCGCCACGGCGGCGACCGTGGCGGCGACCGCGAAGGCGACGGCGTACGGTCTGCGGCGCGGCAGCGCTACGGCTTCGGGGCGCCGCTGTTCGGGCGCCGTCTCCCGGATCCTGGACCACAGTCCGGGCGGCATCTCGATCCGCTCGTCGGCCTGCCGCAGCCGCTCCCTGAGCAGCGCTTCGATGTCGTCCCCGCCGCCGCCCCCGGAGGCGCCGGTGCCGCCGCCCGCACCCCCGCCGCCCCGCCCGGCGCGTGCGTCGGGACCGGCGCCGTCCTCGGCGTCACCGCCGTACCGCCGGCCCGTGCCCACCGTGCCGTTCACCTCCCCGCCCGTCCCTGCTCCGATTCAACGAGGTGCGCGCGGAGCCTGTCCAGTGCGCGGGCGCGATGCCGGGCCGCGGTGCCACGGTGCACCTTCATGATCTTGGCGGCCTGGTCGATGGTGTAGCCGTCGAGGTCGACGAGGATGACGATGCCCGCCTGCCGGTGCGAGAGGGTGCCCAGCATCCGCACCGCTTCCAGCTCGGCGTGCCGGCGGCCGAGACCGCCGTCCCAGTCGCCGCCGGCCTCCCCGTCGCCGGACGCGGCGTCGTCGAACCCCTCGACCGCGTCGACCAGCACCTGCCTGCTGTCCTTGCGGTAGGCGTCCCTGGCGACGTTGAGTACGGCGGTGAAGGCGTACGCGTACGGCTCCGGGTGGGCGAGGAAGCGCTGCGGACGTACGGCGAGTTTGAGGTAGGCCTCATGCACCACATCCTCCGCGGACTGTCGCGAGCCGGCCAGCATCACCGCCCGCCGGTAGAGCCGGGGCAACAGCCCGCAGAAGACCTCGTCGAAGGTCGGTGACGCGGCAGACGAGGATGACGACGGCGTCACATCGGCCATGAACCGGAACTCTCCCCCGTTGCTCGGCTACGGGCGCGGCCGGGGTGGAGGCTACCCGTACGGCAGGCAGCCAACCAGGGGTATGGCACCGATCGCCCCGAATCGGCCCCTGCCTCACCCCTGAGGTCCCCCCAAACCACCCTTGAGGGTCAACCCTGGTTCCTCCCTTGCCCGTTGGGACTTCCTGACGCTTCCCATCTGACGCACCATCAGCTTCAATGGGGGCATGATGGGACATGCAGGAATGGCGGCCACGGCCGTGCGGTATCTGCGCTCGGCGGGTGCGCCGACCTCGGCCGCCGCACCCGCCACCGCACCACCACGCCCCGCCCTGCGCGCGGTACGCGACGACGAACGCGCCCCTCTGGACCCGGCCGAATTCCGGGACGTCCTGGGGCACTTCGCCAGCGGCGTCACGGTCATCACGACGCCGGAACCGGAGAGCGCGGAGAGCACAGCGGACGCCGCGGGACCGGCCGGGTTCGCCTGCCAGTCCTTCGCCTCGCTCTCCCTCGATCCCCCGCTGGTGACCTTCATGGTCGCCCGCACGTCCACGACCTGGCCGCGGATCGCCCGCGCCGGGGTGTTCTGCGTCAACATCCTGGGGGCGGAACAGGGGCCGCTGTGCAGGCAGTTCGCGGTCAGCGGCGCCGACAAGTTCGCCGGGGTCCGGCACACACCGGCCCCCGCGACCGGCTCGCCGCGTCTCGCCGAGGCGCCGGCCTGGATCGACTGCACCATCCAGGCGGTGCACACCGGGGGCGACCATCTCATCGTCGTCGGCCGGGTCGACGCGCTCGGCACGGACCCCGCAGCGGCCGACGCGGGACCGCTCCTCTTCCACCGCGGCGCCTTCGGCGGCTTCGGCGCTCTGTAGCGAAGAGCCCCCGGGCGGCCACCCGGGGGCAGGCCGTTCAGAAGACCAGCACGCCCCGCGCCACCCGTCCGTGGTGGGCGTCGTCCGCCGCCTTCGCGAAGTCCTCCACCGGGTAGGTGCAGGTCACCAACTCGTCGAGGAGCAGCCGTCCTTCGCGGTACATCCGGGCGTAGAGCGCGATGTCACGCTGTGGCCGCGAGGAACCGTAGCGGCAGCCGAGTATCGACTTGTCGAGATACATCGACGACACCAGGAACGACGCCTCGGCGGTGGCCGGCGGTACACCCAGCAGCACCGCCTGGCCGTGCCGGTCCAGCACGTCCACCGCCTGCCGGATCAGCCGGGTACTGCCCACGCACTCGAAGGCGTGGTCGGCGCCGGTCGGCAGCACCGCCTTCACCGCCTTGACCGCGTCCGGCACGGCGGACGCGTCGATGAAGTGCGTCGCGCCGAACTGCCGCGCCGCCGCCTCCTTCGCCGGGTTCGCGTCCACCGCGACGATCACCGAGGCCCCGGCGATCCGCGCCCCCTGGAGGACGTTCAGGCCGATGCCGCCGGTCCCGATGACCACCACCGAGTCACCGCGGTCCACCTTCGCGCGGTTGAGCACCGCCCCGACGCCGGTCAGCACCCCGCAGCCGATGAGCGCGGCCGAAGCCGCAGGGACGGCCGGGTCGATCTTCACCGCCTGCACGGCCTTGACGACGGTGCGCTCGGCGAAGGCCGAGTTGGAGGCGAACTGGTACAGCGCCTCACCGCCCCGCCGGAACGGCGTACCCGGCATCCCGATCGCCTTGCGGCACATCGTCGGCCGGCCCCGGTCGCACTCCGCGCAGGTCCCGCAGTTCGCCAGCGTCGACAGGGCCACCCGGTCACCGGGCGCGACGTGGCCGACCCCCGCGCCCACCGCCTCCACCACCCCGGCGCCCTCGTGCCCGAGCACCACGGGCACCGGGAACGGAATGGTCCCGTCCACCACCGAGAGGTCGCTGTGGCACAGCCCGGCCGCCTCGATCGCGACCAGCACCTCGCCAGGACCGGGGTCGCGCACCTCCAGGTCGTCCACGACCCGGGGCTTCTCGCCGTCGAAGATGACGCCTCTCATCAGTTCTCCAGTCGGGGGAGGCCGAGCACGCGCCCGGCGATGATGTTGCGCTGGATCTCGTCCGAGCCGCCGTAGACGGTGTCGGCCCGGGTGAACAGGAACAGCCGTTGCAGCGGGTCGAGTGCGTAGGGGGCGGCGGGGCTCCAGTCGGCCGGGCCGAGCGTCGCTGCGGCGCCGCGTACCCGCATGGCCAGTTCGCCGAGCCGCTGGTGCCAGCCGCCCCACAGCAGCTTCGCCACGCTGGGCGCCCCGGGGCCGCCCGCCGCGCCCAGGGTCCGCAGCGCGTTCCACCGCATCACCCGCAACTCGGCCCACTGGCGTACCAGTTGCCCGTGCAGTACGGGATCGTCGAGTGCGCCGCAGCGGACCGCTTCGCCGATCACCTCGTCCAGCTCGGCGGCGAAGCCGATCTGCTGGACGAGGGTGGACACCCCGCGCTCCAGGGCCAGCAGGCCCGTCGCGACCCGCCAGCCGGCGCCCTCGCCGCCCACCACGTGCCCGGCGTCGGCGACCGCACCGTCGAAGAACACCTCGTTGAACTCGGCCGTGCCCGACATCTGGCGGATCGGCCGCACCTCGATCCGTCCCGGCTGGTCCATCGGCACCAGCAGGAAGGAGAGCCCGCGGCGGCGGCGCTCGCGCGGGTCGGTGCGGGCGAGGACGAAGCACCAGTCGGCTTCGGCGGCCAGCGACGTCCAGATCTTCTGCCCGGTGATCCGGTACGCCGCCCCGTCCCGCACCGCAGCCGTACGCAGTCCGGCCAGGTCGGAGCCGGCGTCCGGCTCGGAGTAGCCCTGGCACCACAGCTCCTCACCGCGGGCGACGGCGGGCAGGAAACGGTCCCGCTGCGCCGCGTCCCCGAAGGCCAGCAGCGTCGGCGCGAGCAGGTTCTCGCCGATGTGCCCGACCCGGCCGGGCGCCCTGGCGCGGGCGTACTCCTCGGCCCAGACCACCTGCTGGGTCAGGCTCGCCGCACGGTTCCCGTACCCGCCGTTGGCACGGTCCCAGCCGATGCCGATCCAGCCACCGGCCCCCAACTCCCGCTCCCACACCCGGCGTTCCGCGGCGTCCTCGTGCTCGCTGCCGGGCCCGCCGCGGCCGGCGAGCGCGGCGAACGGGCCCGCCAGACGCTCCTGGAGCCACTGCCTGGCCTCACCGCGGAACCCGTCCTCCGCGCTCCCGAACCCGAAGTCCATCCCAGCCTCCCCACATTCGGCCGTACCGGACAGCTCCTACCGGTTGGGACGCGTGCCCGCCGCGGCTGCCGCGGCCATCGCCTCCAGCTGCGCCAGCATCGGCATCGGGTCCGTCCCGACCGTCCCCGGCAGGAACGCGGCGATCCGCTCCGGCGTCCACCCCTCCTCGCTGTAGGCGGCGCGCAGCTCGCGCGGCTGGGCCCAGACCGCGACCTTCGGGCCCGCGATCGTGTAGACCTGCCCGGTGATCTTCTCCTCGCGGGCCTTCTCGCTCAGCAGGTAGACGACCAGCGCCGCGACGTCCTCGGGCTCGCCGATCTCCGTCAGCTCCATCGGGACGTTCGCCGACATCCGGGTCCGCGCGACGGGCGCCACGGCGTTGGCGGTCACCCCGTACTTGTGCAGGCCGAGCGCCGCGCTGCGTACCAGCGAGATGATGCCGCCCTTGGCCGAGGCGTAGTTGGCCTGCGCGACGCTGCCCTGGTGGTTGCCGCTGGTGAAGCCGATGAGGGTGCCCGAGCCCTGCTTGCGCATCACCGCGCTCGCCGCCTTGAAGACCGTGAAGGTGCCCTTGAGGTGGGTGGCGACGACCGGATCCCACTCCTCCTCCGACATGTTGAAGAGCATCCGTTCGCGCAGGATGCCCGCCACGCACACCACCCCGTCGATCCGTCCGTAGCGGGCGAGCGCGGTGTCCACGATGCGCTGACCGCCCGCCATCGTGGAGACGTCATCGGCGACCGCGACCCCCTCGCCGCCTGCCGCCTCGATCTCCTTCACCACGGACGCGGCGACCTCGCTGCTCGGTTCGCCGCCCTCGATGGAGACCCCGTAATCGTTGACGATCACCTTCGCGCCGTGCGCGGCGCAGGCGAGGGCGACCGCCCGGCCGATGCCGCGCCCCGCGCCCGTTACGGCGATCACCTTGCCGGTCAAGAAGTTCCCCATGCCGCGCCCCTTCCCGCAGTTTCTGACGGACCGTTAGATTTTTGAGCAGTCCCGGTCCGAACACAAGACCCCGAGCCGAACCCGCCCCGAGGAGGGCCCGTGCCGCTGCCGCAGGAGTTCCACGACCTCGCCGAACGCGTGAACAACTGGGGGCGCTGGGGGCCCGACGACGAGATCGGCACCCTGAACCTGATCACCGACGAGGTGGTGCGGTCCGCCGCCCGCTGCGTCCGCCGCGGCCTGCGCATCCCGCTCGCCCTCCCGCTGCGGCAGGACGGCGTACAGACCGGCGCGATCCCCGGCAGGGTCAACCCGCTGCACACCATGACCGCGATCAACCAGCAGCTGTTCGGCCCCGGCACGGTCGCCACATCGGACGACGCGGTCACCATGAGCCTCCAGGCCGCCACCCACTGGGACGGCCTCGCGCACGTCTCGCACTCCGGCCGGCTCTACAACAACCGCCCCGCCGACACCGTCACCGCACACGGCGGCGCCACCCACCTCGGCATCGAGCAGGCCACCCCCCTCGTCTCGCGCGGGGTCCTGCTGGACGTCGCCCGCGCCCACGGCACCGACCAGCTGCCCGGCGGCTACGCCGTCACCCCCGAAGACCTGGACATGGCAGAGGAGTTGGCCGGCACCACGGTAAGGCCCGGCGACATCGTCCTGATCCGCACCGGCCAGCTGCGCCACTACCTCGCCGGCGACCGCCAGGCATACGCGTTCCCCTCGCCCGGCCTCTCCGTCCGCACCCCGCAGTGGTTCCACACCCGCGACGTGGCAGCCGTCGCCAACGACACCCTGACCTTCGAGATCTTCCCCCCGGAAATCGAGGGCCTGTGGATGCCGGTACACGCACTGCACCTGGTCGAAATGGGCATGCTCCAGGGCCAGAACTGGAACCTGGAGAACCTGTCGACCGCCTGCGCGGAACTGGGCCGGTCCACGTTCTTCCTGTCGGCGGTCGCCGAACCGTTCACGGGCGGCACGGGGGCGCCGGTGGCGCCGGTGGCGGTGTTGTGACGGGGGGATGGCGCGGGGCGGCCGGTGCTCGGTCCCTGCCTGCACGCCACGGGACAGCGTACGGACGGGGCGGCCTCAGGGGGAGTTCAGGCGGTGAACGACCACCCACCGCCCGGCGCGGTGAGCGTACTGCCTTCGGGGCTCAGAGCCACCTTCAACGAGCGAAGCGCGAACCGGTCCCCCTCTTCCCACCGTCGCCGGACACGCTCAACTTCCGAGGTGTTCGGGGGCGGGGAGACCAGGTATCGCACTCCGAACGGGAGGGCGGGGGTGGTCGCGGTGCTCATGCTGCGTACCTCCATGTTGTCGGTTTCCACGGTGTCTTGCCGACCCACCCCGGCAGGCGCTCGGGCTGTCCTGGACCGCGTTCCGCCGGGGCGGGGGTTTTCTACGCTGCCCGATGAGTCAACTCACCGGAGAACAGCGCAAGTTCGCATGGTGATGGTCCGTCGATTTCTCCGACGGACCGCCACGAAGAATCGAGGCTATTCCGACGAGTCGGCGGGGTAAGGCCGCTGTTCGCGGTACGCATCGAGCAGGTCCAGCGCCCGGTTCACCTTCCAGGCGAAGTCGCCCGCCTCCTCCACGGAAATCGACCCGATGAAGATTTTGTGCTCACCTCGCCGACAGCCGCCGCAGGGTTCTTTGATTTCGATCCCGTCGAAATCAATCTCCAGACGTCGGAATGCATTGACAAAGGAACTGGCCTTCTCCTCGGCCGCTCCCCGCTCGCGGGTAACCCAGTAATCGTGGCCAACTGTGCTGAATTCCATCTGCTGTGTGTCTCCGTGAGAGAGGGTTACGCCGCGACGGCGAGGGTGCAGTGTTCCCGGGCCTGCGAGCGGACCGGCTGCGGCTCGGTCCGACGCTCGCGGGCGACGAGGTACGGGCGGATGAGAGCGACGTCCTCGCAGACGAGGGGCCACGCCCGTTCCCGCACGTGATCGGCTACGGGCCGACGGGCATACGGCGGGGCCGGAGCGATGACCGGGGGCGCGGCGGGAGCCGCGGGTGGGAAAAGAGAGGCCGAGGCACTCCGTGCGACGGAGCGCGCACGGCACCGTGTCGGTTCCCCTAACCAAATGAACAAGAGGGCGATAAAATCGCGCACTGAATGTCAACTCCTCAGCGGTGGTGACTTCTTGCCCTGGCGGCCGTGGCTGCGGCCTACCGGGGTGGTACCCGCACCCCTGTCGCGGGAGATCAGCGCTTGCAGGCGCCGATCGGTTCATCCGGGACAGGGGGCGGGGCATCAGTGCCGCCGGGAGAGACCGGCGGCGAGAGAGATGGCCGAGTGCTCAACTCGTCCTGCGGGAAGCACATTTGCTGACGTCGTTCATCTGCCCCCGTCGCCGGGTTCGCCCACAGCCCCTGCCGGGTTCATGACGTGCAGGAATCCGCCCGCAGCCTCGATTTCTCCCGCGACCTGCTCGTATTCCTGCAGTACGGGCGAGATCATCGACCGCCCTGCCGTAAGCACCGCATGCGCCTCGCCGCCCGCGATGCGGCCGATGGCCTGCCTCAACCCCTCGCGGCCCTCCGGCGGCAGCAGCCCTGCGGCATCCTCGATTACGCCTGCGATCTCCCACCCGAACGCCTCGGCGTACTCGGTGCACTCCTTGCGAGGCGCACCGAGGTGCGCATTGGGCGCGCCGCACAGGTAGATCACACAGCGGAACCGCTCGATCTTCGCGGCCTCGACCGGCCCGTCATTCTCCCCCCGGGAGACGCCTGTTGCCGCGTCGGCGAGTGCTCGACGCCGACTACGGGCACCCTCAGTTCGACGGGCCTCAGTCGGCCCTTGACCTTGCCCACTCTCGATGCTGACCATGCATCAATCGTGTGCGATTGATCACCGCCAGTGAAGAGACGGGGCGTACTACCGGGCCAGGTTGTCCAGTCCCCACTTGTACGCTCCGTAAGGCTTACGCGATCAAGGGCACGCCGATCAGCTCGCTGATGTTCCGCACACGCGATGTGGAGACCTTGGCGATGCGCTTCCCGATGACGCCGGGCAACGCCTGGTGCTTGACCCACTCCGGCGCGTCGAGTCCGACCTCGATCAATGTGTCACCGGCCTTGTCGTGGAGACCGGTTGCGCACTGCGCGAGGGCCACATCGAGCTTGTAGCGATTGCGCGCCACCTTGGACATGCTCTTGGGAAGCTTCTGCATGTCAGGGTGATTGGCGAGCTTCAGGGCACGCCCGTAGTTCTTCAGCGCAACATGGATTCCTACCGCCTCTGTTTTGGCTGCCGTTGGACCGAAGCTCGTACCGTAAAGCTTCTCGTCGCGACCCAGCCTTGCCGCCGCAGCGTGAGCCTGCGAAATGTAGTCGTCTGCTGCGGCTTCGTCCTCGCGGCGCGAGGCTGCCACGGCCGCGGAGATCATCAGGCGTCCATACGCGAGAAGTTCGGGGCGTGCCGCCTTACTGAACGATGGCTCGATCGCCAAGGCCGCGCGCTCGGCCACAGCCACAGCGCGAGGTGTCTTGGCGCCTCGCAGATAGACCCATGACAGCGTGGATTCCAGCAGCGCAGTCATCACCGGGTCGTCGGCTTCCCTTGCGAGGAGTTTCGCCGACGTGAGCGCGCTGAGCGCAAGGTCTCGCTGGCCAAAGCCTGTTGCGCAGGATGCCGCGACCCGGTATGTGCTCGCCAGGACCAAGGCCAGTTGTTCACGCTCGACCCCTGTGGCGCTGTCGTATCGAACCTGTCCTTCCATGAGGATCTTCGAGGCGACAGCGCTTACCTGCGCCGTATCGCTGTCCCAGTAGGCAGTCCACGCGAGGTTGCGAGCCGCAGTCAGTTCGTCGAGGGTGCTCGGGTCATCGATGCCGTCCCACTCTCCGAGCGCGCTCTCGTGCACGGCGTCGGAGAGTTGGCGCAGGGCAGCACGGTCCCCCCGGTCCATGCCCCGTCGCGGTGCTTGCTGCCCCAGAATTACCCCGACGTCGGTCTTGAGCGCGCCGGCCAGCTTGAGCAGCGAGCCGACCGACAGCTCGCCGCGGTCCTGCTCGGCTTTCTGCACCAAAGCGAGCGAGACACCCGCGGCCTCGGCGAGCCCCTGCTGCGTCAGATCAGCGCCCCGTAGGTGCTTGATGCGCTTACCGTTCGTAAGATCGGCCCAGTTGCTCACGATCACCTCGGTGGATTGCTCGGGCTCAGTGGCTGTACTTCGATGCTAGGTCTCGCCGCCGATGCGCTCGGGGTGAACGGCACAGTAGGAATTCGGCCGCATCGGGCCCCAGCCCTCGCAGGAGCATTCCCGCACGGTGCCGAACCACACAGACGAAGCGCTGCCCGACGGTACGCCACGCATCGGCAACGACAAAGGCGCGCCCTCTCACCGGTGTTGGGCCGATGAACAGACGCGCATCGTCGTAGTGAAGGAATGCCACACAGCCGGGGCGGGAGCGGCGACGGAGGGGTGAGGCCGGGGAGGCAGGACCGGCCGGGAGGGGCTGGAGTGACCGTTTCGCCGGTGCCCCGGTTGCCGTCCTAATTCGCCAGCCGCGCCGGCCGTACGCCGCGCTGTTCGTACGTGCCCCGTTCGCCGCCAGCGGTGATCACCAGGGACTGGCCGCGGTCCACCTCGCACCAGATGCGTTTCCCGGTGCCCTCCGGCTGCCAGCCCCAGCGGTCGGCCAGGCCGTCGACGAGTTCCAGGCCGCGGCCGTGGGTGTCGTCGCCGTCGGCATGGCGCTGCGAGGGCGGGCGGGCGCTGGAGTCGATCACCTCCACCCGTACCGTTCCCACCACGGCGCCCGAGCCGGAGAAACACATCCGCAGCTCGGCCGCGGTGCCGGTATGGACCACGGCGTTGGTCACCAGTTCCGAGATCAGCAGGATCAGGGTCTCGGCCAACGGCTCGTCGACACCTATCCCCGACCCGGCCAGCCGCGACCTGGCCCACCGCCTGGCCCGCCCCACCTCCGCGGGGTCCGGCCGTACGTCCAACTGCACCTGAAGCACCTGCACCGCTCACACCATCCGAACCGGCGGAAACTTCGCCTTGCGCCTCCACGAAGTCACGGTGCGTGACCCCGTCAAGGCACAGCATGGTTGACGTTCTGTCACCCCAACAAGCGCTTCGGGCATATTCCAGCGCAAGGGAGTATGCGTGTTGCATACTGTGCGACGCACTTTGCGGGGAGTCGAACACGGGGGAATCCGCGGCCCCCGGCCGGGGCGAGGGGTGCGCAGTCCGTACCCCGGAGCCGCCTTTCCGACGGCACCGTGATCGTTGCGCCACAGAACCACTCGCATCCAAGTGAGCGTACCCGAGCGGGCCGTCGACTCCCGCGCGTAACGAGTCACACGCTGGTCACCCACCGATATCGACGCTCCGTGACCGAATCTGGCTGCCCAGTCCCGACATTTCGCGCATCGACTGCAAGAACCTGACATCGTCGGCCGCGTCAGGCGCAGTTCATCCGGCCGGCAGGTCGGCTGCGAGGCGTTCCTCCATCACGTGCGCGGGCCCCCAGCTCTCCGCGCGCAGCCACCCGCGCTTGAGGTGCAGGTGCACGTCCGCTTCCCAGGTGAATCCCATGCCACCGTGCACTTGCACGCAGTCGCGGGCGTTACGCACCGCTGCCTCGTCGGCGAGCAGCTTCGCGCCGGCCACCTCCTGCTCGCTCTGGGTGACCGCCGCCGCGTACACCGCGCTCCGTGCGATCTCGGCCCGTACGAGCATCCCGGCGCAGAGGTGCTTGACCGCCTGGAACGAGCCGATGGGCGCGCCGAACTGCTCGCGGGTACGGGCGTGGGCCACCGCGTCGTCGACCGTGCGGGCCGCGCTGCCGAGCTGCTGTGCGGCGGTCAGCAGGGTGGCTTCCCTGCGCAGCCGCGGTACGTCAACGGCCGTGCCCAGGGGGGTACGCGGGGCGTCGGAAGGGCCGGGGACGCGGGCGAGCGGGGTGAGCGGGTCGACGGATGACGGTGGCCGCTGCGCTGCCGCGCGGGCCTCGGGCGCCGGGATGCGGTAGGCGCCGCAGGGCTGCCCAGGCGGCTCGTCCAGCAGGATCAACTCGTCGCAGTCGGCCGGGTGTTCCCACCAGCCGGGGCCCTGCGCGGCGTCGGCCAGTGCGACGATCCGCTCGCCGTCCGCCACCCCGTCCACCACGCCGGCCAGCAGATGGCAGGCCACCAGCGGCCCGGGGAGCAGCGCCCGGCCGGCCTCCTCGCAGACCAGGACCGCTTCGGGCAGCCCCAGGCCCACCCCGCCCGCGGCCTCCGGCAGCCGCAGCGCGAAGAAGCCGGCCGCGCCCAGTTCACGCCAGAGCGCGCGGTCGAGCGCCGGGTCGCCGACCGCTTCCCGCAGCCGCTCCCTGCCGAACCGTCCGGCCAGCAGCTCCCGCGCGGCGGCCCGCAACGCCTGTTGATCATCGGTGAGTTGGAAGTCCACGTCACCGCCCCTTCGGCAGGCCGAGTATCCGCTCGGCGACGATGTTCCGCTGGATCTGCGAGGTGCCGGCCGCGATCGTGTACGAGAGCGAGGAGAGCCGGGCCGCGACCCACTCGTGGTCCGCGTCCAGCGCGCCGGCGCCCAGCACCTCTGCCGCCGCGTCGTACAGCTCCTGCCGGGCGTGCGAGTAGCGGAGCTTGAAGACCGAGCCGCCGGTGCCCGGCACGCCTCCGGTGCGCTGCGCCTCGCTGACGTTCCACTGCGTGAGCCGCCACAGCGCGGTGAACTCGGCGGCGAGCCGGCCGAGCCTGCGCCGCAGCACCGCGTCGTCCCAGCGTCCGTTGTCCCTTGCGGTACGGGCCAGCGCGGCCAGCACCCGCCGGCAGGCCACCACCTCGCCTACGAAGGCGGTGCCGCGCTCGAAGGACAGTGTGACCATGGTGACCCGCCAGCCGTCGTTCTCCGCCCCGATCCGGTTGCCCACCGGCACCCGCACCTCGTCGAGGAACATCTCGGCGAACTCGGCGGTGCCGGCGAGGGTGCGCAGCGGCCGTACGGTGACACCGGGGGCGTCCATGGGCAGGGCGAGCCAGCTGATGCCGCGGTGCTTGGGTGCGTCGGGGTCGGTGCGGACCAGGAGTTCGCACCAGTCGGCGACCTCGGCGTGCGAGGTCCAGATCTTGGCGCCGGTCACGACGTAGTCGTCGCCGTCGCGGACCGCTCTGGTGCGCAGCGCCGCGAGGTCGGATCCGGCGTCCGGCTCGCTGAAGCCCTGGCACCAGATCTCGTCCCCGCGCAGGATCGGCGGGAGCCAGCGGGCGCGCTGGCCCGCGGTGCCTTCGGCGGCGACGGTCGGCCCGGCGTGCAGCAGTCCGACGAAGTTCGCGCCGACGTAGGGCGCGCCGGCCCGCTCCGTCTCCTCCAGGAAGATCAGGTGCTGGGTCGGCGTCGCGCCCTGCCCGCCGGCGTCCCGCGGCCAGTGCAGCCCGGCGTATCCGGCGTCGTACAGCATCCGCTGCCAGGCCGTGTCGTAGGCCCGGCGGCCCGGCCAGTCGTCGGCTGCGGGGCGGGGCGGCAGCGTGGGCAGCGCCTCGCCGAGCCAGCGGCGCAGCCGGGCGCGGAAGTCCTCCTCGTCCGGCGTGTAGGAGAGGTCCACTACCGGTCCAGGTCGAGGTCGAGCATCCGGATGGCGTTGCCGCGCATCAGCTTGTACACCGTCTCGTCGTCCAGGCCCTTGACGTGGTCGAGCGCGACCTCCTTGGTGCGCGGCCAGGTGGAGTCGACGTGCGGGTAGTCGGTCTCGAAGGTGGCGTTGTCCCGGCCGACGACGTCCAGCGAGTCGATCCCGTGCTTGTCGCGGAAGAAGCAGCAGAAGATCTGCCGGTAGTAGTACACCGACGGCGGCTCGGGGATGAGGTCACGGACGCCGCCCCAGGCGCGGTGCTCCTCCCAGACGTCGTCGGCGCGCTCCAGGGCGTACGGGATCCAGCCCATCTGGCCCTCGCTGTAGGCGAGTTTGAGGCGGGGGAACTTCACCAGAACGCCACTGAAGAGGAAGTCCATCATCGAGGCCATCGCGTTGTTGAAGCTGAGCGACGCCTGCACGGCGGGCGGCGCGTCCGGCGACGCGGCCGGCATCTGCGAGCTGGACCCGATGTGCATGTTGACGACGGTGCCGGTCTCCTCGCAGGCCGCGAAGAACGGATCCCAGTAGCCGCTGTGGATGGACGGCAGCCCCAGGTAGGTGGGGATCTCGGAGAAGGTGACGGCGCGCACGCCGCGGGCGGCGTTGCGGCGGATCTCCGCGACGGCCAGGTCCACGTCCCACAGCGGGATGAGGCAGAGCGGGATCAGCCGCCCGCCGCTGTCCCCGCACCACTCCTCCACCATCCAGTCGTTGTACGCCCGCACGCACGCGAGGCCGACTTCCTTGTCCTGCGCCTCGGCGAAGGTCTGGCCGCAGAACCGCGGGAAGGTCGGGAAGCACAGTGACGCCTCGACGTGATTGAGGTCCATGTCGGCCAGCCGCGCCTGGGGATCCCAGCAGCCGCGCCGCATCTGCTCGCGGGTGATCCCGTCCAGCGTCATCTCGTCCCGCGAGAAGCCGACGGCGGCGATGATGCGCTTGTACGGGAAGACGTCGCCCTCGTAACTCCACCAGTCCGTCAGCTGGCCTGCCGGGTCGGTGGTGAACTTGTACTTGCCGCCGACGTAGGCCAGTTCACCGATCCCGGCCGTCAGCGGCTTCGGCCCCCGGTCGCGGTACTTCGCCGGAAGCCAGGTCTCGAAGAGGTGCGCGGGCTCGATCACATGGTCGTCGACGCTGATGATGCGCGGTAGCTCCACCGGATTCCCCTCACCGTTATCTGATGACCCGTCAGAAAGAGGCTAGCCCCGCACCCTCTGGACCGACAAGGCGCAGGCCCTTACCCTCGGGCCAGATCTGACGAGTCGTCAGTCACTGGGGAGGGGCCCATGACCGGCAGCACCCTGTGGGACCTGGTCGTCTGGCGCGCCGCGCGCACCCCGGACGCCCCCGCGCTCATCCAGGGCCGCGAGAGCGCGCGGCAGGAGCGCCGGATCACCTTCGGGGCCCTGCGCCGGCGCGCCGAACGGGTCGCCGCCGGGCTGTACGAACGCGGCGTACGCCCCGGCACCCGGGTGGTCTGGCAACTGCCGACGCGCATCGAAACCGTGCTGGTCAGCCTGGCGCTGGCCCGGATCGGCGCGGTCCAGAGCCCCGTCATACCGCTCTACCGCGACCACGAGACCGGCCACGTACTGCGCCGCACCAGGGCCGCGTTCCACCTGAGCCCCGGCACCTGGCGCGGCTTCGACCACACCGCGATGGCCCACCGCCTGGCCGCGGGGCTGCCGGACCCGCTCACCGTCATCGAGACCTACGGCGCGCTGCCCGACGCCGACCCCGCCGTGCTGCCCCCGCCGCCCCGGGACGCCGGAGCGGTCCGCTGGATCTACTGGACATCCGGCACCACCGCCGCGCCCAAAGGCGTCCTGCACACCGACCACAGCCTGCGCACCGCGGGCCGCTGCCTGGCCACGGCGCTGCGCATCGGCCCGTCCGACACCGGCTCGATGGCCTTCCCCTACGCCCATGTCGCCGGGCCCGACTACACCGTCATGCTCCTGCTGCACGGCATCCCCGCCGTCCTGCTGGAGCACTTCGCGCTGCCCGGCTCGCTTGCCGCCTACCGGCGCCACCGCGTCACCGTCGCCGGCGGCTCCACCGCCTTCTACACCCTCTTCCTCGCCGAACAGCGCCAACTGCCGCCAGGCCGCCGCCTGTTGCCGTCCCTGCGGCTGATGGCGGGCGGCGGCGCGCCCCGGCCGCCAGGACTCCACCACGACGTGGTCGCCGAACTCGGCTGCCGGCTCGCCCACGGCTACGCGATGACCGAGGCCCCGATGGTCACCATGGGCGACCCGCTGGAGCACCCGGAACACCTCGCGACCACCGAAGGACGCCCGCCCCCGGGGATGGAGATCCGCATCGCTCCGGACAGCGGCGAGATCCTGCTGCGCGGCCCGGCCGTCTGCCGCGGCTACCTGGACGAGCCGCCGCCCTTCGACGCCGACGGCTTCCTGCCCACCGGCGACCTCGGCCGCCTCACCCCCACCGGCCACCTCGTCGTCACCGGCCGCCTCAAGGACATCATCATCCGCAAGGGAGAGAACATCTCCGCCCGCGAGATCGAGGACCTGCTCCACCTGCACCCGGACGTCGCCGAAGCCGCCGTCATCGGACTGCCGGACACCACGCGCGGCGAACGGGTCTGCGCGGTCGTCGAACAGCCGCCGGACGCCGGGGATTTGACACTCGCCGAGGTCACCGCGCACCTGCGGGGCACCGGCCTGGCACCGCACAAGCTGCCCGAACAACTGGAAGTGCTGCCCGCCCTGCCGCGCGGCGCGACCCTGCGCAAGGTGCTCAAACAGGAGCTGCGCGAGCGGTTCGCGGACGGGCCACCGGATGCCTTCCCCCCGCCCACGGACCGGGAGTTGCGAGATCAGGCCGGACGGTAGCTGCCGGTCGCCTGGTCGTAGTAGCGGTCCACCTCGCGGCGGTCGCCGTGCGGGCCGATGACCTGGACGAGGTGGTAGCGGCCGTCATGGATCATCGCGAGGTTGCGCACGTACACCTCACGGCCGCTGCTGTCCTTCCAGGTGAAGGTGCCCTCGGCCATCGCCGTCCGCCCCACGTCCGTCCGCCGCAGACCGGACGCCGTCGCCCAGCCGGAACCGCGGTACGGCGCCAGCTCCGGCTCCTTGTCCTGCTGGTACGCCATCGGGTCGGCGCCGAACTTCGCCGTCGTGTCCCGGCCGGGCACGATCACCAGCTCGTAGCCGCCGCCGACATAGCGGACCTGGCCCCGGTCGTTCGCCGCCCTGCGCTGCCAGCCGTTGCGGACGCCGACCTGGAAGCCCTCGGGGTCCTTGCGCACCTCGAACCCGTCGGCGAGCCCGGCGGGCGCCGTGGTCTGCGGGCTGCCGGTGCCCGACGCGCCGCCGTGCTGCCCGCCCTGCGACGGCGTACCGGACGCGGCCGTCGCCTGCATGGCGCCACCAGGACCCGACGCCCGCGAACCGGCCTTCGGCAGGAACACCATCGCGTAGACGACGGCGCCCACCACCAGCAGCAGGATCAGCGCGAGCAGCAGCCTGCCGAGATGCCGCGGGTTGTGCCGCTGCGGCTTCGACGGCTTCGACGGCTTGCCCGGCCGGTCCAGGGCCGCCGCGCCCGCGACGGGTGCGGCCCGCTGCCGCTTCGGGCGCTTCGCGGGCCGGGGCGCGACGGCATCGGGCGACCGCCGCGCCGTACCGGCGGCGGCCCGGTCGGCGCGCGCCCGGCGTGCCGCGCCGCGCCGGGACCGCCCGGTGCGGACCAGTTCACCGCGCCGCCGCACGATCGGCAGCCGCCGCGGGTCACCACCCGCACCCGGCGCCGGCACCGTCACCAGCACACCGCCGAGATCCGGCTCGGGCGCCGTACGGATCACCGACCACAGCAGGACCCGCAGCTCGTCGAAGCCGGGCCTGGCCGCCGGATCCCGGCTCAGCAGCGCCTCGACGACCGGCCGCAGCCGCCCGCACCCGTCGGCCGCCGCCGGAAGCTGCGCACGGACCAGCCGCGCCAGCTCGACGCTGCTCTCCTCGGGAAACGGCGGCCGGCCCTGCACACAGCGGAACAGCAGCGCGCCGACCGCCCAGAGATCGGCGGCGGCACCCGGCGACGCCTGCGGGCCCGCCAGCTCCGGCGCCCAGCGCTCGGTGACCGGACCGATGACCTGGAGCCGTGCCTGCCGGGCCCGTTCGGCGGCGAGCGCCGCACCGGGACGCCCGCCCGGGGCCGCGTCCTGCGGCGGGCCCGCGGGCGCGGGCACCCGGGGTATGGACAGGTCAGGAGCCGATGCGCCAGGGGGCTCGGCGCTACGGGGTGCGGGCAGCCCGCCCGAAGGCCCCGCACCGGGCGCCGCGCCCGCGCCGTCCCCTCCCACCCGGGCGGGGTACGCGCCGGTGCCGGGCCCCTCGCCCGCCCCTGCGGCCGTCACCCCGGCAGGTACCGCCCGCGCCCCTTCCGCGGCGCCGTGGGCCGTCGCCGCCTGCTTCCGCATCTGCACCCGGGGCTCGGCCTGCGCAGGCCCGGCCCCCTCCCGCGGCACCGGATCGCCCCCGCACAGCGCCTCCTGGGCCGCGCCCACCGCCAGGCCGGTCAGCATCGCGCGGCCGTCGTGGCAGACCAGGACCGTACGGGCGGTGAGATTGCGGTGGGTCCAGCCGTGCGCGTGCAGGGCGCGGAGCGCGGTGAGCACATCGGCGGCGATCTCCGCGGCGCGCTGCACGGTCAGCGGCCCTTCGGCGAGCAGCGCGGACAGCGGGCGTGCGGCGACCAGTTCACCCGCGATCCACAGGCTGCCGTCCTGGACGAACACGTCGAAGACCTGGTCGAGCAGCGGATGGTCGGGCAGCTGCGCCGCGGCGGCTGCGGCCTCCAGCGCGCGCCGCGCCACCGGATCGTGCGGGCTGCGGTCTGCCGTCCCCGGCCGCCGGCCCGGCCGCGCCCCTGCGCCACCCGGCGGCCGGCCGCCCGCGCCCGGCTCCGCGTCGGCGAACTCCGCCTCCACCACCTCGGGCAACGGCACCTGACGGAGCAGCACTTCCTGCGCGCTGTACGTGTCGAAGGCCCGGGTCTCGGCGAAGTCCTCGTCCCCCGCGGGCCGCAGCGGAAGACGGTACCGCTCGGCGAGCACTCTCCCCGCGTACGCGTCCACGACGCCTCCCCACCCCGCAGCAGCTGCCGACCGCGGCCATCTCCGGCCCGCCTGTGCACACTTGCGGCGGTCCGCGCCTGCGGAACTCTCACGATACGCGGCCGGGCGCCCGGACACGGAGCCGAGTGCGTTTTCGACCGTAACCCGGGACCGGCCGGGGCGGCCGGCCCCTTACGTCAGCCGAAATCCCGGTAGGTCAGGGCTCCTCCGGCCGGAAGCTCTCGGTGAGCTGCTTCCACGCCGAGCGGCTGCCCTCACCGCTCCACTTGTCGGCCGGCGCGGTGTACATCAGGCCGTACCCGAGGTCGTCGTCGACGACGGTGCCGCGGTCCACGGAACGGAACTTCTTGCCGCCGTCCTCGTAGGTGAACTCCCAGTCGGCGGTGGGCCAGTCATGGAACTTCACGGACTTGATGGCGATCCGGTGGTAGTGCGAGCGGCGCATGCCGCCCTCCTGCTTCTTCCAGTCGGCGACCGGGTCGTCCTTCGGGGACGTCGTCCACCCCACGAGCAGCTTCTGGTCGTCAGGACCCGTGAAGCGGGCGCCCGCCTTGTCCGTGGAGCGGTACTTCCAGCCCTCCGGAAGCCGCAGCGAGAACCCCTGGTCGTGCGTGTACGAGGTGCCTTCGTCGGGCTTCGGGGACGGCTTGTGCGCCGGCTTGTCCGAGGGCGAGGGCGCGTCGCCGTCCTCGCCGTTCTCGTCCTTGTCGTCGCCCTCGCCCTTGTCCGCGCCCTTGGCGGGACGGCTCTGGTCGGCGGTCGCCTTGATGTCCTTGCCGGCCGCCGCGCCGTTGTCGCTGTCACCACCGCTGAGCGCGAAGGCCAGCACGCAGGCCACCACGACGACGACCACCACGACGGCCACCGTGATCAGGGTGCGGCGCGGTACGACGTCGGTGACCGAGGCCCGGGGCGGCGACGGACGGTCGCCCTCGCCGGGGGGTCTGGACTCCGGGCGGGCCGCGGCGGCTGCCGTGGCGGCGGCGTTGCGCACCGACTGGAGCGCCCCGCGCATCCGCTCCTTGGCCGCGTCCGAGTCGAACCCCGGCCGGCCGCCGCCGGACGACGCCTTCGCGGATACACCGGCCGCCGGCGCACCACCGGGCTTCGACGGCGCCTCGTCCTTGTCCCCCGACGCACCGCCGGACGCGCCACCGCCCGCCGCAGGCCCGGCCGGCTTCGGCTTGCGCTGCGGACGCTGCTTGGGCGCGGCCTTCGGCTTGGGCTTCGCCGCGGGCCGCGGCGGCGTCCGCTCCTCGGGGACCGTCGGCAGCGCCATCGCCCGGGTCGCGTCCATCGGCGCCTGCGCCTCGGCTTCATCCGGCGCGTGGATGACGTCCGTCAGCAGGGCACGCGCCCCCGCGTCGTCCAGCCGCCCCGCCGGGTCCTTGACCAGCAGGCCGTAGATGACCTCTTCCAGGGCGCCGGCGCTCTTCGGCTTCTCGACCGGCTCGGTCATCACCGCGGTCAGGGTGGCGATCGCCGACCCCTTGTCGTACGGGGGCACGCCCTCGACGCAGGCGTACAGCAGGCCGCCCAGGGACCACAGGTCGGCGGGCGGGCCCGGCTTCTGGCCGCGGGCCCGCTCGGGGGAGATGTAGGAGGGCGCGCCGACGAGCATGCCGGTGGAGGTCACCGACGGGTCGCCCTCGACCTGGGCGATGCCGAAGTCGGTCAGCACGACCCGCCCGTCGTCGGACATCAGGACGTTGGACGGCTTCACGTCGCGGTGCAGGATGCCCTCGCGGTGGGCGGCGCGCAGCACGTCCAGGACGGCCAGGCCGACCTCGGCGGCCCGACGCGGGGTGAGCGGCCCGTCGTCGCGCACCAGTTCTGCCAGCGAACGCCCCTCGACCAGCTCCATCACGATCCACGGCCGGTCGTCCTCGTCGACGACGTCGTACACCGTCACCGCGCCGTTGTTGCGGATCCGGGCAATCGCCTTGGCCTCGCGCAGGGTGCGGGTGATCAGCCGGCGCTTCTCGTCCTCTTCCACGCCGCCGGGGAAGCGCAGCTCCTTGACCGCGACCGTACGGCCCAGCACCTCGTCGCGCGCCCGCCAGACCGTGCCCATGCCGCCGCGGCCGAGGACTCCGGCGAGCCGGTAACGGCCGGCGAGCAGCCTGCCCTCCTTGCCGTCCATCTCGACCTCGTCGCCCACTGAATCCCCTCTGCAATCCAGCCGAGTTGGCGGCTTCGATATGGCATCGATCGCCAAACTGACCCAACTCGGACAACCCACCCTGGCAGAGCCTTCATTCTCCCTCATCCGCGGCCGTGCGGAAGGCCCGGGGCTGTGACGTGCCGCGCCCCGTACACCCGTCATCATGGCCCCGACGAACGGGAGTCCCGATGACGACGCGACGGCCGCGCAGCACATCCGGGGGCCCCGCACGCCCCGCGCTCCGGCCGCCGGGCAGCCGCCGCACCGGCCGTCTGCTCCGCGCCGCCGCACTGGCCCTGGCCCTCGCGGCGTGCACGGCGCCACCCGTCCGCACCCCCATCGGACCCGCGCCCCTGCACCGGCCGCCCGCCACGACCGTGCGGGCCCTGCACCGCCTGGTGGCCGCGGGTGCGCCGGGCGCCGCGTCCCTCATCACCCGCGACGCCGACCTCCACGCCTCGCGCTTCTCCACCGCCGGCGTCGCCGACCTGCGCAGCGGCCGGCGGATGGGCAGGTACGACCGCTTCCGGGCCGGCAGCCTGACCAAGACCCTGGTCGCCACCGTCGTCCTCCAGCTCGCCGCCGAAGGCCGCCTCGCGCTGGACGACACGGCGGCCCGGCGGCTGGCACAAGGCCCGCAGCGCACCGGCCCCGGCGTCCCGCGCAGCGCCCTGACACCGCTCGCACGGGTGACCATCCGCCAGCTCCTCGACCACACGAGCGGATTGTTCAACTACACCGACGACGCCGCGCTCGCCCGCCGGCTGCACGGCACGGGCTTCGGCGCGCACCGCTACGACACCTACACCCCCGCCGCACTCCTGCGCATCGCCCTGAGCCACCCGCCGACCGCACCCCTCGGGGCGCGCTACTCCTACTCCAACACCAACTACCTCGTCCTCGGCATGATCATCGAGGCGGTCACCGGACGCAGCTACGCCGAGGAGATCCGCCGCCGCCTGCTCGTCCCCGTACAGCTCCGCCGGACCTCGTTCCCCGGTACGGATCCGGCGCTGCCCCAGCCGCACGGCCGCGCGTACTCCGAGGCCGGCCACCACCGGGTGGACGCCACCGCCCTCGACCCCAGCCGGGCGGGCGCGGCGGGCGAGATGGTCACCACGCTCGACGACCTCAACCGCTTCTTCGCCGCGCTGCTCGGCGGCAAGCTGCTGCCGCCGCGCGAGATGGCCGAACTGCGCGACGAGCGGACCACCGGGGGCGCGTACGGACTCGGCCTGTACGCCACCCGGCTGCGGTGCGGCGTCACCGTCTGGGGCCACAACGGCAACATCAACGGCTCGTACGCGCAGACCGCGGGCAGCGCCGACGGCCGGCACCTCGTCAGCTACCGCCTCAACACCGACGACCTCACCGACCCGGCCCGCGGCACCGCCGTCCTGACGGCCGAGTTCTGCCCTCGGACGAAGGGCACGGCACGGGCGACCGCCGCGGCAGGCGACGGCCGCCCCGGATCCTGACCGCGGACTACAGCGGCACGATGTCGGGCGCGCCCAGCCGGGCCGCGTCCGCCGTCAGGTCGTCCGGCTGCCGCTGCGATTCGCGCTCCGCCTCGACCCGCTTCTGGTAGTGCGCGACCTCCTTGTCGACCTGCGCCGCGTCCCAGCCCAGCGCGGGCGCCATCAGTTCGGCCACCTCACGGGCGCAGCGGGTGCCGCGGTCGAAGGTCTCGATCGAGATGCGGGTGCGCCGGGTCAGCACGTCGTCCAGGTGCCGGGCGCCCTCGTGCGTGCACGCGTACACCGCCTCGGCCCGCAGGTAGTCGTCGGCGCCGGTCAGCGGCTCGCCCAGCGAGGGATCGGCCACCACAAGCTCCAGCAGCTCGTCGGCGAGGGAGCCGTAACGGTTCAGCAGATGCTCGATGCGGGCGACGTGCAGCCCGGTGCGGGCCGCGATCCTGGCCCGCGCGTTCCACAGCGCCTTGTAGCCCTCGGCGCCGACCAGCGGCACGTCCTCGGTCACGCACTCCGCGACCCGCTGGTCGAGACCGTGCACCGCCTCGTCCACCGCGTCCTTGGCCATCACCCGGTACGTCGTGTACTTGCCGCCCGCGACGACCACGAGACCCGGCACCGGGTGCGCCACCGTGTGCTCCCGCGACAGCTTGCTCGTCGCATCCGACTCACCCGCAAGCAACGGCCGCAGCCCGGCGTAGACACCCTCCACGTCGTCCCTGGTCAGCGGCGTCGCGAGCACCGAGTTCACGTGCTCCAACAGGTAGTCGATGTCGGCGCTGGACGCCGCCGGATGGGTCTTGTCCAGATCCCAGTCGGTGTCCGTGGTGCCGATGATCCAGTGCCGCCCCCAGGGGATGACGAACAGCACGCTCTTCTCGGTCCGCAGGATCAGCCCGGTCGTCGAATGGATCCGGTCCTTGGGGACGACGAGGTGGATCCCCTTCGACGCGCGGACGTGGAACTGCCCGCGCTCGCCGATCAGCGCCTGGGTGTCATCGGTCCACACCCCGGTCGCGTTGACGATCTGCCGGGCCCGCACCTCGTACGTCCCGCCCGCCTCGACGTCCTCCACCCGCGCACCGACCACCCGCTCGCCCTCGCGCAGAAAGCCCACCACCCGCGCCCGGTTGGCGACCTGCGCGCCGTACGCGGCGGCGGTCCGCACCATCGTCGCCACGTAGCGCGCGTCGTCCATCTGCGCGTCGTAGTACTGCAACGCCCCGACCAGCGCGTCCTTCTTCAGACAGGGCGCCACCCGCAGTGCCCGCTTGTGCGACAGATGCCGGTGGACGGGCAGCCCGCGGCCGTGCCCCGACGAGATCGACATGCCGTCGTAGAGCGCGACACCTGAACCGGCGTACCAGCGCTCCCAGCCCTTGTGCTGCAACGGGTAGAGGAAGGGCACCGGCTTCACGAGATGCGGCGCGAGCCGCTCCAGCAGCAGCCCGCGTTCCTTGAGCGCCTCCCGCACCAGCGCGAAGTCCAGCATCTCCAGATACCGCAGCCCGCCGTGGATGAGCTTGCTCGACCGGCTCGACGTGCCCGATGCCCAGTCGCGGGCCTCGACGAGTCCGGTGCTCAGTCCGCGGGTCGCCGCGTCCAGTGCGGTACCGGCGCCGACGACGCCGCCGCCGACCACCAGAATGTCCAGCTCCCGCTCCGCCATTCGGGCGAGCGCCTCGGCACGCTGTGCCGGTCCCAGTGTCGCTGTCTTCACCACTGCCTCCCGCTGTGATCGGGGCCACACCCCCGTCTGTCGAGTCTGTCCGCGCTACGTGGCCGTATCCACCCCCTCCGCCCGATGCGGCAACACCCCGCGACCTTGATCGACCAATTCCCATTCTGCGGGAAATGTCGGCTTAGTCTACTTATGCGTCAATCAGAAACCCGGGAAGGACGGCCGCAGCATGCCCGCAGACCTCGCCGTCATCGGACTAGGTCACCTCGGCCTCCCCCTCGCCCAGGCCGCCACCGCGGCCGGCATCAAAACCGTCGGCTACGACCCCGCACCGCACGCCGCCGCGCCCTCAGGCGCCGACGGGCCGCTCTCGGCGACCGAGATGCGCCGGCTCCTCGCGGCGGGCTTCCGCACCACCACCGACCCCGCCGCGCTCGGCAAGGTCCGCACCGCCGTCATCTGCGCGCCCACCCCGCTCGGCGAGGACCGCGCACTGGACCTGACCGGCATCGCCGACGCGGCCCGCGCGCTCGCCGCCCAGCTGCGCCCGCACACCACGGTCGTCCTCGAATCCGCCGGGTACCCCGGCACCACCGAGGAATTCCTGCGCCCGCTGCTCGAAGAGGGCTCAGGACTCACCGCGGGCCGCGACTTCCACCTCGCCTGCTCCCCCAGCAGGCACGACCCGGGCAACCGCGGCCACCGCTACGGCAACACCCCCAAGGTCATCGGCGGCCTCACCCCCGCCTGCACGGAAGCCGCCGCCGCCTTCTACGGCCGCCTCACCGACAAGGTCGTACGCGCCCGCGGCCCCCGCGAGGCGGAGACCGCCAAGCTCCTGGAGACCAACTACCGCCACATCAACATCGCCCTGATGAACGAGATGGCGGTCTTCTGCCACGACATCGGCGTCGACCTCTGGGACGTCATCCGCTGCGCCGAAACCAAACCGTTCGGCTTCCAGTCCTTCCGCCCCGGGCCCGGAGTCGGCGGCCACGCGGCCCCCGTCGACCCCAACTACCTCGCCTACAAAGGGCGTTCACTCGGCTACCCGCTCCGCATGGTCGAACTCGCCCAAGAGGTCAACACCCGCATGCCGCGCTACATCATCCAGCGCTGCGCCACGCTCCTCAACGAGCACGGCAAGTCCGCCCGCGGCGCCCGGGTCCTGCTGCTCGGCGTCACCTACAAGCCGGACATCGGCGACCAGGAGGGCTCCCCCGCCCGCGAAATCGCCGCCCGCCTCATGGAACTCGGTGCGCACATCACGTACCACGACCCCTACGTCCCCCACTGGACGGTCCTCGACCGCCCGGTCCCCCGCGCCGACTCCCTCTACGAAGCCGCCACCGGCGCCGACCTCACGGTCCTCCTCCAGCCCCACCGCACCTACGACCTCCAGGGCCTCTCGGTCAAGGCCCAACTCCTCCTGGACACCCGCGGCGCCACCCCGACCGGCACCGCACACCGCCTGTAACCGCACCCAGCAAAAAGACCGGCCCGCCGACACACGTCGGCGAGCCGGTCTCTGCCTGTCTCCACCCCCACTCAGGGGCGGGCGCCCGCCCCACAACCCACCCCGCTCCCGCCGCCAGGCGGGTTCAGAACAACGGACGAGGCACGGTGGGACAGACGGCAACGTGGGGAAAAACCCGCGTCAGCGGTTGTCGTGCTGCGACGGCGCCACCGTCACCTCGACCCGCTGGAACTCCTTCAGCTCGGAGTAGCCGGTGGTGGCCATCGCCCGGCGCAGCGCACCGAAGAAGTTCATCGAACCGTCCGGGGTGTTCGACGGGCCGAGCAGCACCTCCTCCGTCGTGCCGACCGCACCGAGGTCCATCCGCTTGCCGCGCGGCACGTCCTCGTGCACGGCCTCCATGCCCCAGTGGTGACCGCGGCCGGGCGCGTCGGTCGCGCGGGCCAGCGGGGAGCCCATCATCACGGCGTCCGCACCGCAGGCGATGGCCTTCGGCAGGTCGCCGGACCAGCCCACGCCGCCGTCGGCGATGACGTGGACGTAGCGACCGCCGGACTCGTCCATGTAGTCCCGGCGCGCAGCGGCGACATCGGCCACCGCCGTCGCCATCGGGACCTGGATGCCCAGGACGTTACGGGTGGTGTGCGCGGCGCCGCCGCCGAAGCCGACCAGCACACCGGCAGCGCCGGTCCGCATCAGGTGCAGCGCGGCGGTGTACGTGGCGCAGCCGCCGACGATGACCGGGACGTCCAGCTCGTAGATGAACTGCTTGAGGTTCAGCGGCTCGGCGGCGGACGACACGTGCTCGGCCGAGACCGTCGTCCCGCGGATCACGAAGATGTCCACGCCGGCGTCCACCACGGCCTTGGAGAACTGCGCGGTGCGCTGCGGCGAGAGCGCGGCGGCGGTGACGACACCCGAGTCGCGCACCTCCTTGATCCGCTGGCCGATCAGCTCTTCCTTGATCGGCGCTGCGTAGATCTCCTGGAGCCGCTTGGTGGCCGCGTCGCTGTCCAGCTCGGCGATCTCGGCGAGCAGCGGCTCCGGGTCCTCGTAGCGCGTCCAGAGCCCTTCCAGGTTCAGGACGCCGAGGCCGCCCAGCTCGCCGATGCGGATGGCGGTCTGCGGGGAGACCACCGAGTCCATCGGAGCCGCCAGGAACGGCAGGTCGAAGCGGTAGGCATCGATCTGCCAGGCGATCGAGACCTCCTTCGGGTCGCGCGTACGGCGACTCGGTACGACGGCGATGTCGTCGAAGGCGTATGCCCTACGGCCGCGCTTGCCGCGCCCGATCTCGATCTCAGTCACGTTGGTGTGGCCTTTCCCTCTACGTCTGCCGTTCCAGTATCCCCGACACGGCGGAACCCGCGGCCGGGGTCCGGCCGCGGGCTCCGTCGCGAGTGCTAGCGCCGGGAGTAGTTCGGCGCCTCGGTCGTCATCTGGATGTCGTGCGGGTGGCTCTCCTTGAGGCCCGCGGACGTGATCCGGACGAACCGGCCCTTGTCCTTCAGCTCCGGGATGTCGGCGGAGCCGACGTAGCCCATGGAGGCGCGCAGGCCGCCGACGAGCTGGTGGGCGACCGAGGAGAGCGGGCCGCGGTAGGGCACCTGGCCCTCGATGCCCTCGGGCACCAGCTTGTCCTCGGAGAGGACGTTGTCCTGGAAGTAGCGGTCCTTGGAGAAGGACCTGCCCTGCCCGCGGGACTGCATCGCGCCCAGCGAGCCCATGCCGCGGTACGACTTGAACTGCTTGCCGTTGATGAAGACCATCTCGCCGGGCGACTCCTCGCAGCCGGCCAGCAGCGAGCCCAGCATGACGGTGTCCGCACCGGCCGCGATGGCCTTGGCGATGTCGCCGGAGAACTGCAGGCCGCCGTCACCGATCAGCGGCACACCCGCCGCGTGCGCGGCCTGCGCGGCCTCGTAGATCGCGGTGACCTGCGGCACGCCGACACCGGCGACGACGCGGGTGGTGCAGATCGAGCCGGGCCCGACGCCGACCTTGATGCCGTCGACACCCGCGTCGATCATGGCCTGGGCGCCGTCACGGGTGGCGACGTTGCCGCCGACGACGTCCACGCCGATGTTGGACTTCACCTTGGCGATCATGTCGAGGATGCCGCGGCTGTGGCCGTGCGCACTGTCCACGACGAGGAAGTCCGCGCCGGCCTCGACCAGCGCCTGCGCCCGGTCGTACGCCGCGTCGCCGACACCCACGGCGGCACCGACGACCAGCCGGCCCTCGGCGTCCTTGGCCGCGTTCGGGTACTTCTCGGCCTTGACGAAGTCCTTGACGGTGATCAGGCCCTTGAGCACACCGGAGTCGTCGACCAGCGGCAGCTTCTCGATCTTGTGGCGGCGCAGCAGCTCGATGGCGTCCTCGCCGGAGATCCCGACCTTGCCCGTGACCAGCGGCATCGGCGTCATGACCTCGCGGACCTGACGGCTGCGGTCCATCTCGAAGGCCATGTCGCGGTTGGTCACGATGCCGAGCAGCTTGCCCGCGGCGTCGGTGACCGGCACACCGGAGATACGGAACTTCGCACAGAGCGCGTCGGCCTCGGCGAGGGTGGCGTCGGGACGGACCGTGATCGGGTCGGTGACCATGCCGGACTCGGAGCGCTTGACCAGGTCGACCTGGTTGGCCTGGTCCTCGATGGAGAGGTTGCGGTGCAGCACACCCGCACCGCCCTGACGCGCCATGGCAATCGCCATCCGCGCCTCGGTGACCTTGTCCATCGCCGCCGAGAGCAGCGGGATGTTCACCCGTACGTTCCGCGATACCCGGGAGGCGGTGCTGACCGCGTTCGGCAGCACCTCCGAAGCGCCGGGCAGCAGCAGAACGTCGTCGTATGTCAGCCCAAGCATGGCGAATTTGGCGGGCATACCGTCGACGTTGTCACTCATGACACCTTCCCCAATGCTCTTGCCTCAGCGCGGATCTCCATGCTAACGGCCCGCGGAGGTGTCTCATTCCACGAGCGATGAGGGGCTCATCACCCGTAGGTTCCTACGGCCATATCCAGCCAGTTCACAGGGGGTTTCCCGCCGCCGGGCTACTGCTCGGCGAGCGCCCGCAACCGGCTCAGCGCACGGTGCTGGGCGACCCGCACCGCACCCGGTGACATCCCGAGCATCTGCCCGGTCTCCTCGGCCGTCAGCCCGACGGCGACCCGCAGCAGCACCAGCTCGCGCTGATTCTCCGGAAGGTTGGCCAGCAGCTTCTTCGCCCACGCGGCGTCGCTGCTCAGCAGCGCCCGCTCCTCGGGGCCGAGCGAATCGTCGGGCTGCTCGGGCATCTCGTCGGACGGCACGGCCGTGCTGCCGGGCCCGCGCATCGCCGCCCGCTGGAGGTCGGCGACCTTGTGCCCGGCGATCGCGAAGACGAACGCCTCGAAGGGCTTTCCGGTGTCGCGGTAGCGCGGCAGCGCGCAGAGCACCGCGACGCAGACCTCCTGCGCCAGGTCCTCCACGAAGTGCCGGGCGTCACCGGGAAGCCGGGAGAGCCGGGTGCGGCAGTACCGCAGCGCGAGGGGGTGCACATGGGCCAGCAGATCGTGCGTGGCCCGCTGATCGCCCTCGACGGCGCGTGCGACGAGATCGCCGATCTCCTGCTTGCCGTCATCGCGCATCGGTCCATGGTGCCTTGGTGCGGCACCGGGTTCGGCACCGCCCTCGTCGTTGTGCACTGAACCGTTACGAGCCGCTGCATTAGCACGCACGTCCCACGCCTCCCCCGATCGGGTTGTGCCCATGCCGACCCCGAGTCCTCGCCGGTAGCGTGTATCCGTGCCGTGAGGCACCGGGTAGGGCTTGTCCGTCATGAGGTCTCTTCTGGCCGAGTGAGAAGCCCCGGCCTCCGCCGGGGAGGAGTCACACGTCAAGGATGCGGCATCCCGTGACGTTTCGGCGCCGAGCGTCGTACAACGGGGCTACGACGGCCGCCACCCGAACCAGCGGCGGCCCGCCGTAACCCCGTCGCTCAGCAGGTCAGCGGACGAGCCCCCAGCGGAAGCCCAACGCCACCGCGTGCGCCCGGTCGGATGCGCCGAGTTTCTTGAAGAGACGCCTGGCGTGCGTCTTGACCGTGTCCTCGGACAGAAACAGCTCGCGGCCGATCTCGGCGTTCGAGCGGCCGTGGCTCATCCCCTCCAGCACCTGGATCTCGCGGGCGGTGAGCGTCGGTGCGGCGCCCATCTCGGCGGACCGCAGCCGGCGTGGGGCGAGCCGCCACGTCGGATCGGCGAGCGCCTGGGTCACCGTCGCCCGCAGCTCGGCGCGCGAGGCGTCCTTGTGCAGATAGCCACGGGCACCGGCGGCGACCGCGAGCGCGACGCCGTCCAGATCCTCGGCCACCGTGAGCATGATGATCCGGGCACCGGGGTCGGCGGACAGCAGCCGCCGCACGGTCTCGACGCCGCCGAGTCCGGGCATCCGTACATCCATCAGAATCAGATCCGAGCGATCGGCACCCCAGCGGCGGAGGACTTCCTCGCCGTTGGCAGCCGTCGTCACACGCTCGACGCCGGGGACGGTCGCAACCGCCCGGCGGAGCGCTTCTCGGGCAAGCGGGGAGTCGTCGCAGACGAGGACGGAAGTCATGACCGTCCTCCGCAGCTGATGCGCGTCACCTTGAGCCTCCAGGCTGGTACGTATCGTCACCTGTGCGATTGACGGCCTCGGACACCTGCCCGAGGTCTACCTCTGTCAACCGCCTCCGCACACTCAACGACGGTCACTCGAAAGAGTTACGGGTTCGACGACCGACTTCGGCACGCTGCGTAAGGGCCTGGATACGCAGACGGAACAGCGGACGGCCGCCACCTCGCGCGCACCCTATGCCCTATTTGGCTCTCTTTCTTCCATTTTCCTGCCAGGTGAGGCTAGATTCGCAATGAGTCATATTTACATCTACTTACACAGTAGATGTACGTTCTTGAGCACCGAGCCCGATACAGCATCGCTTCGAGGGGACAAGCAATGGCAGATTTCTCCCGCCTCCCGGGCCCGAACGCAGACCTCTGGGACTGGCAGCTGCTGGCCGCCTGCCGCGGCGTGGACAGTTCACTGTTCTTCCACCCCGAGGGCGAGCGCGGAGCGGCCCGCAGCGCGCGTGAGACATCGGCGAAGGAGGTCTGCATGCGCTGCCCCGTGCGGGCCGAATGTGCGGCGCATGCCCTGGCCGTCCGCGAGCCCTACGGGGTCTGGGGCGGCCTGACCGAGGACGAGCGCGAGGAGCTGATGGGCCGGGCCCGCCACCGGCTGATTCCCGCGACCACGCTGGCCGGCCCCGCAGGTCCCGGCGTCGACTGACATCCAGGGAGCGCAATCACCCAGGAGAAACGTTCCTGCACCTCGGCCCGCGCACCCGTCCCGCACGCACGGGCGGAGTGTGGCTGCGGCCTTCGCGGGTGGCCGGGCGACGTTCGGGTCACCGTCCGGCGGCGCGCACCAGTTGGTCGAGCATGGCGTCGACCGCGGGCACCCTGGCCAGGTCGGGCAGCGTGAGCGCGACGATCTCGCGGTGCACGGGAGGCTCCAGGCGCACCGCTCTGGCCCCCTTGGGGCGTACCGACTCCACGGCGAGTTCGGGCAGCGCCGCCACCCCGAGACCCGCGCCGACCAGGCCGATCACGGCGGGGTAGTCGTCGGTGGCGAAATCGATGCGCGGGGTGAAGCCGGCGCTCTCGCAGACCTCCACCAGGTGCCTGCGGCACCGGGGGCAGCCCGCGATCCACGGCTCGTCGGCCAGGTCGGCGAAGCTCGCCGCGCCTGCCGCGGCCAGCCGGTGGCCCGTCGGCACCAGCCCGATCAGCCGGTCGGCGAGGATCGGCCTGACCACCAGGTCGTCCCACTCCGCCCCGGCCTCGGGGTCGGCGCCGCGTACCTCCGGATAGCGGAAGGCCAGCGCGATTTCGCAGTCGCCGTTGCGGAGCATCTCGATGGAGCGCGGCGGTTCGGCCTCCACCAGGGAGACGCGGGTGCGGGGATGGGCCGCGCGCATCGCCCCCAGCGCGGCGGGCACCAGCGTCGAACTGCCCGACGGGAACGACACCAGCCGCACCCGGCCGGCCCGCAGCCCGGCGATCGCGGCGATCTCCTCCTCGGCGGCGGTGAGCCCGGCCAGGATGCCGACGGCGTGCCGTACCAGCGCCTCGCCCGCTTGGGTCAGCCGCATCTCGCGGCCCGCGCGGACCAGCAGCGGGGTGCCGGCGGACTGCTCCAGGGCCTTCATCTGCTGGCTGACGGCCGGCTGGGTGCAGCCGAGTTCGCGTGCGGCGGCGGAGAAGGAGCCGGTGTGGGCGACCGCGCGGAGCACACGGAGATGACGAGCCTCGATCATTCTTCAAGCATAAGCGCGACTTGGAGGGGAACCGTAAATTCCGGACACGGCTTTGAGGAGGGCCACCGTCGGCCCCTTCGTCGCGAGAGACTTCCGGCCCGCTCGCTTACGTTGGCGATATGGAGCCTCAGCACCGTAGGCAGCTGTTGACCGTGAACGTGGGGCGCCCGGCCCCTTCCGCGCACACCGACGCCGACGGCGGGCGCACCGGCTTCGACAAACGGCCGGTGGACGGCCCAGTGACGGTGGCCGCGCCCGGCCCCAAGGGCCTGGCGGGCAGCGGGCTCACCGGCGACTCGGTGGTCGACATCCGCCATCACGGCGGCGACGACCAGGCCGTGTACGCCTACGCCCGCGAAGATCTGGACGTCTGGCAGCACGAACTCGACCGGGAGCTGGCCAACGGCGCCTTCGGCGAGAACCTCACCACCTCGGGTGTGGAGGTCACCGGCGCCCGGATCGGCGAGCGCTGGCGGATCGGCCGGCGGGTGCTGCTGGAGGTGACGTCGCCGCGCGTTCCGTGCCGGACGTTCCAGGGGCGGATGGGCCGCAGTGGCTGGATCAAGCGGTTCACGCAGGCGGGGCTGCCCGGCGCGTATCTGCGGGTGATCGAACCGGGCGAGATCCAAGCGGGCGACGGTGTCGGGCTGGTGTTCCGGCCGGATCACGACATCACCGTGGGGCTGGTGTTCCGGGCGGTGACCACGCGCCGGGAGCTGCTGCCGCGGCTGCTGGCCGCCGGGGACGCGCTGCATCCGGAGGCCCGGGGGCGGGCGCTGGCGTACATCGAGCGGCAGCGGAAGGGGAGTTGAGGGGCGGGTGCGGCGTCCTCGGGTGGCCGGGCGGCGGGGATGGGTGGGTTCATGTCATCCCTGCGGCGGATAGCGTGCCCGTATGACGACTGCATTGATCACGGGAGCGACCGCGGGCATCGGGGCGGCGTTCGCCCGGCGGCTCGCGGGCAACGGCCACAACCTCGTCCTGGTGGCGCGCGACGAGAAGCGGCTGCACGAGCAGGCGACCGAGCTGCACGACCTGCACGGCATCGAGGCGAAGGTGCTCAGCGCCGATCTGGCCACCGAGGAAGGCATCGCCGCCGTCGAGGCCCGGCTGGACGACCGTCAGCACCCGGTGGACCTGCTGGTCAACAACGCGGGCTTCGGCAACAAGGGCGAGTACCTGGAAGTGCCGATGGCCGACGAGCTGACGATGCTGAAGGTGCACTGCGAGGCGGTGCTGCGGCTGACCACCGCCGCGGTGCGCGGCATGCGCGACCGGCGGCGCGGCGCGGTCGTCAACGTCGCCTCGGTCGCGGCGTTCGTGCCGCGCGGGACGTACGGGGCGAGCAAGGCGTGGGTCGTGCAGTTCACGCAGGGCGCGGCGCGCGATCTGGCCGGGAGCGGGGTGCGTCTGATGGCGCTGTGCCCGGGGTTCGTAAGGACCGAGTTCCACCAGCGGGCGGGGATGGGCACGGACAACATCCCCGGCTGGCTGTGGCTGGACGCGGACAAGCTGGTGGACGCGGCGATGAAGGACCTCACCCGCGGCAAGTCGCTGTCCGTCCCCGACCCGCGGTACAAGGCGCTGATGGGCGCGGTGAAGCTGGCGCCGCGCGGGCTGCTGGGCGGCGTCACGTCGCGTACGGGGCGGAAGTACGGGCCCCGCTAGGCCGGTTGAGGACGGTGGGCGGGCGGCGACCGCCCACCCACCGCCCGTCGCTCAGCCGGTGGGGAACGGGATCTCGGTGGCCTCCCCGTCCGCCCATGTCACGTGCAGCAGGCCGGGGGTGACGCGGACGGTGGCCAGGGTGTCGGCGGGTGCCGGGTCGGGGACGTCCGTCAGGGAGGCGAGGGCGAGGAAGAGGGTGCCCTGGGGGTCGTCGGTGACGGTGCCTTCCAGGACGGTGGTGCGGGCGGCGGGGCCGATGAGGGTGCTGCCCGCGGGGATCTCCCGGGGCGGTCCTTCGTAGCCGCGGACGGGGTGGAGCTGGGCGGCCGGGCCTTCAGCGGTGACCGCCCAGCCGGTCTGGCAGACCCGGGTGCCGGGCGCGGCGCCGGTCACCAGGTGGGCGCGGAGTTCGGCGCGGTCGTGCACGAGGGTGGCGGAGTGGATCCGGACGCCGGGCAGCGGTTCGCCGTCGGCCCCGTGCGGGGTGTGCGCGGAGGCGGCCCAGCCGGGGCCTTGCCCTGACGGGGTCACCGGGCCGCGCTGGGTGGGCAGGCCGTCGGCGAGCAGCGCGAAGTGGTTGTCGGTGAGCTGCGCCGGGTCACTGCCTGACGTGCCGTCGGGGTCCGTGCCGTCGGCGGACCCGGGGTGCGCGGGGCCGGTGCGGGTGGAGTAGGCGAAGCGCGCGTAGTACGGGGCGAAGCTGGGGTGCAGGGCGCTGCTGCCGTGGTTGTGCAGGCGCACCAGGCCGTCCGCCGCGGTGGAGTGGACGAGCAGGCCGGTCGGGCCGAGCGGCAGTGCGACGTCGGAGGTCTCGGCGGGCAGCGCCTCCTCGGGCGCGGTCCAGGCCGGGTGGTCGGACGGCAGCAGCAGGCCGACGAAGCCCTTGGACGCCCAGTACGGCGATGCGGGGCCCGAGTACATCTGGATGAGCGGCGGGTACGGGCCGTACCAGCCGAGCGGCAGCAGCCCTTCGTCGCTGACGGCGCCCCGGTCGACGAAGTGGCGCAGCGCTCCGGAGGCGAGGCGGCGGGTGGTGCCGGGGGTGAGGGGCGTGTGTCCGGTGAGCGCGCCGATCCAGGGGGCGGCGGTCGCGGCGAACCGGTAGGTGAGGGAGCGTCCGAACGGCAGGGGCGCGCCGTTGGCGTCGAAGAGGCGGGCGGCGTGCGCGAGGTGGTCGTGCAGCCGTGCGCCGTGCGAGGCGAGCAGGGCGCGGTCGCCGGCGAGGTGGGCGTGCAGCATGGGGTAGAAGTGCAGGGCCCAGCCGTTGTAGTGGTCGAAGGAGCGGTTGGGGCCGTCGCTGTACCAGCCGTCGCCGACGTACCACTCGTCGATCCTGGCCAGTGCCCGGTCGATGGCGGTGCGGGAGCGGTCGGTCTCGATGCCGGCGTCGGCCAGGAAGCCGCCGACGGTCAGGCCGAAGAGCCACCAGTTGTTGTCCATCGGCGAGGGGCCGAGCGCGGGCCGCAGCCAGTCGGCGACCCGCTCGCGCACCTTCTCGTCGAGCCCGTCCCACAGCCAGCGGCGGGTCAGCCGCAGTCCCAGGGCGATGGAAGCGGCCTCGACGTGAGCCTGGTTCACGGCGTCGAGGCTCGGCCAGGATTCGGGGTGCTCGGCCGTCAACTGCCCGTCGGGGACGGGGGATTCGGTGCCGGCGGCCAGGCCCTGTGCGTAGCGGTCGAGGAAGCCGTGCGGATCGTCGCCGTTCGCGCCTGCCACCCGCAGGGCGGCGAGCAGGAAGGTACGGGCGAACCCTTCGAGTCCGTCCGAGCGGGTGCCGGAGAAGCTGGGCCGGCCGCCGGGCAGGAGCAGCAGCCCGTGGCGTGGTGTGGCATGGGCGAGCGCCGCCCGGAGCAGACCGTCGGCGGTCGCTTCCCAGTGGGCGCGGGTCCAGCCGGTGTACGGGCTGAGCCCGCGGTCATCGGCGGGTAGCGGGAAGGGCGGCGAAGCCATGGCGACCTCTCTCACGAACGGGGTGGGGGGCGCACGCCGGAGCGCGGGCCGGTGCTTGACTCCTTCCCCGTACGAACGAAGGATCATGCCGTCAAGTGCCCGCGGAGAGGCCCGCGTTCGTGCGGACCGCGCCGCCGGGCCACCGTGAAGGAGCGTCCCTGCCATGTCTCCCACCCCCGGCCACGGCCCGGGTCAGGCGGCCACGCCCGGCACCCGGCCCGCCCTGCTGCTGTCCATGGGCCCCGGCATGGCCGAACGGCTGCTGGCACCCCGTCACCACGCACGGCTGGCGGCACTCGCCCGTACCGATCCCCGGCTCGTCGCGCACGATCTGACCGCACCCGCGCCCGCGGTCGCCGCCGCGCTGGCCACCGCCGAAGTGCTGCTGACCTGCTGGGACGCGCCGCCGCTGACCGGGCGGGTACTGGAGCGCGCGCCCCGGCTGCGGGCTGTCGTGCACGCCGCGGGTTCCGTCAAGGAGCACATCACACCGGCCTGTTGGGAGCGCGGCATCGCGGTCTCGTCGGCGGCCGGGGCCAACGCGCTGCCGGTCGCGGAGTACACCCTCGCCGCGATCCTCCTCGCCAACAAGCGGGTGCTGCACGCGGCGCGGCGCTACCGGAGCCTGCGCACCGCGCACGACTGGCACCGCGAACTGGCCGCCGCGGGCAACTACCACCGCACCGTCGGCGTCATCGGCGCCTCCCGCACAGGCCGCCGGGTCATCGAGCTGCTGCGCCCGTTCGACCTGCGGGTTCTGCTGCACGATCCGTACGTGGACGCGGCGGACGCGGGGCGGCTCGGGGCGCGTGCGGTGCCGCTCGACGAGCTGTGCGCGGCCAGCGGCGTCGTCTCCGTGCACGCGCCCGCGCTGCCCGCCACCCGGCATCTGCTCGGCGCCGCGCAGCTCGCCCTGCTGCCGGACGGCGCGACGCTGGTCAACACCGCGCGCGGCTCCCTCGTCGACGAGGCCGCGCTCGTCACCGAGCTGCGCGGCGGCCGGATCAGCGCGGTCCTGGACGTCACCGAACCCGAACTCCCGCACCCCGCATCGCCGTTGTACGACCTGCCGAACGTGCTGCTGACCCCGCACGTCGCCGGGTCGCTCGGCGGTGAACTGCACCGGCTGGCCGACCACGCGCTGGACGAGCTGGAGCGCTACACCAGGGGCCTGCCGTTCGCCGAACCCGTACGGGCGGCGGATCTCGGCCATTCCGCCTGAGCCGGGGAGATCCGTCAGAAGCACCCGAGGCCCGGCCCCCGCGAAGGGGACCGGGCCTCGGTCAGGCACTACCGGATCGGCGCTGCCGACTAGTGGGAGTGACCGTGGCCGTGGCTGTGACCGGCCTCGGCCTCTTCCTCCGCCGGCTTCTCGACGACCAGGGTCTCGGTCGTGAGCAGCAGCGAAGCGATCGACGCGGCGTTCTCCAGCGCGGAGCGGGTGACCTTCACCGGGTCGATGACGCCGGCCTTGACCAGGTCGCCGTACTCGCCGGTGGCGGCGTTGAAGCCCTGGCCCTTGTCCTGCTCGGCGACCTTCGCGGTGATGACGTAGCCCTCGAGGCCCGCGTTCTCCGCGATCCAGCGCAGCGGCTCGACGACGGCGCGACGGACGACGGCGACACCGGTGGCCTCGTCGCCCTCCTTGCCGAGGGAGTCGTCCAGCACCTTGGCGGCGTGCACCAGGGCGGAGCCACCACCGGAGACGATGCCCTCCTCGACCGCGGCGCGGGTCGCGGAGATGGCGTCCTCCAGACGGTGCTTCTTCTCCTTGAGCTCGACCTCGGTGGCCGCACCCACGCGGATGACGCAGACGCCACCGGCGAGCTTGGCGAGGCGCTCCTGGAGCTTCTCGCGGTCCCAGTCCGAGTCGGTGGACTCGATCTCGGCCTTGATCTGGTTGACGCGGCCCGCGACGTCGTCGGAGTTGCCGCCACCGTCGACGATGGTGGTGTCGTCCTTGGTGACGGTCACGCGACGGGCGGTGCCCAGCACGTCGAGACCGGCCTGGTCGAGCTTGAGGCCGACCTCTTCGGCGATGACGGTGGCACCGGTGAGGGTGGCCATGTCGCCGAGCATCGCCTTGCGGCGGTCGCCGAAGCCGGGGGCCTTGACGGCCACGGCGTTGAAGGTGCCGCGGATCTTGTTGACGACGAGGGTGGAGAGCGCCTCGCCCTCGACGTCCTCGGCGATGATCAGCAGCGGCTTGGACGAGCCGGCCTGGATGACCTTCTCCAGCAGCGGCAGCAGGTCCTGGATCGAGCCGATCTTGCCCTGGTGGATCAGGATGTACGGGTCCTCGAGGACGGCCTCCATACGCTCCTGGTCGGTGACCATGTAGGGCGAGAGGTAACCCTTGTCGAAGGCCATGCCCTCGGTGAAGTCCAGCTCCAGACCGAAGGTGTTGGACTCCTCGACGGTGATGACACCGTCCTTGCCGACCTTGTCCATCGCCTCGGCGATGAGCTCGCCGACCTGCTTGTCCTGGGCGGACAGACCGGCGACGGCCGCGATGTCGGCCTTGTCCTCGATCGGGCTGGCGGTCGCGAGAAGGTCGTCGGACACGGCCTTGACCGCGGCGTCGATGCCCTTCTTCAGCGCGGCGGGGGAGGCGCCGGCGGCGACGTTGCGCAGGCCCTCGCGGACCAGCGCCTGGGCCAGCACGGTGGCGGTGGTGGTGCCGTCACCCGCGATGTCGTTGGTCTTGGTCGCCACCTCCTTCACGAGCTGGGCGCCCAGGTTCTCGTAGGGGTCGTCGACCTCCACCTCACGGGCGATGGTGACGCCGTCGTTGGTGATGGTCGGCGCGCCGAACTTCTTGTCGATGACGACGTTGCGGCCCTTGGGGCCGATCGTCACCTTCACCGTGTCGGCAAGCTTGTTGACGCCGCGCTCGAGGGCGCGACGGGCGTCCTCGTCGAACTTCAGAATCTTCGCCATGAGTTACGTGTCCTTAGTCGTACTCTCAACGAACTGCGCCCCTGCCCCGGTTGTTTAGACACGGGAACCAGGGGCGCAGATCACAGCAATGCTGGGTGACTTACTTCTCGACGATCGCGAGAACGTCGCGAGCCGAGAGGACGAGGTAGTCCTCGTTGTTGTACTTCACCTCGGTGCCGCCGTACTTGCTGTAGAGCACGACGTCGCCGACGGAAACGTCGAGCGGAAGACGGTTGCCGTCCTCGAAGCGGCCCGGACCGACGGCCAGGACGACGCCCTCCTGGGGCTTCTCCTTGGCAGTGTCCGGAATGACCAGGCCAGAGGCCGTGGTCTGCTCGGCGTCGAGCGGCTGGACCACAATGCGGTCCTCGAGCGGCTTGATGGCAACCTTGGTGCTGGCGGTCGTCACGATCCGACCTCCCCCTTCGGAGATCTCACGGGGTTAACTGTCTGAGGTGGCGACCAGGAGGATCCGTCGTCGCGGGTGCCGGACCAGCCCATCGCCGTGTTTAGCACTCCCCTGCGGAGAGTGCCAACGCCGACACTATGACGCAGTTAGCACTCGGTCAAGCGGAGTGCCAGTCGAGCCTTTGCGCGGGTCGCCGCCCACCAGGCGGTTCCGGTGCCGAACCGGACACACCTGGACCGGACACCGCAACCCTGCCCAGGTCCGCCTCGTCTACCTCTTCGACTGCCGAGCCGACAGCCAGGCCCGTCCCGTCCGGGGACTGCGGCTCCGACGAACCATGGCGGAGGAAACAGGTGCGAGAACCCACGAGTGTGCCCCGGGCGACGGGCGGAGAGGAGAACGAAGCCGAGCGCACCATGACCTTCGCCGCGCTCGCCCAGGCACCCGACCGCCGCAGGACGGAGGCCGGGCTGCTCGCGTTCGCCGTGGCGATCACCGTCTTCGGCTATGCGTACGCCGGTCTGTCGATCAAGGGTGAACTGCCCGACGGGCTGGCCGGCTTCGCCGCCGCCATGATCGGTGTCGCCCTGGTGCCACACCTGGTCGTACGGCGCTTCGCGGCCCGCGCCGACCCGCTGATCCTGCCGCTGGCCACCCTGCTGACCGGCCTCGGCCTGGTCCTGCTGCACCGTCTCGACCTCACCTACGAGGCCAGGCCCTCGCTGCACATGCAGCCGGCGGGCAGCGGCCAGTTGGTGTGGACCCTGATAGGGACGGCGGTCTGCGTCGGCATCCTGATAGTGCTGCGCGATCACCGCTTCCTCCAGCGTTACGTCTACCTGACGATGGCCGTCGGACTCGTGCTGCTGATGGCGCCGGCCTTCTTCGGCGCCGACCAGTTCGGCGCCAAGCGCTGGATCCTGCTCGGGCCGCTGTCGCTCCAGCCGGGCGAGTTCGTGAAGCTGATGATCGCGGTGTTCTTCGCGGGCTATCTGACGGTCAACCGCGACGCGCTCGCCCTGACCGGACGCCGGGTGATGGGCGTCCAGCTGCCGCCCGGCAGGCAGCTCGGGCCGATCTTCACGATCTGGGTCGTCAGCCTGCTGGTGCTGGTCTTCGAACGGGACCTGGGCACCTCGCTGATCTTCTTCGGCGTCTTCGTGATCATGCTGTACATGGCCACCCAGCGGACCGGCTGGGTGGTGTGCGGCCTGCTGATGGCCGTGGTCGGCGCCGCCGTCGTCGGCTCGGCGGAACCGCACGTCAAGGGCCGTGTGATGGCCTGGCTGCACCCCATGGACATCTTCCTCCCCGAGGGCAAGCGACCGCCGGGGCTGATCTCCGACCAGTCGGCGCAGGCGCTGTTCAGCTTCGGCAGCGGCGGCATCGGCGGCAGCGGCCTGGGCCAGGGGCACCCGGAGCTGATCGGCTTCGCGGGCAACAGCGACTTCATCCTCACCACCGTCGGCGAGGAACTGGGCCTGGCCGGGGTGATGGTCGTCCTGCTGCTCTACACGCTGCTCGCCCAGCGCGGGATGCGGGTGGGGCTGACCGCCCGCGACCCCTTCGGCAAGCTGCTCGCCGTCGGCCTCTCCGGTGCGCTGCTGCTCCAGGTCTTCGTCGTCTGCGGCGGCGTCACCGGGCTGATCCCGCTCACCGGCAAGGCCCTGCCGTTCCTCGCCAAGGGCGGCTCGTCGCTGGTCGCGAACTGGGTGATGGTGGCGCTGCTGATCCGGATCAGCGACAGCGCGCAGAAGCGCCGCGAACCGGTGGGCGCCTTCGCGCGGGGCTCGCGGCGCCGCGGCAGGGGCCGGCGCGCGGCGGCCCCGCCGGGCGACGGGTGACGGCCTGGGGGGCGGCCCGCGCCGGCCGCCCCCGCGCCTGGCTACATGTAGTCCTCAAGACGCGCCACCGCGTACCCCTGCCGGGTCGCCGTGTTCAGCACCTCGCGGACCAGGTCGGGCATGGTCGCCGACCAGTCCTCGCGGCCCCGGAAGTGGCTCAGGATGATGTCGCCCGGGTGGAGTTTTCGGTCGTCGCCGCTGTAGTCGAAGTGGTCGGGGAACGCCTCCGTGGCCCACAGCGGGAACGCCTGCACGCCACAGGAGGCCGCGGCCTTGAGGGTGTCAAGCGTGAAGTCGCCGTACGGCGGGCGGAACAGCCGGGGCGTGTGGCCGAGTTCGCGGGTGAGGTTGTCCTGCTGGCCGCAGATCTCGGTGCGCTGGTCGTCGGCGCTCAGTCCTGGCAGGTAGCGGTGGTGCAGCGTGTGGTTGTGCACGCCGTTGCCCAGCTGCTGCGCCGTGCGGAAGTAGGCGTAGCCGGCGCCGTCCTTGGCGAGGTAGTCGCTGAGGAACGCGCTGTAGGGGACCTTCAGCTCGTCCATCATCCGGAGGAAGTCCGGGTCCTTCTCGTAGCCGTCGTCGAGGGTGAGGAAGACGACCTTCTGGTCGGTGGGCACCCGGGAGACGGCCTGCGGCAGTTCCTTGCCGCCGCCCTGCGAGAACCACGGCTCGGTGGTCAGCTCCGGTTTGACGGCCGGCGGTTCGGGGGGCTCCAGCGGCACCGCGTCCAGCCCCCAGCGTTTGGCCGCCGCCACCTTGCGGGCCTGCGCCCGCTCCGCGTGCCGCGCCTGGGTCAGCAGCGCGCGGGCCTCCGGGGCCAGGGCGGCCCGGCGTGCGGCGGGTTCGTTGTCCTGCTGGTCACCGGAGTGTTCCGTGCCGCAGCCTGCGGCCAGCAGTCCGAGGACGCTCAGCGCCGCCAGGCCGCGCGCCCCGCGGGATGCCGTCCCGCTCCGGGCGGGTCTGTGCCCGCTTTTGTGCCGGAAAAATCTGACAAGATGCATAACGCCGGATACTGGCAGCGCCGCCCGCCGCCACGCCGCCCGCCACGCGGCAAGGTCCACCGACCGGCCCACCGCCCCCGGAGCCGGGACGGCACCCCCCGCCGGGCCGTGACACCGGCCCCCGCACCGGCACGCGATGATGGGCGGGTGACCGACCTCGACTCCTTCTCCGCGCTGCTCACCCCCGAGGGACAGGCGCTGCTGGCCGCACTGCACGACCACGACCCGGCCGACGAACTGGCCACCGCGACCAGGCTGCGCCGCGACCACCCCGCGGACCTGGTGTCCGCCGCCCTGGGGCAGGCCCGGCTGCGGCAGCGCGCCGCCGCCAAGTTCGGGGCGGACGCGAGCCGGATGTACTTCACGCAGAACGGCGTCGAGCAGTCCACCCGCGCCACCGTCGCCGCCCACCGCGCCGCCCGGCTCGCCGCGCTGGGCGTGCGCACACTGGCCGACCTGTGCTCCGGGATCGGCGGCGACGCCATCGCGCTGGCGCGGGCCGGGATCCGCGTCCTGGCCGTCGACCGCGACCCGCTGGCCTGCGCGGCGGCCCGCGCCAACGCCGACGCGCTGGGCCTCGCCGAGCTGATCGAGGTGCGCTGCGCGGACGTCACGGAGGTGGAAACCGCGGGGTACGACGCGGTGTTCGTCGACCCTGCGCGGCGTCAAAAGGTGCGGGGCGGCCGGATTTTCGACCCTGAGGCGTACTCGCCGCCGCTGTCCTGGGCCGTCGCGGCGGCCCGTACCGCCCCGTTCGCGGCGCTGAAGATCGCGCCGGGGGTGCCGCACGACGCGCTGCCCGATGACGCCGAGACGGAGTGGATCTCCGACGGGGGCGACGTGAAGGAGGCGGTGGTGTGGTTCGGCACGGAGCCGGGCGCCCGCCGCGCCACGCTGCTGCCGGCCGGCCACTCACTGCTCGGCGCCGGTCTGCCCGACCCGGAGCCAGGACCCGTGGGCCGCTATCTGTACGAGCCGGACGGCGCCGTGATCCGCGCCCATCTCGTCGCGGACGTCGCCCGGCAGGTCGACGGCCGGCTGATCGACCCGACCATCGCGTACGTCACCGCCGACGCGCTGCGCCCGACCCCGTACGCGACCGCCTACGAGATCACCAACGTCCTGCCGTTCCACGTCAAGCGGCTCAGGGCGCTGCTGCGGGAGCGCGGCGTGGGCATCGCGGTGATCAAGAAGCGGGGCTCCGCGGTCGAGCCGGAGGAGCTGCGCAAGAAGCTGAAGCTGCCCGGTGGCGGCAACTCCGCCACGATCTTCCTGACCCGGGTCGCCGGGGCGCCGTCGATGCTGCTCGGCCGGCCGGCCGGGGACGCGGTCACGTGAGGTCGGTGAGGTCCTCGGCGTAGATCCGGGCGAGCGGCTGCGGGCCGACGTACTGCTGGCAGGTGCACTGGCCCGCTTCGTACCTGACCGGCTTGCGGTCGGCGTCCCAGGCGATCGGCAGCTCCACCACCTCGTGGCACTTGCCCTGCTTGTCGTGCTTGGCGAGATGGTGGGTGCAGCCGCACACCGGCTTGGGCTGCTCCTGGGCGGCGGCCAGTTCCTGGCGCTCCTGGCGCACCGTCTCCAGGCGCTCCATCTTGCGCTCGTGGCGGGTGCGCAGCGCCGTACGGGCGGCGTCGGCGACCTTCGCGAAGCCGCCCGCCATGAAGAAGATGAACACCCACCAGAACCAGTCCACAGTTCGTCCCCTCCCGCTCCCCGCCCCTGTGCTGCCGTAGCCAGGGTATGACGTCCCCGCTGCCGGCGGTCCGTCAGGAGTAGAGGTTGTCCTTGCTGATCTCGTGGACGTGATCGTGGTCGTGGGAGTGACCGTGGGAGTGCGGGCCGCCCTCGCCGGGGACGTGCGGTTCGGTCACCGGGAGGGACGAGTCGGCGGACAGGTCCCAGTCCGATGCCGCGCGGTTGCGGGCCACCATCTCGGCGCCCAGGGCGGCGACCATCGCGCCGTTGTCGGTGCACAGCTTCGGCCGCGGCACCCGCAGGGTGATGCCCGCGTCCTCGCAGCGGCGCGCGGCCATCGCCCGCAGCCGGGAGTTGGCCGCGACCCCGCCGCCGATCATCAGGTGGTCGACGCCGTTGTCCTTGCAGGCGCGTACGGCCTTGCGGGTCAGCACGTCGACCACGGCTTCCTGGAAGGACGCCGAGACGTCCGCGACCGGGACCTGCTCGCCGGCCGCCCGCTTGGCCTCGATCCAGCGGGCGACCGCCGTCTTGAGGCCGGAGAAGGAGAAGTCGTAGAGCGGGTCGCGGGGTCCGGTCAGCCCGCGCGGGAAGCGGATCGCCTCGGGGTCGCCCTCGCGCGCGTAGCGGTCGATGACCGGGCCGCCCGGGAAGCCGAGGTTCAGCACCCGTGCCACCTTGTCGAACGCCTCGCCCGCCGCGTCGTCGATGGTCGCGCCCAGCGGCCGGACGTCGGCGGTGATGTCGGGAGCCAGCAGGAGGGACGAGTGGCCGCCGCTGACCAGCAGCGCCATCGTCGGCTCCGGCAGCGCGCCGTGCTCCAGCTGGTCGACGCAGATGTGCGAGGCGAGGTGGTTGACGCCGTAGAGCGGCTTGCCGAGCGCGTAGGCGTACGCCTTGGCCGCCGAGACGCCGACCAGCAGCGCGCCGGCCAGTCCAGGGCCCGCGGTGACCGCGATGCCGTCGAGGTCGCTCGCGGTGACCCCGGCGTCCTTCAGGGCGCGCTGGATGGTGGGGACCATCGCCTCCAGGTGGGCGCGGGAGGCGACTTCGGGCACCACGCCGCCGAAGCGGGCGTGCTCGTCGACGCTGGAGGCGACGGCGTCGGCGAGCAGGGTGTGCCCACGGACGATGCCGACACCGGTCTCGTCGCAGGAGGTCTCGATGCCGAGGACCAGCGGTCCGCCGCGTGAGTCAGCCATGATTCTTCAGTTTCCTTGTGACGGGGTGGTGTCGGGGGCGGAAGCGGCGCCGGGGCCGGTGTCGGGGTCGGGGTCCTCGGTGTCCGGGTCGGTCGCGGTCCTGCGCATGACCAGGGCGTCGATGTTGCCCGGCTGGTAGTAGCCGCGCCGGAAGCCGATCGGCGCGAAGCCGAAGCGTTCGTAGAGGCGCTGCGCGCGGACGTTGTCGACGCGGACCTCCAGCAGCACCTCGTGGCACTCGAAGGCGGTGGCGGCCGACAGCAGCGCGGTCAGCAGCCGGGCGCCGAGTCCGCTGCCCCACTGGTCGCGTGCGGTGGCGATGGTCTGGATGTCGCCGGTGCCGTCCACGGCGGCGAGGCCGCCGTAGCCGACCAGCCGGCCGGCCGGCCCCTCGCCCGACCACCGCCCCTCAACGTCACCGCTGCGCGGCGGCACCTCCAACTCGGCGACCAGGTAGCGGCGGTTGGCGCCGGCGCCGCGCGCGCGTGCCAGCTCGGACCAGAACATCCCGGGCGACCAGGCGTCGTCGGGGAACAGCTCGTGTTCCAGCGCGAGCACCGCGTCCAGGTCCCACCAGCGCATCTCGCGCAGCACCGGGGCGTCCGCTGCGGGTGCGCCGGCCGGCGCTCCGGAGACGGTGCGGGTCACTGGGGGGTGACCACCTTGTAATTGGCCGGCACCTGGGCGTCGGGGCGGCGCAGGTAGAGCGGCCGGTCCGGCAGGAACTCCTCGCCCGCCGCCAGCTTCTCGGCCGCCAGCGCGGCGAGCGCGGCGGCGGACTGGTGCTCGGGCCCCTCGCGCCGTACGCCGGTGAACACCGCGTCGTAGAGCAGCGCGCCGGCGCCGACGGCGGGGACGCCTGCCATCTGCTCGGCGAGGTCGGCCGGGCGGTCCACGGCGGGCTCGGTCAGCCGGGTTCTGGCGTCGGCGTAGCGGGCCCAGTAGACCTCCTTGCGGCGGGCGTCGGTCGCCACCACGAAGGGCTCGTCGAGGCCGGCGGCGTAGGCGAGGCCGTCCAGCGAGCACAGGCCGTGCACGGGGATGCCCAGCGCGGCGCCGAAGGTCGCCGCGGTGACCAGGCCGACCCGCAGGCCCGTGTAGGGGCCGGGGCCGACGCCGACCACGAGGCCGGTGACCGCGTCGAGCTTCGTTCCGGCCTCGGCCAGTACCCGGTCGACGGCGGGCAGCAGCAGCTCGCCGTGGCGGCGGGCGTCCACCTGGCGGGACTCGGCGATGACCCGGGAACCGTCGTGCAGCGCGACGGTGACGGCGGGGGTGGCGGTGTCAAGAGCTAGCAGCAGCACGCCCTCAAGACTACGGCGCGGCGGGCGGTGCCTGTTCCGGTGCTACGGTCGGCCCGTAGCAGCGGCGTTCGGGCCGCCGGGATCGGGGCTTCCCCTCTGACGGGGAGAGTACGGAAAGGTGGCACAGCGGTGCCCGCTAAGAGCAGCACGATCGTCACCGCTCTCACCGCGGCGGCCCTGGTCGCGGTCGGCGTACTCGGCTACCAGGCATCGGCGTCCGCGCCTGACGACCTGACGCAGGCCCGCAAGGCCGGCGGGCACTCCGCCGCCAAGAGGCCCTCCGGGCAGGACGGGCACGGCAAGAAGGAAGCGCACCCGGCACCTGCCGCCGTCCCCGCGGCGTCGGGCAAGGGCCGCCGGGTCGTCTACTCGCTCGGCGACAAGCGGGTCTGGCTGGTCGGCGCGGACGGCAAGGCCACCCGCACGTACCAGGTCGCGCCGAGCAGCGTCAGCCCGCCGATGGGGGCGTACGCCGTCACCTCGCGTTCGGTGAGCGTCACGGGCTCGGACGGCATCGCGATCGAGCACGTGGTGCTGTTCACCAGCGTCAACGGCGTGGTGATCGGCTTCAGTGCGGCCGTCGACGGCTCGACGCCGGATCCGGGCGCCTCGCAGAAGACCGGCGGGATCCGGGAGACGCGCGATGACGGTGCCGCGCTGTGGAAGTTCGGGCAGACCGGCACGAAGGTCGTCGTCGTCGCCTGACGCGCGCGCAGCGGCGTCACCGGGGCCGCCCGGTCGCTTTCCCGCCACCGGGCCGCCCCTCCCTCACGGACGCCCCTTTCGGGTTACGCCGCGTCGCGGCGCTCGGTGGACGCGGGGTCCGCGGCGCCGTCCTCCCCCTTCGCCGCACGGGCCGCTCCGGCGGCGCGTGCCTCGTCCGGGGCTTCGGGCGGTGTCGATACGGCGCTGGCCGCGGCGCAGGCGGCGAGCAGTTGGCGCATGGTGGGCGGCTGTTCACGTGCGTCGCGCTCATCGCGCCTGGCCGCCGCGAGGGGGGTGCCCCCGCGCCCGTCAGGCGTGGGAGAGGGCTGGTGGGCAGACATGGACGCCTCCCGGGCTCCTGGGGCAAGCGACAGAACGAGATTCAAAGTTAGGCAGACCTAACTTCCTCTGCCACCATGTCACCACGCCCGGTACCGCCCGCGCAACATGTTACCGACGGCTTGTCGGAAACTACGGGTGCACGGGACCGGGCCCCGGGCACTTCGGGGCCTGACAAACCAGCGGAAAAGCGGAGGTAAGGCCGGTCAGCCCGCGGCCAGCTCCGGCACGCCGGCGTCCGCCCAGCGCGCGCCGATGCCGGTGACGGTCACCTCGCGCACGTCGTCCACGTCGCTCCCCAGGGCTGTGTCCAGGGGGTCAGGGGCGTCCGCGCCGACCGCGCGCTCGATCACGACGTGCAGCCGGTCGTCGGACAGCTCCTCGACCTTGCCGTCGCCCCACTCCACGACCACCACCGAATCCGGCAGCGACACATCGAGGTCCAGATCCTCCATCTCGTCGAGACCGCCGCCGAGGCGGTAGGCGTCGACGTGCACCAGCGCGGGGCCGCCGGACAGCGGGGGGTGCACACGGGCGATGACGAAGGTCGGCGAGGTGACGGCGCCGCGTACGCCCAGGCCCTCGCCCAGGCCGCGGGTCAGCGTCGTCTTGCCCGCGCCCAGCTCGCCGGTGAGCAGCACCAGGTCGCCGGGGCGCAGCAGGGCGGCCAGCCTGCGGCCCAACTCCTGCATCTGGTCGGGGGACTTGACGGTGACGTGGGTCTGGGTGGCGGTGGTGCTCATGCCGGAAATGGTACGGGCAGGGCGGGGTGCGGGGTTTACTCCCCAGGTCATTGCCCCGGACGGATGGCCTCGGGTGTCAGGCCCGCGCCGAGCGGGAACGCCGTGGGGCCGCCGCCGCCCGTTCGACGAGGGACACCAGCTGTTCGGTGACCAGCTCGGGCCGCTCCAGCATCACCAGGTGCCCGGCACCCGACACGCGTACCAGCTCCGCGGCGGGCAGCAGCTCGGCGATGGCCTCGCTGTGGTCGGCGGGGGTGATCAGATCCTGCTCACCGGCGAGCACCAGCGCGGGCACGGTGTCGTACGCCACCAGCGAGGCGGCCTTGTCGTGCGTCGCGAAAGCCGGGAAGAACTCGGCGACCACGTCGATCGGCGTCGCCTCGATCAGCCGCTCGGCGAAGCGCGCGACCCCCGGGTCGACGTCCTGCGGCGTCCCGAACGAGTAGCGCTTGACGATCCCGGCGAACAGGTCGGCGGTGGCCCGCCGCCCCCGCTCGACCATGTCGCTCTGCGCGCCCAGCACCTTCAGGAGACCCGGTGCGAGCCGGTGGAACGCCTTGACGCCGAGCGACGGCAGCCCGAAGGCGACCTCGCTGAGCTTGCCCGCCGACGTACCGATCAGGGCCACCGCGACCACCCGCTCGGCCACGAACTCCGGGAACTGGTCGGCCAGCGCCATCACCGTCATCCCGCCCATGGAGTGCCCGACCAGCACGATCGGCCCCTCGGGCACCGCCGCGTCCAGGACCGCCTTGAGGTCGCGGCCCAGCAGGTCGATGGTGACCGGCTCGCTGCCGTCGGCCTGCGACCTGCCGCGGGCCGAGCGGCCGTGGCTGCGCTGGTCCCAGTGCACGGTGCGGACGGCGCCGCGCAGCGCGGCCCGCTGGAAGTGCCAGGAGTCCTGGCTGAGGCAGTAACCATGGCTGAAAACGACCGTGGGGGCGGGCGAGCGGCGCCGCAGTGCCGCGCCGAGCCGCTTGCGGAGCGCGGCCTGCGCCGCCGTCTGCGCCGCGGCGGCGGTGCCGGGCCCGCGACCGGCGGCGCCGTCCTTGCCCGCCGCGCCCTTGCCCTTCGCGCCCCGGCCCGGCTTCGCCGCCGGTGCGTCGCCCGCCTCGTCGACCTCGTAGGTCAGCTCGGTGCCGTCCTCGGCGTACGCCGTGCCGGGGGTGCCGCGCAGCGTGCCGTACGGGCCCGCGGAGTCCAGCGCCAGCCGGGCCCGGCGGCGCATCCCCCGGCCCACCGTCATCCGCTCGATCGCCACACCGGCCGCCGCGCCCGCGGCGACCACGCCGATCGCCGCGCCCGCGATGCCCGCGTGCCGCCCGGCCTTCGCCCAGTTGCCCGCGGTCTCGGATGCCGCCTCGATCGCCTGCGCCGCCGCGTCGGTGCCCTCGCTCATCCCGTGCCCCCCGTGTCCCGGCTGCCGGCCGCCGCGGGTACGCCGGCCTCCGGCGCGCTGTCCCGGTGGACGCGCGGCACCCGGTTTCCGATCCGCGTGACGATTTCGTAGCCGATGGTTCCGGTCGCCTGCGCCCAGTCCTCCGCGGTCGGCTCGCCGCCGTCCCCAGGACCGAACAGCACCGCGCGGTCCCCCGGCAGGGCGGTGTCCTCGCCCAGATCGACCACGAACTGGTCCATGGCGATCCGTCCGGCGACCCTCCGCCAGGCCCCGGCGACCAGCACCGGGCCGCTGCCCGACGCGTGCCGCGGGATGCCGTCGGCGTAGCCGAGCGGCACCAGCGCGAGGGTGGTCTCACCCGACGTCGTGTAGTGGTGGCCGTACGAGACGCCGTGGCCTTCCGGGACGCGCTTGACCGACGCCAGGGACGCCTCCAGCGTCATCGCGGGCCGCAGCCCGAGATCCCGCGCGGTGCCGATCTCGGGGGCAGGCGAGATGCCGTAGACGCCGATGCCGGTGCGCACCAGATCGAAGTGCGCCTCGGGGAGGGTGAGCAGCGCGGGGGTGTTGGCGATGTGCCGGACCTCGGGACGCAGCCCGGCGGCCTCGGCGACCGCCAACGCCGCGTGGAAGGCGGTGAGTTGGGCGGCGATGGACGGGTGGCCCGGCTCGTCCGCGCAGGCGAAGTGGGACCAGACGCCGGTCACGGAGATCAGCCCGGCGCTCTCGGCGTCGCGGGCGGCTGCGGTCAGCTCAGGCCAGTCGTCCGGCTGGCAGCCGTTGCGGCCCAGGCCGGTGTCGGCCTTGAGCTGCACCCGGGCTCTGCGGCCTGTGTCCCGGGCCGCCACCGTCACCTCGCGCAGCGCCCACAGCGCGCTGACGGAGACGTCGATGTCCTGCTCGACGGCCGTGCGCCACGGGCCGCCCGGTGTCCACAGCCAGCACATCAGCCGCCCGGTGTCGCCCGCAGCGCGCAGCGCGAACGCCTCCTCGGGCAGCGCGGTGCCCAGCCAGCTCGCGCCGGCCGCGCGGGCGGCGCGTGCACAGGGCACCGCGCCGTGTCCGTAACCGTCGGCCTTGACCACGGCCATCAGCTCTGCCCCGGGTGCGCGGCCCCGCAGCGCGCGCACATTCGACCGCACGGCGGCGAGGTCGATGGCGGCGCTGGCCCGCATTGCTGTCTCGTTCATCCCCCTCAGTGTCTCAGGCGATGCCCCGCAGACCCCGGGTACGGGCGGTGAACCCAGCCACGCGCGCCGCATCCGCCCCGTCCTTCGCACGGCCGACAGGCGTGCCCGTCCGGTACGCCGCACCCGCCGTACCGGCCCTTCCCTGCCCGCCCTTCCCCGTCAGTCCTGGACGTCGCGCCAGGCCACGCCCAGGTGGTCGGCCACCTGGGAGGCCGTGACCGGGGCGCCCCGCACCCCGGCCGCCCGCCGGGCCGCCAGACCGTGCAGGTAGGCGCCGACGGACGCCGCGTCACGGGCCGGAAGGCCGGCGGCCAGCAGCGATCCGGACAGCCCGGACAGCACATCGCCGCTCCCGGCCGTCGCCAGCCACCCGGTCCCCGTCGGATTGACCCGCACCGGCCCGGTCGCGTCGGCGACCAGCGTCGTCGAGCCCTTGAGCAGCACCGTCGCCCCGTATCCCGCCGCCAGTTCGCGCACCGCGCGCAGCCGGCCCGCCTCGATCTCCGCGCGGTCCCTGCCGAGCAGCGCGGCGGCCTCACCTGCGTGCGGGGTCAGCAGGGTGCCGGCCGTCCTGGCGCGCACCCGCTCCGGCGTCAGGAAGCGCAGCCCGTCGGCGTCCACCAGCACCGGCACGTCCGCCGCCAGGACGTCGTCCAGGGCCTCGGCCTCCTCGCCGATGCCGGGCCCGATCACCCACGACTGCACCCGGCCCGCCCGGTGCGGCGGGCCCGCGTGCACCAGCGTCTCCGGGAAGTGCGCGAGCACCGCGTCGGCCGCCGGACCGACGTACCGCACGGCCCCCGCGCCGCCGCGCAGCGCGCCCGCCACCGCCAGCACCGCGGCACCCGGATACCGCGCGGAACCGGCCACCACACCGACCACACCGCGCCGGTACTTGTCGCTCTCCGCCGCGGGCCGCGGCAGCAGCTCCGCGACGTCCGCGTGCTGCAACGCCTCGGCCGCCGGCTCCCCCGGCAGGCGGAGCCCGATGTCCACCAGCCGCAGCGCCCCGGCCCGCTCCCGCGCCGGGTCGATCAGCAGCCCCGGCTTGTACGCCCCGAACGTCACCGTCGCGTCGGCGTGCACCGCGTCGCCCGGCACCTCACCGGTGTCCGCGTCCACCCCGCTCGGCAGATCGACCGCCAGCACCGTCGCCGTAGCGGCAGCCGCCCGCACCAGCCGGTCGGCCTCCGGGCGCAGCCCGCCGCGACCACCGATCCCCACGATGCCGTCCACCACCAGATCGGCCCGCTCCAGGGCGGGCCGCGCCTCGTCCGCGACCCGGCCGCCGGCCGCCCGCAGCGCGGCCAGACCACCCGGATGCGCGCGGCCGGGCGACAGCAGAACGGCGGTCACCCCCGCACCACGACGGGCCAGCCCGGCACCCGCGTACAGCGCGTCCCCACCGTTGTCACCACTGCCCACCAGCAGCACCACCCGGGCGCCGTACACCTTCCCGAGCAACTCCCCACAGGCAACGGCAAGCCCGGCCGCCGCCCGCCGCATCAAGGCCCCTTCGGGAAGCCGCGCCATCAACTCCCGCTCCGCCGCCCGCACGTCCGCGACGCTGTACGCAGTCCTCATGGGGTCAGTGTCACATCGGGGGGGCGGCGTGGCCCCGCGCCACGGCAGGCCGTCGCGGCCCGCCCCTCACCCCTCCGCGATCACCACAGCCGAAGCAACCCCCGCGTCATGGCTGAGCGAGATGTGCCAGGAGCGGACGCCGAGTTCGGTGGCGCGGGCCTCGACCGTGCCGCGGACGCGGAGCCGGGGTTGGCCGCTGTCCTCGACGTACACCTCGGCGTCGGTCCAGTGGAGGCCGCCGGGGGCGCCGAGTGCCTTGGCGACGGCTTCCTTGGCGGCGAAGCGGGCGGCGAGCGAGGCGGTGCCGCGGCGTTCGCCGCTGGGCAGCAGCAGCTCCTCGTCGATGAAGAGCCGCTGTGCCAGTTCGGGCGTGCGCTCCAGTGCCGCGCCGAACCGGTCGATCTCGGCGACGTCGATGCCGACTCCGATGATCACCGGCCCGCTCCGTGTCCCGTCGAGGGGTGGGTGAGGCCGCTCATTCCACCGTCACCGACTTGGCGAGGTTGCGCGGCTGGTCGACCTCGTTGCCACGGGCGGTGGCCAGTTCGCAGGCGAAGACCTGGAGCGGGACGGCGGACACCAGCGGCTGGAGCAGCGTCGGCGTCTGCGGGATCCGCACGAGGTGGTCGGCGTACGGCACGACCGTCTCGTCGCCCTCCTCGGCGATCACGATGGTGCGCGCCCCGCGGGCCCTGATCTCCTGGATGTTGGAGACGATCTTGTCGTGCAGCACCGAACGGCCGCGCGGCGACGGAACCACGACGACGACCGGCACGTCCTGCTCGATCAGCGCGATCGGCCCGTGCTTCAGCTCGCCCGCCGCGAAGCCCTCCGCGTGCATGTACGCGAGTTCCTTGAGCTTGAGCGCGCCCTCCAGGGCGACCGGGTAGCCGACGTGCCGGCCCAGGAAGAGCACGGTGTTCTTGTCGGCGAGCCCGCGGGCCAGTTCGCGCACCGGCTCCATCGTGCCCAGCACCTGCTCGACCTGGGTGCCGATCTCGGCCAGTTCGCGGACCACGGCCCGGACCTCGTCGCCCCACTTGGTGCCGCGCACCTGGCCGAGGTACAGCGCCACCAGGTAGCAGGCCACCAACTGCGTCAGGAACGCCTTCGTCGACGCCACCGCCACCTCGGGCCCGGCGTGCGTGTACAGGACGGCGTCCGACTCGCGCGGAATCGTGGATCCGTTGGTGTTGCAGATGGCGAGGACCTTGGCACCCTGCTCACGGGCGTGCCGCAGCGCCATCAGGGTGTCCATCGTCTCGCCGGACTGGCTGATGGCGATGACCAGGGTCCGCGGGTCCATGATCGGGTCGCGGTAGCGGAATTCGCTGGCCAGCTCGGTCTCGCAGGGGATCCGCGTCCAGTGCTCGATCGCGTACTTGGCGATCATCCCCGCGTGGTACGCCGTACCGCAGGCCACGATGACGACCTTGTCGACCTCGCGCAGCACCTCCGCCGGGATCCGCACCTCGTCGAGCGCGAGCACACCGGCGGCGTCGATCCGGCCGAGCAGGGTGTCGGCGACGGCCTTCGGCTGCTCGGCGATCTCCTTGAGCATGAAGTAGTCGTAGCCGTCCTTCTCGGCTGCCGACGCGTCCCAGTCGACGTGGTACGCCCGCACCTGCGCGGGCGCGCCGTCGAAGTCGGTGACCGTCACGCCGTCCCTGCGCAGCTCCACGACCTGGTCCTGGCCCAGCTCGACGGCCTCGCGGGTGTGCGCGATGAACGCCGCCACGTCCGACGCCAGGAACGCCTCGTCCTCGCCGATGCCCACCACCAGCGGGGAGTTGCGGCGCGCCCCGACGACCAGGTCGGGTGTGTCCGCGTGCACCGCGACCAGCGTGAACGCGCCCTCCAGGCGGCGGCACACCTGCCGCATCGCCTCGGGCAGATCGCCGCAGGACGAGTACGCCTCGGCCAGCAGATGGGCGACCGCCTCGGTGTCGGTCTCGGACGTCAACTCGTGGCCGCGGCCGGTCAGTTCGGCGCGCAGCGCGGCGAAGTTCTCGATGATGCCGTTGTGGACGACGGACACCCGGCCGGCGTTGTCCAGATGCGGATGGGCGTTGTCGTCGGTGGGACCGCCGTGCGTCGCCCACCGGGTGTGGCCGATGCCCGTCGTACCCGTCGGCAGCGGCCGGCTCGCCAACTCCTTCTCCAGGTTGGCGAGTTTGCCCGCCTTCTTGGCCGCGGCGAGCTGCCCGTCGGCCAGCACGGCGACACCCGCCGAGTCATAGCCGCGGTACTCCAGCCGCTTGAGCCCGGCGAGGACGACATCAAGAGCGGGCTGCCCGCCCACATAACCCACGATTCCGCACATGCCCGCAGCCTACGCGCCCCCGCCCGGCGCCCCCCGGACCGCGACGCAGCGGGGAACGGGGCGCCGCCGGCCCGGGGTACGCCTCACCAGCCCCGGGCCAGCCGGTCCACCGCGTCCTGCACCGCGTCCAGGAACTCCGCCTCCTCCTCCGAGTCCGTCTCGCCGCCCCGCTCGTCGTTCTCGACGAGTTCGGCGAGGTCCTCGGCCAGGTCCATGTCCGGGTAGGCGTCCGCCAGCTCGGCGTGCACCTGCGCCGCGAATCCGTCCATCGCCATGTCGTCCCCCACTCCCCCGGCGGCCCCTCGGCCCCGGTCCTTCCTCACGGACCGCCACCCCGGCCGTCCGAACAGGCGCGCGTGCACGCCCACCCCCCGTACTTCCCTCGGGCCGCGTGCGACCCTCATCCACCACTGACGGTAACCGCGGAAACCCGCCGGGTACAGACGCCCTTCCGGCGCCTCCCCCGCTCCGCCCGCCTGTTGCGGCACGTATGCCCGCCTCCGGGCGGCGCCGCTCTCCCGCAGTGCCACCCCGAGGTGAACCGCCCGCCGCGGCTGCGCACAATGGGCGCGTGCCTGAGACGACCGATCCGCAGCAACGACGCCGCGCCGAGCGCTCCCCGTACGTCGATCTGACGCGTACGGAATGGAGCGCCCTGCGGGAGAAGACCCCGCTGCCTTTGACCGCCGAGGAGGTCGAACGGTTGCGCGGCCTCGGCGATGTGATCGACCTGGACGAGGTACGGGACGTCTATCTCCCGCTCTCCCGGCTCCTCAACCTCTACGTCGGCGCCACCAGCAATCTGCGCGGGGCGCTGAACACCTTCCTCGGCGACGCCGGCGGCGGCCACGGCGCGCAGCCAGGCACCCCGTTCGTCATAGGGGTGGCAGGCAGCGTCGCGGTCGGCAAGTCGACCACCGCCCGGCTGCTCCAGGCGCTGCTGGCGCGCTGGCCCGAGCACCCGCGCGTCGAGCTGGTCACCACCGACGGGTTCCTTTTCCCCAACGCCGAGCTGCACCGCCGCGGCCTGATGTCCCGTAAGGGCTTCCCCGAGTCGTACGACCGCAGGGCGCTGACCCGCTTCGTCGCCGACGTGAAGTCCGGCAGGTCCGAGGTCACCGCGCCCGTCTACTCGCACCTGATCTACGACATCGTGCCCGGCGAGCGGCTGACCGTGCACCGCCCCGACATCCTCATCGTGGAGGGCCTCAACGTCCTCCAGCCCGCGCTGCCCGGCAAGGACGGCCGCACCCGCCTCGGGCTCGCCGACTTCTTCGACTTCTCCGTCTACGTCGACGCGCGGACCGAGGACATCGAGAGGTGGTACCTCGGCCGGTTCCGCAAGCTGCGCGAAACCGCCTTCCAGAACCCGTTCTCGTACTTCCGCAAGTACACCCAGGTCTCCGAGGACGAGGCCCTGGACTACGCCCGGATGATCTGGCGCACCGTCAACAAGCCCAACCTCCAGCAGAATGTCGCCCCCACCCGCGGCCGTGCCAACCTCGTGCTGCGCAAGGGCCCCGACCACAAGGTGCAGCGGCTCTCGCTGCGCAAGCTCTGAAACGCCCGCCAGATCCGCCCGGCCCCGGAGAAACCGTGCTGCACCTGCGCCTGATCGTCCCAGCGGACCGCACCGACGACGTCCTGCGGCTGCTGGAGACGACCGTCGGCACCGCCCATCTCGCCGTGCTGACCGGCGCCGCCCGCGACCCGCGGGGCGATGTGGTGCTGTGCGACGTGGCCAGGGAGGCCGCCGACACGCTGCTGGAGGAGCTGCGCGCCCTCCGTCTCGACGAGGACGGCTCGATCGCGGTCGAGGACATCGGCCTGTCGCTGTCCGCACGCGCCGACCGTGCCGAGCGGGAGGCGCCGGGCGAGGGCGCCGACGCGGTGCTGTGGGAATCGCTGACCGACGCCACCCACGAGGAGTCCACGCTCTCCGTTACCTACCTCGCCTTCCTCACCCTCGCCACGATGATCGCGGCCTGCGGCGTGGTGCTGGACAACGCGATCCTCATCGTCGGCGCGATGGCGGTGGGCCCTGAGTTCGGCCCGGTGGCCGGGATCTGCACCGCGCTGGTCCGGCGGGCGCCGCGGCTGGCCTGGCGCTCCCTGCTGGCACTGCTCGTCGGCTTCGCGGTGGCGATGACGGTGACCATCGGCTTCAGCTTCTTCATGGACGCGGTGCACCTCTTCGACATCGGGGCCCTCGACGCCGCGCGCCCGAACACCGCCTTCATCTACCGGCCCGACTGGTTCTCCTTCGTCGTCGCCGTCCTGGCAGGTATCGCCGGGGTGCTGTCGCTGACCTCGTCGAAGTCCGGCGCGCTGGTCGGCGTGGCGATCTCGGTGACCACCGTCCCGGCCGCCGCCAACGCCGCGGTCGCCTTCAGCTACGGCAGGTTCGGCCAGGCCCGCGGCTCCACCGAACAGCTGCTGCTCAACCTCGGCGGCATCCTGCTGGCCGGCGTCGTCACGCTGCTCGCGCAGAAGCTGCTGTGGTCCCGGCAGCAGCGCCGGCAGCGCCAACGCAGCACCGCCTGACGGCACTCCGGGAACTCTCCCGCCCTCGGTGATTCTCCTGACGCACGCGTCTTGTCACCGGTACGGGCCGGCCTTACCGTCAGGTAACACGGTCTGAACACGAGCCCTATCGCACCGCGTCGACGGCGAGGCAGGTTTTATGGCGCGTTCACGTCCCTTCGGCGGCCCGGCAGTTGGCGACCCCACGGGCCGTCGGCACCCGGCGGCGACCACCGCGTCCGGCCCCGCACACCCGACCGTGTGAGCCGCGCGGGCCCGGCGGCCCGCCCGCACCGCACACGCACGGCCCCCTCGCACCCCTACCGCCATCCGGCCTGCCCCCACCCCCTCCGGCATGCCCTCCGGCGCGTCCCCTCGTTGGCAGTCCGTCGGGCTCCCCGACGCGTCAGGCTCCGGCCTGCCCACCCCCACCTGGAGGCCCCATGAACCGTCCCCCCGCACCCCGCCGGCCACTGCGCCGATGGCTCTGCGCCGCCGGCACCGCCCTGTGCCTGGGCGCCGCCGCCCTCACCGCCACCGCACCCGCCCAGGCCACACCCGCCCCCGCGGCCCCGCAGGCGCGGCCCGCCACCGCCGACGGACCGCCCTACCCCGTGGGCGACCTCGGCACCGCCGTACACAACTTCATCGCCAGCCCGGACACCGTCGCCGGCGCCAACGACTGGACGTGCAAGCCGACCTCGCGCCACCCCCGGCCGGTGGTCCTCACCCACGGAACCTTCGCCAACTCCGGGGCCAACTGGGTCGCGCTCGCCCCGATGCTCGCCAACGAGGGCTACTGCGTCTACACCCTCAACTACGGCATGAACCACCTGTCGCTGGGCCGGGTCGGCGGGCTCGCCGACATCGGCGCATCGGCCAAGTCGCTCGGCACCTTCGTCGACAAGGTGCTCGCCGCCACCGGCGCCGAACGGGTCGACCTGGTCGGCCACTCCCAGGGCGGCATGATGCCGAACCAGTACCTGAAGCGTCTCGGCGGCGCCAAGAAGGTCCACGCCCTGGTCGGCATCGCACCGAGCAACCACGGCACCACCCTCGACGGCCTGCTCAGCCTCGGCCGGTCGATGAACGCCCTCGGCTTCGCCAACAGCTTCCTCGACCTCGCGGGGCTGACCGCCCTCAAGCAGCAGGAAGCCGGATCGGACTTCCAGAACGCCCTGTGGAAGGACGGCGACACGGTGCCAGGTATCCGGTACACCGTCATCCAGACCCGGCACGACAAGGTCGTCACGCCCTACACCAACGCCTTCCTGCACGGCGAAGGCGTGACCAACGTCCTCCTCCAGGACCAGTGCCCCGACGACAAGGTCGGCCACGTCGGCCTCTTCCTCGACGGCCCCACCCTCCAGAACGTCATGAACGCGCTCGGCCCCGACGACCCGGACTTCAAGCCCGCCTGCACCAACTACGGACCGACGACCTGACAGGCAGTCAACTCCCGGCAGCACAAAGGGCCTTCCTTCCCCGGCCGGGGAAGGAAGGCCCTTCGGCACACGCCTCGCGTCCGGTCAGCCCAGCGCCGACTTCACCGCGTCCGCCAGCCGCTCGGCGACCGCGCGGGCCTGCTCGATGTCGGCGGCCTCGACCATCACCCGGACCAGCGGCTCCGTACCGGAAGGCCGCAGCAGCACCCGCCCGGTCGCGCCCAGCTCACGCTCCGCCTCGGCGACCGCCGCGGTCAGCGAGGGCGAGGTGGCGACCCGGGACTTGTCGACGTCGGGGACGTTGATCAGCACCTGCGGCAGCCGCTCCATCACCCCGGCCAGCTCGTCGAGCGGCCGTCCGGTCGCCGCGACCCTGGCCGCCAGCATCAGGCCGGTCAGCGTGCCGTCCCCGGTGGTGGCGTGATCCAGCACGATGACGTGCCCGGACTGCTCGCCGCCCAGCGCGAAGCCGTTCGCCTTCATCGCCTCCAGGACGTACCGGTCGCCGACCGCGGTCGCCACGAAGTCGATGCCCTCGCGCTCCATCGCCAGCTTGAAGCCCAGGTTGGACATGACCGTGCCGACGACGGTGTTCTTGCGCAGCGCACCGGAATCGCGCATGCCGAGCGCCAGAACGGCCAGGATCTGGTCGCCGTCGATCTCGTTGCCCGCCCGGTCCACGGCCAGGCAGCGGTCCGCGTCACCGTCGTGCGCCACACCCAGGTCGGCGCCGTGCTCAACGACCGCCGCGCGCAGCAGACCCAGATGGGTGGAGCCGCAGCCGTCGTTGATGTTCAGGCCGTCCGGGTCGGTGCCGATGGTGACGATATCCGCGCCGGCCCGCGCGAACGCCTCGGGCGAGACCCGCGCCGCCGCGCCGTGCGCACCGTCGATGACGATCTTCAGACCGTCAAGGCGGTTGGGGAGAACACCCACCAGATGGGCGACATAGTTGTCGAAGCCCTCGTCGTAGACGGTGACCCGGCCGACACCCGCGCCCGTCGGACGCTCCCAGGGCTCGCCCGTGCTGTGACCCCGGTACGTCTGCTCGATGCGGTCCTCCAGCTCGTCAGCGAGCTTGTGGCCGCCGCGGGCGAAAAACTTGATGCCGTTGTCGGGCATCGGGTTGTGGCTGGCGGAGAGCATCACGCCGAGGTCCGCGCCGAGCGACCCGGTCAGATAAGCGACCGCAGGGGTCGGCAGCACGCCCACCCGCAGCACGTCAACCCCCGCGCTGGCCAGGCCCGCCACCACGGCGGACTCCAGGAACTCACCGGACGCCCGCGGATCTCGCCCGACCACGGCCACCGGCCGATGCCCCTCGAAAGCCCGCCCGTCGCCCGGCCACCGCCCCTGTAGGGCGTGGCTTCGCCCCGACTCCTCCTCTGCGAGTACGTGCGCCGCAGCGACCGACAGACCGAGCGCCAGCTCCGCCGTCAGATCCGCATTGGCGACACCGCGCACCCCGTCCGTTCCGAAGAGTCGTCCCACTGGTGTCCTCCGAGTGTCTGAGCTTGGTCCAGCGTGTGGAATCCAGGTATACGCCCCCGGCGTCCAGATATACGTCCCTGGCCCCGGATAGCCGAACGCCCCGGCAGCACGGAAAGTGCCACCGGGGCGTTCGCCAAGTGCTGCATGTCGCAGCGAGCGCGCTTAGCGCTTGCTGTACTGCGGCGCCTTGCGGGCCTTCTTCAGACCGGCCTTCTTGCGCTCGACCGCACGGTCGTCGCGCTTGAGGAAGCCGGCCTTCTTCAGCGTGCCACGGTTGTTCTCGACGTCCGCCTCGTTCAGCGCACGGGCGACGCCCAGACGCAGCGCACCGGCCTGGCCGGAGATGCCGCCGCCGGAGATGCGCGCCACGACGTCGTAGCGGTTGTCCAGCTCGAGCACCTTGAAGGGCTCGTTGACTTCCTGCTGGTGCACCTTGTTGGGGAAGTAACCCTCAAGGGTGCGACCGTTGATCTTCCACTGGCCGGTGCCCGGAACGATCCGGACGCGGGCGATGGCGTTCTTGCGACGGCCCAGGCCGGCAGCCGGCTGCGGGTCGCCGAAGCGGGAGGCGAGGGACTCGGAGGTGTACTCACCCTCCACGACCTCGGTCTCGGTGGTGTATTCCTCGACGGCCGCCTCGTCGTTCTCGATGACGGGGGTCTCGGGAGTGGTCTCGGCCACGATGCTCCTCAGATTCTTTTCGTCTTAGGGGGTGGCCGGACTTACTGCGCGACCTGGGTGATCTCGAACGGGACCGGCTGCTGCGCAGCGTGCGGGTGCTCGGCGCCCGCGTAGACCTTCAGCTTCGAGAGCATCTGACGGCCGAGGGTGTTCTTGGGGAGCATGCCCTTGATGGCCTTCTCGACGGCCTTCTCGGGGTTCTTGTCGAGCAGCTCGTCGTAGCGGACGGACCGCAGACCACCCGGGAAACCCGAGTGGCGGTAGGCCATCTTCTGGCTCCGCTTGTTACCGGACAGGTGCACCTTGTCGGCGTTGACGATGATGACGAAGTCACCCATGTCAACGTGCGGCGCGTACACCGGCTTGTGCTTGCCCCTCAGGAGGGACGCGGCCTGGGTGGCCAGACGGCCCAGGACAACGTCCTGCGCGTCAATGATGTGCCACTGGCGCTGGACATCGCCGGGCTTGGGGCTGAACGTACGCACGGTCGTAGCCTTCGCTTCTTCAGTGATGGGGTCACCCCGTACCCGCGAGGGTCCGGAGGACGGGGTCCTGTACTGGACACCTGGTCGATCGCACCAGCACTGGCAGCGCTACGGGTGACGCAACCCGATCGTCCGCCGCTGGTTCATCGGCCCGGTGGCCGGCGTAAGGGCCCCTCACGTGAGATAGAGCAAGCCAATACGCATAACGAACCAGCAGAATACCGGCCTGCACCCAGCCGGGTCAAAACGCGCCGGAGCACCGGGCCGGGCCCGGCACTCCGGCGACCCGCCCTACCGCGCCCGCTCCACCCGGCGCTCGTCCCACACCGGCTCCGCCGTCTCCCGCACCAGACCGTCCGACCCGAAGACCAGATACCGGTCGAAGGACCGCGCGAACCACCGGTCGTGCGTCACCGCAAGCACCGTCCCGTCGTACGCCTCCAGCCCCTCCTGCAACGCCTCCGCGCTCTCCAGGTCGAGGTTGTCCGTCGGCTCGTCCAGCAGCAGCACGGTCGCACCCGCCAGCGCCAGCAGCAGGATCTGGAAACGGGCCTGCTGGCCGCCCGAGAGCCGCTCGAAGCGCTGCTCCGCCTGGCGTTCCAGCTCGTACCTGCGCAGCGCGCTCATCGCCCTGCCGCGGTCCTTGGCGTGCTCGGTCCACAGGATGTCCAGCAGGGTGCGGCCCTGAAGCTCGGGATGGGCGTGCGTCTGCGCGAAGTGCCCGGGTACCACCCGCGCGCCCAGCTTCCAGGCGCCGGTGTGCGCGACGGGATGCTCCGCGTCCCCGGCCAGCAGCCGCAGGAAGTGCGACTTGCCCGAGCCGTTGGATCCCAGCACCGCGACCCGCTCGCCGTAGAAGACCTCCAGGTCGAAGGGGCGCATCAGGCCGGTCAGCTCCAGGCCCTCACAGGTGATCGCGCGCACGCCCGTCCGGCCGCCCGCCAGTCGCATCGTGATGTCCTGCTCACGCGGCGGCTCCGGCGGCGGGCCCAGCTCCTCGAACTTGCGCAGCCGGGTCTGCGCCGCGTGATAGCGCGAGGCCAGCTCGTGGCTGTTCTCCGCGGCCTGCCGCAGATTGCGCACCAGCTTCTTGAGCTGCTCGTGCTTCTCGTCCCAGCGCCGCCGCAGCTCCTCGAAGCGCGCGAACCGCTCCTTGCGCGCCTCGTGGTACGTGGCGAAGCCGCCGCCGTGCACCCAGACGTCCGACCCCGCGGGCCCCGGCTCGACGCTGACGATCTTGTCGGCGGCCCGTGCCAGCAGCTCCCGGTCGTGGCTGACGAACAGCACCGTCTTCTTCGTCTCGCGCAGCCGCTCCTCCAGCCAGCGCTTGCCCGGCACGTCCAGATAGTTGTCCGGCTCGTCCAGCAGCAGCACCTCGTCGTTGCCGCGCAGCAGCGACTCCAGCACCAGACGCTTCTGCTCGCCGCCGGAGAGCGTGCGCACCAGCCGCCACTGCGCCTTCTCGTACGGCATCCCCAGCGCCGCCATGGTGCAGATGTCCCAGGCCGTCTCGGCCTCGTAGCCCTGCGCCTCCGCCCAGTCGCTGAGCGCCTGCGCGTACCGCATCTGCGCGGCCTCGTCGTCCACCGTCATGATCGCGTGCTCGGCCTCGTCCACCGCGGCAGCCGCCCGGCGCAGCCGCGGCTGGGCCACCGACACCAGCAGGTCGCGCACCGTGCGCTCGTCCCGCACCGAGCCGACGAACTGCGGCATCACACCGAGCCCGCCGCTGACCGTGACCGCACCGCCGTGCGGCGTCAGCTCCCCCGCGATCAGCCGCAGCAGCGTCGTCTTGCCCGCACCGTTGGCCCCCACCAACGCAACCGATGCGCCCTCCCCCACCCGGAAGGAGACGTCCCCCAGCAGGACCCTCCCGTCCGGCAGGTAGTACTCCAGATGCCCGGCCTCCACATGTCCCATGAAGCGGATTGTCACCGGACACCACCGGATTCCCCAAGCGGGTTTGTACGAGCGGGCCCGGGGAGCCCCTCCGGGCAGCCGCCGCCCCGGACCGGCTCCTCTAAGATGCGCGGCATGAGCTTTGGGCATGGGGGGCCGTTCGACGGCCCCGGGGGATCCGGTTCCACCCCGGACTGGGAAGCACTGGCCGAGGAGAGCGAAGCGGGCGCCAAGCGGAAGCGCTGGCTGCTGATCGGCGGCGGCGCCCTGGCCACCGTCGTCGTGGCGGGCATCGTCGCCACCGCGGTGGTCAGCAGCAACAGCGGCGGCTCCGACGGCAAACCGACGGCGCACGGCTCCGCGTCCGGCTCGGCCGTCGAACCGGACGCGCCGCACCCGTCCTTCTCCGACGTCTCGGTCCCGCCGCCGCCGAACCCGCGGGACTACATCACCGACCCGCAGAAGGACAAGGCGCCCTTCACCCCCGCCACCCTCTTCCCCGACAAGAAGATGGTGATCGGCGAGCACACCTACCCGCGCACCGCGACCGCCGCGTCCAAGGACTGCACCGAAGCGGCCCAGGGCGCCCTCGGCTCCCTGCTCAAGCACAGCGGCTGCACGTCGCTGCTGCGCGCCACGTACGCCAAGAGCGGCGTCGCGGTCACCGTCGGCGTCGCCGTCTTCGACTCCGCCGCAGCCGCCGATCACGTCAAGGACAAGGCTCCCAACAACCTCGCCCCGCTCTCCGGCGGCAGCGTCGACGAGACCTTCTGCCGCGGCACGGCCTGCCGGATGACGACCAACGCCACCGGCCGCTACGCCTACTTCACGATCGCCGGCTACCTCGACGGCAAGCGCGTCACGAACGCCTCAGCCCCGGTGATAAAGATCGGCAGGGACGGCGAGTCCTACGCGTTCGCCCGGATCATCCAGCGCGGCAAGGACCAGGCGGAGAAGGCCGCGGAGGCGCAGGCCGGCCAGTCCTGAGCCGGCCGGGCGGGGGCGGCACCGCACCGGCGGCCCCCGCCGCCCCCGGCCGCCTCAGCAGCAGCCGGCCCCCGGCAGCGTCCGCTTGTTGCGCGCCTCGCGGTTGCGGGCCATCAGCTGATCGTCGGCCGGGTAGCCGACCTCCTCCAGCGTCAGCCCGTGGGGCCGCACCACGTGCACCGCCGAGTCCCGCACCCCCGCGGCCAGCACCTTCCCCGGCCACTCCACCGGCCGGTGCCCGTCCCCGACGAACAGCAGCGCGCCCACCAGCGAACGCACCATGTTGTGGCAGAACGCGTCGGCCCGCACCGTCCCGGTCAGCACCCCGGCCGCGTCCCGCACCCAGCTCAGCTCCTGGAGCGTACGGATCGTCGTCGCACCCTCCCGCCGCTTGCAGTACGCCGCGAAGTCGTGCTCGCCCAGCAGCGCCTGCGAGGCCGCGTTCATCGCCTCGACGTCCAACTCCCAGTCGTGCCACAGCACATGGCCGCGCAGCAGCGGATCGACGCCCCCAGGGTGATCGGTCACCCGGTACGCGTACCGCCGCCAGATCGCCGAGAACCGCGCGTTGAAACCGTACGGCGCCTCGGCGGCCCGCCACACCCGTACGTCCTTCGGCAGCCGCCCGGCCAGCCGGCGCAGCAGCCGCTCGCCGTGCTCGGCCCAGACCGCCTCCGGCAGATCCACATGGGCCACCTGCCCGCGCGCGTGCACCCCGGCATCGGTCCGCCCGGCGACGGTCAGCTCGAACGTCTCGTCCGAACGGGTCACCGTCCGCAGCGCGGTCTCCAACTCCCCCTGGACGGTGCGCCTTTCGCGCTGCTTCGCCCAGCCGGAGAAGTCCTTTCCGTCGTACGAAAGATCCAGCCGCACCCGGACGTACCCGGGCTCCACCTCATCGCTCACGCGTCGATCCTCTCAGAGCGGGCAAACGGAACGGGCCCGCTCCCCGAAGGGAACGGACCCGTCCGCAGACTCAGCGGCCTCAGGCGTCCTTGGACTCCTCGGCCGGCGCCTCGTCGGCCTTGGCCTCGGCGGCCTCGTCCTTCTTCAGCGCGTCTTCCTTGACCGCACGCTTGGTGGCGGCCTCGGCCTCACCGGTGGCCTGCTGGGCCACGGTCAGGGCCTCCACCAGCTCGATGACGGCCATGGGAGCGTTGTCGCCACGGCGGTTACCGATCTTGGTGATGCGGGTGTAGCCACCCGGGCGGTTCTCGAACCGCGGGGCAACCTCGGTGAAGAGCGTGTGCACGACGCTCTTGTCCGAGATCAGCTGCATGACCTGGCGGCGGTTGTGAAGGTCGCCCTTCTTCGCCTTGGTCACCAGACGCTCGGCGTACGGACGCAGACGACGGGCCTTGGCCTCGGTCGTCGTGATGCGGCCGTGCTCGAAGAGCGCGGTGGCCAGGTTGCGCAGCATCAGACGCTCGTGCGCAGCGCTGCCGCCCAGACGGGCACCCTTGGCGGGCTTCGGCATGGTGTTTCTCCTTCATTGCTGCACCGGCCGTATCAGGTACCGGTGTCAGTTCCCACGAGGCGGGCGCCCCACGGAAGATTTCACGCGACCGGGCCCGGGGACGCACCCCGGGCCGGCCGGACAAACTCAGTACTGCTCGGTCTCGACATTGCGATCCCCTGAGGCCACGGCCCCAGCCGACTCAGTACTGTTCGGTCTCCACGAAACCGGCGTCCGCGTCGTCGTCGGCGCCGAAGGCGTCGGCGGCGGCGGTCGGGTCGAATCCGGGCGGGCTGTCCTTGAGCGCCAGGCCCATGCCGGCCAGCTTCGCCTTGACCTCGTCGATCGACTTCGCACCGAAGTTGCGGATGTCGAGCAGGTCCGCCTCGGAGCGGGCCACCAGCTCGCCCACCGAGTGGATGCCCTCGCGCTTGAGGCAGTTGTAGGAGCGGACCGTCAGCTCCAGCTCCTCGATCGGCAGCGCCAGATCGGCGGCCAGGGCGGCGTCCGTCGGCGACGGGCCCATGTCGATGCCCTCGGCGTCGATGTTGAGCTCGCGCGCCAGGCCGAACAGCTCGACCAGGGTCTTACCGGCCGACGCCATGGCGTCACGCGGACGCATGGCCTGCTTGGTCTCGACGTCGACGATCAGCTTGTCGAAGTCGGTGCGCTGCTCGACACGGGTCGCCTCGACCTTGTACGTGACCTTGAGCACCGGCGAGTAGATGGAGTCGACCGGAATCCGGCCGATCTCCTGGCCCACCTGCTTGTTCTGGACGGCGGAGACGTAGCCGCGACCGCGCTCGACGGTCAGCTCCATCTCCAGCTTGCCCTTGCCGTTGAGCGTGGCGAGGACCAGGTCGGGGTTGTGGACCTCGACACCGGCCGGCGGGGCGATGTCCGCGGCGGTGACCAGACCGGGGCCCTGCTTGCGCAGGTACATGACCACGGGCTCGTCGTGCTCGCTGGACACGACCAGCTGCTTGATGTTGAGGATGAGGTCGGTGACGTCCTCCTTGACACCCGGCACGGTGGTGAACTCGTGCAGGACGCCGTCGATGCGGATGGACGTGACCGCCGCACCCGGAATCGAGGAGAGGAGCGTGCGACGCAGGGAGTTGCCGAGGGTGTAACCGAAGCCCGGCTCCAGGGGCTCGATCACGAACCGCGAACGGTACTCGTCGACGACCTCTTCGGTCAGCGACGGACGCTGAGCGATAAGCATGTGTGCATCCTTCAGTCGTGGGCGCCCGCTATTTGACGCCCTCTGTACACAAGGGTACGGGCGGTACCGCTCCGAAGAGCCTGTACCGCCCGAGCCCGTCGCCCTACTTACTTGGAGTAGAGCTCAACGATCAGCTGCTCCTGCACCTGGGTGTCGATCACCTGGCGCTCGGGCATGCTGTGCACGAGGATCCGGAGGTTCGACGGGATCGCTTCCAGCCACGCCGGAACGGTCCTCTCGCCGGCCTCGGCCTGCGCCACCGCGAACGGGGTCAGGTTCCGGGAGCCCTCACGGACCTCGATGATGTCGTTCGCGGACACCCGAGCCGACGGAATGTCGGTCTTGTGGCCGTTCACTGTGATGTGTCCGTGACGCACCAGCTGACGGGCGTGGTCGCGGGACTTGGCAAAGCCGGCCCGGTAGACCACGTTGTCGAGGCGGGTCTCAAGGATGCGCAGAAGGTTCTCACCGGTCTTGCCGGTCTTCTGGTTCGCTTCCTTGTAGTAGTTCACGAACTGCTTTTCAAGGACACCGTAAATACGGCTGCACTTCTGCTTCTCACGAAGCTGGAGCAGGTATTCGCTGTCCTTGGTGCGCCCGCGACCGTGCTCACCCGGGGGGTAAGGACGAATCTCGATCGGGCACTTTGCGCTCTCGCACTTGCTCCCCTTGAGGAAGAGCTTCTGCTTCTCCCGACGGCAACGCTTGCAGTCGGCCCCGGTGTAACGCGCCATATTGTTTTGTCTCCTACTTCAGCGAGTCAGACGCGGCGACGCTTGGGCGGCCGGCATCCGTTGTGCGGAGTGGGGGTGACGTCCTGGATCGAACCCACCTCCAGGCCGGTGGCCTGGAGCGAGCGGATCGCGGTCTCACGGCCGGAGCCGGGGCCCTTGACGAAAACGTCGACCTTGCGCATGCCGTGCTCCTGCGCGCGACGGGCAGCCGACTCGGCGGCCATCTGCGCGGCGAACGGAGTCGACTTACGCGAACCCTTGAAGCCCACGTGACCGGCCGAAGCCCAGGAAATCACGTTGCCGGTCGGGTCGGTGATCGACACGATGGTGTTGTTGAACGTGCTCTTGATGTGAGCGTGCCCGTGGGCGACGTTCTTCTTCTCCTTGCGGCGCACCTTCTTGGCGCCGGCCGTACGGCCCTTCGGAGGCATTCATAACTCCCGTGGAGGTGGTCGGTCCTACAGCGAAGACCGCTTGGGGGGCCTAGGGGGAAGTCCCCCGGAGGCCACAGTGCGTCCTGCTGAGGACTACTTCTTGCCCGGCTTCTTCTTGCCGGCAATCGCGCGACGCGGGCCCTTGCGGGTACGGGCGTTCGTGCTGGTGCGCTGACCGTGGACCGGAAGGCCACGACGGTGACGCAGACCCTGGTAGCAGCCGATCTCGACCTTGCGGCGGATGTCGGCCTGAATCTCGCGACGGAGGTCACCCTCGGTCTTGAGGTTGTTGTCCACGTACTCGCGGATCTTGATCAGGTCTTCCTCGGCCAGGTCGCGGACCCGGGTGTCCGGGTTCACGCCGGTGGCGGCGAGGGTCTGCTGCGACAGCGTGCGCCCAATGCCGAAGACGTAGGTGAGGGCGACCTCCACGCGCTTTTCACGCGGGAGATCAACGCCTGCGAGGCGTGCCATTGATGTGGCTCCTGATGGCTATTCGGAGGTCTTCCGCAGCACCGTTCCCGTAAGACTCTGCTGAATTACGAGCCGGGCCCCGGCCTCCGAGCCGGGGGTGTCGTCCCCACGCGAGAAATGCGGGGGTCGGGTGTCTGCGTATGTACGTATTTACGTGCGTCGCGCGAAAAACTGCGAAATGCAGGTTGGTCGGCGTGCGTCAGCCCTGGCGCTGCTTGTGGCGCAGGTTGTCGCAGATGACCATGACCCGGCCGTGACGGCGGATCACCTTGCACTTGTCGCAGATCTTCTTGACGCTCGGCTTGACCTTCATGGGTGTGAGGTTCTCCGGGTCAGTGCCGTCACCCCACGGGAGCGGGGCGGCGACAAGATCTACTTGTAGCGGTAGACGATCCGGCCACGCGTCAGGTCGTACGGAGAGAGCTCCACCACGACCCGGTCATCCGGGAGAATACGGATGTAGTGCATCCGCATCTTGCCGCTGATGTGCGCGAGGACCTTGTGACCGTTCTGGAGCTCTACCTTGAACATCGCGTTCGGCAGAGACTCGATCACGGTGCCCTCGATCTCGATGGCACCTTGCTTCTTGGCCACGCTTCGCCTTTCGAATCGGCTACCTTGATCAACTCTCCTGCGTGGACCGCTCCGAGAAGCGGGCACACGGATGCACGAGAGCCGACGCGTCAGTCTACGTCAGCGTCACCGAAAAGACGAATCCACGATTATTGCCCACCCGGGGAGATCCTTACGCCACCGCGCCGCCATCGGCCCGTCACCGCGGCCCAGCAGCGGGTCCGAGCGTCGGATCAGGCGCCCGCGAGCGGGTCGGGCGCGGCCTGGATGCCCAGCTCGGCCAGCTTCGCCTTGCCGCCGTCCACCGCGGTCAGCACCAGCGGGCCCTCTTCGGTCAGCGCCACCGAGTGCTCCCAGTGCGAGGACCAGCCGCCGTCGTTCGACTTGACCGTCCAGTCGTCCTCGAGCACATGCGTCTTGGCGGTGCCGAGGTTGACCATCGGCTCGATCGCGATGCAGAAGCCGGGCACCAGCTTCGGGCCGCGCCCGCGCTTGCGGTCGACGTAGTTCAGCAGGTGCGGGTCCATGTGCATCTGCGAGCCGATGCCGTGGCCGCCGTAGTCCTCGACGATGCCGTACTTGCCGTTCGAGGGGCGCGGCTGCCGGCGGATGTAGCCCTCGATCGCCTTGGAGATGTCCATGAGGCGGTTGCCCTTGCTGACCGCGGCGATGCCGGCCCACATCGACTCCTCCGTCACCCGGCTCAGCTCGACCAGCTCCGCGGAGTGACCGCTGCCGACGAACGCGGTGTACGCGGCGTCGCCGTGCCAGCCGTCGATGATGGCGCCGCAGTCGATGGAGATGATGTCGCCGTCGCGCAGCACCGTCTCCGTGTCGGGGATGCCGTGCACCACGACGTCGTTCACCGACGTGCAGACCGTCGCGGGAAAGCCGCCGTAGCCAAGGAAGTTGGAGGTGGCGCCGTGCGCGGCGAGCACCTTGCGGGACACGTCGTCCAGGTCCTTGGTCGTCGCGCCCGGCACTGCGGCCTCACGGGTCGCCGCGTGAATGGCGGCGACCACCAGCCCCGCCTCGCGCATCTTCGCGATCTGCTCCGGGGTCTTGATCTCCACCATGGCGAATAACGCCTTCCTGAACCGACGATGACGACATCTGCGTCCTTTGCCCGGCCGACCGCCGGACGGGCGCGCCCGCCCCCATACACGATACGGCCGCGCCGCCCTCGCCGGGCAACGCGGCCGTACCGGAGTGTGTGTGCGGCCCTACGCGCCGCGACCCAGCGCGGTCATGGACCGCTGGGTGACCTCTTCGACCTTGCCGAGAGCCGGAATCGTCACGACGAGTTCCTGCGACTTGTAGTAGTCGATGATCGGCTCGGTCTCCGAGTGGTAGACCTCCAGGCGCTTGCGCACCGTGTCCTCGTGGTCGTCGTCGCGCTGGTACAGCTCGCCGCCGCAGACGTCGCAGACGCCCTCGGTCTTCGGCTTGCTGTACTCGGCGTGGAAGACGTGCGCGGAGTCCTTGCGGCAGATGCGCCGCCCGGCGATCCGCTTGACGACCTCGTCCTCGGGAACCTCCAGGTCGAGCACCGCGTCCAGCGCGATGCCCTTGCCCTTGAGGTAAGCGTCCAGCGCCTCGGCCTGCTTGAGGTTGCGCGGGAACCCGTCCAGCAGGAAACCCCCGGCCGCGTCCGACTGCTCCAGGCGGTCCTCGGCCATGCCGATCGTGACCTCGTCCGGCACCAGGTTTCCGGCGTCCATGTAGGACTTCGCCTGCACACCCAGGGGCGTGCCCTGGCTGATGTTGGCGCGGAACAGGTCGCCCGTGGAGATGTGCGGGATCTGGAGGTTCTTGGCAAGGTACGCAGCCTGCGTACCCTTACCGGCCCCCGGAGGTCCGACGAGGACGATTCGCATCAGCGGAGGAACCCTTCGTAGTTGCGCTGCTGAAGCTGGCTCTCGATCTGCTTCACGGTTTCCAGACCCACACCCACGATGATCAGGATGCTCGTCCCGCCGAACGGGAAGTTCTGGTTCGCGTTGAACAGCACCAACGCCACTGTTGGTACGAGTGCGATCAGCCCCAGGTACAGCGAGCCCGGCCACGTGATCCGGTTGAGCACGTAGCTGAGGTACTCGGCCGTCGGGCGACCAGCCCGGATGCCCGGGATGAAGCCACCATACTTCTTCATGTTGTCGGCAACTTCTTCGGGGTTGAAGGAGATTGCCACGTAGAAGAAGGCGAAGAACACGATCAACAAGAAGTACGTAACGATGTAAACCGGGTGATTGCCCTTGGTGAAGTTGGTGGCAACCCACGTCGCCCACGCCGCCTTCGATCCGCTGAACTGCGCGACCAGGGCCGGAATGTAGAGCAACGACGACGCGAAGATGACGGGAATCACACCCGCCTGGTTCACCTTGAGCGGGATGTACGTGGACGTACCGCCATAGGAACGGCGACCGATCATGCGCTTCGCATATTGGACCGGAATACGGCGCTGAGCCTGCTCGACGAAGACCACGAGGGCGACCATGGCCAGACCCACGACAATCACGGCGAAGAACTCGATCCAGCCGTCGGCCAGCTTGCCCTGGACCTTGATCTGCCAGAGGGCGCCCGGGAATCCGGCGGCGATCGAGATGAACATCAGGATGGACATGCCGTTGCCGATACCGCGGTCGGTGACCAGCTCACCGAGCCACATGACCATGGCCGTACCGGCGGTCATCGTGATGACCATCGTGATGGTGGTGAAGATGGAGTCGCTCGGCACGATCTCGCTGGCGACCGGGCAGCTCTGGAAGAGCGCACCACTGCGGGCGGTGGCCACCAGGCCGGTGCCCTGCAGGATCGCCAGCGCCACGGTCAGATAGCGGGTGTACTGGGTGATCTTCGCCTGACCGGTCTGCCCCTCTTTCTTGAGGGCCTCCAGTCGTGGAATGACCACGGTCAGCAGCTGGAGAATGATGCTCGCCGTGATGTACGGCATGATGCCCAGCGCGAAGATCGTGATCTGCAGCAGCGCACCACCGCTGAACATGTTCACCAGGGCGAACAACCCGCTGTTGCCGCCGGCCTGCTTCATGCAGGTCTCGACGTTCGCGTAGTTCACCCCAGGGACCGGGATATGCGCACCGATCCGGTAGAGCACGATGATGCCCAATGTGAACAGCAGCTTCTTGCGCAGGTCGGGCGTCTTGAACGCTCGGGCGAACGCGGTGAGCACGGTGCCTCCTGCGCCTCCCGCCTCGTGGGCGAGAGGTGACGGTCTTGAGGATCGACGAATAGAAAGTGGCAAACGCCGCACGACCGGGGCCGTACGGCGGGGGTCCGGTGCTCTCCCCCTGGAAAACACTGCACCGGCAAGCCACCTTACCGGCGACCGTACCCCCGTGGAACGACCAACCGGGGATGCCCCAAACGATGGGCATCCCCGGTCAGTTGAACCAACGAACTCAGATGAGTTCGGTGACGGTGCCGCCGGCAGCGGCAATCTTCTCCTTGGCGGAGCCGGAGACGGAGTCCACCGTCACCTGCAGTGCCACGGAGACCTCGCCGGCGCCGAGCACCTTGACGAGCTCGTTCTTGCGCACCGCGCCCTTGGCGACCAGATCGGCCACCGTGACCTCGCCACCCTGCGGGTACAGCGCGGCCAGCTTCTCCAGGTTCACGACCTGGAACTGCTTGTGGGCGGGGTTCTTGAAGCCCTTCAGCTTCGGGAGGCGCATGTGGAGGGGCATCTGCCCGCCCTCGAAGCGCTCCGGAACCTGGTAACGGGCCTTCGTGCCCTTGGTACCACGACCAGCGGTCTTACCCTTGGACGCCTCACCACGACCCACACGGGTCTTGGCGGTCTTGGCGCCCGGGGCGGGCCGGAGGTTGTGGACCTTCAGCGGGTTCTGCTCCGCCATGTCAGTCGACCTCCTCAACCGTCACGAGGTGGCGGACGGTGTGCACCATGCCGCGGAACTCGGGACGGTCCTCCTTGACAACCGAGTCGTTCAGGCGCTTGAGCCCGAGCGAACGCAGGGTGTCGCGGTGGTTCTGCTTGCTGCCGATGTAGGACTTCGTCTGCGTGATCTTGAGGTGCGCCATTACGCGGTCACCCCGGCACGCGCACGCAGCAGGGCTGCGGGAGCAACGTCCTCCAGCGGCAGGCCACGACGGGCGGCGATCTCCTCGGGACGCTGCAGTCCCGAGAGGGCCTCCACCGTGGCGTGCACGATGTTGATCGGGTTCGACGAACCGAGCGACTTGCTCAGGACATCGTGGATGCCCGCGCACTCCAGAACGGCGCGCACCGGGCCACCGGCGATCACACCGGTACCGGGGGAAGCCGGCTTGAGCAGGACGACGCCCGCAGCCTTCTCGCCCTGGATGGGGTGGGGGATGGTGCCCTGGATACGGGGGACCTTGAAGAAGTTCTTCTTGGCCTCTTCCACGCCCTTGGCGATGGCAGCCGGAACTTCCTTGGCCTTGCCGTAACCGACACCTACGGTGCCGTCACCGTCGCCCACCACGACCAGCGCGGTGAAGCTGAAACGACGACCACCCTTGACAACCTTGGCGACACGGTTGATCGCGACAACGCGCTCAACGTATGCGGTCTTCTCGGCGGCAGCGCCACCGTCGCGACCCTTCCGGTCCCGCCGCTCGCCGCCACCGGCACCGCTTCCGCGGCGCTGGGGTCCAGCCATTGGATTTACCTCTCTCTGTTACGTCCGCTAGCTCCGGAACCGGGGCTTAGAACTTCAGCCCGGCTTCGCGGGCGGCGTCCGCCAGAGCGGCAATGCGCCCGGCGTACTGGTTGCCACCGCGGTCGAACACGACGGCCTCGACGCCGGCGGCCTTGGCGCGCTCAGCGACCAGGGCACCGACCTGCTTGGCCTGGTCGCCCTTGCTGCCTTCGCCGCCACGGATCGACGCGTCCAGGTGCGACGCCGACGCGAGCGTGTGGCCCGCGATGTCGTCGATGACCTGGGCGGTGATGCCGCGGTTGGAACGCGTCACGACCAGACGCGGACGCGCCGGCGTACCCGCAATCCGCTTACGGATGCGGATGTGGCGCCGCTTGAGGGCGGCACCCTTACGGGCATTGCCCTTCGCGATCTTCACACCGTATGCCATGGCTTACTTACCAGCCTTTCCGACCTTGCGGCGGATGACCTCGCCGGCGTACTTGACGCCCTTGGCCTTGTACGGGTCAGGCTTGCGCAGCTTGCGGATGTTCGCCGCAACCTCGCCGACCTTCTGCTTGTCGATGCCCTCGACGCTGAGCTTGGTCGGGGACTCGACCTTGAAGGAGATACCCTCGGGCGCCTCGACGACGATGGGGTGGCTGTAGCCCAGGGCGAACTCCAGGTTGGAGCCCTTCGCCTGGACGCGGTAGCCGACACCGCTGATCTCGAGCGCCTTGCTGTAGCCCGTGGTCACGCCGGTGATCATGTTCGCCACCAGCGTGCGGGACAGGCCGTGGAGGGCCTTGTTCTGACGCTCGTCGTTCGGGCGCGAGACGGTGATGAAGCCGTCCTCACCCTTGGCGACCTCGATGGGCGCGGCAACGGTGTGCGAGAGGGAACCCTTGGGGCCCTTCACCGCGACCGTGCGGCCATCGATGGTGACGTCCACACCAGCGGGAACCTGGATGGGCAGCTTGCCAATACGCGACATTAGCTATTCCTCCGTTCCCTGGTTACCAGACGTAGGCGAGGACTTCCCCACCCACGCCCTTCTTGCTGGCCTGCTGACCGGTCAGGAGACCGTGGGACGTGGAGATGATCGCCACGCCCAGGCCGCCGAGGACCTTCGGCAGGTTGGTGGACTTTGCGTAGACCCGCAGGCCCGGCTTCGAAATCCGCTTGATGCCGGCGATCGAGCGCTCGCGGTTCGGGCCGAACTTCAGCTCGAGGGTGAGGTTCTTGCCGACCTCGGCGTCCTCGACCTTCCAGCCGGTGATGTAGCCCTCCTGCTGGAGGATCTCCGCGATGTGCGACTTGATCTTGCTGTGCGGCATCACGACGGTGTCGTGGTACGCCGAGTTCGCGTTACGCAGACGGGTCAGCATGTCTGCGATGGGATCAGTCATGGTCATGAATTGGCCTTCGGCCTCTCTCGCCGGGGTTTCCTATGTGCGCCATCCCTCTCCCCGATCAGAGTCGGGACGGGTGCGGCGCGGGGACCTACGGCGTAGTAAGCGACGTTATGCGGGCAGCGAGCCCGCGGTCGGTCTCGGGCGGCGGGGCGCCCAACCCTTCTACCCTACGGGACAAAGGGCGGGGCGCCTGCCGACCGGATGCTTACCGAGAGCTTCCGGGTGAACCCAACTAGGGGTTTACCAGGAGCTCTTGGTCACGCCCGGCAGCTCGCCACGGTGAGCCATCTCACGAAGGCACACGCGGCAGAGGCCGAACTTACGGTAGACGGAGTGCGGCCGGCCGCAGCGCTGGCAACGCGTGTACGCGCGCACAGCGAACTTCGGCTTGCGGGCCGCCTTAGCAATCAGGGCCTTCTTCGCCACGGTCAGTTCTCCTTGAACGGGAAGCCGAGGTGACGAAGCAGGGCACGGCCCTCATCGTCGTTCTGGGCGGTCGTCACCACGGTGATGTCCATGCCCCGGACCCGGTCGATCTTGTCCTGGTCGATCTCGTGGAACATGACCTGCTCCGTGAGACCGAAGGTGTAGTTGCCCCGGCCGTCGAACTGCTTCGGGGACAGACCACGGAAGTCGCGGATGCGCGGCAGCGCGAGCGACAGCAGGCGGTCCAGGAACTCCCACATGCGGTCACCACGGAGGGTGACGTGGGCACCGATCGGCTGGCCCTCACGCAGCTTGAACTGCGCGATGGACTTACGGGCCTTGGTGACGGCCGGCTTCTGGCCGGTGATCGTGGTGAGGTCCTTGATGGCACCGTCGATCAGCTTGGAGTCGCGGGCGGCGTCGCCCACACCCATGTTGACCACGATCTTGGTCAGACCGGGGATCTGCATGACGTTCTCGTACGAGAACTCGTCGCGCAGCTTTCCGGCGATTTCTTCGCGGTAGCGCTGCTTGAGGCGCGGCGCGTTGGTGGTGGCAGTCATCAGATGTCCTCACCGGTCCGCTTGGCAACGCGGATCTTGTTGCCGTCATCGTCGAAGCGGTAACCGACGCGGGTGACAACCTTGTTGCCGTCCTTCTCCACGACCAGCTGAACGTTGCTGATGTGGATCGGGGCCTCGGTCGTGACGATGCCGCCGGTCTGCGAACCGCGAGCGGTCTGGCCGGCCTTGGTGTGCTTCTTGACCCGGTTGACACCCTCGACCAGGACACGGTCCTCGCGGGGGAAGGCCGCGATGACCTTGCCCTGCTTGCCCTTGTCCTTACCGGTGATGACCTGGACCAGGTCGCCCTTCTTGATCTTCATCGGTTACAGCACCTCCGGCGCGAGCGAGATGATCTTCATGAACTTCTTCTCGCGCAGCTCACGGCCCACGGGGCCGAAGATACGGGTGCCGCGGGGGTCGCCATCGTTCTTGAGGATGACGGCCGCGTTCTCGTCGAAGCGGATGTACGAGCCGTCCGGACGGCGGCGCTCCTTGACGGTGCGAACGATGACGGCCTTGACGACGTCACCCTTCTTCACGTTGCCACCGGGGATCGCGTCCTTCACGGTGGCGACAATGACGTCACCGATGCCCGCGTAGCGGCGACCCGAACCACCGAGAACACGGATGGTGAGAATTTCCTTCGCACCCGTGTTGTCGGCGACCCGAAGTCGCGACTCCTGCTGGATCACGTCTATCTCCTGATCGTCTGCCGGTTCCCGGCAGGGACTTCAGCCGAAGTCCCTGCCGAGCCTGGCGGAACTGACCTGAGGGGTAACCCCCACAGGCGGTTTCTCTCGGAATTCCCTTACGGGAAATCCCTACTTGGCCTTCTCGAGGATCTCGACGATGCGCCAGCGCTTCGAGGCGGACAGCGGCCGGGTCTCCATGAGGAGGACGCGGTCGCCGACGCCGGCGGAGTTCTGCTCGTCGTGCGCCTTGAGCTTGTTGGTACGGCGGATGACCTTGCCGTACAGCGCGTGCTTGACACGGTCCTCGACAGCGACGACGACGGTCTTGTCCATCTTGTCGCTGACGACGAGACCCTCACGGGTCTTGCGGAATCCGCGGTCGTTCGTCTCAGTCACATTCTTCTCGCTCATCAGGCGCTCTCCACCGTCTCGATGCCCAGCTCGCGCTCACGCATCAGGGTGTAGATCCGGGCGATGTCCTTACGGACGGACTTGAGCCGACCGTGGTTCTCAAGCTGTCCGGTCGCCGCCTGGAAGCGGAGGTTGAACAGCTCCTCCTTGGCCTCACGAAGCTTGCCGACGAGGTCCTCGTCATTCAGCTCGCGCAGCTCGGTCGCCTTGATACCGGCCGCCATCACGACTCACCTGCCTCGCGCCGCACGATGCGGCACTTCATCGGAAGCTTGTGGGCGGCGCGGGTCAGCGCCTCCTTGGCAACCTTTTCGTTCGGGAAGGACAGCTCGAACATCACCCGACCGGGCTTGACGTTCGCGACCCACCACTCCGGAGAACCCTTACCGGAACCCATGCGGGTTTCGGCCGGCTTCTTCGTGAGCGGGCGGTCCGGGTAAATGTTGATCCAGACCTTGCCGCCACGCTTGATGTGACGGGTCATCGCGATACGAGCGGACTCGATCTGACGGTTCGTCACGTAAGCCGGGGTGACGGCCTGGATGCCGTACTCACCGAAGGCCAGCTCGGTGCCACCCTTGGCCATGCCATTGCGCTTCGGGTGGTGCTGCTTGCGGTGCTTGACCCTGCGAGGGATCAGCATGTCGGTCAGGCCTCCGTTCCGGGGGTCTCCGCCGGAGCAGCGGCAGCGGCCTCGGCCTTGGGGGCCTCGGCAGCGGCGTTCTGCTGCGGCTTGCGGCCTCGGCCGCCACGCTCGCCACCGCGGCGCGGGCGGTCGTTGCCGCCACCACGCGCCGGGCGGTTGCCCGCACGGGCGGCAGCGTTCTCCGCACGAACCTCGGCGATGTTCTTGACGTCGCCCTTGTAGATCCAGACCTTCACACCGATCCGGCCGAAGGTGGTCTTGGCCTCGAAGAAGCCGTAGTCGACGTTCGCACGGAGCGTGTGCAGGGGCACACGGCCCTCGCGGTAGAACTCCGAGCGGGACATCTCGGCGCCGCCGAGACGGCCACCACACTGGATCTTGATGCCCTTGGCGCCGGCCTTCATCGTCGACTGCATGCTCTTACGCATGGCGCGACGGAAGGAGACGCGGGAGGACAGCTGCTCGGCGACGGCCTGGGCCACGAGCTGAGCATCGGTCTCGGGGTTCTTGACCTCGAGGATGTTCAGCTGGACCTGCTTGCCGGTCAGCTTCTCCAGTTCGCCACGGATGCGGTCGGCCTCGGCGCCACGGCGGCCGATGACGATGCCCGGACGAGCGGTGTGGATGTCAACGCGGACGCGCTCACGGGTGCGCTCGATCTCCACCTTGGAGATGCCGGCGCGCTCCATGCCCTTCGTCATCATGCGACGAATGGCGACGTCTTCCTTGACGTAGTCCTTGTACAGCTTGTCGGCGTACCAACGCGACTTGAAGTCGGTGGTGATGCCGAGCCGGAACCCGTGCGGGTTAACCTTCTGGCCCATTACCGGGTTCCTTCCTTGCTGCTGACGACCACGGTGATGTGGCTGGTCCGCTTGCGGATCCGGTAGGCACGGCCCTGGGCGCGCGGCCGGAACCGCTTCAGGGTCGGGCCCTCGTCGACGTACGCCTCGGAGATGACGAGGCTGTCGGCGTCGGTGTGGTCGTAGTTGTGCGCGGCGTTGGCAATGGCGCTGTCCAGCACCTTGCCAACCGGCACGCTCGCGGCCTGCGGGGCGAAACGCAGGACCGCCTGAGCCTCCGTGGCATCCATGCCACGGATAAGGTCCACCACGCGGCGGGCCTTCATGGGCGTGACGCGGATGTACCGCGCCTGGGCCCTGGCTTCCATGGTTGTCCCTTCGGTGTCAGTCATAGTCTTCGCACTCCGCCGATCAACGACGCCGCGACTTGCGGTCGTCCTTCTCGTGGCCGCGGAAGGTGCGGGTCGGCGCAAACTCGCCGAGCTTGTGGCCGACCATCGACTCGGTGACGAACACCGGGACGTGCTTGCGGCCGTCGTGCACCGCGATCGTGTGGCCGAGCATGGCCGGGACGATCATGGAGCGGCGGGACCAGGTCTTGATGACGTTCTTGGTGCCGGCTTCGTTCTGGACATCCACCTTCTTGGTGAGGTGTCCGTCGACGAAGGGCCCCTTCTTGAGACTGCGCGGCATCTAAACCCGCTCCTAGCGCTTCTTGTTCGTCTTGCGGCGGCGGACGATGTACTTGTTGCTGGCCTTCTTCGGCGAGCGAGTACGACCCTCCTTCTGACCCCAGGGCGAGACCGGGTGGCGACCACCGGAAGTCTTGCCTTCACCACCACCGTGGGGGTGGTCGACGGGGTTCATCACGACACCGCGCACGGTCGGGCGAACGCCCTTCCAGCGCATACGGCCGGCCTTGCCCCAGTTGATGTTCGACTGCTCGGCGTTGCCGACCTCGCCGACAGTGGCGCGGCAGCGGACGTCGACCAGGCGGATCTCACCGGACGGCATACGAAGGTGGGCCATCGAGCCCTCCCTCGCCAGCAGCTGCACGGAGGCACCGGCCGAGCGGGCGAACTTCGCACCGCCGCCCGGACGCAGCTCGATCGCGTGGATCGTCGTACCCACGGGGATGTGGCGCAGCGGCAGGTTGTTGCCGGGCTTGATGTCGGCACCGGGGCCGTTCTCAATCCGGTCACCCTGCGACAGGCCACGGGGCGCGATGATGTAGCGCTTCTCGCCGTCTGCGTAGTGCAGCAGCGCGATGCGCGCGGTGCGGTTGGGGTCGTACTCGATGTGCGCGACCTTGGCCGGCACGCCGTCCTTGTCGTGACGACGGAAGTCGATCACTCGGTAGGCGCGCTTGTGGCCACCGCCCTGGTGGCGAACGGTCACACGACCGGCGTTGTTACGGCCGCCCTTGCTGTGCAGCGGGCGGACCAGCGACTTCTCCGGCGTGGACCGCGTGATCTCGACAAAGTCGGCGACGCTGGAGCCACGACGGCCCGGGGTCGTCGGCTTGTACTTGCGGATACCCATTTCTCAGTCCTCGTCCGATTCCGGACGACTCGACCTCCGTCAGGAGGTCGGGCCGCCGAAGATGTCGATACGGTCGCCCTCGGCGAGGGTCACGATGGCGCGCTTGGTGTCAGCGCGCTTGCCGAAACCGGTACGGGTGCGCTTGCGCTTGCCCTGCCGGTTGATCGTGTTGACCCCGGTGACCTTGACCGAGAAGACCGCCTCGACGGCCTGCTTGATCTGGGTCTTGTTGCTGCCGGGCGCGACGATGAACGTGTACTTGTTCTCGTCCAGCAGCGCGTAGCTCTTCTCCGAGACAACCGGCTTGACGAGAATGTCGCGCGGGTCCGAGAAGGTCTTGCTGGTGACGACGGCCTCACTCATCAGGCGTCGCTCCCTTCGGTCTCAACGGCCTTGGGGCCAGACACGAAGGACTCGAAAGCGGCCTTGGTGAAGACCACGTCGTCCGAGACGAGCACGTCGTACGTGTTCAGCTGGCCCGGCTCCAGGATGTGAACCTGGGGCAGGTTGCGGGCGGAGAGCAGCGAAGTCTCGTCCGAGCGCTCGATGACCAGGAGCACGTTCTTGCGCTCGCTGACCTTGCCGAGCAGGCTCTTCGCGGCCTTCGTCGAGATCTCGCCATCGGCCACGCCGGACACGACGTGGATGCGGCTGTTGCGGGCCCGGTCGGTGAGGGCACCGCGCAGGGCGGCAACCTTCATCTTCTTGGGCGTCCGCTGCGAGTAGTCACGCGGCACGGGGCCGTGGACGACGCCACCGCCGGCGAACTGCGGCGCACGGGTCGAACCCTGGCGCGCGCGGCCGGTGCCCTTCTGGCGGTACGGCTTCTTGCCACCGCCGCGGACCTCGCCGCGAGTCTTGGTCTTGTGCGTGCCCTGACGGGCCGCGGCCAGCTGTGCGACAACGACCTGGTGGATCAGCGGAACGCTGACCTTGGCGTCGAAGATCTCCGAGGGGAGTTCGACGGTCCCGGCCTTGTCGCCTGCCGGCGAAAGGATGTCAATGGTGCTCATCGGTTACCTCAGGCCCCCTTGGCCGCGGTACGGACCAGGACGAGGCCGCCGTTCGGACCAGGAACTGCGCCCTTGATGAGCAGCAGACCCTTCTCCGCGTCAACGGCATGGACGGTCAGGTTCTGGGTGGTGACCCGCTCGTTGCCCATACGACCGGCCATCCGCATGCCCTTGAACACGCGGCCCGGGGTGGCGCAGCCACCGATGGAGCCCGGCTTGCGGTGCACACGGTGGGCACCGTGGGAAGCCTTGCCGCCGTGGAAGCCGTGACGCTTCATGACGCCGGCGAAGCCCTTGCCCTTGCTCTTGCCGGTCACGTCCACCTTGATGCCGGACTCGAAGGTCTCGGCAGTCAGCTCCTGGCCGAGGGTGTACTCGCCGGCATCGGCGGTACGGACCTCGACGAGGTGGCGGCGGGGGGTGACGTCGGCCTTCGCGAAGTGGCCCTTGAGGGGCTTGTTCACCTTGCGCGGGTCGATCTCGCCGAAGGCGATCTGGACGGAGTCGTAGCCGTCCTGGTCATTGGTGCGCACCTGGGTAACGACACAGGGGCCGGCCTTCACCACGGTCACCGGAACGACACGGTTGTTGTCGTCCCAGACCTGGGTCATGCCGAGCTTCTCGCCCAGGATGCCCTTGATCTGCTTAGCCATCTCTTCCGCGCCTCTCAGAGCTTGATCTCGATGTCAACGCCGGCCGGAAGGTCCAGGCGCATCAGCGAGTCAACGGTCTTGGGCGTCGGGTCGAGGATGTCGATCAGGCGCTTGTGCGTGCGCATCTCGAAGTGCTCGCGCGAGTCCTTGTACTTGTGCGGCGACTTGATGACGCAGTACACGTTCTTCTCAGTGGGCAGCGGCACCGGGCCCGCGACCGACGCACCAGTTCGCGTCACCGTCTCGACGATCTTCTTCGCCGAGCTGTCGATGACCTCGTGGTCGTAGGCCTTGAGCCGGATGCGGATCTTCTGTCCCGCCATGGCTACTTCGTAGTCCTGTCTCTCGTAACGCTCTGGGACTCGGTGCGTTCGCGTCCCGCCTCCGACCCACGCGGTCGGGCGTGTCGCGCTCCTTCCCGGAAATTTCCGTAAGGGAAACCCCTGAGAAGGAGAAGTGGGGGCAGAACACCCACCGAGTGCCTGGCTGAGGCACCCCGCTGACACTTCCCGGAAGATTCCCGTACTTCCGCCCCTGAGAAGGGACGACGAATACCTGGGACTCGCTTCCGGTCCTCCCGGCGGGAGGCGCGCAGCATCGGCACTCAACCGAGCAACCTGGACAGTGTGCCATACCAGCACCATGGCTGGCCAACTGAAGCCGGGGAGGGTACCCCACGACACCGGCGTCCAACCCTGCGGCTCGCGCGAAAGGGCGGTTTGCCCACTCTTTCCGGCCGCCGCGGGCAGTCCCCGCCGTACGTGCACCCCCGCGTCCGCAGGGCGCCCCTGCCCCCGCGGACCCCCGTCCCGGGGCAGCGGAAAGCGCCCGCACGACCGAAGTCGTACGGGCGCTTCCATGAGCCGAGGCTCGAATGCTCCGGGGAGCTACCGGGTTACCCCGATCAACGGAATTACTTGTTGATCTTGGTGACCTGGCCGGCGCCGACGGTCCGGCCACCCTCACGGATGGCGAACTTCAGGCCCTCCTCCATGGCGACCGGCTGGATCAGCTCGACCGACATCTCGGTGTTGTCGCCCGGCATGACCATCTCGGTGCCCTCGGGGAGGGTCACGACGCCGGTCACGTCAGTCGTACGGAAGTAGAACTGCGGGCGGTAGTTGTTGAAGAAGGGGGTGTGACGGCCACCCTCGTCCTTCGACAGGATGTACGCCTGGGCCTCGAAGGAGGTGTGCGGCGTGACCGAACCCGGCTTGATGATGACCTGGCCGCGCTCGACGTCCTCGCGCTTGATGCCGCGAAGCAGCAGACCGACGTTCTCACCGGCCTGACCCTCGTCCAGCAGCTTCCGGAACATCTCGATGCCGGTCACCGTGGTGGTGGTCTTGTCCTGCTTGATGCCGATGATGTCGACGGTCTCGTTGACCTTGAGGACACCACGCTCGATACGACCGGTGACAACGGTGCCACGGCCGGTGATCGTGAAGACGTCCTCGATCGGCATCAGGAACGGCTTGTCGACGTCACGGTCGGGAGCCGGGATCGCCTCGTCGACGGCCTTCATCAGGTCGACAACGGACTTGCCCCACTCGGCGTCGCCCTCGAGCGCCTTGAGCGCCGAGACCTTGACGACCGGAACGTCGTCGCCCGGGAACTCGTACTCGGAGAGGAGCTCACGGACCTCGAGCTCGACGAGCTCCAGGATCTCCTCGTCGTCCACCATGTCGGCCTTGTTCAGGGCGACAACGATGTAGGGAACGCCGACCTGGCGGGCCAGGAGCACGTGCTCCTTGGTCTGCGGCATCGGGCCGTCGGTGGCGGCAACCACGAGGATGGCGCCGTCCATCTGCGCCGCACCCGTGATCATGTTCTTGATGTAGTCCGCGTGACCGGGGCAGTCGACGTGGGCGTAGTGACGGTTCTCCGTCTGGTACTCGACGTGCGCGATCGAAATCGTGATACCGCGCTGGCGCTCCTCGGGAGCCTTGTCGATCTGGTCAAAGGCCGAAGCCTCGTTCAGGTCCGGGTACTCGTCGTGCAGCACCTTGGTAATGGCGGCCGTGAGGGTCGTCTTACCGTGGTCGATGTGACCGATGGTGCCGATGTTGACGTGCGGCTTAGTCCGCTCGAACTTCGCCTTCGCCACTGGTTCCTCCTGAAGTGGTTCTGTACGCCTTACTCATCGGCGCCAGGTGATCTTTGCTGGGATGCCGGCTGCCGGGACATTCCTCACGGATTGCGGGGATTGCCCCGGCAGACGGTGTCAAGCCTAAAGCGTGTTCCGACTATCGGGAGACGGAGCTACTCGCCCTTGGCCTTCGCGATGATCTCCTCGGCGACGTTCCGGGGAACCTCGGCGTAGGAGTCGAACTGCATCGAGTAGCTTGCGCGACCCGACGTCTTGCTGCGGAGGTCTCCGACGTAGCCGAACATCTCCGACAGCGGGACCAGGCCCGTGACGAGCTTGGCGCCGCTGCGGTCCTCCATGGACTGGATCTGACCGCGGCGCGAGTTGATGTCGCCGATGACGTCACCCATGTAGTCCTCGGGCGTCGTCACCTCGACCTTCATCATCGGCTCCAGCAGGGCCGGGCTGGCCTTGCGGGCGGCCTCCTTGAAGGCCATCGAACCGGCGATCTTGAAGGCCATCTCGGACGAGTCGACCTCGTGGAAGGCACCGTCGAGCAGGGTGACCCGGACGCCGGTCAGCGGGTAGCCGGCGAGAACACCGAACTCCATGGCCTCCTGGCAGCCCGCGTCCACGGACGGGATGTACTCCCGCGGGATACGGCCACCGGTGACCTTGTTCTCGAACTCGTACCCGTCGCCCTCGAGCGGCGCGATCGCGATCTGGACCTTCGCGAACTGACCGGAACCACCGGTCTGCTTCTTGTGCGTGTAGTCCAGGCGCTCGACCGGCTTGCGCAGCGTCTCACGGTAGGCCACCTGCGGCTTACCGACGTTGGCCTCGACCCGGAACTCGCGCTTCATACGGTCGACCAGCACGTCGAGGTGCAGCTCGCCCATACCCGCGATGATGGTCTGGCCGGTCTCCTCGTCGGTGTGGACCTGGAACGACGGGTCCTCTTCCGCGAGGCGCTGGATGGCGACACCCAGCTTCTCCTGGTCGCCCTTGGACTTGGGCTCAATGGCGACCTGGATGACCGGAGCGGGGAACTCCATCGACTCCAGGATCACCGGGCTGCCCGCGTCGCAGAGGGTCTCACCGGTGGTGGTCTGCTTGAGACCCATGACGGCGACGATGTCACCGGCACCCACCGACTCGATCTCCTCACGCTTGTTCGCGTGCATCCGGTAGATCTTGCCGATGCGCTCCTTCTTGCCCTTCACCGAGTTCTGCACCTGCGAGCCGGCCTCAAGGCGGCCCGAGTACACCCGGATGAACGTGAGCTTGCCCAGGTGCGGGTCGCTCGCGATCTTGAAGGCGAGGGCGGCCAGCGGCTCGTCCTCGGAAGGCTTACGGGTGACGACCTGCTCGGCGTCGTTGACCGCGTGGCCCTCGATGGCCTCGACGTCCAGCGGCGACGGGAGGTAGCGCACGACCGCGTCGAGCAGGGGCTGCACGCCCTTGTTCTTGAACGCGGTACCGCAGAACACCGGGGTGACGGTGGTGTTCTCCGCCTTGCCCGAAGCGATCGTGATCCGACGAATCGCGGCGTAGAGCTGCTCCACGGTGGGCTCCTGGCCCTCCAGGTACAGCTCCATCATGTCTTCGTCGTTCTCCGCGACGGCTTCGAGGAGCTTGCCGCGCCATTCCTCGGCTGCCTCGGTGTGCGTGGCCGGGATGTCGACGGTGTCGTACATCTCGCCCTTGGCCGCCTCGGCGGACCACACGAGGGCCTTCATGGTGACGAGGTCGACGACGCCCTGGAAGTCCGCCTCGGTACCGATCGGCAGCTGCATCACGATCGGCACCGCGCCCAGGCGGTCCGTGATCATGTCGACGCAGCGGTGGAACTCGGCGCCGGTACGGTCGAGCTTGTTGACGAAGCAGATGCGCGGCACGCCGTAGCGGTCCGCCTGACGCCAAACGGTCTCGGACTGGGGCTCAACACCGGCAACGCCGTCGAACACCGTCACTGCACCGTCGAGGACGCGCAGCGAACGCTCCACCTCGACGGTGAAGTCGACGTGGCCCGGCGTGTCGATGATGTTGATGGTGTGGTCGACGTCGTTCAGCGGCCAGTGGCAGGTCGTCGCGGCAGACGTGATCGTGATGCCGCGCTCCTGCTCCTGCTCCATCCAGTCCATCGTGGCAGCGCCGTCGTGGACTTCACCGATCTTGTAAGAGACACCGGTGTAGAACAGGATCCGCTCGGTGGTGGTCGTCTTGCCCGCGTCGATGTGGGCCATGATCCCGATGTTGCGGACCTTGGCCAGGTCAAGCGAAGTGGTGGCCATATCGGCTCAATCTTCTCTCGGTCTCGATGTGGGTTGCGACTACCAGCGGTAGTGCGCGAAGGCCTTGTTGGACTCGGCCATCTTGTGCGTGTCCTCGCGCTTCTTGACCGAAGCGCCGAGGCCGTTGGAGGCGTCGAGCAGTTCGTTCATGAGGCGCTCGGTCATGGTCTTCTCGCGACGGGCGCGGGAGTAGCCCACGAGCCAGCGGAGCGAGAGGGTGGCGGCACGGCCGGGCTTGACCTCGACCGGGACCTGGTAGGTCGCGCCACCGACACGGCGGGACTTGACCTCAAGGGTCGGCTTGATGTTCTCGAGCGCGCGCTTGAGCGTGATGACCGGGTCGTTACCGGTCTTCTCGCGCAGACCCTCCATGGCGCCGTAAACGATGCGCTCGGCGGTGGAGCGCTTTCCGTTCAGCAGAACCTTGTTGATGAGGGAGGTCACCAGAGGAGAGCCGTAGACCGGGTCGATGATGACCGGGCGCTTCGGGGCGGGGCCCTTACGAGGCATTCTTACTTCTCCTTCTTGGCGCCGTAGCGGCTGCGAGCCTGCTTGCGGTTCTTGACGCCCTGCGTGTCGAGGGAGCCGCGGATGATCTTGTACCGAACACCCGGCAGGTCCTTCACACGGCCGCCACGCACGAGCACGATCGAGTGCTCCTGCAGGTTGTGGCCCTCACCCGGAATGTAAGCGGTGACCTCGATCCCGCTGGTCAGACGCACACGCGCGACCTTACGCAGGGCCGAGTTCGGCTTCTTCGGGGTGGTCGTGAAAACACGCGTGCAGACGCCGCGGCGCTGGGGCGAACCCTCCAGTGCGGGCGTCTTGTTCTTCTCGACCTTGTCCTGCCGGCCCTTCCGGACCAGCTGCTGGATCGTAGGCACTACTTCTCCGGTTTCTGTGTGCCAATCACGGTAAAGCTAACCTGAAACGCACGCCGACCCACGAGGTCGGGTGTGTCGAAACTGCATGCTCCCGCTGCGAGGCGGAAAAGGCGCAGATTGCGGCGTGGCCGAAAACGGCTCGCCATGCGGCTGAAGACACGCATGGCAGCCAGGGCACACCCCAGGCACAAGGTCTGAGCGTACCTACCTCACCGACTCCGGTCAAAACAAATGCCTCGGGGCCGACACGCCGGGCACAACCGGTCAGAAGCCGGTCACCGTGAGCCCCGCGACGCCGAAGCCGTACGCCGGCCGGCCCCGCGGCCGACGGTCACCTGCCGGAAGCCACCGCGACGAAGAACACCAGGAAGAACAGCGCCCAGCCGCCGATCCCCAGCCAGCCAAGCACCAGACCCGTCAGCGCCTGCCCGTCCCCGCGCTCACCGCTCCTGCGGATCTCGGCGCGCGCCTTGTGCCCCAGGATGACGGCAGGGATGGCGGTCAGCCCCCAGGTCACCGGCGTCATGATCCCGCACACCAGCGCGCCGGTGGCGGAGCTGTTCGTGTGGACCGGCATCGGCATCTGCATCGGCAGGAAAGCCGCCGGCACCGGCCGCGGCGTGAACTGCGCCTGCGGCACCGGCCCCTGCGGAAGATCCGCGACCAGCATCTGCAACTCGGCGTGCGTCTGCGCCTGATACGCCCGCGTGATGCGCTGCTCGTACTCCCCCTGCGCGAGCCTGCCCTCGGCGAATCCCGCCTTCAGCACGTCGACCGCACGCTCACGGTCCGCATGCGAGGCACGCATCGCCGGCACCTGATTGAGCGGCTGAGCAGGCTGCCCACCCTGCCAAGGCTGGAATGCCATGCGCGCTCCTCCCCCGCTCGACAGTTCTCCCCATCTTCTCATCACAGACGCAGCAATGGGAGGACAAGTTCCCCGGGGCCGCGACGCGACGTTTGCACAACGCCGCAGGGCGGTCACCCGATCGGGTGACCGCCCTGCGGTTGAGCACGTATCCGGCGCGCGGCCGGATGGCCGTCCTACTGGTTGTAAGGACCGTAGTCGTAGTCCTCCAGCGGGACCGCCTGGCCGGAGCCGGTGCCGAAGGGCGAGTAGTCGATGTCGTCGTAACCGACGGCCGAGTACATCGCGGCCTTGGCCTCTTCGGTGGGCTCGACCCGGATGTTGCGGTAGCGGGACAGACCCGTACCGGCCGGGATGAGCTTACCGATGATGACGTTCTCCTTGAGGCCGATCAGGGAGTCCGACTTGGCGTTGATCGCCGCGTCGGTCAGGACCCTGGTCGTCTCCTGGAAGGACGCCGCCGACAGCCAGGACTCGGTGGCCAGCGAAGCCTTGGTGATACCCATCAGCTGCGGACGGCCGGAGGCCGGGTGGCCGCCTTCCGCCACGACGCGACGGTTCTCGCCCTCGAACTTCGTGCGCTCCACCAGCTCGCCCGGCAGCAGCTCCGCGTCGCCGGACTCGATGATCGTCACGCGGCGCAGCATCTGCCGGATGATGATCTCGATGTGCTTGTCGTGGATCGCCACGCCCTGGCTGTTGTAGACCTTCTGGACCTCGCCGACGAGGTGGACCTGAACGGCACGCTGGCCGAGGATCCGCAGCACGTCGTGCGGGTTGATGGCACCCAGCGTGAGCGGCTGGCCGACCTGGACGTGGTCGCCCTCGCCCACCAGCAGACGGGCGCGCTTCGAGACGCCGTAGGCGGTCTCGTCGCTGCCGTCGTCGGGGGTGACGACAACCTTCTTGGTCTTCTCGGTCTCCTCGATGCGGACGCGGCCGGCCGCCTCCGAGATCGGCGCGACACCCTTGGGCGTACGGGCCTCGAAGAGCTCGACGACACGCGGCAGACCCAGGGTGATGTCGTCACCCGCCACACCACCGGTGTGGAAGGTACGCATCGTCAGCTGGGTGCCGGGCTCACCGATGGACTGGGCGGCGATGATGCCGACCGCCTCACCGATGTCGACCAGCTTGCCGGTGGCCAGCGAACGGCCGTAGCAGAAGGCACAGGTGCCGACCGCGGACTCACAGGTCAGGACCGAGCGGGTCTTGACCTCCTCGACGCCGTGCGCGACCAGCTGGTCGATGAGCACGTCACCGAGGTCGACGTTCGCGGAGGCGATGACCTTGCCGTCGACGACGACGTCCTCGGCCAGCATGCGGGCGTAGACGCTCGACTCCACGTCGTCCGTCTTGCGCAGGCTGCCGTCGGCGCCGCGGGTCGCGATCTTCAGCTTGAGGCCGCGCTCGGTGCCGCAGTCCTCCTCGCGGATGATCACGTCCTGCGAGACGTCCACCAGACGACGGGTCAGGTAACCCGAGTCGGCGGTACGCAGGGCGGTGTCCGCGAGACCCTTACGGGCACCGTGGGTGGAGATGAAGTACTCCAGCACGGAGAGACCCTCACGGAACGACGCCTTAATGGGTCGCGGAATGGTCTCGTTCTTCGCGTTCGACACCAGACCACGCATACCGGCGATCTGACGCATCTGCATCATGTTTCCTCGGGCACCCGAGTCAACCATCATGAAGATGGGGTTCGTCTTGGGGAAGTTCTCATTCATCGCCTCGGCAACCTCGTTGGTCGCCTTGGTCCAGATGTTGATGAGCTCCTGCGTGCGCTCGTCCTTGGTGATCAGACCGCGCTCGTACTGCTTCTGGACCTTCTCGTCCTGGGCTTCGTAGCCCGCGACGATGCCCTTCTTGGCCTCCGGGACGACGATGTCCGAGACGGCGACGGTGACGCCGGAACGGGTCGCCCAGTGGAAGCCGGCCGCCTTCAGGTTGTCGAGCGTCGCCGCCACGATGACCTTGGGGTAGCGCTCGGCCAGGTCGTTGACGATCGCGGAGAGCTGCTTCTTGCCCACCGAGTAGTCGACGAACGGGTAGTCCTCGGGCAGCAGCTCGTTGAAGAGCGCGCGGCCCAGGGTCGTCCGCAGGCGGAAGCTGTCACCCTGCTGCCACTCGGGCTCGCCCTCTTCCGGAGCCGGCGGGGTCCAGCCACGGGGCGGGACGGTGCCGATCGGGAAGCGGATGTCGACCTTCGCCTGGAGCGACAGCTCCTTGGCGTCGAACGCCATGATCGCCTCGGCGACCGAGCCGAACGCCCGGCCCTCGCCGATGACCTTGCGCTCTTCCTCGTCGGTGGTGAGGAAGAACAGGCCCAGCACCATGTCCTGGGTCGGCATGGTGACCGGACGGCCGTCGGCCGGCTTGAGGATGTTGTTCGAGGACAGCATCAGGATGCGGGCCTCGGCCTGCGCCTCCGCGGACAGCGGGAGGTGGACGGCCATCTGGTCACCGTCGAAGTCCGCGTTGAACGCGGTGCAGACGAGCGGGTGGATCTGAATGGCCTTGCCCTCGACCAGCTGCGGCTCGAAGGCCTGGATGCCGAGGCGGTGCAGGGTGGGCGCACGGTTCAGCAGCACCGGGTGCTCGGCGATGACCTCTTCGAGGACGTCGTACACGACGGTGCGGCCACGCTCGACCATGCGCTTGGCCGACTTGATGTTCTGCGCGTGGTTCAGGTCGACCAGGCGCTTCATCACGAACGGCTTGAAGAGCTCCAGCGCCATGGCCTTGGGCAGACCGCACTGGTGCAGCTTCAGCTGCGGGCCGACGACGATGACGGAACGCGCCGAGTAGTCGACTCGCTTACCGAGCAGGTTCTGACGGAAACGGCCCTGCTTGCCCTTGAGCATGTCGCTCAGGGACTTCAGCGGACGGTTACCGGGACCGGTGACCGGGCGACCGCGACGACCGTTGTCGAAGAGGGCGTCCACGGCCTCCTGGAGCATGCGCTTCTCGTTGTTCACGATGATCTCGGGCGCACCGAGGTCGAGAAGCCGCTTCAGGCGGTTGTTGCGGTTGATCACACGGCGGTACAGGTCGTTCAGGTCGGAGGTCGCGAAGCGGCCACCGTCCAGCTGCACCATCGGACGCAGGTCCGGCGGGATCACCGGGATGCAGTCCAGCACCATGCCCTTGGGGCTGTTGCGGGTCTGCAGGAAGGCGGAGACGACCTTGAGGCGCTTGAGCGCACGGGTCTTCTTCTGGCCCTTGCCGGTCCGGATGATCTCGCGGAGGCGCTCGGCCTCCTCGTCCAGGTCGAAGGTCTCCAGGCGCTTCTGCAGCGAGGCGGCGCCCATCGCACCGTCGAAGTACGTGCCGAAGCGGTCACGCAGCTCGCGGTAGAGCAGCTCGTCGCCCTCCAGGTCCTGGACCTTGAGGTTCTTGAAGCGGTTCCAGACCTCGTCGAGGCGGTCGATCTCGCGCTGCGCGCGGTCGCGCAGCTGCTTCATCTCACGCTCGGCGCCCTCGCGCACCTTGCGGCGCACGTCGGCCTTGGCGCCCTCGGCCTCCAGCTCGGCCAGGTCGGTCTCGAGCTTCTTGGCGCGGGCCTCCAGGTCGGAGTCGCGGCGCTGCTCGATCTGCTGACGCTCGACGGAGACGTGCGCCTCCAGCGAGGGCAGGTCGCGCGTACGGCGCTCCTCGTCCACCCACGTGATCATGTAGGCGGCGAAGTAGATGACCTTTTCGAGGTCCTTGGGCGCGAGGTCCAGCAGGTAGCCGAGACGGCTCGGCACGCCCTTGAAGTACCAGATGTGGGTGACGGGAGCGGCCAGCTCGATGTGGCCCATCCGCTCACGGCGCACCTTGGCGCGAGTGACCTCGACGCCGCAGCGCTCGCAGATGATGCCCTTGAAGCGGACGCGCTTGTACTTACCGCAGTAGCACTCCCAGTCCCGGGTCGGACCGAAGATCTTCTCGCAGAAGAGTCCGTCCTTTTCGGGCTTGAGGGTGCGGTAGTTGATGGTCTCCGGCTTCTTGACCTCACCGTGGGACCACTGACGGATGTCGTCAGCGGTGGCGAGGCCGATCCGCAGCTCGTCGAAGAAGTTGACGTCGAGCACTGTCGTCAATCCCTCTTTCAGGGTCGAGTCTCAATCATGGTCTGACGGGGGGTCCGGGGACGGCCGGGGCTCTGAGTGGGAGCCCCGGCCAGACCCGTCAGACCTCTTCGACGCTGCTCGGCTCGCGCCGGGACAGGTCGATACCGAGCTCTTCCGCTGCACGGAAGACGTCCTCGTCGGTGTCGCGCATCTCGATGGACATGCCGTCCGATGACAGCACCTCCACGTTGAGGCAGAGCGACTGCATTTCCTTGATGAGCACCTTGAAGGACTCGGGAATGCCGGGCTCGGGGATGTTCTCGCCCTTGACGATGGCCTCGTAGACCTTCACGCGGCCGGTGACGTCGTCGGACTTGATCGTGAGCAGCTCCTGGAGTGCGTACGCGGCGCCGTATGCCTCCAGCGCCCACACCTCCATCTCACCGAAGCGCTGGCCACCGAACTGGGCCTTACCACCCAGCGGCTGCTGGGTGATCATCGAGTACGGACCGGTCGAGCGCGCGTGCAGCTTGTCGTCGACCAGGTGGTGCAGCTTGAGGATGTACATGTACCCGATCGAGATCGGGTCCGGGAACGGCTCACCGGAGCGGCCGTCGAACAGCCGCGCCTTGCCGGAACCCTTGACCATGCGCTCGCCGTCGCGGTTCGGGATCGTGGACTCGAAGAGACCGGAGATCTCGTCCTCGCGCGCACCGTCGAACACCGGGGTGGCGACGTTGGAGCCGGGAGCGACCTCGTCCGCCGCAATGGCGTGCAGACGCTGCTTCCACTCCTCCTCGACGCCCTCGACCTTCCAGCCCTGGCTGGCGAGCCAGCCGAGGTGGATCTCCAGGACCTGGCCCGGGTTCATTCGGGACGGGACACCCAGCGGGTTGAGGATGATGTCGACCGGGGTGCCGTCCTCCAGGAACGGCATGTCCTCGACCGGCAGGATCTTCGAGATGACGCCCTTGTTGCCGTGACGGCCGGCGAGCTTGTCACCGTCGGTGATCTTGCGCTTCTGCGCGACGTAGACGCGAACCAGCTGGTTCACACCCGGGGGCAGCTCGTCGCCCTCTTCGCGGTCGAAGACGCGGACGCCGATGACCTTGCCGATCTCACCGTGCGGCACCTTCAGCGAGGTGTCGCGCACCTCGCGCGCCTTCTCACCGAAGATCGCGCGGAGCAGGCGCTCCTCGGGGGTCAGCTCGGTCTCGCCCTTGGGCGTGACCTTGCCGACGAGGATGTCGCCGGCGACGACCTCGGCACCGATACGGATGATGCCGCGCTCGTCGAGGTCGGACAGGACCTCTTCGGAGACGTTCGGGATGTCCCGGGTGATCTCCTCCGGGCCGAGCTTGGTGTCACGGGCGTCGACCTCGTGCTCCTCGATGTGGATCGAGGAGAGGACGTCGTCCTGCACGAGGCGCTGCGACAGGATGATCGCGTCCTCGTAGTTGTGACCCTCCCACGGCATGAACGCCACGAGCAGGTTCTTGCCGAGCGCCATCTCGCCTTCGTCCGTGGACGGACCGTCGGCGAGGACCTGGCCCTCGATGACCCGCGCGCCCTCGTCCACGACGACCTTCTGGTTGAAGGAGGTGCCCTGGTTGGAGCGGGTGAACTTGGCGACGCGGTACGTGGTGTACGTGCCGTCGTCGTTGGCGACGGTGATGTAGTCCGCGGAAACCTCCTGGACCACACCGTCCTTCTCCGCCTTGATGACGTCACCGGCGTCGACCGCGCAGCGGTACTCCATGCCGGTGCCGACCAGCGGGGACTCCGCCTTGATCAGCGGAACCGCCTGGCGCATCATGTTCGATCCCATGAGCGCGCGGTTGGCGTCGTCGTGCTCGAGGAACGGAATCATGGCGGTCGCGGCCGACACCATCTGGCGCGGCGAGACGTCCATGAAGTCGACGTCCTCGGCGGGGATCAGGTCGACCTCGCCGCCACGCTGACGGACCAGCACACGCTGCTCGGCGAAGCGCATGTCCTCGGTGAGCTTGGCGTTGGCCTGCGCGATCAGGAAGCGGTCCTCCTCATCGGCGGTGAGGTAGTCCACCTCCTCGGTGACCTGGCCGTCGACGACCTTGCGGTAGGGCGTCTCGATGAAGCCGAAGACGTTGACCCGGCCGTAGGAGGCCAGCGAGCCGATCAGACCGATGTTGGGACCTTCAGGGGTCTCAATCGGGCACATGCGGCCGTAGTGCGAGGGGTGCACGTCACGGACGTCCAGGCCGGCCCGCTCACGGGAGAGACCACCCGGGCCAAGCGCCGACAGACGGCGCTTGTGGGTCAGACCCGACAGCGGGTTGGTCTGGTCCATGAACTGGGACAGCTGGCTGGTGCCGAAGAACTCCTTGATGGAGGCGACGACCGGCCGGATGTTGATCAGCGTCTGCGGCGTGATCGCCTCGACGTCCTGGGTGGTCATGCGCTCACGCACGACGCGCTCCATACGCGCCAGGCCCGTACGGACCTGGTTCTGGATGAGCTCGCCGACGTTGCGCAGACGACGGTTGCCGAAGTGGTCGATGTCGTCGGTCTCGACCACGATCGAACGACCGGACTCGCCGATCGTCTCGGTCTCGCCGGCGTGCAGCTTGACCAGGTACTTGATCGTGGCGATGACGTCATCGGTGGTCAGCACACCGGCGTCCAGCGGCTCGTCGCCGCCCAGCTTCTTGTTGACCTTGTAGCGGCCGACCTTGGCGAGGTCGTAACGCTTGGGGTTGAAGTAAAGGTTCTCCAGCAGCGTCTGCGCGGCCTCACGGGTCGGCGGCTCGCCCGGACGCAGCTTGCGGTAGATGTCGAGCAGCGCGTCGTCCTGGCCCTGGGTGTGGTCCTTCTCCAGGGTGGCGCGCATGGACTCGTACTCGCCGAACTCCTCCAGGATCTGCTCGGTCGTCCAACCGAGAGCCTTGAGCAGGACGGTGACGGACTGCTTACGCTTGCGGTCGATGCGCACACCGACCATGTCGCGCTTGTCGATCTCCAGCTCCAGCCAGGCACCCCGGGACGGAATGACCTTGGCCGAGAAGATGTCCTTGTCGGACGTCTTGTCGATGGAGCTGTCGAAGTAGACACCCGGCGAGCGCACCAGCTGCGAGACGACGACACGCTCGGTGCCGTTGATGCAGAAGGTGCCCTTGTTCGTCATGAGCGGGAAGTCGCCCATGAAGACCGTCTGGGACTTGATCTCGCCGGTCTCGTTGTTGGTGAACTCCGCGGTGACGAAGAGCGGAGCCGCGTACGTGAAGTCGCGCTCCTTGCACTCGTCGATGGAGTTCTTCGGGGGCTCGAAGCGGTGGTCGCGGAACGTCAGCGACATCGACCCGGAGAAGTCTTCGATCGGGGAGATCTCTTCAAAGATCTCTTCGAGACCGGACTTGGTGGGGACTTCCTGCCCACTCTCCAGCGCAGCCTCGACGCGACCCTTCCATGCGGCATTGCCGAGCAGCCAGTCGAAGCTTTCGGTCTGCAGCGCAAGGAGGTTCGGAACCCCGAGGGGCTCCTTGATCTTCGCAAAAGAGATGCGCAGCGGGGCGGTGCTGTCGCCGTTGTTCGTATTGGCAGTCGAGGCGTTGCGCGAGGCGGCCAAGAGGGGGTCCTTCCGAGGGCTCGGACTCACTACGCGCGTACCGGTCCCGAATCGAACAGACTGAGGGAAAGCCCCGGTCAGGGCGGTTCAGTCAGTGATGCTCAGGTTCGGGCATGCCCCTGGTGACGGGCAGGGAGCAGCTAACAGGCAGCGCAAAGGGTCAGTGTAGCCACTTGGCACACTGATGTCCAGAGCGAGTTTCCGGAGACCGGTCCAGCACCGTGATACCGATCTTCTCCCTCCGGGAGGTGGCGTCCCCCGAGCCGGAGGAACCCCTCGTTGTTCTTCTCTGCGTCCAATGCCCTGCGCCTGCCGAAAGCCCTTGCGCCAGTGGCGCACACCGATGCTTCCCTCTTCGCCCGCGATCCATGCCTCGGACCCTGGATCGCTTCTGCGTTGCGTCCCGAGAATTGCGCGCCGCGTCCGGTTCGTCAAGGCCCCCCGCCCCTGCGAGATCGTCACACGGGGCACGTCAGGGCAACGAAGATCACCATACTCGCACGCCGGGCCGGGGCAACGCAGCCGTGGCGAGCACGCCGAAGGGCGACCACCCGCTTGGGTGATCGCCCTTCGCTGTGTCCAGGGGCGCCGGAGGCGCTCAGGACGTGAGTCGGAGACTCAGTGAGGTCACTTGACCTCGACGGAGGCGCCGGCGCCCTTGAGGGCCTCGGCGGCCTTGTCCGCGGCGGCCTTGTCGACCTTCTCGAGGACGGGCTTCGGGGTGCCGTCGACGAGGTCCTTGGCCTCCTTCAGGCCCAGGGAGGTCAGCTCACGCACGACCTTGATGACCTGGATCTTCTTGTCGCCGGCGCCGGTGAGGACGACGTCGAACTCGTCCTGCTCCTCGGCCTCGGCGGCGGCGGGGGCACCGGGGACACCGGCGGCAACGGCGACCGGGGCGGCAGCCTCGACGTCGAACTTCTCCTCGAAGAGCTTCACGAACGCGGAGAGCTCGAGAAGGGTCATGTCCTCGAACTGCGCGAGCAGGTCTTCCTGGCTGAGCTTCGCCATGGTGGCGGTCCTTCCACTAATTCGGCTGGTGCCGGATGAACATGTCTGGCGGGCGTACGGGCCCGCTGGACTGCTGAGAGCCACGCCCCGCGAGGGGCATGAAGGTGCTTACTCGGCAGCCTCGGCGGGAGCCGGCGTACCGGCACCGCCCTGCTCCACCTTGCTGCGAAGCGCGTCCGTGGTGCGGACGAACTTCGTGAGGGGGGCCTGGAAGGTCGCCGCGGCCTTGGCCATGGACGCCTTCATGCCACCCGCCAGCTTGGCGAGCAGAACCTCGCGGGACTCGAGGTCCGCAAGCTTCTTGATCTCGTCGGCGGACAGCGCCTTGCCATCAAGGACACCGCCCTGGATGACGAGAGCGGGGTTCTCCTTGGCGAAGTCACGAAGACCCTTCGCCGCCGTGACCGGGTCACCGGTCACGAAGGCAACTGCGGTCGAGCCCTTGAGGTGCTCGTCCAGCGCGATTCCGGCCTCATTCGCCGCAATCTTGGTCAGCGTGTTCTTCACCACACGGTACTGAGCGTTGTCACCGAGCGAACGGCGCAGCTCCTTGAGCTGCGCAACGGACAGTCCGGTGTACGCGGTCACCACAGCTGCGTTGGAGTTACGGAACTTGTCCGTGATCTCCTCAACTGCTGCGACCTTGTCGGGCCTCGCCATGAGCCTCGGCCTCCTTCCGGGTGATGAGGACCGCGCAGAAGGGGCTGGGCAAAACAAACGCCCCGGCGCAGGCGCACGGGGCGTGACTCGACCGGACGGAAAACGTCCGGGAGTTCATCCACTCACACCTGCGCAGGCCGTCCGCAGCTAGCGGATCCTTCGGCCACTGCGTATCCGGGAAGGACACACAGAGACAACCAGCGGTCTTTGGCTTCTTCGGTACGGTACGCGAACGGCCTGTGCCCAGGCAAATCGGCCGAGCGGGGGCGCCGGAGCGCCCCCACGATGCGTCCCTACTGGGAGACCTTGTCGAAGTCGACGGTCTCGCCGGCCGGCGGCTCCTCGGCCGTGACCTTCGTGCCGTAGTCCGAGTAGAAGACCGTCGAGTCGAAGGACGTGGCCGAACTGTCCATCCGCTCGCGCTTCTTGACCAGCAGGTTGTCCGAGCTGATCCACAGGTCGATGGTCTCGGCCTTGCTGCCGGCCTGCTCCATCTGCGCTTCCAGCGCCTTGAGGTCGGCCTCGCTGAGGTTCTTCGACTGCATGCGGGTCAGCTCTTGGACCGACAGCGTGCCGGTGAAGTGGGTCGCCTGGACGCCGCGGACGTCCTCCTTGCCGACTTCCTTGACCTTGCCCGAGGCGATCATCAGCTCCATCGCCCGGGTCGGGTTGTTGTTCTGCATCTGGTCCTTGAGCAGCGCGCCGGTCGGACCCATCTTCTTCGCCAGGGCGTCGTAGTCGTACTTCACCCAGTTCTTGCCCGCCACCGGCATGCCCGCGGCGCCCATGTTCATGAACATGGCGTCCGGCGTGTAGAGCGCCTTCACGGGCTTGCCCGCCATCGGGCTCTGGCCGGACTGCGTGATGTCGACGTTCATCCGCATGCCCTGGGACCAGTCCAGGGCACCCTTCATGGTCTGGTTCGACGGGCCGTTCTTGACGGTCCCCTCGACCTTGGCGGACTTCTTGCCGTCGGTCTGCCGGGCCGCCGTCTTCAGAGACGCCAGTGCCACGTCCAGCGGGGACTGCTTCTCCCCTGCCGCGTCACTGCTCGTGCCGCCGCTGCCGTTGCCGCCGTTGCAGGCGGTCAGACCGGCCATCATGACGGCCCCCGCCACGACGGCGGTGATACGTGTGCTGCGCACTGAGGCTCCCCCTTTTTAGATCATTTTTACGACCTCGGGAGGACTGTAATGCAGGGCACCGACAGCGGAAGCAGCAGGCCCCGCCCTCCGGAGCGGAGAGCGGGGCCTGCGTCACGTAGCGCGCGCCACGAAGCGTCGATCAAGCGATCAGACGGCTTCTTCCTCGGTAAGGAGGTTGCGGGTGCGGTTGGCGTCCAGCGGGATGCCGGGGCCCATCGTGGTGGTGATGGTCGCCTTCTTGATGTAGCGGCCCTTCGCAGCGGAGGGCTTGAGGCGGTTGATCTCCTCGAGCGCCGCGGCGTAGTTCTCCACCAGCTTGGTCTCGTCGAAGGAGACCTTGCCGATGATGAAGTGGAGGTTCGCGTGCTTGTCCACGCGGAACTCGATCTTGCCGCCCTTGATGTCGGTGACAGCCTTGGCGACGTCCGGGGTGACCGTGCCGGTCTTCGGGTTCGGCATCAGACCACGGGGACCGAGCACGCGGCCGAGGCGGCCGACCTTGCCCATGAGGTCCGGGGTGGCGACGACGGCGTCGAAGTCCAGACGGCCCTTGGAGACCTCGTCGATCAGTTCGTCCGAGCCGACGATGTCGGCGCCGGCGGCTTCCGCGGCGGCTGCACGGTCGCCGGTCGCGAAGACCAGGACCCGGGCGGTCTTACCGGTGCCGTGCGGGAGGTTCACGGTGCCACGGACCATCTGGTCGGCCTTGCGCGGGTCGACGCCCAGACGCATGGCAACCTCGACGGTCGCGTCGAACTTCACGGAGGTGGTGTCCTTGGCGAGACGGACGGCCTCGAGCGGGGCGTAGACGCGCTCCCGGTCGATCTTCGCGTCCGCGTTGCGAAGAGTCTTGCTGCGCTTCACTGCTGCTCCTGTGTGCTGGAGATGGAGTCGTGGTGCGGGCCAGCGCCTGGCCCTGCCACGGACGGCGGCCTTCTGCGGCTACCGCCGGGGGCTACGAGGTGACTTCAGCCCTCGACCGTGACGCCCATGGACCGGGCGGTGCCGGCGATGATCTTCGCGGCGGCGTCCAGGTCGTTGGCGTTCAGGTCGGGCATCTTGGTCGTGGCGATCTCGCGCACCTGGGCGTCGGTGATCTTGGCGACCTTCTTGGTGTGCGGCTCGCCTGAGCCCTTGTCCACACCAGCGGCCTTGAGGATCAGCTTCGCGGCCGGCGGGGTCTTGGTCACGAAGGTGAAGGAGCGGTCTTCGTAGACCGTGATCTCCACCGGCACGACCATGCCACGCTGCGACTCGGTCGCGGCGTTGTAGGCCTTGCAGAACTCCATGATGTTGACGCCGTGCTGGCCCAGCGCGGGGCCGACCGGCGGAGCCGGGTTCGCGGCGCCGGCGCTGATCTGGAGCTTGATGAGCCCCGTGACCTTCTTCTTCTTGGGAGGCATGCTCTCTCCGGGTCCTAGTGAGAGGTGGTTCGCCCCGCAATCCGGTCATCCGGATGGAGGCATACCGCACCACGATAACGGGTATGGTCGTGCGGCTAAAAACCGAGCAGGTCAGACCAGCTGCGAGAGCCGGCCTGACCTGTTCGGAAGCGGTGGTCCGAAGAACGTCAATTCTTCTGGATCTGGTCGAAGCTCAGCTCGACCGGGGTCTCGCGGCCGAAGATCTCGACGAGGCCCTTGACCTTCTTCGAGTCGGCGTTGATCTCGTTGATCGTGGCCTGCAGCGTCGCGAACGGACCGTCGGTGACCGTGACCGAGTCGCCCACCTCGAAGTCCAGCACCTGGACCTCGACCTTGCGGGACGGCGCCGGCTTGCCCTCGGCCGCGGCGGCCTCCTTGGCGGCCTTCTCCTCGGCCTCCGGGGCGAGCATCTTGACGATCTCGTCCAGCGTCAGCGGGTACGGGTCGTAGGCGTTGCCGACGAAGCCGGTGACACCGGGAGTGTTGCGGACGACGCCCCAGGACTCGTTCGTCAGATCCATGCGCACGAGCACGTAGCCCGGGAGCTTGTTCTGGCGAACGTTCTTCCGCTCGCCGTTCTTGATCTGGACGATCTCCTCTTCGGGGACCTCGGCCTGGTAGATGAACTCCTCGACGTTCAGCGAGACCGCGCGCTGTTCGAGGTTGGCCTTCACGCGCTTCTCGTAGCCCGCGTAGGTGTGGATGACGTACCACTCACCGGGCAGGAAGCGCAGCTCGTCGCGGAGTGCGGTCACCGGGTCGACCGGCTCCTGCTCCTCCTCGTCCGCTGCGTCCTCGACGGTCTCGGCGTCGTCCTCGACGGTCTCGGCGTCGTCCTCGACGGTCTCGGCGTCGTCCTCGACGTGCACCGCTGCGGACTCGGCGGGCTCGCCCGCCTCGGCGTCCTCGGCATCGAGCGCGTCGGCGCCGTCGGCGTTCTCGACGATCTCCACGGCGCCCTCGTCATCAGAGACGGCGGCAGCGTCGCCCTCGACCTCCGCCGGGACGGCCGCGTCCGCGTCGGCCTCTGCGGCCGCGACGGGCTCGGCGGCGTCGTTCAGGTTCGGGTCAGACACGTGGCTGCTTCTTCCTGGCTTCAAGGGGTTGAACATGCGAAAGGGCACCCCGCTGAGGTGCCCTCCGCGGGATCAGCCGAAGACGTACCCGACGACTCGGTTGATTCCCAAGTCAATCACGGTTACGAGACCGATGATGATGACAACGAAGACGATCACCACGGTGGTGTACGTCGACAGCTGGTTGCGCGTGGGCCAGACGACCTTGCGGAGTTCCGCCACGACCTGGCGGTAGAAAAGCGCGAGACGCGCAAAAGGCCCCTTCTTGCCGCGCTTACCGCCGCGACGGGGCTTCTTGGATTCCGCTGTGTCGTCCTCGGAACGACCGCGCTCAGGCATGTCGATGGAGCCCAGGGCGTCCGTCACTCGTCCTCACCTGAATCCGGGTCGTGGCCGTGCGGCGTCCGGCCCGGCCGCACGGCGGTGCATTTCAGTACGTACGCGTGCACGCACCTTGGTGAAGAAGTGCGTGTAGCAGGGCCGGAGGGACTTGAACCCCCAACCGCTGGTTTTGGAGACCAGTGCTCTACCAATTGAGCTACGACCCTTTGTGTGTCCCCAACCTACCGCATGCGACCGACTGCTCTAAGTGCGTGAGCCGCGGTGGCCTGTTGGGAGCCAACGGTCAGCGAGTGTACGTGTTCCGGAGCCGGGCGTCGAACAGAAACGTCCCGGGTGGTGCCCGCAAACCCCCGCACCGGGCCGCTCCGAGGTCTGCGACGATGCATGTATGAGCGCTGCTACTCCCTCCGAGTCGTCCTCCGCCAACCAGCCGGGGCAGTCCCCGGCGGACCGTCGCGTATCCACCCGCGTCGGGTCCATCTCCGAGTCCGCCACTCTCGCCGTCGACGCCAAGGCCAAGGCACTCAAGGCCGCCGGGCGGCCGGTGATCGGCTTCGGCGCGGGCGAACCGGACTTCCCCACGCCCGACTACATCGTCGAGGCGGCCGTGGAAGCCTGCCGGAACCCCAAGTTCCACCGGTACACGCCGGCCGGCGGCCTCCCCGAGCTGAAGTCCGCGATCGTCGCGAAGACGCTGCGTGACTCGGGGTACGAGATCGAGGCCGCCAACGTCCTGGTGACCAACGGCGGCAAGCAGGCCATCTACGAGTCGTTCGCGGCTCTCCTCGACCCGGGTGACGAGGTCATCGTCCCGGCGCCTTACTGGACCACCTACCCCGAGTCGATCCGGCTCGCGGGCGGCGTCCCTGTGGACGTCGTCGCGGACGAGACGACCGGTTACCGCGTGACCGTCGAGCAGTTGGAGGCGGCCCGTACGGAGCGCACCAAGGTGCTGCTGTTCGTCTCGCCGTCGAACCCAACGGGCGCGGTCTACACCCGCGAGCAGGTCGAGGCGGTCGGCCGCTGGGCCGCTGAGCACGGCCTGTGGGTGCTGACCGACGAGATCTACGAGCATCTCGTCTACGGCGACGCGGAGTTCTGCTCGCTGCCGGTCGTCGTCCCGGAGCTGCGCGACAAGTGCGTCATCGTCAACGGAGTGGCGAAGACGTACGCGATGACCGGCTGGCGGGTCGGCTGGGCGATCGGTCCGAAGGACGTCATCAAGGCCGCGGCGAACCTCCAGTCGCACGCCACGTCCAACGTCGCCAACGTCTCGCAGGCCGCGGCCATCGCCGCCGTCTCCGGTGACCTCGACGCCGTGGACGCGATGAAGGTCGCCTTCGACCGCCGCCGGCGCACGATCGTGCGGATGCTCAACGAGATCGACGGCGTGCTCTGCCCCGAGCCGGAGGGCGCGTTCTACGCGTACCCGTCCGTCAAGGAGCTGCTGGGCAAGGAGATCCGCGGCAGGCGTCCGCAGACCAGCGTGGAGCTGGCCGAGCTGATCCTGGAGGAGGCGGAGGTCGCCGTCGTCCCGGGTGAGGCGTTCGGCACCCCCGGCTACCTGCGTCTTTCGTACGCGCTTGGCGACGAGGACCTGGCCGAGGGCGTCTCGCGGATCCAGAAGCTGCTGGCCGAGGCGAAGTGAAGCAGTGACTCACGTGAGTCACTGCTGATTGCGGGCCACCGGGAGCCATCCCGGTGGCCCGTACGCGTTTTCCCGGGGCACTTCGTTCGGGGGCCGCCCTACCGGCGGGCCGGGTGCGTACGGCAAGATCGGTGAATGGAGAGCGTTCGTGACGTGCGTCAGTTGCCGAAGGCCCATCTGCACCTGCACTTCACCGGGTCGATGCGTGCCGCGACCCTGCTGGAGCTGGCCGACAAGTACGGCGTCCATCTGCCCGAAGCGCTGCGCGGCGGCGAACCGCCGCAGTTGCGGGCGACGGACGAGCGCGGCTGGTTCCGCTTCCAGCGGCTGTACGACATCGCGCGGTCGTGCCTGCGGACGCCCGACGACATCCACCGGCTGGTGCGCGAGACCGCCCAGGAGGACGTCGCCGACGGTTCGGGGTGGCTGGAGATCCAGGTGGATCCGACGTCCTACGCGCCCCGGCTCGGCGGGCTGATCCCGGCGCTTGAGATCATCCTGGACGCGGTGCACAGCGCGTCCAGGGAGACCGGTCTCGGCATCCGGGTCCTGGTCGCGGCGAACCGCATGAAGCACCCGCTGGACGCCCGCACGCTGGCCCGGCTCGCGGTGCGCTATGCCGACCGGGGCGTCATCGGCTTCGGCCTGTCCAACGACGAACGCCGGGGTTTCGCCCGGGACTTCGACCGCGCCTTCGCCATCGCCAGGGACGGCGGGCTGCTGGCCGCGCCGCACGGCGGCGAGCTGTCGGGCCCTTCGAGCGTGCGGGACTGCCTGGACGACCTGCACGCCGGCCGGGTCGGGCACGGCGTACGCGCCGCGGAGGACCCGGCGCTGCTGCGGCGGCTGGCGGAGCGCGGGGTGACGTGCGAGGTGTGCCCGGCGTCGAATGTGGCGCTCGGGGTGTACGAGAAGCAGGAGGACGTGCCGCTGCGGACGCTCTTCGAGGCCGGGGTGCCGATGGCGCTGGGCGCGGACGACCCGCTGCTGTTCGGCTCCCGGCTGGCGGCACAGTACGAGATCGCACGCCGCGCGCACGGCTTCACGGACGCCGAACTGGCCGAGCTGGCACGGCAGTCGGTGCGCGGCTCCCGGGCGCCGCAGGCGGACCAGGAGCGCCTGCTGACGGGGATCGACGCCTGGCTGGCCGCCTGAGCGCCGCCGACGCCCCAGAGGGCCGCTGAGTGCGCTCAGCGGCCCGGGAGGCTTCGCGTCGGGCCCCTAGAGGCTGACGCCGACCGTGACCGGTTCGTTGACGAGGGTGACGCCGAAGGCCGCGTGCACGCCGTCGCGCACCTCCCTGGCCAGGGCGAGCAGGTCATCGGTTGTGGCCTCGCCGCGGTTGGTGAGGGCGAGGGTGTGCTTGGTGGAGATACGGGCCGGGCCGCTGCCGTAGCCCTTGGTGAAGCCCGCCTTGTCGATGAGCCAGGCGGCGGAGGTCTTCACCAGGCCGTCGCCCGCAGGGAAGGCCGGCGGCGCGGTGTCCTGGCCGAGGCGGTCGTGCACCCGCTGGACGAAGGCGGTGTGCTCGGTCTCGGTGAGGACCGGGTTGGTGAAGAAGGATCCGGCCGACCAGGTGTCGTGGTCGTCGGCGTCCAGGACCATGCCCTTGCCGGCGCGCAGGGCGAGCACCGTGGCGCGCGCGGTGGCCGCCGGCACCCGCTCGCCGGCCTCCACACCGAGCACCCGGGCGGTCTCCGGGTACTTCAGGGGCGCGGAGAGGCCGCCGGCGTCCTCCAGGGCGAACCTGACCCGCAGCACGACGAACCGGTCGGGGTCCTGCTTGAACCGGCTGTGGCGGTAGGCGAAGGCGCAGTCGGCGTTGGTGAGGGTGACCGTCTCATCCGCCCGGCGGTCGTAGGCGACGACCTCGGTGATCGTCGCGGAGACCTCCTGGCCGTACGCGCCGACGTTCTGGATCGGGGTGGCGCCGGCCGAGCCGGGGATGCCGGCCAGGCACTCGACGCCGGCCAGCCCTGCCTCGACGGTGCGGGCGACCGCGTCCGACCAGTTCTCGCCCGCGGCGAGCTCCAGCTCCGTGCCGTTCAGGGTGAAACCGCGGGTGGCGATGCGCAGCGCGGTGCCGTCGAAGCCCTTGTCGCCGATGACGAGGTTGCTGCCGCCGCCGATGACCAGCAGCGGGGTGCCCGCGGCGTCGGCGGCGCGGACGGCGGCGATCACTTCGTCGTCGGTGGTGGCCGTGACCAGGCGGGTCGCCGGGCCGCCGAGGCGGAAGGTGGTCAGCGGGGCGAGGGGGGCGTCGTGGAGTTCCTGCACGCGCCCCAGCGTACGGGGGCGGACCGACAACGACGGGCCGGCCGCCCCCTCGGGTGCCGTCTCAGGCGAGGCGGACCACGGCGCGGGACATGCCCAGCACCTTCTTGCCCGCGCTCACCGCGGTGAGGTCGACGCGGACCGTACGGGCGTCGTCGTCGAGCTTGGCCGCGACCTTGCCGCTGACCTCGATCAGCGCACCGGCCTCGTCGTTGGGGACGACGACCGGCTTGGTGAAGCGGACGCCGTACTCCGTGACAGCCGCCGGGTCGCCCGCCCAGTCGGTGACCACGCGGGCCGCCTCGGCCATCGTGAACATGCCGTGCGCGATGACGTCAGGAAGCCCGACCTCCTTGGCGAACTTCTCGTTCCAGTGGATCGGGTTGAAGTCGCCCGATGCGCCGGCGTAGCGGACGAGTGTGGCGCGGCTCACCGGGAAGGACTGCGCCGGGAGTTCGGTGCCGACCTCGACGTCGTCGTAGGAGATTTTCGCGGTCATGTCAGCCCTCCTCGGATGCGGCGCGGGCGACCAGCTTGGTGAGGGCGGTCACGACGTGCTCGCCCGCCTCGTCGTGCACCTCGCCGCGGATGTCGAGAATGTCGTTGCCCGCCATGGATTTGATCGCCTCGATGGTGGAGGTGACGGTCAGCCGGTCGCCGCTGCGGACCGGGCGGGTGTAGACGAACTTCTGGTCACCGTGCACCACGCGGCTGTAATCCAGGCCGAGTTGCGGGTCCTCGATCACCTGCCCCGCGTCCTTGAATGTGATCGCAAACACAAAAGTCGGCGGCGCGATCACATCGGGGTGCCCGAGAGCCTTGGCCGCTTCGGTATCGGTGTAAGCGGGATTGCTGTCACCGATCGCCTCGGCGAATTCGCGGATCTTTTCCCGGCCGACCTCGTACGGGTCGGTGGGCGGGTACGTACGACCCACGAATGACTGGTCGAGCGCCATGGCTCGCGACCTCCCTGTACTGCTGCGGTGATAACGCCGTGAGGCCGCCCCCAAGAAATGGGGACGGCCTCACGAACGAGCCTGTGTTATCGCGTCTCGCGGTGCGCGGTGTGCGAGTTGCAACGGGGGCAGTGCTTCTTCATCTCAAGACGGTCCGGGTCGTTACGCCGGTTCTTCTTGGTGATGTAGTTCCGCTCCTTGCACTCCACGCAGGCCAGCGTGATCTTCGGGCGGACGTCTGTGGCAGCCACGTGAGTGCTCCTTGACGGACGGATGGACGGATGAACGCATAAAAGAGTAGCCGATCGGAGGACCGACCCCACAATCGGCTACTGTCAGTAGCGGTGACCGGACTTGAACCGGTGACACAGCGATTATGAGCCGCTTGCTCTACCGACTGAGCTACACCGCTGTGATGCGAGGGGGCCCTCGCCCGAAGACGAGGTACCTCACACATCAGAGCCCCAATACGGAATCGAACCGTAGACCTTCTCCTTACCATGGAGACGCTCTGCCGACTGAGCTATTGGGGCGAGCGATGAAGACATTACACGGCCCGCAGCCAAACGTGAAATCCGTATCCGGAGGGCACCCCGGCGGCCTCACGCACCACACCGGTACGACTATTCCGCGCCTGCTCGAAGCGCCCAGGGCCGCGCCCTAGGCTCGGACCACGCTGCGTGATCATGCACGCCCGTGCCTTCGAGGAGCGCGATGTCCGACAGCAGTTCACCGCAGCCACCGCCGCAGCCGGGGAAGCCGGACAGCGGCCCGTCCGCGCGGTCCGAAGGGGGCGCGCTGGTCCTGTGCGGCGCCCGGCTCGCCGACGGCCGCACGGTGGACGTACGGCTCGGCGGCGGGCGCATCGAGGCGGTCGGCACGGCCGGGGCGCTCGTGCGGCAGGGCGCGCGCGTCGACCTCAACGGCTATCTGCTGCTCCCCGCGCCCGCCGAGCCGCACGCGCACTGCGACACGGCTCTGACGGCGGACTGCGAAGGACCCGCTTCGGACTCCCCCGATGACATCCAGCGGCGCACCACCGAGGCGGCCCTGCTCCAGCTCGGGCACGGCGCGACCGCGTCCCGCACCCACGTACGCGTCGGCGGGGTGCGGGGGCTGCGCTCCCTGGAGGCGGTGCTCAAGGCCCGCAGGTCGCTGCGCGGGCTCGCGGACCTGGCGGCGGTCGCGGTGCCCAGGGTGCTGACCGGGGCCGCCGGGGCGGACGGCCTGGCGATGCTGCGGGACGCCGTGAAGATGGGGGCTTCGGTGATCGGCGGCTGTCCCGATCTCGACCCCGATCCGGCGGGGTACGTCGAGGCCGTCCTGGAGGTGGCCGGGGAACACGGCTGCCCGGTGGACCTGCATACGGACGGGGACGATCCGGCACGGCTCGCGCGCTTCGCGGCGATGGCCGGCGGGCTGCGGCCCGGTGTGGCCATCGGGCCGTGCGCCGGGATGACGCGGATGCCGCGCAGTGTGGCGGCGCGGGTCGCCGAGCAGCTCGCGGCTGCCGACGTCACGGTGATCTGCCTGCCGCAGGGCGACTGCACCGGCCTGGAGCGGTACGGCTCCCGGGTCGCCAGGCCGGCTCCGGTGCGGCTGCTGCGGGCTGCCGGGGTGCGGGTGGCGGCGGGCAGCGGCGCGCTGCGGGACGTGGCCAACCCGGTGGGACGCGGCGATCCTCTGGAGGCCGCGTATCTGCTGGCGTCCTTGGGGGAGACGAGTCCGGAGGCGGCGTACGAGACGGTGAGTGCGGCGGCGCGGGCGACGCTGGGGCTGCCCGACGTGCGCGTCGAGGCGGGCTTTCCCGCGGAGTTGCTGGCCGTACGGGGCGAGCGGATCGCCGGGGTGCTGTCGCTCGCGTACAGCCGGGTCGTGGTGCACCGGGGGCGGGTGGTGGCGCGGACCAGCGCGGTGCGCGAGTACTGCGATTCGGCGGCGGCCGTGGCGCTGGAGCTGCCCCGGCAGTCGCAGCGCTGAGCGGGGCCGCCGCCCGGCCGGTGGCGGTGGTGTCGCGCGGCGCACGCTCCTGCCCGTGCGCTGCCGCGCCGGGGGCGTACGGTCGGCAGCATGCGCATTGTCATCGCAGGTGGACATGGTCAGATCGCGCTTCGGCTGGAGCGGTTGCTCGCCGGGCGCGGGGACGAGGTGGCGGGGATCATCCGCCGGCCGGAACAGGCGGGCGATCTGCTGGCGGCGGGCGCCGAACCGGTCGTGTGCGACCTGGAGTCGGCGTCGGTCGAGGACGTGGCACGGCATCTGGAGCAGGCGGACGCCGCCGTCTTCGCCGCGGGCGCCGGCCCCGGCAGCGGCGCGGACCGCAAGGACAGCGTGGACCGCAGGGCCGCCGCGCTGTTCGCCGACGCGGCGGAGGCGGCCGGTGTGCGCCGTTTCCTCGTCGTCTCGTCGATGGGCGCGGACCGGGTGCCGCCGGAGGGCACCGATCCGGTGTTCGCGGCCTACCTGCGCGCCAAGGGCGCGGCGGACGCGGACGTACGGGCCCGGGGCGGGCTCGACTGGACGATCCTGCGTCCCGGGCGGCTGACGGACGACCCGGGGACCGGCCACGTCCAGCTCGCCGACGCGACCGGGCGGGCCGATGTGACCCGGGACGACGTGGCCGCCACGCTGGCCGCGCTGCTCGCCGAGCCGGGCACGGCCGGCCGGACGCTGGAGCTGGTCAACGGCGTTACGCCGGTGGCGGATGCGGTGCGGGCGGTGGCCGGGAGCTAGCGGCCTGGACAGGCCCCTAGCCGCGTGCCCGGCGTGTGCCGTGGTCGTCAGCCGTACACCGTCGCCCGTGCGCGGGCGTAGTTCTCGCGGATGCGGCGGCCGGTGGCGGGGTCGGCAGGGGCGGGGACGTGGCGGGCTGCGGCGAGCGGCCAGTGGGGCGGTTCGGGGGTGCGGGTCAGGGCCCAGGCGGCCTGCCGGGCGGCGCCGAGCGCGACGTACTCGGCGGGTTCGGGGACGGTGACCGGGGCGCCGAAGATCCCGGCGGCGATCTCCCCGACCACCGGCGCCTTGGCCGCGCCCCCGATGATCAGCACGCGGCGGGTGCCGATGCCCTGGCCGCGCAGCTCGTCCAGGGCGTCGGCCATGTTGCACAGCATGCCTTCGACGGCCGCGCGGGCGAGCTGCGGCGGATGCATGTTGGACGTCCGCATGCCCAGCAGGCTCCCGGCGGCATCGGGGAGGTTGGGGGTGCGTTCGCCGCCGAGGTAGGGCAGGTGGACGAGGCCGTCTGCGCCGGGTTCGGACTCGCGGGCGAGCCGGTCGATGTCGGTGAGGGCGGTGCCCAGCAGGGTGGCGGCCGAGCTGAGGACGCGGGCGGCGTTGAGGGTGCAGACCAGGGGCAGGAACCGGCCGGTGGCGTCGGCGAAGCCGGCCACCGCGCCGGACGGGTCGGCCACCGGGCGCTCGGAGACCGCGAAGGCCGTGCCGCTGGTGCCGAGCGAGACCACCGCGTCGCCCGGCCGCAGCCCGAGCCCGAGCGCCGCGGCCATGTTGTCGCCGGTGCCCGCCGCGACCAGGGCGCCGTGCGGGGTGCGCCCTGCGGCCTCGTACGGGCCGATGACGCGCGGCAGTTGGGGCGTGCGACCGCCGAGGGCGAGCGCGAGCAGGTCGCGGCGGTAGTCGCCGTCGGCGGGTGACCAGTAGCCCGTGCCGGAGGCGTCGCCGCGGTCGGTGACCGGTGCCGCACCGCTGCCGGGGCCGCCGCACAGCCGCCAGGTCAGCCAGTCGTGCGGCAGCATCACCTGGGCCGTGCGGTCGGCGGTGCGGGGTTCATTATCGGCCAGCCAGCGGAGCTTGGCGACGGTGAGGGCGGCGACCGGGACGGTGCCGACCGCGCGGGCCCACGCGTCCGGCCCGCCCAGCTCCGCGACGAGGTCGTCGGCGGCCCGCGCGGAGCGGGTGTCGTTCCACAACAGGGCGTCGCGCAGCGGCAGTCCGGCCTCGTCCAGCGCCACCAGGCCGTGCTGCTGGCCGGCGACCGCGACGGCGTCCACGTCCGCCAGCAGACCGCCGCCGGCCTCGTCCAGGGCCTGCCACCAGGCTTCTGGGGCCACTTCGGTGCCGTCGGGGTGGGCGGCCCTGCCCTGGTGCAGGACCTCTCCGGTGCCGGCGTCGCAGACGACGACCTTGCAGGACTGGGTCGAGGAGTCCACCCCGGCGACTGTCGGCATGCGGTGTTCGCTTCCGTACGGCGGGACGAAGGGCGGGAGGCGCGGGCGCAACTCCCGCTGCGGGCAACGGTTCAGGAAGCGGCGGGCCTGATCTGGATCTTGCGTCCCGTGCCGTCGCGGAAGGTCTGGAGCGCGGTGCCGAACTCGTCCAGGCCGAAACTGTGCGTGAGCATCGTGCCGGCGTCGATGACCCCCTTGGCCATCAGGTCGACGGCCCGGCCGAAGCTGTGCAGCACCGCCATCGAACCGACGATGGTGATCTCGTCGTTGTAGACCTGGAACGGCGAGAAGGACGCCTTGGCGGCGGACGGCGCCACCCCGAACTGCTGGAAGGTGCCGCCGCGGCGCACCCGGGTCAGCCCGTCCTCGATGACGGGGACGACGCCGGTGCAGTCGATGACGGTCTCCCAGCCCTGCGGCCGGTCCAGCGCGTCGGCGTCGGCACCGGTGGCGTCGGCGCCCAGCCGCTCGGCGATCTTGAGGCGGTCCTGGTTGATGTCGACGACCGAGAGGGAGGCGGCGCCCGCCGCCCTGGCGAGCTGGAGCATCAGCAGCCCCATCGTGCCGGCGCCGTAGATCAGGTAGTGGTCGCCGAGACGCCGCGGCAGCACGTCGAAGCCGCGGACCGCGCAGGACAGCGGCTCGATCAGGGTGCCCTGGAAGACGTCCACGCTCTGCGGCAGCCGGTAGCAGTTGGCGGCGGGCACCTTGGCGTACTCGGCCATCGCGCCGTCCACGGTGTCGCCGATCGCGCCCCAGTTCTCGCACAGGTTGCCGTGCCCGATCGCGCAGAAGTGGCAGGAGCCGCAGAACAGCGAGGGGTCGACGGCGACCTGTTCGCCGGTGCGCAGCCCGGTCACCCCCTCCCCCAGTGCGACGACCTCGCCGGTGAATTCGTGGCCGGGAATGATCGGGTACGGGGTGGGCGCGAACTCGCCCTCGACGATGTGCACATCGGTCCCGCAGATGCCGACGGCGGCGGGCGCGACGGCGACCTCGCCGGGGCCCGGAGCGGGATCGTCCACCGTGGTGACCGAGTAGTTGCCTGGGGTTTCGATGACGACGGCGCGCATGGGTCGGGCCTTTCTCGGGGTACGGCTCGGGGCGCGGAGCCTCAGCTCTGCGGGGTGACGGTGTGGATCGCGACGCCGAGGTCCCGTACGGACCTGAGTTCGCTCTCGGCGGCGCCTGCGTCGGTGACCAGCAGGTCGTACCCGCTGACGTCGCCGTAGGAATGCGTGGCGGTGCGGCCGAACTTGCTGTGGTCGACGGCGAGTACGGCGCGGTCGGCGGCCTGGAGGTAGGCGTCCTTGTTGTCGGCGTACTCGCGCACCGGGTGGTAGAGCCGGCCCTCGCTGACCGAGGTGGCGGTGACGAAGGCGATGCCGGCCCTGAGGTGTTTCAGCTCGCGGCGGGCCTGCGGCCCCGCGCAGGATTCGAAGTCCTCGTAGAACCGGTCGCCGAGCAGGGTCACTTCGACCGCCGAGCCGGACAAGAGGTACGTGACGCGCAGCGAGTTGGTGATCACCCGCAGCCCTTCGACGCCGGCCAGCCTGCGGGCGAGCGGGAAGAGCGTGGAGCCGCAGTCGATCAGCACCGTGCTGCCGGGTGCGACCTCCTTGACGAGCACGTCGGCCATGGCCTCCTTGGCCGCCATGTTGACGTGCTCGCGGAAGCGGAGGGCGCTCTCCATGGTGAGGTTGGGGAAGGCGGTGGCCACTCCCCTGCCCTTGCGCAGGAGTTGGCGTTCGTGGAGGTTGTCGAGATCGCGGTGCATGGTCATCACGCTCACGCCGAGCCGTCCGGCGAGGTCGGCGATGCGGATCTCGCCTTCCTCGGCGACGCGGCGCAGCACCCCTTGGCGGCGCTCCTCCACCTCGGCCTCGGACCCACGACTCGGTCGCCTCACCGGTCGCCCCCTTCGCTTCCCTCGATGATCGCGCTCACCGCCGCCCCGACGATAGAACATCACACACTTTCTGTGAACCTCTCGCCGTTATCTGAGAACGTCGGCCCTGCGGCGGCCCACCCCACAGTCCACACCCCCGGGAAGCGCCCTCGCTGGGACTCACCGGAATTACCGCCCACGGGGAACCGGCACCGGAAAACGAAAAGACCCCCGTTCTACGTTTCCGTAGAACGGGGGTCTTTCCCTTTATCTGTGGCGGCGCCAGGATTCGAACCTGGGAAGGCTGAGCCGGCAGATTTACAGTCTGCTCCCTTTGGCCGCTCGGGCACACCGCCAAGATGCGCTGCCGGTGAGTTCCGCTGTGGGGCGGCGCTCGGTGGCAACGACGTAAACCATACCCGATGGCTGGGGGTGCTTCGCCACTCGATTACCCCCGACGGGATCGCGGGCGGCGGGGGCGCCTCCTCTAGGCTGGCGGGGCGGCCCGGAACGGGCCGCTTCCCTGACGGATCTACGTACGAGGAGCCAACTCAACATGGCCGACTCCAGTTTCGACATCGTCTCGAAGGTCGAGCGGCAGGAGGTCGACAACGCCCTCAATCAGGCCGCCAAGGAGATCTCGCAGCGCTACGACTTCAAGGGCGTGGGCGCGTCGATCGAGTGGTCCGGCGAGAAGATCGAGATGCGGGCCAACGCCGAGGAGCGGGTGAAGGCCGTACTCGACATCTTCCAGTCCAAGCTCGTCAAGCGCGGGATCTCGCTGAAGGCGCTGGACGCCGGTGAGCCGCAGGCGTCGGGCAAGGAGTACAAGATCTTCGCCTCCATCGAGGAGGGGATCTCGCAGGACAACGCGAAGAAGGTCGCCAAGATCGTCCGCGATGAGGGCCCGAAGGGCGTCAAGGCGCAGGTGCAGGGCGACGAGCTGCGGGTCAGCTCGAAGAGCCGGGACGACCTGCAGTCGGTGCAGCAGCTGCTCAAGGGCAAGGACCTGGACTTCGCGATCCAGTTCGTGAACTACCGGTAGTCGTTGCCGACGGTGGCGCGCGGCCTTCGGGCCGGGCCGCCGGGTGTGTGACCGGGTGGGGCGGTGTGCCGTGGGCACGCCGCCCCACCGGCGTTGGGGACGGGGGCAGGCGGCGGGACGGGGGACGTCAGCCGGGCGCGCGGTGCCTCAGCGGGTGGCGAAGGGCCGGTCGGTGGGGACGATGTCGCGGCCGAGCGGCATGAGGGAGATCGGGATCATCTTGAAGTTGGCGATGCCGAACGGGATGCCGATGATCGTCACGCAGAGCGCGAGGCCGGTGATGATGTGGCCCAGGGCCAGCCACCAGCCCGCGAAGATGATCCAGATGATGTTGCCGATCACCGAACCGGCGCCCGCGTCGCGCCGTTCGACGGTGGTGCGGCCGAAGGGCCACAGCGCGTAGCCGGCTATCCGGAAGGACGCGATGCCGAACGGGATCGTGATGATCAGGATGCAGCAGACGATGCCCGCGGCGACGTAACCGAGCGCCAGCCAGAGGCCGCTCAGGACCAGCCAGATGACGTTGAGGATGAACTTCATGATCGACAGCCTTCCACGGGCGGAGCGGAGAGTGGGTCCGTCCTGCCAGGCAGGTACGGCTTCGGACTCACTCATCTGGACGCTGGGTGGTGGTGAGGCGTTGCGCGGGCGGCGGATCAGGGGCGGGAGCGGCCCGCCATGCGTTCGAGGCGGCTGATGCGCTCGCGCATCGGGGGGTGGGTGGAGAAAAGTTTCGCCATGCCCTCGCCTGCTCGGAAGGGGTTGGCGATCATCATGTGGCTCGCCGTCTCCAGACGCGGCTCCGGGGGGAGCGGGAGTTGCTGGGTACCTGTTTCGAGCTTACGCAGGGCCGAGGCGAGGGCCAGCGGGTCGCCGGTGAGCTGGGCGCCCGACGCGTCGGCCTGGTACTCGCGGGAGCGGCTGACGGCCAGCTGGATCAGGGAGGCCGCGACCGGCCCCAGGATCATGATCAGCAGCATGCCCACTATGCCGGGGCCCTCGTCATCGTCGTCGGAGCGGCCCACGGGGATCAGCCAGGCGAAGTTCACCAGGAACATCACCACCGACGCGAGCGCGCCCGCGACGGATGAGATCAGGATGTCGCGGTTGTAGACGTGACTCAGCTCGTGGCCGATGACGCCGCGCAGTTCGCGTTCGTCCAGGAGCTGGAGGATGCCGTCGGTGCAGCAGACCGCGGCGTTGCGGGGATTGCGGCCGGTGGCGAAGGCGTTCGGGGCCTGGGTCGGGGAAAGGTAGAGGCGCGGCATGGGCTGCCGGGCGGCCGTCGACAGCTCGCGGACCATGCGGTAGAGCGCGGGGGCCTCGAACTCGCTGACCGGGCGGGCGCGCATGGCCCGCAGCGCCAGCTTGTCGCTGTTCCAGTACGCGTAGGCGTTCGTGCCCAGTGCGAAGAGCACGGCGACGATCAGGCCCGTACGGCCGAACAGGCTGCCGATGGCGATGATGAGGGCGGACAGTCCCCCGAGGAGTACGGCGGTCCTGAGCCCGTTGTGCCGGCGGTGCACGGTGCGCCCTCCAAGCGATGCGGCAGGGGAACCCTGTGCTGCGTTTCTCCACTCTCCAGTGGACCCTTACTCACTGGTCAACGCGAGATGAGGAGGGCAGGTTCCCTGGTGCGCGGGCCGCGGGCCGCAGCGGGGCCCGGGAGGCGCCCGGTGGGGGCCTACCGGCGTACGGGCCCGGCAGGCGCTCCTGGGGAGGGCGCCTGCCGCGTTCCGCTCAGAGGAGGGCGCCGGAGGCGAAGCGGAGGACGAGCTGCGGGGCGCCGGAGAGGGCGATGCCGAGGAGGGTGGCGAGGGTGAGGGCGGCGGCGAGCGGGGCCGGGATCCTGGCGCGCGGCGGGCGGGCGGGGCGCGGAGCCTCGGTGTCCACGTCGATGGCGGTGTCCGTGGCCGTGCGGTGGCCGCCGTCCGCGGGGGTGCGGGGCCCGGTGGCCGTGCCGTGCCCGGTGGCGGCTGCGGCTGCGTCCTGCGTTGCCGCGTCCTCCGTGGCGCCGTGGAAGAGGACGGCGGTCCACCGGAGGTAGTAGTAGAGCGCGATCACGACATTGACGGCCATGATCACGGCGAGCCAGCCCAGGCCCGCGTCGACGGCCGCCGAGAAGACCGTGACCTTGGCGAACAGGCCGATGACACCGGGCGGCAGGCCGGCCAGGCAGAGGAGGAAGAAGCCGAGGGCGAGCGCCACCAGGGGGCGCTCGGCGTACAGGCCCCGGTAGTCGGTGATCCGGTTCGCGGGGCGGGTGCGCGCCACCAGGGCGGCGACGGCGAAGGCGCCGAGGTTCACCGCCGCGTACATCAGGGCGTAGGCCACGGTCGAGCCGATGGCGTGCGCCGGGTCGTCGGCGTACCCGGCGGCGGCGATCGGCACCAGGAGGTAGCCGGCCTGGCCGACGGACGACCAGGCGAGGAGGCGGACGGCGCTGTGTGCGCGGTCCGCGTTCTGGCGGATGGCGGCGACGTTGCCGACGGTCATGGTGAGCGCGGCGAGTACGGCCAGCGCCGGGCCCCAGACGTCCGCGTACGAAGGGAAGCCCTTGACCGTGACCAGGATGAGGCCCGAGAAGCCGACGGCCTTGCCGACGACGGAAAGGTAGGCGGCGATGGGGAGCGGGGCGCCCACGTAGGTGTCGGGCACCCAGAAGTGGAACGGGACGGCGGCGGTCTTGAAGGCGAAGCCGACGAGGGTGAGGGCGACGCCGGCGCTCGCGAGGGTCGCCAGGCGGGGGTCGGGGAGGGCGGTGAGCGCGTGGGCCACCCGGCTCAGGTGCAGGCTCCCGGTGGCGGCGTACAGGAAGCTCACGCCGAGCAGCATCACGGCGGTCGCGGCGACCGACGAGAGGAAGAACTTGAGGGCGGCCTCGGAGGAGAGCCGGTCGTCGCGGCGCAGGCCGACCAGCGCGAACGCGGGCAGCGAGGCGACTTCGAGTGCGATGACGAGGGTCGCGAGGTCGCGGGACGCGGGCAGCAGGGCCGCGCCCGCCGCGGAGGACAGCAGCAGGAACCAGTACTCGCCGGCGGGCAGCCCGTGGTCCTTGACGGTGTCGATGGACATCAGGGCGGTCAGCAGCGCGCCGGCGATCACCAGGAACTGGATGACCAGGGCGAACGGGTCGGCCGCGTAGCTGCACACGTCGGGGTGGCCGGTGAGGCAGAAGGTGCGGCGGTCGCCGTCCAGGAGGGGCAGCAGGGAGAGCGCGGCGACGGCGAGACCGGCGACGGCGATCCAGCCCAGCAGCGGCTTCCTGGCCGCGGGGAGGAAGAGGTCGGCGACGAGCACCACCAGGGCGACGGCCGCGGTCAGGGCGGGCGGCGCGATGGCGAGCCAGTCGACGGACTGCACCAGAGAGGCCACCGGGTTCGCGGCCAGTGAGGTCATCGGGCTCATCACTTACCGCCTCCGAGGAGCTGCTGGACGGCCGGGTCGGTGAGGCCGAGGAGGGCCGCGGGCCACAGTCCCGCGAGGACGGTGAGGACGGCCAGGGGGGTCCAGGCCGCGTATTCGTAGCGCGCGAGGTCGGGGATGACGGGGAGGCGCGGCGCGGCGGCGGGGCGCCCGGTGGCGGGCCGGGTGTCCGGCGCGCCCTGGTGGCCTGCGGCTGCTTCGGCGTCGGTGGCGGTGCCCTCCTCGACCGCGGCGGTGGACTCCGCGATGTCCGGGGTGCTGCCCATGCAGACGCGGCGGACGACGAGCAGCAGGTAGGCGGCGGTCAGCAGGGTGCCGATGCCGGCCAGCACCATGAACGTCAGGAAGGCGGGGCGGCTCAGTCCTGCGGCCGGCTGGAAGGCGCCGAACATGGCGAGCATCTCGCCCCAGAAACCGGCGAGTCCTGGGATGCCGAGGGAGGCGACGGCGGCGAACGCGAGCAGGCCGCCGAAGCGGGGCGCCTTGCCGTAGAGAGCGGCGCCCGTGGAGCCTGCCAGGGTGTCGATGTCGGTGCTGCCGTAGCGGTCCTTGAGGGCGCCGACCAGGAAGAAGAGCAGGCCGGTGATCAGGCCGTGGGCGATGTTGGCGAACAGCGCGCCGTTGACGCCGGTGGGGGTCATGCTGGCGATGCCGAGCAGGACGAAGCCCATGTGGCCGACGGAGCTGTAGGCGATCAGCCGTTTGAGGTCGCCCTTGGCGCCCTTGCGGACGAGGGCGAGGCAGGCGAGCGACCCGTAGACGATGCCGATGGCGGCGAGGGCCGCGAGGTACGGCGCGAAGGTGTGCATGCCTTCGGGAGTGATCGGCAGCGCGATCCGCACGAAGCCGTACGTACCCATCTTCAGCAGCACGCCGGCCAGCAGCACGGAGCCGACGGTGGGGGCCGCGGTGTGCGCGTCCGGCAGCCAGCTGTGCAGCGGCCACAGCGGGGACTTGACGGCGAGTCCGATGCCGATCGCGAGCACAGCGACAAGCTGGACGGTGTGGCTGAGCTGGGACTTCGGGCCGTTGTCAGTGGCGAGTGCCACCATGTCGAACGTGCCGGATTTCACGCCGATGAGGAGGAGGCCGAGGAGCATCACGACCGAGCCGAGCAGCGTGTAGAGGATGAACTTCCAAGCCGCCGCCTGCCTCTGCGCACCGCCCCAGCGGGCGATGAGGAAGTACATCGGGATGAGGACCATCTCGAAGGCCAGGAAGAACAGCACCAGGTCGAGGACGGCGAAGGTGGCGAGGGTGCCGGACTCCAGGAGGAGCAGCAGGGCGACAAATGCCTTGGGTGACGGGCCCGCAGGCATCTTGAAGTAGCTGTAGAGCGCGCAGAGGAAGGTCAGCAGCGCGGTCAGGACGACAAGGGGGAACGAGATGCCGTCGACGCCGAGATGGATGCGGATGTCGAGCGCCGGGATCCAGCTGATGTCGGTGGTGGCCTGCATTCGGGCCGGGTGGTCGTGGTCGAAGCCGATCGCCAGCGCGATGGCCGCGGCGAGGACGACGCCGGTGACGGTGACGCCGTGGCGCAGGACGGCCTGGTCGGGACCGCGGCCCCGCAGGCCGGGAGGAGCGGGCAGCAGGGCGCCCGCCGCGCCCAGGAGGGGGAGCACGATGAGGGCCGCGAGGAGGATCTGCATAGCGGTGTGATTCATGGCTCAGGCTCCCGTGCCCGTAGCGACGAGGACGGCGGCGACGGCCAGCAGGAGCGAGCCCGCGAGCAGCGCGCCGAGGTAGGTCTGCACGTTGCCGGTCTGGGCGCGGCGGACGGCGGCCCCCAGCCAGCGGGGTGCGGTCCCGGCGGCGCGGACGTAGGTGTCGACGACCTCGCGGTCGAGGAAGCGGACGAGCGTGGCGGCGGCCTGTACGGGCCGGACGAACAGCGTCGTGTAGACGGTGTCCAGGTGGAAGCCGGCGGCGGCGTGCCGGTGCAGCGGGCCGAGCAGGAGCCGGCCGGGGTCGGCCGGGTCGGCGGCGCCCGCGATGTGGCCGTAGGCCGGGGTGTGGGTGGCGATGGCCGCTTCCTCGGAGACGGCCGGGGCGGCGTCCGGGGCGACGGCGACCGCGCCGATGGGGGTGCGGGCGGCCATCGCGGTGGTGTGCCGCCAGGTCGCGTAGGTGACCAGGCCGCCGACGAGGGCGATGCCGGTGCCCAGGACGGAGGTGGTGAGGGTCGGGGTGAGGGAGCGTCCGTCGAACCAGTCGGGCAGGAAGGGGGCGGCCAGGCCGAAGGCGGCGGTGGGGATGAAGAGGACCCACAGCACGGCGTTCATGGCGACCGGCCGGGGGCCGTGGTCCGGTACTTCGGGCCCGCTTCCCCGGAAGGCCAGCAGCCACAGGCGGGTGGCGTAGCCGGCGGTGAGGAGGGCGGCGATCAGTCCGGAGATCAGCACCGTCCAGCCGGCGGCGCCGGGGATGCCGTGTGCACCGCCGGTGGCGGCGTGCTCGGCGGCGCCCAGGACGGCTTCCTTGGAGAAGAAGCCGGCGAACGGCGGGATGGCGGCGAGGGCGAGCAGCGCGACGGTGACGGTCCAGTAGGCGTCGGGGATGCGCCGGGCGAGGCCGCCCATGCGGGACATGGCGGCCAGCGAGTTGGTGCCGGCGGCGTGGATGATCACGCCGGCGCCGAGGAAGAGCAGGGCCTTGAAAGCGCCGTGCGACAGGAGGTGGAAGACGGCGGCGCCGCGGTCGCCGACGGCCAGTGCGCCGGTCATGTAGCCGAGCTGGCCGACGGTCGAATAGGCCAGTACACGCTTGATGTCGTCCTGGGCCAGGGCGGCCAGACCGGAGCCGATCATGGTGATCGCGGCCATGACGGCGAGGACCACAAGTGCCGCGGCGGAGGCGGCGAAGACGGGGAGGAGACGGGCCACGACATAGACACCGGCGGCCACCATCGTCGCGGCGTGGATGAGCGCCGAGACGGGGGTCGGGCCGGCCATCGCGTCCGGCAGCCAGGTGTGCAGCGGGAACTGCGCCGACTTGCCCGCGACACCGGCCAGCAGCAGCAGGGCGATCAGCGTCGGGTGGTCCAGGCCGTCCCTGGTCACCGAGCTGAGGATGCCGGTGATGCGGAAGGTGCCGGTGTCGGCGGCCAGCGCGAAGATGCCGAAGAGGAAGGGGACGTCGCCGAGCTTGGTGACGAGGAACGCCTTGAGGGAGGCGGCGCGGGCGGCCTCGGTCTCCCAGTAGTGGCCGACGAGGAAGTACGAGCAGATGCCCATGACTTCCCAGCCGACCAGCAGCACCATCAGGTCGCCTGTGTAGACGACCAGCAGCATCGCGGAGGTGAAGAGCGAGACCAGAGCGGCGTAGGAGGGGTAGCGCGGGTCGTCGCGCAGATAGCCGGTGGAGTAGATCTGCACGCAGGTCGCGACGACGCCGACGAGGACGGCGATCAGCGCGGCGAAGCCGTCGACGTGCAGGGCCAGGTCGATCGGGACGGAGCCGGTCGGGGTGAGCCGGGTGGCGACGTCGGTGGCCGCGCCGCCGCCCTGGCCGACGGCGACGGCGACCGCGAGCGCGGCGGCGGCGAGCGTCGGCAGGATGGCCAGCGGCCGGACGAAGCCGGGCGCGCGCCGGCCGAGGAGCAGGCCCGCGACCGCCCCGAGGAACGGCAGGAGAGGGACGAGGACGGCGGTGGTCGTGAGCGTCACGCGGTGGCCTCCGCCTTGGTGTCCGGCTGCGGCTGCTGCGGAACGGCGGCGTCCGCGTCGCCCGGTGTCTCGGCGAGGTCGCGCAGCCGGTCGATGTCTGCGGTGCCGCGGTTGCGGTGTACGAGCAGCACGATCGCCAGGCCGATGCCGATCTCGGCGGCGGCGACGGCGATGGTGAAGAGGGTCAGCGCCTGGCCTGCGTGCAGGGTGTCGCGCAGCCAGACGTCGAAGGCGACGAGGTTGAGGTTGACGGCGTTGAGCATCAGCTCGACGGACATCAGCATCAGGATCGCGTTGCGGCGGGCGAGCACGCCGTACAGACCGGTGCAGAAGAGGAGGACGGCGAGGACGGCCGGGTAGGCGAGATGCATCAGCGCTGCTCCTCTCGCGGGGCGCGGGCCGTGGGTGCGGCGGGGGCCGCGGCGGCCGACGGCGCGTCGGTCTTCCTGCGGGACAGCACGATCGCGCCGACCAGCGCGGCAAGCAGCAGGACGGACAGCGCTTCGAAGGGCAGCACCCAGTACTGGAAGAGGGTGCGCCCGGAGGCTTCGGTGCTGCCCTGGGCGGCGCCGCCCAGGTTGATCCACGTGGCACGGAAGGCGTCGACGACCACCCACACCAGGGCCGCCGCCGAAGCGAAGGCGACGGCGAGGGCGGCCCAGCGGTTGCCCGAATCGGCGTCCGGGGAACGGCCGATGGGCGCCTTGGTCAGCATCAGCCCGAAGAGGAGGAGGACGACGACGGAACCGACGTAGATCAGCACCTGCACCCAGGCGATGAACTCCGCCGTCAGCAGCAGGTACTCGACGGCGATGCCGCCGAGGGCGACGACCAGCCACAGGGCGGCGTGCACCAGCTGCCGGGTGGTGACCGTGATCAGGGCAGCGCCGAACGTGACGAGGCCGACGAGGACGAACGCGATCTCCACACCGGACGGCGTCAGGAAGCCGTGGCTTGCGGCGGCGAGCGTCACGATCCCTCCTCGGGGGGCGCGGCGGCCTGTGCCTCGGCCTCCTGGGCGGCGAGCTTGTCGGCCGCCTTACGGGCGGCGGCGATTTCCTTGGGTTCCTCGGCCGCCGGGTCGAGCGCGGGCGGTTCGGGCACGGTCCACATCCACTCGCGGAGCTTGTCGCGCTCGTGGGTCAGCTCGTGGATGTCCGTCTCGGCGTACTCGAACTCCGGTGACCAGAAGAGCGCGTCGAACGGGCAGACCTCGATGCAGATACCGCAGTACATGCAGAGCGAGAAGTCGATGGCGAAGCGGTCGAGGACGTTGCGGCTGCGCTCGCGGCCTCCGGGGGCGGCCGGCGGCACCGTCTCCTTGTGGGAGTCGATGTAGATGCACCAGTCAGGGCACTCGCGGGCGCACAGCATGCAGACCGTGCAGTTCTCCTCGAACAGCCCGATGACACCGCGGGTGCGCGGCGCGAGGTCGGGCTGGGTGTCGGGGTACTGCGCGGTGACCGTCCGCTTCGTCATGGTCCGGAGGGTGACGGCCAGGCCCTTCGCCAGGCCGGAACCGGGGAATCCGGACGAGTGGCGGTGCTGCTTGTCCGCGGCCATCAGGAGATCACCACCTTGATGACGCCGGTGAGGGCGATCTGAGCGAGGGCGAGCGGGATCAGAGCGGTCCAGGCGAGCTTCTGCAGCTGGTCCTCACGCAGCCGCGGGTAGGTGACCCGCAGCCAGATGACGCCGAAGGCGAGGACCACGGTCTTCAGCAGCATCCACAGCCAGCCGAGGCCGTCGGCGCCGAACGGGCCGTGCCAGCCGCCGAGGAAGAGGACCGAGGTCAGGGCGCAGAGCACGACGATGCCCGCGTACTCGGCGAGCAGGAAGAGCGCGAACCGCAGCCCGGTGTACTCGGTGTACGCGCCGAAGATGATCTCCGAGTCGGCGACCGGCATGTCGAACGGCGGCCGTTGCAGCTCGGCGAGGCCGGCCACGAAGAAGACCACTCCGCCGACGATCTGCCACGGCACCCACCACCAGTGGAAGCCGTCCAGGATGCCGGGCAGCGAGAGTGTGCCGGCCGCCATCGCGACCGAAGCCGCGGCGAGCAGCATCGGCAGTTCGTACGCGAGCAGCTGGGCGGCCGTGCGCAGGCCGCCGAGCAGCGAGAACTTATTGGCCGACGCCCAGCCCGCCATGATCGAGCCGAGCACGCCGACGCCCATCACGGCGAGCACGAAGAAGATGCCCGCGTCGATGTCGCGTCCGACGGTGTGCGGCCCGAGCGGGACGGCGGCGAGCACCAGGAGGTACGGCAGCAGGGCGACGGCAGGCGCGAGCTGGAAGACCCGCCGGTCGGCGCCCGCCGGGACGATGTCCTCCTTCTGCGCGAACTTCACGCCGTCGGCGACCAGTTGCGCCCAGCCGTGGAACCCGCCCGCATACATCGGCCCGAGACGGCCCTGCATGTGGGCCATGACCTTGTGCTCGGTCTGCCCGATGACCAGGGGGAAGACGAGGAAGGCGACGAAGACGGCGAGCAGGCGCACCACGATGTCGACAAGGTCGCTCATGGGGTGTCACCTCCTCCTGCCGGGTTCTGCTTCCGGTCCTGGGCCTGGTCAGGGGCCGGGGCCTTGCCCTGCTCCTCGGGGGCTTCGTCCGTGGGGGCTTCGTCCGTGGGGGCGGCGTCCTTCGGGGCGGCGTCCTCCGGAGCCCGTTGCGGATCGCTCGGTTCCGGTCCCGAGGCGTCCCCTGCCGGTTTCGCCTCGCTTCCTGCCGGTTTCGTCTCGGCCGCTGCCGGTTTCGCCTCGGCCCGCTCCGGTTCGGCGGATGCCGGGCGCGCGTGGTGCCAGGGGGCGTCCCCGGTCGTCGCTTCCTTGGCCGGGGCCTTCGCGGGGGCGGGAGCCGCCTTCGCCGCGTCGGGAGCCGCCGTCGCCTCCGGCGTCTTCGCCACGTCCGGCGTCGCCGTCGCCTCGGCCGTCTTCGCCTCGGCCGTCGCCTCGGTCGTCTTCGCCGCGTCCGCCGCCTGCTGGCTGGCCGAGCCCGCGCTCGCCGAGCGGGTGCGCCGCGCCGGGCGCTCCCCCGCAGCCGCCACTCCGGCACCGCCTGCCGCACGGGCACCACCGGCCGCACGGGCGCCTCCCGCCGCACGCGCACCGCGTGCCGGGCGGGCCGGAGCCGGCGGCAACTGGCCCTTCAGCGGGCCCCATTCGTTCGGGTCGGGGACGCCGGGCGGCAGCATCTGCCGCCGCTTCGGGCCACCGTGCTCGGATTCGCCCGGCTCCTTGGCACCCGGCCACGCCTTGGCGACCCGCGCCGCCAGCACGAAGTCCTTGCGCAGCGGGTGGCCCTCAAAGCTGTCCGGGAGCAGCAGCGGCACGAGGTGCGGGTGGCCGGTGAAGTCCACGCCGAACATCTCGTGCGTCTCGCGCTCGTGCCAGGCAGCGCCCGCGTACACGTCGATGGCGGTGGGCAGCGCGGCGTCCTCGTGCGGCACGGTCGTACGGACCAGCAGCCGGCGGACGCTTCCCGGGCGGGACACGTCCGCCACGTGTGCGCAGACGCGGAAGCCGGTGCCGGGCTCGTCGACGGCGCTCAGCCAGTCGAAGTAGCGGCAGCCGAGGTCGTCGCGTGCGGCGGTCAGCGCGGCGGTCCAGGCGTCGGCCGGGACGTCCACGGTCAGCAGGTCGTACGCCAGCTCCGCGGTGGCTCCCGGGCCGAAGAGGTGGCTCGCGGGCCGCGGCAGCCAGCCGACCAGGGGCTCTTCGGACTGCCCCGCCGTCTCCGTCTCGTCCTGCTCCGGCGTCTCGGGCTGCTGCTCACTCATCGCGGCTCCTCCCCCGGTGTGCCGTCGGCGGGCGCCGGGGGTGCCACCAGGCCGCTGCGCAGCGCGGCCACCGAGGGCCCTGCCTGCCGTGCGCCGGAGCCGGTGGCGTACCGCTCGCCCAGCGACTCGCGCGCGATCTTCTCCTGAAGCTTGAGGATGCCCTGGAGCAGCGCCTCCGGGCGCGGCGGGCAGCCCGGTACGTAGACGTCCACCGGGATGATCTGGTCGACGCCCTTGGTGACCGAGTACGAGTCCCAGTAGGGGCCGCCGCAGTTGGAGCAGGCGCCGAAGGAGATCACGTACTTCGGCTCGGGCATCTGCTCGTACAGCCGCTTGACGGCGGGCGCCATCTTGTCGGTGACCGTGCCGGAGACGACCATCAGGTCGGCCTGGCGCGGTCCTGGCGCGAACGGGATGACGCCGAGCCGGATGAAGTCGTGCCGCGCCATGGACGCGGCGATGAATTCGATGGCGCAGCAGGCGAGGCCGAAGTTGAAGACCCACAGGCTGTAGCGGCGGCCCCAGTTGAGGACCACCTTCATCGGTTCGGGCGCGAGGCGGGCCAGCGTACCCAGGCGGCGCGGGGTCGGCAGGTACTCCGGGGCGGGGCCCTCGGGGCCGTTCGCCTGGCCGTCGGATGCGGGGGTCACGTCCATTCCAGGACGCCCTTCTTCCATGCGTAGAGCAGGCCGACGGTGAGGAAGCCGAGGAAGATGAACATCTCCACGAGCGTGACGCCGCCGAAACCGGGGGCGGCGAAGACCGTCGCCCAGGGGAACAGGAAGATCGAGTCGACGGCGAAGATGACGTAGAGGAAGGCGTAGACGTAGTAGCGGACCTGGGTGTGCGCCCAGCCCTCACCGACCGGATCCACGCCGCATTCGTACGTCAGCAGCTTCTCGGGGGTCGGCACCACGGGCCGCAGCAGCCGCCCCGCCCCGAACGCCACGGCAACGAAGAGGACACCGACGACGGCGACGAGGCCGACGAACGAGTACCCCTGGAAATAGTCCGCGGCGCTGATGGTGCGCACGGTCGTGTCGTCCGGCACGTCCGCCCCTCGCTCCCTGACTGCGCTTGTTCAACGACTTCGACGATCTGTATGCACGAAGTCTAGACGAGCTGACCCCCTGCACCTTGGGCCGCCCGAGGGACGGGACGGTGGGTGTCCGGTCGGCGGACGCGGTGGATTGCCGCCAGGAGAACCGGCCCTGTCGTCACCGGGGGTGCCCGTACGCGCCACCGGGGCCGGAGCCGGCCGGGGTGTGGCCGGTGTACACCGGCGGTGCGGGCGGGGCCGATGCTCCCGGAGGTGTCCCCCCGGCCGGGCCGTGCTGTCCGGGAGCCGCGGGCCGGCCGCGGGACACCGCGCGGTTCATCACCTCGCCCGCGATCCGCGCCGCGGCCTTCAGCGTCCGCTCCCCGAGGAGTTCGGTGCGTATGGCGCCGCCGGCCGCGAGGTGCCGGTCGTACGGGAGCGGCAGCACCGCCGCGCCGCCGGTGCCCAGATGTTCGGCGGCCCGCCGCAGGTCGAGTGCCGTATCGGGCGCACCGTGGCTGAGCACCACGACGGTCGTCGGCAGGATCCCGCGGTGCAGGCCGCCCACCCAGTCCAGCACGGCGCGGGTGGCCACCACGCCCTCCGGGGTGGCCGGCGAGACCAGCACCCTGGCCTGCGTGGTCACCAGTGCCGTGCGCGCCACCTCGGCGGGCAGCGTCTCGCAGTCCACGACGGTGGTCGCGAAGTACCGGCGCAGCGAGGTCATCACGATCCGGTACGTATCGAGATCGAGGCGGGTGCCGATCGCGCCCTGGCTGCCGGGCAGCAGCCAGCCGCCGCCCGGGAACGGCAGCAGATATCCCGTCAGGTCCGTGATCAGCATCGACGGGTCGACGATCTGCGCCAGGTCGGTGCCCGACCAGCGGACCTCCGTCGCGCCGAGCCGGTGCGGCAGCGTGCCGAGCGCCGGGTCGGCCTCGACGGCGAGCACCGGGTCGGCACGGTAGTGCGCGTAGGTCAGCGCCAGCAGGGCGGCGACGGTGGACTTGCCCGCGCCGCCCCGGATGCTGGACACCGCGATCTGGCGGCCGGTGGTGACGGGCTGCTGGATCGCGTACGCGGTCTCGGTGGCGGCGGCCGTCTCCGCGGCGGGCGAGGACGCGAGGGCCCGCCGCACGGCACGCCCCGCCCGCTGCACGACGGACTCGCCGTGCCGCGCCTTGGCCCGCAGCGCGTCCAGATCGGGCGGCAGCAGCGGCACGGAGACGGGGGTGGGGGACGAGGTGTGGACGCGGACTCCCGGGGCGGAGCGGTAGGCGGGGGCCTGGGGTGCGGGGGTGGGCGGCGTGCCGTAAGTGGGTGGCGTGCCGTAAGTGTCGGGTGTGGCCTGGGGGGCCGGCATGGCCTGAGGGGTCGGCGTGGCTCGGGTGACCGGCACGGCCTGGGTGGAAGGCGGCGGCATGGCGGGGCCGGGGACCGGTGGCTGCGGGAGCGGGACTTGCTGCCCGGGGTCCGGGGCGCCGGGGGTGGCGGCCACCGGAACGGGCGTCCCGATCGGCGGCTGCGGCGCGTACGGCGCGGCAAGCGGCTGCGGAGCGGGCGGCTCCGTAGCCGACGACGGCGTGGGCGGCGGCGCACCCAGGGGCGGCGCCGCAACCGGCGGCGGGTCGAAAGGCGAGCGTGTCTCCCGCACCGCCCGCTCCGTCTCCCCCGCCTGCTCCTCCCGCACCATCCGCTCCTGCGTCTCCGGTCCCGCCGCAGGCCCGGCCGTCTCGTGGCCTTCTGACATGGGTTGCTCCGCCGCCCTTCCGGCTCAGAACGTCTGCAGCAGCCGGCTGTAGACCCCGAACGCGCCGAACGCGACCGGGAACAGCGCCACCACACCGACGGACTCGACGAGGTTCATCACACGGCGCAGCCGCACCCGTATGTGCTCGGGCACCCGTATCGCGAGCGCCGCCAACGGCAGCACCGCCAGGAGGCTCAGCGCCACCAGCGCCCCCATGGGGTCGTCGGAAGCCGCCGCCCACCGGAGCACCAGCCCGGCACCCACCGCCGTACCGGCCGCCAGCAGGGCGATGACCTCCGGCGCCAGGGGATAGGCACGGGCCCGGGAGAACAGCAGCAGGCACACCAGCAGCGCGGCGGCCGTCGCCCACCCGTCATCCGCGCCGGCCGCCAGGATTCCCGCCGCGCCCGCCGATACGGCCACGGCCACCGTGGCGAGCGCGAGACCGCGATGGGTCGCGCCGAGCGCCGTCGCCACCCGGTGCCGGCTCACCGGGGTGCCGCCCGAGCGCTGGTCGTCGAGCCGGGTCAGGCCGGCCGCCGTCAGCGCGAGCCGGGGCAGATGTCCCAGGACCAGGACCGACACCACGCCGAGCGCAACTCCCGTACGGGGCACGTCGGTCAGCGCGAGGACGGCCTCCCAGACGCCGACGGCGAGCCCGACCGCCGCCGCGCCGATGAGGCCGCCGCGGCCGAGTCCCGTGCAGCGGCCGAGCAGCGCGAGGGCGGCGGCGACGGTCAGCCCCGCCGCGGCCAGCCGCGCCGGGCCCGCCGAGGTGGCCTGCCACGACGCGAGCACGCCGACGGCACCGGCCAGCACCAGCAACGCGACCGCGAGCGGTCGCCGTTCGAGCAGCCCGCACACCGCGCCGGCCGCCGCGGCGAGCACTCCGGCGACGCCGAGCCAGAGCGCGGCGTGCGCCGGCCCGTACCAACCGGCCGCGCACACACCGGCGGTCAGCGCCAGCAGCACGCTCGCGGCGCCCGCCGTCCACGTCCGGCTCAGGTCGCCCCAGCGCCAGGCGCGGACGTCCAGAGCGTCCGGCACCTCATCGACCGCGTCGTCCGCGACCTGCGCGCCCGCATCCGTATGCACGCTCACCATGCCGACGCCGCCCCTGTGTCGCTGCCGGAAGGCGCCACGGGACGGCTGTCGTCCCGGAGCCCGCGCCGCCGCGCGGAAGCCGGATCCGGCTTCCTGCGGTCGTCATCCCGCGCCATCGTCCCTCCCCCGCACCGTTCCCTACTGCAACACGATACGGGGCCACTCCGACACCCCCGTCACCCTCGGGCTGCGGAACTTCCGCATACCCGCCGCCTCGCCGCCAACGGGCACAGAGGCGGCCAACACCCGGCAAGAAGGGGGCAATCACCCAGGTACGGAATTCTCCGTCACGTCCATGGATCTCCGGAGAACGGCCGGGGTCCGCCCGGCGCACATCCTTTGCACCACAGAACCGGCAGGCCGTCCGGTGCCGCAAGGTAGGGAAAACCCCACCCCCGCCACCCCACGTCCCCCATGGCCCCGAAGCCCCCGGCCCGGCAGGCTTGGCTGTATGAGCGACAGATCCCAGGTCAGTACCGGCGCCGATGTCCAGGAGGGCGCGCCGCCTCCGCCGCCGCGGGCGCCGCTCAGCGGCTGGACCTGGCGGGAGATCGGGTACCTGCTGGCCAACTTTCCGCTGGGGGTGTTCGCGTTCGTCGTCGTGATGGTGTGGCTGGTGCTGGGCATCGGTCTTTCGGTCACGGTGATCGGGCTGCCGCTGCTGGCCGTGGGGCTGTTGGTGTGCCGGCAGTACGGGAGACTGGAGCGCGCGCGGGCGCGGGTGCTGCTCGGCGTGCGGGTGCCGGAGCCGAGCCCGCCGCGGCCCCGGGAGGACGGCTTCTTCCCGTGGCTGTGGGTGCGGCTGACGGATCCGGTCGCCTGGCGGCACGCGCTGTTCGCGGTGGTCAGGCTGCCGTGGGCCGTCCTGACCTTCGCCGTCGTCCTCGCCTCGCTCTTCGTGGGCTGGCCCGCGCTGCCGTGGGTGGCGCGCTGGCTGTCGAACGTGGACCGGGCGATGGTGCGCGGGCTGCTGTCGCCGTCCGACGAGTTGGAGCGGCGGATCGCCGAGCTGGAGTCGGACCGGATGACGGTGACGGACACGGCGGCGGCCGATCTGCGGCGGATCGAGCGGGATCTGCACGACGGCGCGCAGGCCAGGCTGGTGGCGCTGGCCATGGGCCTCGGTCTTGCCAAGGAGAAGCTGCGGGAGGGCCAGGCCGACGAGAGCGTGGCGGTGATGGTGGACGAGGCGCACGGCGAGGTGAAGCTGGCGCTCCAGGAGCTGCGGGATCTGGCCCGCGGCATCCATCCGGCGATCCTCACCGACCGCGGGCTCGGCCCGGCGCTGCTCTCGCTGGGCGGGCGCTGCACGGTGCCGGTGACGACCTCGGTCGAGCTGCCGGAGCGTCCGGTCGCCGCCATCGAGGGCATCGCCTATTTCACCGTCTCCGAGCTGCTGCAGAACATCTCCAAGCACAGTGCGGCGCGGTCGGCTTCGGTCGAGGTGTGGCGGTCCGGCGGGCGGCTGCTGATCCGGGTGGAGGACGACGGGCGGGGCGGTGCCCGGCTGGACGGCGGGAGCGGGATGGCCGGGCTCGCGGAGCGGCTGGAGTCGGTGGACGGGCTGTTCGTGCTGGATTCGCCCGAGGGCGGGCCGACGCGGGTGACGGCGGAGCTGCCGTGGCGCGGGCGGCGGTGAGCGGACGTCTCGCGGGGGTGGGGAAAACCCCCGGCGAAGACTGCGAGGAGCCTCATGGTGTCCGGCGCGTGGTCCGGAGAGTCTTGAGATGAGGGGGAGCGCGGTCCCGGCAGGTCGGGCGGCTCCGGCCGGTGAGGCTTCGACGGCGCACCGGTGATCACGTCGCCGGATACGGCAGAACGGAAACGAAACGATGGATTCCGCATACGCCCCGCAGGCTTCCGCCTCCCGCGTGCCGATCGGGCTGCGTGCGCCGTTCTCGGGACGCACCTGGCGGGAGTTCCTCTACCTCCTCATCAGCCTCCCCATCGCCGTCGTGATGTTCACGTACGCGACGGCGGTGATCTCGCTCGGCACCGGCCTGCTGGTGACATTCCTGGGGATCCCGGTGTTCGCGGGCGGGCTGGCCGGCGCCCGCGGTCTCGGCGGCATGGAGCGGGCGCGCGCCCGCGCGCTGCTGGGGGTGCGGGTGGCCGACCCGGCGCCGCTGCGCGCGGCCAAGCCCGGCCTGATGCCGTGGGTCGGCAGTGTCCTCAAGAGCGGGGCCTCCTGGCGCCACCTGCTCTACTGCATGCTGCACTTCCCGTGGGCGGTGTTCTCCTTCGTCTTCTCCCTGACGTTCTGGGTGCTCGGCTGGGGGCTGCTGGCCTACCCGCTGTGGCACTGGGTGTTCCCCGCCTACGTCGGCCAGCCGGGAATCCAGATGTGGGGCGACGGCGCGGGCCACGGCTTCTACCTCTCGTCGTCCGCCGGAATCTGGGGCACCAGCGGGATCGGGCTGCTGATGGTGTTCGCCGGGCCGTGGGTGATCCACGGTCTGACGCAGCTCGACCGGGTCATGGTCCACGGCCTGCTCGGCCCCTCGGCGCTGGCCAGCCGGGTGTCGGAGCTGGAGACCGACCGCGGCGTGGTGGTCGACACCGCAGCCGCCGACCTGCGGCGCATCGAGCGGGATCTGCACGACGGCGCGCAGGCCAGGCTGGTGGCGCTGGCCATGGATCTGGGTCTTGCCAAGGAGAAGCTGGCGAAGGACCCGGAGGCCGCCGCGCGGATGGTGGACGAGGCGCACGGCGAGGTGAAGACCGCACTCCAGGAACTGCGGGACCTGGCCCGCGGCATCCACCCGGCGATCCTCACCGACCGCGGGCTCGGCCCGGCCCTGTCGGCGCTCGCCGCGCGCTGCACCGTGCCGGTGACGGTGACGGTGGATCTGGACCGCAGGCCCGCCGCCGCGATCGAGGGCACCGCGTACTTCACCGTCTCCGAACTCCTGCAGAACGTCTCCAAGCACGCCCGCGCGAGCAGCGCCACGGTGGACGTCTGGCGCACCGAGAACCGGATCGTCCTGCTGGTCACGGACGACGGCAGGGGCGGCGCCGGCACGGCCGCAGGCAGCGGCCTGGCCGGTCTCGCCGACCGTCTCGCCGCCGTCGACGGCCTCCTGGCCATCGACTCCCCGAACGGCGGCCCGACCTCCGTCACCGCCGAACTGCCCTGGCGGTCCTAGCCCGTACGGGCAGGCCGTCGGCGGGCCGGTATCCCCTTCGCACGCCCCGCCCCGCGCTCCTTTCCTCCCTCGTCTCCCCGTCCGCTCCTCCCTCCGCGTCCGAATGCTGGGATGCTGGGGTCTTGAGGGCGGCCAGGACGGCGTCCCGGAGGGCGCAGAGCGCCGGGTGGGGTTCGATGATGCGGGGGGTTGTGAGCGTGGAGGACACAGTGCGGGTGGTCATCGCCGAGGATTCGGTGCTGCTCAGGGAGGGGCTGACGCGGCTGCTGACCGACCGCGGGCACGAGGTCGTGGCCGGGGTGGGGGACGCCGACGCGCTGATCAAGGTGATCGGCGAGCTGGCCGACGCCGGTGCGCTGCCCGACGTGGTGGTGGCGGACGTGCGGATGCCGCCGACCCACACCGACGAGGGGGTGCGCGCCTCGATCCAGCTGCGCCGCGCGCATCCGGATCTGGGGGTGCTGGTGCTCTCGCAGTACGTCGAGGAGCAGTACGCGACGGAGCTGCTGGCCGGTTCGAGCCGGGGCATCGGCTATCTGCTCAAGGACCGGGTCGCGGAGGTGCGGGAGTTCGCCGACGCGGTGGTGCGGGTCGCCGAAGGGGGTACCGCGCTGGATCCTGAGGTGGTCGCGCAGCTGCTCGGCCGCAGCCGCAAGCAGGACGTGCTGGAACGGCTGACGCCGCGGGAGCGCGAGGTGCTGGGGCTGATGGCCGAGGGGCGGACGAACTCGGCGGTCGCCCGGCAGCTGGTGGTCAGCGACGGCGCGGTGGAGAAGCACGTCAGCAACATCTTCCTGAAGCTGGGCCTGTCGCCGAGTGACGGGGATCACCGCCGGGTGCTCGCCGTGCTGACCTATCTCAACTCCTGAGAATCTGACGTGGCGTCGGACGCGCAGGCCGGAGCCCTTTCGGCCAGGACCCAGGACCTTGGTCCTAGAACCTTTTGAGGAGTCGGGAGCGCTGGGGAGAAGGAGAGGAAAAAGCAGCTATTCCGTGACAATCTCCACCGGAATGTCGTCTCATGAAGAAGTCCATCATGTGATCGACCCAGGGAAGGTGACCCTTACCCCCGTACGATGGCGAGGGGACCACCGGTCGGCACGACACGTCCCGAGCCCTGCCGCAAGGCGGGGAGCCTTACGCCTCTAGGGAGGTCCGAAGCAGTGACCAGCCAGGTCAACAGCACAGCCGAGCAGGCCGACGGAGCGCTTGTCGGGGAACAGCGCACTACCGGTGACAGCGGCGGAGGTAAGGAAGTCCGGCGCCTCGACCGGGTGATCATCCGGTTTGCGGGCGACTCCGGTGACGGTATGCAGCTCACCGGCGACCGGTTCACGTCCGAGACCGCGTCGTTCGGTAATGACTTGTCGACGCTGCCGAATTTCCCTGCCGAGATCCGGGCACCCGCCGGCACTCTGCCCGGTGTTTCCAGTTTTCAGCTGCATTTCGCCGATCACGACATTCTTACTCCCGGGGATGCGCCGGACGTTTTGGTGGCGATGAATCCGGCGGCGCTGAAGGCGAATCTCGCCGACGTCCCGCGCGGCGCGGACATCATCGTCAACACCGATGAGTTCACCAAGCGCCCGATGGCGAAGGTGGGGTACGCGACCAGCCCGCTGGAGGACGGGTCGCTGGAGGCTTACCACGTTCACCCGGTGCCGCTGACGACGCTGACGATCGAGGCGCTGAAGGAGTTCGGCCTGTCCCGCAAGGAGGCCGAGCGCAGCAAGAACATGTTCGCGCTCGGCCTGCTGTCGTGGATGTACCACCGTCCGACGGAGGGCACCGAGAAGTTCCTGCGGGCGAAGTTCGCGAAGAAGCCGGACATCGCCGAGGCCAACGTGGCGGCGTTCCGCGCGGGCTGGAACTTCGGTGAGACGACGGAGGACTTCGCCACGTCCTACGAGGTCGCCCCGGCGACGACGGCGTTCCCGGCCGGCACCTACCGCAACATCTCCGGCAACCTGGCGCTGTCCTACGGGCTGATCGCCGCGGCCCGCCAGGCGGACCTGCCGCTGTACCTCGGCTCGTACCCGATCACTCCGGCGTCCGACATCCTGCACGAGCTGTCCAAGCACAAGAACTTCGGCGTGCGCACGTTCCAGGCGGAGGACGAGATCGCCGGGATCGGCGCCGCGCTGGGCGCCGCGTTCGGCGGTGCGCTGGCGGTGACGACGACGTCGGGCCCCGGTGTGGCGCTGAAGTCGGAGACCATCGGCCTGGCCGTCAGCCTCGAACTGCCGCTGCTGATCGTGGACATCCAGCGCGGCGGCCCCTCGACGGGCCTGCCGACCAAGACCGAGCAGGCCGACCTGCTCCAGGCGATGTACGGCCGCAACGGCGAGGCCCCGGTGCCGATCGTGGCGCCCCGCACCCCGGCCGACTGCTTCGACGCGGCCCTGGACGCCGCCCGGATCGCCCTCACCTACCGCACGCCGGTCTTCCTGCTCTCCGACGGCTACCTCGCCAACGGCTCCGAGCCCTGGCGGATCCCCGACGTCGCGGACCTGCCGGACCTGAGCGTCCAGTTCGCCTCCGGGCCCAACCACCAACTGGCCGACGGCACCGAGGTGTTCTGGCCCTACAAGCGCGACGAAGCCACCCTCGCCCGCCCCTGGGCGGTGCCGGGAACGCCGGGCCTCGAACACCGCATCGGCGGCATCGAGAAGCAGGACGGCACCGGCAACATCTCCTACGACCCCGCCAACCACGACTTCATGGTCCGCACCCGGCAGGCCAAGACCGACGGCGTCGACGTCCCCGCCGTCGAGGTCGACGACGTCTCCGGCAACGCCAAGGTCCTCGTCCTGGGCTGGGGTTCGACGTACGGGCCGATCACCGCGGCCGTCCGGCGGGTGCGCAACGCCGGCGGGCAGATCGCCCAGGCCCACCTGCGTCACCTCAACCCCTTCCCCGCCAACCTCGGCGAGGTCCTGGCCCGTTACGACCGGGTGGTCGTGCCGGAGATGAACCTCGGGCAGCTCGCCACCCTGCTGCGCGCCAAGTACCTCGTCGACGCGCGCTCGTACACCCAGGTCAGCGGAATGCCGTTCAAGGCCGAGCAGCTCGCGGAGGTCTTCCAGGAGGCCATCAAGGAGGCCGTCAATGACTGAGACGATCGCACAGGGGCCCACCCAGCCGACCGCCCTGTCGCTGGTGCCCAAGGCCGAGGCCAAGCAGTCCATGAAGGACTTCAAGTCCGACCAGGAAGTGCGCTGGTGCCCCGGCTGCGGCGACTACGCCGTCCTCGCCGCCGTCCAGGGCTTCATGCCCGAACTCGGCCTGGCGAAGGAGAACATCGTCTTCGTCTCCGGCATCGGCTGCTCCTCCCGCTTCCCGTACTACATGAACACCTACGGGATGCACTCCATCCACGGCCGCGCCCCGTCCATCGCCACCGGTCTGGCCACCTCGCGCCGCGACCTGTCCGTATGGGTGGTCACCGGCGACGGCGACGCGCTGTCCATCGGCGGCAACCACCTCATCCACGCGCTGCGCCGCAACGTCAACCTCAAGATCCTGCTGTTCAACAACCGGATCTACGGCCTGACCAAGGGCCAGTACAGCCCCACGTCCGAAGCCGGCAAGATCACCAAGTCGACGCCGATGGGGTCGCTCGACGCGCCGTTCAACCCGGTCTCGCTGGCACTCGGCGCCGAGGCGTCCTTCGTGGCCCGCACGGTCGACTCCGACCGCAAGCACCTCACCTCGGTGCTGCGCGAGGCGGCGGCCCACCCCGGTACGGCGCTGGTGGAGATCTACCAGAACTGCAACATCTTCAACGACGGCGCCTTCGATGTGCTCAAGGACAAGGAGAAGGCCGAGGAGGCCGTCATCCGCCTGGAGCACGGCCGGCCGATCCGCTTCGGCCCCCTCGCCCCCGACGGCCTCGGCTCCAAGGGCGTGGTCCGCGACCCGGCCACCGGCGACCTCAAGGTCATCGACGTACGGGAGGAGGGCGCCGGTGGCGTGCTGGTCCACGACGCGCACAGCCCCTCCCCCACCACCGCCTTCGCCCTGTCCCGCCTCGCCGACCCCGACACACTCCACCACACCCCCATCGGGGTGCTCCGCAGCACCGAACGCCCCGTCTACGACACCCTCATGGCGGACCAGCTCGACACCGCCACCGAGCAGCAGGGCAAGGGCGACCTCGGCCGACTGCTCGCGGGCAACGACACCTGGACGGTCGTCGGCTGACACCCGCTCCACGGGCCCCTCCCGGACGGCCCGCCTGTCATGACCGTATGGCGATACGCGCATGACAGGCGGGCCGTCCGGCGTTACCTTCACAGGGTCGTTGTCGAGGCAGCACCGGGAGGGCCGCCCCTTGGACGCTCGAAGCACGCAGCGCACCGGACTCGCCTACGGCTTCGCCGCCTACGGCATGTGGGGCCTGCTGCCGCTCTACTGGCACCTGCTGGACGCCGCTTCGCCGGCCGAGATCCTGGCCCACCGCATGGTGTGGTCGCTGCCCGTCGCCCTGGTCATCCTGGCCGCGCTGCGCCGCTGGTCGTGGGTGAGGCCGCTGCTGCGGCAGCCCCGGCGGCTGGGGCTGATCCTGCTGAGCGCGACCGTCATCTCGGTCAACTGGTTCCTGTACATCTGGGCCGTCAACACCGGGCACGTCCTGGAGGCTTCGCTCGGCTACTTCATCAACCCGCTGGTCAGCATCGCGTTCGGGGTGCTGGTGCTGCGTGAGCGGCTGCGTCCGTTGCAGTGGGCGGCGGTGGGTGTCGGCGCCCTCGCGGTCGTCGTGATGGCCGTCGCGTACGGCAGGGTGCCCTGGATCTCGCTCGTCCTGGCGTTCACGTTCGCGACGTACGGCCTGGTCAAGAAGGGCATCAAGCTCGACGGTGTGGCCGGATTCAGCGCGGAGACGGCGATCCAGTTCCTGCCCGCGCTGGGCTTCCTGCTCTTCCTCGGCGGGCGCGGGCAGTCCAGCTTCGTCAACGACGGGACCGGTCCCGCGCTGCTGCTCGCGGGCTGCGGGATCGCGACCGCGGTGCCGCTGATCGCCTTCGGCGCGTCGGCGGTACGGCTGCCGCTGACCACGCTCGGGATGATCCAGTACCTGGCGCCGACCTTCCAGTTCCTGCTGGGTCTCGTGGTCTTCCACGAGGCGATGCCTCCGGAGCGCTGGGCCGGGTTCGCGCTGGTGTGGCTGGCGCTCGTGGTACTGACCTGGGACGCGCTGCGGACCGCGGGCAAGGGGCGCGCCGCGCTGGCCGCCGCGGCGACGCGGGCCGGCGAGACGGCGGCCGATGAGGCCGCGGCGCTGGCGGCCAGGGACACCGCGGTACCGGGGCGGCCGGCCGGCCAGGAGGACGTGCGGCCCGCCGGGGGCGGCACCGTCTGACCCCACCGGTGCCGCCTGTTCCCCGTGGGTGCCGTGCCGCACCACAGGAGGCGCCGTACCGGCCGGTGATGCGGCAGGTACGGCGCCTCCGGGGCGCAGGGGCGGCCGGTCGCTAGCGGTGGCGCCGCGGCGCACCCTGCGCGGGTGGGGGCGTCACTTGGCGGAGCCTGCCGCGTTGGCCGCGTTCACCAGCGCCTGCTTGTCGACGGCGCCGACGTAGACCGAGCCGTCGTCGGTCATCAGGGCGTTGACCAGGCGGGTGCTGAAGACCCGGCCGGAGCCGAAGTCGCCGGTCACCTTGTCGCCGATGCTGTCGAGGAACGACGCGGCGGCGCCGCCCTCCTTGCCGGACGGCAGACCGGACCCGGAGCCCTTGATCGTGGCGATGGACGTCCAGCCCTTGCCGACCACGTCGAACCCGCCCAGGCCCTGGGGCCCCTTGGCGCCCTGGGATCCCTTGAAGCCCTTGGGGAGGCCGTCGGCGTGCTGCTTGTCGCCGTCGACGACCTTGGCGCCCTTGGGAGGCGTGAAGGCGAACGTGGCGGCGGCGGGCTTGCCGAAGTCGACCTCGGTGAAGCCGGCCTCGACGGCAGCCGCTCCGCCGCTCTTGGGCGTGAGGGTGAACTTCAGCGGCACGCCGTTCCCTGCGTCCACCGCGATCCGGATCGCGCCGACCGTCGACGCGGACTGCTTCGGCTTGATCACCAGCTGGTACGCGTCCCGCCCTGCGACCTTCGCGGTGCCGTCGACGGTGACCGACGTGGTGTCACCCGCCGCCTTGAGCGCCTCCTTGGCCAGCTCCTGCGGGGTGGCGTGCTCCAGGCCCTTCGGCAGGTCCTTGGATCCGCCGTGCTGCCCGGCCTGCTCGCCGTTCCCGGCGCTGCGGCTGTGCACGGCGGTGTTGCTGCCGCCGTCGTACGCCCAGACCTCCTGGCCGTTGTGGACGAGGCTGTACTCGGCGGACCTGTCGACGATCGACACCCGCTGCCGTTCCGGGCCGTCGGCGGCCACCTTCAGCGTGTGCGTACCGGACGCCAGCTCCATCAGCTTGCTCTGCGGGGAGGCCGACGCGCCGTCGCCCTTCGCGCCGCCTTCGCCGGCCGCGCCGCCGAGGCCACCGGGCAGGGACGGCAGCCCCAGATCGGTGCTGATGCGGAAGGTGCCGGACAGCTGCTGGGTGTCCGATGCGGCGATCTTGGCGATCAGCTGCTGCGCCGAGATCTCCGGCAGGTCGGGGGAACCGGATCCGGCGAACGCCGGGACCAGCCCGATCGTCGCCGCCGCCACCCCCGCCACCGCGACCGGCACTCCGTACCGCACCGCCTTACGGCGCTTCGTCGAGCGCTCCCCGTCCGCGTACCGGTCGTCGGCGACCTCTGTCGGTTCGTTCCGTGGCATGTGCCCTACCTCCGTCGTGAGCGGCGGTTTCCGCGCTGCGCACTCGTCCGCCCCTGGGCCCCGGTAGGGGGCCTTCCGCCGCGTTGTGGTGCGTTCCATCCCATCAAAACGGCCGGGATCGCGCGTCAACCAGGGGGAGCAACTCGTCCTCCCCCTGGGGGATGACGTCCGATCACCCCGGGGGCGGTTCCGTACACCGGGAGAGTGATCGCTCCCTAGGGGACGACGGATGGAGGGTGCCGGCCCGGAACGGTCAGCTCCGGGCGCCGCCGCTCATCCGGCGCGGTGCACCACCGCGTCGCACAGGCTCTCCAGCGCGGTCTTGGCCATGCAGTCCGGCAGCGGCGCCAGCGCGGCGCGGGCCTCCTCGGCATAGCGCACGGTGTCCCGGCGGGCCTGTTCCAGCGCCGGGTGGGCGCGCAGCCGCGCCAGGGCGTCGGCGTGCCGTGTGTCGTCGGTGAGGTCGCCGGCCAGCAGCTCGCACAGCGCGCGGTCATCGGCGGTGCCCGCCTCGCTCTCGGCGCGGGCCCGCAGGTGCAGCACCGGCAGCGTCGGGATGCCCTCGCGCAGGTCCGTACCGGGGGTCTTGCCCGATTCGTGCGAGTCGCTGGCGATGTCCAGGACGTCGTCGGCCAGCTGGAAAGCGGTGCCGAGCCGCTCGCCGTACTGGGTGAGGATGCTGACCGTCGACTCGTCGGCGCCCGACATCATCGCGCCGAAGCGGCAGGCGACGGCGACCAGCGAGCCGGTCTTGCCCGCGAGGACGTCCAGGTAGTGGTCGATGGGGTCGCGGCCGTCGCGCGGGCCCGCGGTCTCCAGGATCTGGCCGGTCACCAGGCGCTCGAACGCCTCGGCCTGGATACGGACCGCGTCGGGCCCGAGGTCGGCCAGGATGTGCGAAGCGCGGGCGAAGAGGAAGTCGCCGGTGAGGACGGCGAGGGAGTTGCCCCAGCGGGCGTTGGCGCTGGCCACCCCGCGGCGCACGTCCGCCTCGTCCATCACGTCGTCGTGGTAGAGCGTCGCCAGATGCGTCAGCTCCACGACCACGGCCGACGGCACCACGCCGGGGGTGTACGGATCACCGAATTGGGCGGCCAGCATCACCAGCAGCGGCCGGAACCGCTTACCTCCTGCACGCACGAGGTGCTGCGCGGACTCGGTGATGAACGGCACGTCGCTTTTGGTGGCCTCCAGCAGGCCCTCCTCGACAGCCGCCAACCCGGCCTGGACATCGGCCTCAAGAGCCTGGTCCCGCACGCTCAGCCCGAAGGGCCCGACGACGGTCACGAGGGGTACTCCTGTCTGCTGACGATCAAACGGATTGTCGATCTGTCGCTGTCTCCACCGTTGGCCAGCGTATCCGGTCCCAGTTCGATCACCGTGAGCGCCCGTCCCCCGAACCACCTCGGAAGTCGGCCGACCCTCCGCCCGGTATGTTCTTGATCACCCTTTGTGAAGGTTTTGCTAGAGGGGCGGCGGAAGAACAGCAGCACCCGCACTCCCAGGAGTCACTCCCGTCACCGGAAAACCCGACACCCGCGAGGGTCACCGCGTCACCCACGAGGGCCACGCGCACTTCGGCCATCCTTCACTTCGGCCATCCTCGCGGACGGCTTCCCCGCTGCGCGTGCGGTCGGCGTCATGGGAGGGGGCGGCACGGGCGCGGACGGGGGTTTTCCACAGGCCGCACGTGGGGTGGCGGGGCGGTCGTACTCTGTGCGGCGGGGGCCCACCGGCCCGTCGGCCCACCGGCGACGAAGAACGCGAGGAGCTGTCATGACCGAGCAGAGCCCGTTCGACCTGGCGGAAGGCGATCCCTTCGGCCCGCACACCCTCCCCTACGGCGTCTTCAGCACCGCCGCGGCACCCGCGTTGCGCAGGATCGGTGTCCGGTACGGCCGTCATGTACTGGATCTGAGTGCGCTGCCCGATGCGGTACGGCCCGAACACGCCGATGTGCTCGCCGCGCCGACGCTCAATCCTCTGCTGGCCGCAGGGCGTTCGGTGTGGCAGGAGGTCCGCGCGGCCGTGCGGACCGCGGTGACCGACCCCGCGCACCACAGTGCGATCGCGCCCCTGCTGCATCCGCTGGAAGAGGTCACGCTGCACCTCCCGTTCGAGGTCGCCGACTACGTCGACTTCTATGCCAGCGAGCATCACGCCACCAACGTCGGCAAGATCTTCCGCCCGGACGACGCCGCGCTGCCCCCCAACTGGAAGCATCTGCCGATCGGTTACCACGGCCGGGCCGGCACCGTCCTGGTCAGCGGCACGCCGGTGGTGCGCCCCAACGGCCAGCGGAAGGCACCCGCGGACGCCGTTCCCTCGTACGGGCCTTCCACCCGGCTCGACATCGAGGCGGAGGTCAGCTTCGTGGTCGGCACCCCGTCGGCGCTGCACGAACCGGTCGCCCTGGGCGCTTTCCGCGACCACGTCTTCGGCGTCTGCCTGCTCAACGACTGGTCCGCACGGGACATCCAGGCGTGGGAGTACGTCCCGCTCGGCCCGTTCCTCGGCAAGTCCTTCGCGACGTCCGTCTCCGCCTGGATCACCCCGCTCGACGCCCTGGACCACGCCCGTACCGCCCCGCCCGCCCGCGACCTGCCGCTGCTGCCGTACCTCGACGACGCGGCGGCCGAGCCGGGCGGCATCGACCTGCGCATCGAGGTGCGCATCAACGACGAGACGGTCTCCCGCCCGCCGTTCTCCACGATGTACTGGACCGCCGCCCAGCAGCTGGCCCATATGACCGTCAACGGCGCCTCGTTGCGCACCGGCGACCTCTTCGCGTCCGGTACGGTCTCCGGCCCCGAACCCGACCAGCTCGGCTGCCTGCTCGAACTCACCCAGGGCAAGGGGCCGTACCTCCAGGACGGCGACGAAGTCACCCTCACCGCCTGGGCGCCGGGCCCGGAGGGCGCCCGGATCGGCCTGGGCGAGGTCACCGGCCGCATCCTGCCCGCGCGGGACGCGTCCTCGGGGGCCTGAACGGGCCGCCGGGCGCGCTCGATCCGCTGGAGGAGCGGGGCGCGGCGCACGCGAAGTGAGGGCGCTGCGCCGTTGCGGGTGACTCCCTTGCCGGACCGCGCATTTGGCCCGACAAGGGAGTGGGCCGCCCGCCGACCGACCGAGATCACCAGGGGTGCACAATGACCGCGTGCCGATAACTAACATCTCAAAGAGGGCAACGATCGACGACGCCCAGATGGTCAGCCGCGCGCTGGCCCGCGCGTTCGACGACGACCCGATGATGCGCTGGTTCTTCCCCGAAGACTCCTCTCGCGAGGCAGGGCTGGGCCGTTACTTCACCACGCTCTTCACCCGGCAGTACGTGCACCACGGCGTGTGCGAGCGCACCGACGCGGCAGCCGCCTTCTGGGTGGCGCCCGAGGGGCAGGCGAAGGCCGTTCCCGACGCGGAGACCGTCCAGGAGCTCCAGGACATCCTCGGCGACCGGGCTCCGCTGTTCCGCGATGCCGTCGAGGCGGCGGCCGAGCACACACCGGGCGAAGCGCACTGGTACCTGGCCGTGATCGGCGCCGATCCGGCCGCCCGGGGCCAGGGGCACGGGTCCGCCCTGCTGCGCTCGGGGCTGGCCCAGGCCGACGCGGCGGGCCTGCCCGTCTACCTGGAGTCCTCCAAGCCGTCCAACCTCCCCATCTACGAGCACTTCGGTTTCACCGTGCTCGGGGAGATGCAACTGCCGGGCGGCGGCCCCACGCTGTGGGCCATGCGGCGCGCCCCCCGCACCCCGTCCACCGGCTGAAGGCCCTCCGTCGGGCAGCCGGCGGATCCGCAGCCGCATCGCGGCGGGGATCACCGCGTAAGCGTGAATGGACGGCGGCCCACAGCCGCCGTCCAACTCCCGTAGCGTGCGCGCTGCTGTGCGGGGTTGTCGTCGAGTCACGGGTCTCCCGCCTCCGTGCAACGGACACATATGCAGGGGTTTGCAAGTGGAACGCGGGGCCGTAGCGTCGCTGTTCGCATGATCAGAAAGCTTGCTCGTGACGCTCTTGAGGCTGGTGAGGCTTGGGGGTGAGTGGCAGGGGCGGCACCCTTAGGTGGAGGAATAGCGATGCGCGTTCAGAGAATGCCGGTCCTCGCTGTGGCTGTGGTCGCGGCCGGTCTCTCGCTCACGGCGTGTGACGGCGGCAGCGGCGATGACGCGTCTTCGGGCGCGAGCGCGGCTTCCTCGCAGAGCGCGGCGGACGGTGGCACTGCGGCGCCCGAGAGCGGATCGCCCTCGGCTTCACCCAAGGAGTCGACGTCGGCTTCGGCCGCACCGAAGGAGTCGGCCTCGGATTCGCCGGAGACGTCGGCTCCGGCCAAGAAGCCGGCTTCCGGGGCCGATTCCGCCAAGGCGACGAAGCCGGAGGCCGGGGCGAACGCGCCACGGCAGTCGGCCCCCATTGGCTGCAAGACCTCACACCTGAAGATGAGCTTCTCCGACGGGAAGGCCGAGGGGCAGGTTCTGATCCATCTCAAGAACACGGGCGCCGCGACGTGTTCGATGCAGGGCTTCCCCGGCGTCGACCTCAGGACGCAGGACGGCGGCCTCAGCGCGAAGCGCACCTCGTCCCCCGCGCCGCGCGTGACGTTGCGGACGGGGCAGGACACCCGATTCACGCTGCGCTTCCCACCGAACCACTCGGGCGGCAGCGGCCTGACCTTCACCAGCACGGTGGTCACCCCGCCCAACGAGACCCACTCCCGCACCTTGACGCTCCACATCAACGTTGCTGCCTCCGACTCCGCCCCGAACATCACCGTGAGCCCGGTCGGCGCCGACAAGTAGCCTCCGGCGGCCTGCCGCACGCGCGGCAGTACCGGGAGGCAGGGGCGGAGGCGGCATCTCTCGCCGCTGCCTCCCGGGGGCCGGCCGGCTGCTAGCCTCACGTCCTCCTGTTCCACCACCGACCGAGGAGACGTACGTGCGCAAGGCAGTGCAGATCGCCGGAGCGACCGCCCTCGTCGCGATGCTGCTCAGCGGCTGCGGCGACAGCGGCGGCAGCAACTCCGGGAACAAGGAGGGCAAGCAGCCGGAGACGACGGCTCCCACGGCGCCGGACGACGCGGGCAGGCCCGCCGACGGCGGTTCCCTCGACGGCGCGTGGCAGACGAAGGCGGGGGACGACCCGCTGATCCTGGTCGTCTCCAAGGGGACGGTGGCGCTCAGCCAGGGCCACAAGACGGCCTGTCTGGGCAAGGTCGAGAAGATGGGCGGCATGGCCATGGCCGCGCTCAAGTGCACCACCGGGGACGACACCCGCACCATGGGCACACTCAAGCCCAGCTCCGACGGCAAGTCCCTGACCGTCGACTGGAAGAGCGGCCCCACCGAGAAGTACACCCGGTCGACCGACGGCAAGGTGAAGATCCCCGACCTGCCGGAGCTGCCCAGCGGCGTACCCAACGGCAGTTGAGAGCGCGGGCCGGCGCACGAACGGCCGCTGCCCGGCATCCCTTTCACAGGTGCCGGGCAGCGGCCGTTCGCGTATCGGTCGGGGCCCCGGGGCGCGCCGGGGTCAGCGGACGAAGACGCTCGCCTGGCCCGCCAGATCGAGGAAGTACTGCGGCGCCAGACCGAGTACGACGGTGACGGCGACGCCGACCGCGATGGCCGTCGTCGTCAGCGGGCTGGGCACCGCGACCGTCGGGCCGTCGGTCTTCGGCTCGCTGAAGAACATCAGCACGATCACCCGGATGTAGAAGAACGCGGCGATCGCCGACGAGAGCACACCGATGACGACCAGCCAGCCGGCGCCGCTCTGCGCCGCGGCCTTGAACACCGCGAACTTTCCGGCGAAACCTGAGGTCAGCGGGATGCCCGCGAAGGCCAGCAGGAAAATCGCGAACACCGCGGCCACCAGCGGCGAACGCCGCCCGAGCCCCGCCCACTTGGACAGGTGCGTCGCCTCGCCCCCGGCGTCCCGCACCAGGGTGACGACGGCGAAGGCGCCGAGCGTCACGAAGGAGTACGCGGCGAGGTAGAAGAGCACCGAGGAGATGCCGTCCTCACTGGTGGCGAGGACACCGGCCAGGATGAAGCCGGCGTGCGCGATGGAGGAGTAGGCCAGCAGCCGCTTGATGTCGTTCTGGGTGATGGCCACGATCGCACCGCCCAGCATGGTGATGATCGCGACGCCCCACATCAACGGCCGCCAGTCCCACCGCAACCCCGGCAACACCACGTACAACAACCGCAGCAGCGCTCCAAAGGCCGCGACCTTGGTGGCCGCAGCCATGAAGCCGGTGACCGGGGTGGGGGCGCCCTGGTAGACGTCCGGCGTCCACATGTGGAACGGGACGGCGCCGACCTTGAACAGCAGGCCCATCAGCACCAGCGCGCCGCCGATCAGCAGCAGCGCGTCGTTGCCCATCGTGCCGGCCAGCGCCGGGTCGATCTGCTTGGCGCCGTCGGCGACGACCTCGGCGATGCCGGCGTAGGTGACCGTCCCGGCGTAGCCGTACAGCAGGGCGATGCCGAACAGGAGGAACGCCGAGGAGAACGCGCCGAGCAGGAAGTACTTGAGCGCGGCTTCCTGCGACAGGAGCCGCTGACGGCGGGCCAGCGCGCAGAGGATGTAGAGCGGGAGGGAGAAGACCTCCAGGGCGATGAAGAGCGTCAGCAGGTCGTTGGCCGCGGGGAAGACGAGCATGCCGCCGACCGCGAACAGCACGATCGGGAAGACCTCGGTGGTGGTGAACCCGGCCTTGACGGCTTCCTGTTCGGCCTTGCCGCCGGGCACCGCCGCGGCCTGCGCGGCGAAGGAGTCGACCCGCTTGCCGTGCGACGCCGGGTCGAGCCTGCGCTCGGCGAAGGTGAACACGGCGACCAGCGACACCAGCAGAATGGTGCCCTGGAGGAAGAGCGCGGGGCCGTCGACGGCGATTGCGCCCATCGCCGCGACATGCGCCTTCGTCGTGCCGAAGCCGCCGGCCGCCAGGCCGATCACCGCGGCGAACGCGGCGGCCAGCGCCACCACGGACAGCAGCAGTTGGGTGTAATAGCGGCTGCGGCGCGGCAGGAACGCCTCGACGACGATGCCGAGGACCGCGGCGCCGAGGACGATCAGCGTCGGGGAGAGCTGGGCGTACTCGATGTGCGGTCCCGGGATCTTGCCGGGTGTATCGGCCACCATTGTCCACAGGCTGTGGACACTTGCCACGGAACTCACTTCGCGGCCTCCGCATCGTCACCGTGCGTGGCATGGCCGGACCGGCTGCCGCCGGTGGTGGCATCCACGTGCACGTCGGGCTTGGGGTCCTGCTTGTCCACGACGGAGAGGGTGTGATCGACCGCCGGATTGACGAGGTCGGTCAGCGGCTTCGGGTACACCCCGAGGAAGAGCAGCAGCGCGATCAGCGGAGCCACCACCACCAGCTCCCGCACCCGGAGGTCCGGCATCTTCCGCACCTCGGTCCTCACCGGTCCGGTCATCGTCCGCTGGTAGAGGACGAGGACGTAGAGCGCGGCGAGGACGATGCCGGCGGTGGCGATGATGCCGATCACCGGGTAGCGGCTGAACGTGCCGACCAGCACCAGGAATTCGCTGACGAACGGGGCGAGGCCGGGCAGCGAGAGGGTGGCCAGACCGCCGATCAGGAACGTGCCGGCGAGGACGGGCGCGACCTTCTGCACCCCGCCGTAGTCCGCGATCAGCCGCGAGCCGCGGCGGCTGATCAGGAAGCCGGCGACCAGCATCAGCGCGGCGGTCGAGATGCCGTGGTTGACCATGTAGAGGGTGGCGCCGCCCTGGCCCTGGGAGGTCATCGCGAAGATGCCCAGGATGATGAAGCCGAAGTGGGAGATCGAGGCGTAGGCGATCAGGCGCTTGATGTCCCGCTGGCCGACCGCGAGCAGTGCACCGTAGAGGACGCTGATCAGGGCGAGGACCAGGATGACCGGGGTGGCCCACTTGCTGGCCTCGGGGAAGAGCTGGATGCAGAAGCGGAGCATCGCGAAGGTGCCGACCTTGTCGACGACGGCGGTGATCAGCACGGCGACCGGCGACGTCGACTCACCCATGGCGTTGGGCAGCCAGGTGTGCAGCGGCCACAGCGGCGCCTTCACCGCGAACGCGAAGAAGAAGCCGAGGAAGAGCAGGCGTTCGGTGCCGGCACCGAAGTCCAGCTTCCCCGCGGCCCGCGCCTCGACGATCTGCGGCAACGAGAAGGTGCCCGCGCCGATTTGGTCAGCCGTGGCGGCATACAGGCCGATGACCGCGGCCAGCATGATCAGTCCGCCGGCGAGGTTGTAGAGCAGGAACTTCACTGCGGCGTAGGACCGTTGGGTGGCGGCCTGCTCCTCGCCGTGCTCCCCCGCGCCGTCCCCGAAGCCGCCGATGAGGAAGTACATCGGGATCAGCATGGCTTCGAAGAAGAGGTAGAAGAGGAAGACGTCGGTGGCCTCGAAGGAGATGACCACCATCGCCTCGACGGCCAGGATCAGCGCGAAGAAGCCCTGGGTGGGGCGCCAGCGGCGGTTGGGGCGGGTCTCCTCCAGGGGGTCGGCGTCGTGCCAGCCCGCCAGGATGACGAACGGGATCAGCAGGGCGGTGAGCGCGATCAGGGCGACGGCGATGCCGTCCACGCCGAGTTCGTAGCGGACGCCGAAGTCGGCGATCCAGGCGTGCGATTCGGTCAGCTGGAAGGGGCCCTTGGCGCCTGGTGTGAAGCGGAACGCGATCACGAGGGCCAGGACGAAGGTGACCAGCGAGAAGGACAGCGCCACCCACTTGGCGGCGGTGCGCTTGGCCGCGGGCAGCGCGGCGGTGGCGACGGCACCGACCGCCGGCACCACCGCGGTGGCCGTCAGCAGGGGAAACGACATGGCTCAGACACCCCTCATCAGCAGGGTCGCGGCGACGAGCACGGCCGCCCCGCCCAACATCTGGACTGCGTAGGAGCGGACGAAGCCGCTCTGCAACCGGCGCAGCCGGCCGGAGAGTCCGCCCATCGTGGCCGCGGTGCCGTTGACCGCGCCGTCCACCAGCGAGTGGTCGAGGTAGACCAGGGTGCGGGTGAGGTGTTCGCCGCCGCGTACCAGGACGACGTGGTTGAAGTCGTCCTGGAGGAGATCGCGGCGGGCGGCGCGGGTGAGCAGCGAGCCGCGCGGGGCGACGGCGGGGACGGGCTTGCGGCCGTACATCAGCCAGGCGAGGCCCACGCCGACGAGCAGCACCACGATCGTCGCGGTGGTGGTGGCCGTCGCGCTGAGCGGCGAGTGGCCGTGCTCGAAGGAGGTGACCGGCTCCAGCCAGCTGACGAACGCGTCGTTGATGCTGAACAGGCCACCGGCGAAGACCGATCCGACGGCCAGCACGATCATCGGGATCGTCATGGTCCTGGGCGACTCGTGCGGATGGACCTCCTGCGGATCCCAGCGCTTCTCGCCGAAGAACGTCATCAGCATCACGCGCGTCATGTAGAACGCGGTGATCGCGGCGCCCAGCAGGGCGGCTCCGCCGAGGATCCAGCCCTCGGTACCGCCCTTGGCGAACGCCGCCTCGATGATCTTGTCCTTGGAGAAGAAGCCGGACAGACCGGGGAAGCCGATGATCGCGAGGTACCCGAGGCCGAAGGTGATGAAGGTGACCGGCATGTACCTGCGGAGACCGCCGTAACGGCGCATGTCCACTTCGTCGTTCATGCCGTGCATCACGGATCCGGCGCCGAGGAAGAGGCCCGCCTTGAAGAAGCCGTGGGTGACCAGGTGCATGATCGCGAAGGCGTAGCCGATCGGGCCGAGGCCGGCCGCCAGGATCATGTAGCCGATCTGCGACATCGTCGAACCGGCCAGCGCCTTCTTGATGTCGTCCTTGGCACAACCGACGATCGCACCGAAGAGGAGCGTGACGGCGCCGACCACGACGACGGCCATCTGGGCGTCCGGCGCGGCGTTGAAGATCGCCCCGGAGCGGGTGATGAGGTACACGCCGGCGGTGACCATGGTGGCGGCGTGGATCAGGGCCGAGACCGGGGTCGGGCCCTCCATCGCGTCACCCAGCCAGGACTGGAGCGGCACCTGGGCGGACTTGCCGCAGGCGGCCAGCAGCAGCATCAGGCCGATGGCGGTGAGCTTGCCCTCGCCCGTGTCGCCGGTCGAGGCGAGCACCGGGCCGAAGGCGAAGGTCCCGAAGGTGGTGAACATCAGCATGATCGCGATGGACAGGCCGACGTCACCGACGCGGTTGACGAGAAATGCCTTCTTGGCGGCGGTGGCGGCGCTTGGCTTGTGCTGCCAGAACCCGATGAGGAGGTACGAGGCGAGGCCGACACCCTCCCAGCCGACGTACAGCAGGAGGTAGTTGTCGGCGAGCACCAGCAGCAGCATCGCCACGAGGAAGAGGTTGAGGTAGCCGAAGAAGCGGCGGCGCCGCTCGTCGTGCTCCATGTAGCCGATCGAGTAGATGTGGATCAGCGATCCGACACCGGTGATCAGCAGGACGAAGGTCATCGACAGCTGGTCGAGCTGAAAGGCGAGGTCGGCGCGGAAGCCGCCGACCGGGATCCAGCTGAACAGGTGCTGGTGCAGGGCGCGGTCCCCGGCACTCTTGCCGAGCATGTCGGCGAAGAGCACCGCGGCGACGGCGAACGAGGCCACCGCCAGGAGCGTGCCGATCCAGTGGCCCGCGCGGTCGAGCCGTTTTCCGCCGCACAGCAGCAGGGCCGCACCGACCAGCGGTGCCGCGACAAGCAGCGCGATCAAGTTCTCCACTTTGTGCGACCCCTTACAGCTTCATCAGGCTGGCGTCGTCGACCGAGGCCGTATGACGGGTGCGGAAGATCGTCACGATGATCGCCAGGCCGACCACGACCTCGGCCGCGGCGACGACCATCGTGAAGAAGGCGATGATCTGGCCGTCGAGATTGCCGTGCATCCGCGAGAAGGTGACGAAGGCGAGGTTGCAGGCGTTGAGCATCAGCTCGATGCACATGAACACCACGATGGCGTTCCGCCTGATCAGCACCCCGGCCGCGCCGATGGTGAACAACAGGGCGGCGAGATAGAGGTAGTAGACCGGGTTCATGTGCTGGCCTCCTCCTTCGGCTCGGCCGGCGTGGGTGACTGTGCGGCCGGGGGTTTCTCCGTCTCACGGCCCAGCCATTGCGTGGACCGCTGCTCCAGCGCCTTCAGTCCGGCCAGCGACTCCCCGGAGACGTCGCGGATCTGACCGCGGCTGCGCAGCGTGGGATTGACGGTCAGCTCGGACGGGCTGCCGTCGGGCAGCAGGCCGGGGATGTCCACGGCGTTGTGCCGGGCGTAGACGCCGGGGGCGGGCAGCGGCGGCACCTGCTTGCCTTCGCGGATCCGCGCCTGGGACTGCTCGCGCTGGGATGCGGGGCGTTCCGTGCGCTCCCGGTGGGTGAGCACCATCGCGCCGACGGCGGCGGTGATCAGCAGGGCGCCGGTGATCTCGAAGGCGAAGACGTACTTCGTGAAGATGAGGGCGGCCAGGCCCTGGACGTTGCCTCCGGCGTTGGCCTCGCCCAGGCCGTTGAACTCCTTGAGCGAGGCGTTGCCGATCCCGGCGATGAGCAGGATGCCGAAGCCGATGCCGAGGCCGGCGGCCAGCCAGCGCTGGCCCTTGAGCGTCTCCTTGAGCGAGTCGGCCGCGGTGACGCCGACCAGCATGACGACGAACAGGAACAGCATCATGATCGCGCCGGTGTAGACGACGACCTGGACGACACCGAGGAAGTACGCGCCGTTGGCGAGGTAGAACACCGCGAGGACGATCATGGTCCCGGCGAGCGAGAGTGCGCTGTGCACGGCCCGCTTCATCAGGATCGTGCACAGCGCGCCGACGACCGCGACGGTGCCCAGGATCCAGAACTGCACGGCCTCGCCCGTGGAAGCCGCGGCGGCGAGGGAGTTCATCGTTCGATCACCTCCGGCGACGCGGGCTCGTTGTCCCCCGCCGTGTGGGCCGCCTCCTGGGGCATCTCGCCCTTGGTGTGCGCGACCTGCCGGACCGTGCCGGGTGCGGCTTCGGTGACCAGGCCCTTGTAGTAGTCCTTCTCCGTCATCCCGGGGAAGATCGCGTGCGGCGAGTCGACCATGGTGTCCTCCAGGCCCGCGAGCAGCTCTTCCTTGGTGTAGATGAGCGATTCGCGTGACCTGTCGGCGAGTTCGTACTCGTTGGTCATGGTCAGGGCGCGGGTCGGGCACGCCTCGATGCACAGGCCGCACAGGATGCAGCGCAGGTAGTTGATCTGGTAGACGCGGCCGTAGCGCTCCCCGGGTGAGTAGCGCTCCTCAGGGGTGTTGTCCGCGCCCTCGACGTAGATCGCGTCCGCCGGGCAGGCCCAGGCGCACAGCTCGCAGCCGATGCACTTCTCCAGCCCGTCGGGATGGCGGTTGAGCTGATGGCGGCCGTGGAAACGCGGCGCCGTCGGTTTCTTCTCCTCCGGGTACTGCTCGGTCAGCCGCTTCTTGAACATGGCCTTGAAGGTCACGCCGAAGCCGGCCACAGGGTTCTGGAACTCAGGCACCGTCGCCCCCCTTTCCGTCGAGTCCATTTCCGTCACTGACAGTGTCCACCCCACCACTGACAATCAACTCGCGTTCGTGGCGCGGCCGTCGGCGCGGCACGGGTGGCAACTCCTGTCCCGGCAGCGGCGGCACGGGGAATCCGCCGGCCATCGGGTCGAACGCGCCGTCGGCACCGTCGCCCTCGCCGGCCGGCTCCGCCTCCCTCTCGCCCCGCCGGAAGAAGTCCACGACGAGGGAGATCAGCAGCAGGGCGACCGCGGCCCCGGCGACGTAGAGGACGATCTGCTGGAAGGCGTAGCCCTCGTTCTTGAGGGCGCGGACGGTCGCCACCAGCATCAGCCAGAGGAGCGAGACCGGGATGAGGACCTTCCAGCCCAGCTTCATGAACTGGTCGTAGCGCACGCGTGGCAGCGTGCCGCGCAGCCAGATGAAGAAGAACAGCAGCAGCTGGACCTTGATGGTGAACCAGAGCAGCGGCCACCAGCCGTGGTTCGCGCCCTCCCAGAACGTCGAGATGGGCCAGGGTGCCTTCCAGCCGCCCAGGAAGAGGGTGATCGCGACCGCCGACACGGTGACCATGTTGATGTACTCGGCGAGCATGAACATCGCGAACTTGATGGACGAGTACTCGGTGTTGAAGCCGCCGACGAGATCGCCCTCGGACTCCGGCATGTCGAACGGCGCGCGGTTGGTCTCGCCCACCATCGCGACGATGTAGATGATGAAGGAGACCGGCAGCAGCAGGACGTACCACCTGCTCTGCTGCGCTTCCACGATGGTCGAGGTCGACATCGACCCGGAGTAGAGGAAGACCGCGGCGAACGACATGCCCATCGCGATCTCGTAGGAGATCATCTGGGCGCACGAGCGGAGCCCGCCGAGCAGCGGGTACGTCGATCCCGACGACCAGCCGGCCAGCACGATGCCGTAGATGCCCACCGAGGCCGTGGCCAGGATGTAGAGGATGCCGATCGGCAGGTCGGTCAGCTGCATCGGGGTGCGCTGGCCGAAGATCGAGATTTCGTTGTCGGCGGGCCCGAAGGGGATCACCGCGATGGCCATGAAGGCGGGGATCGCGGCGACGACCGGCGCCAGGATGTAGACCGCCTTGTCGGCCCGCTTGACGACCAGATCCTCCTTCAGCATCAGCTTGATGCCGTCGGCGAGCGACTGGAGCATGCCCCAGGGGCCGTGCCGGTTGGGGCCGATGCGCAGCTGCATCCAGGCGACGACCTTGCGTTCCCAGACGATCGAGAACAGCACCGTCACCATCAGGAACGCGAAGCAGAAGACCGCCTTGATGACGATCAGCCACCACGGGTCGCGGCCGAACATCGACAGGTCTTCCTGCGCCAGCGCGCCGCCGGTGAGGGCGAGTTGCTGCATCATGCGTCCACCTCCTCGGCCGGCTCCGGCGCACCGGGGACAGCGGAGATCTTCACCAGTTCACCGGGGAGCGCCCCGGTGTCGGCCGCCACGCCGCCGCCCACGGAGTTGAGCGGCAGCCACACCACCCGGTCGGGCATCGACGTGACCTGCAACGGGAGTTGGACCGCGCCCGCGGGGCCGGTGACCGCCAGGAGGTCGCCGTCCTTGACGCCGGTCTCCTCGGCGGTGGCCTGCGACATCCGGGCCACGGCCGCGTGCCGGGTGCCGGCCAGCGCCTCGTCGCCCTCCTGGAGCCGCCCCCGGTCCAGCAGCAGCCGGTGCCCCGCGAGCACCGCCTCGCCGGTCTGCGGGCGGGGCACCGGCTGCCCGCTCTCCAGGGGCTCAGGCGCGTACGGCCCGCTCCGCCCGCCGAGCCGGTCCAGCTCACGGCGTACGGAGTGGACGTCGGGCAGCGCCAGGTGCACGTCGAGGGCGTCGGCGAGCATGTCCAGGACCCGGGCGTCCGGCAGCAGGTGCCTGCGGGTCATCTGGTCCGGCTTGAGCGCGGCCTCGAACAGCCGGGCCCTGCCCTCCCAGTTGAGGAAGGTGCCGGCCTTCTCCACGACGGCCGCCACCGGGAGGACCACGTCCGCCCGTTCGGTCACTTCGGACGGCCGCAGCTCCAGGCTGACCAGGAAGCCGACCTCGTCGAGCGCCGTCCTGGCGCGGGCCGGGTCGGGCAGGTCGGCGAGTTCCACGCCGCCCACCAGGAGGGCGCCCAGTTCGCCGGTCGCCGCGGCCTCGATGATCTGGCCGGTGTCCCGGCCGTGCCGGTTCGGGAGCTGGGCCACGCCCCAGACGGCGGCGACCTCGTCGCGCGCCCTCGGGTCGGTGGCAGGACGGCCACCGGGCAGCAGACCCGGCAGCGCGCCCGCCTCGACGGCGCCGCGTTCACCGGCCCGCCGCGGGATCCAGACCAGGCGGGCCCCGGTGGCGGTGGCGGCGCGGACCGCCGCGGTCAGCGCCCCCGGCACCGTCGCGAGCCGCTCGCCGACAACGATGACGGCACCGTCGGCCCGCAGCGCCTCGGCCGCCGCGTGCCCCTCGCCCTCCAGGCCGACGCCGCCCGCGAGCGCGTCCAGCCATTCGGTTTCGGTGCCGGGTGCGGCCGGCAGCAGGGTGCCGCCCGCCTTGGTCAGGCCCCGCGAGGCGTGGGTGGCCAGGCCGTAGGTGCGCTGGCCGCTCTTGCGGTACGCCTTGCGCAGCCGCAGGAAGACGCCGGGCGCCTCCTCCTCCGCCTCGATCCCGGCGAGCAGGACGGCGGGCGCCTTCTCCAGGGCGGTGTACGTGACCCCGCTGCCGTCCAGATCACGGCCGCGCCCCGCGACCCGGGCCGCCAGGAAGTCGGCCTCCTCCGCGCTGTGCGCACGGGCCCGGAAGTCGATGTCGTGGGTGTCCAGGGCGACCCGGGCGAACTTGGCGTAGGCGTACGCGTCCTCGACGGTCAGCCGGCCGCCGGTCAGCACGCCGGCCCGCCCCTTGGCCGCCGCCAGCCCGCGGGCCGCCGCCTCCAGGGCCTCGGGCCAGCTCGCCGGCTCCAGGGCGCCGGACTCCGGGTTGCGCACCAGCGGGGTCTCCAGCCGGTCACGCTGCTGCGCGTACCGGAAGCCGAACCTGCCCTTGTCGCAGATCCACTCCTCGTTGACCTCGGGGTCGTCGGCGGCCAGCCGCCGCATCACCTTGCCGCGCCGGTGGTCCGTACGGGTCGCACAGCCGCCCGCGCAGTGTTCGCACACGCTCGGCGACGACACCAGGTCGAAGGGGCGGGAGCGGAAGCGGTACGCGGCGGAGGTGAGCGCACCGACCGGGCAGATCTGGATGGTGTTGCCGGAGAAGTACGACTCGAACGGGTCGCCCTCGCCGGTGCCGACCTGCTGGAGGGCGCCGCGTTCGAGCAGCTCGATCATCGGGTCGCCGGCGATCTGGTTGCTGAAGCGGGTGCAGCGCGCGCACAGCACGCAGCGCTCGCGGTCCAGCAGGACCTGGGTGGAGATCGGCACCGGCTTCTCGAACGTCCGCTTCTTGCCGTCGAAGCGGCTGTCCGGGTCGCCGACCTGCATCGCCTGGTTCTGCAGCGGGCACTCGCCGCCCTTGTCGCAGACCGGGCAGTCCAACGGGTGGTTGATCAGCAGCAGTTCCATCACTCCGCGCTGGGCCTTCTTGGCCACCGGGGAGGTGAGCTGCGACTTGACGACCATGCCGTCGGTGCAGGTGATGGTGCAGGAGGCCATCGGCTTGCGCTGGCCCTCGACCTCGACGATGCACTGACGGCAGGCGCCTGCCGGGTCCAGCAGCGGGTGGTCGCAGAAGCGCGGGATCTCGATGCCGAGGAGTTCGGCGGCGCGGATGACCAGCGTCCCCTTGGGGACCGAGATCTCGATGCCGTCGATCGTCAGGGAGACGAGGTCCTCCGGCGGTTTCGCCGCCTCGCCGCCCCCGTTGGGAGCATTGGTCGTGACGGTCATGCATTCACCCCCAGGTGAGCGTCGTTGTCGGCCCAGACGGTCGACTTGGCGGGGTCGAAGGGGCAGCCCTTGCCTGTGATGTGCTGCTCGTACTCCTCGCGGAAGTACTTCAGCGAGGAGAAGATCGGCGAGGCGGCGCCGTCGCCGAGGGCGCAGAAGGACTTGCCGTTGATGTTGTCGGCGATGTCGTTCAGCTTGTCGAGGTCGTCCATCACGCCCTTGCCGGCCTCGATGTCACGCAGCAACTGCACCAGCCAGTACGTGCCTTCGCGGCAGGGCGTGCACTTCCCGCAGGACTCGTGCGCGTAGAACTCGGTCCAGCGGGTGACCGCGCGCACGACGCAGGTGGTCTCGTCGAAGCACTGGAGCGCCTTGGTGCCGAGCATCGAGCCGGCCGCGCCGACGCCTTCGTAGTCGAGCGGGACGTCGAGGTGCTCGTCGGTGAACATCGGGGTCGAGGAGCCGCCAGGCGTCCAGAACTTCAGCCGGTGGCCGCGCCGGATGCCGCCGCTCATGTCGAGCAGCTGGCGCAGCGTGATGCCCAACGGGGCTTCGTACTGGCCGGGGTTGGTGACGTGGCCGCTGAGCGAGTACAGCGTGAAGCCCGGGGACTTCTCGCTGCCCATCGACCTGAACCAGTCTTTTCCCTTGTTCATGATGGCGGGAACCGACGCGATGGATTCGACGTTGTTCACGACAGTGGGGCAGGCGTACAGGCCGGCCACCGCGGGGAAGGGAGGACGCAGCCTGGGCTGTCCGCGACGGCCCTCCAGTGAGTCGAGCAGCGCGGTTTCCTCACCGCAGATGTACGCGCCGGCGCCCGCGTGCACGATCACGTCCAGGTCGAGGCCCGACCCGAGGATGTCCTTCCCGAGGAAGCCCGCCGCGTACGCCTCACGCACCGCCTCGTGCAGCCGCCGCAGGACGGGCACGACCTCACCGCGCAGGTAGATGAAGGCATGGTTCGACCGGATCGCGTGACAGGCGATGACGATCCCCTCGATGAGGGAATGCGGGTTCGCGAAGAGGAGCGGGATGTCCTTGCAGGTCCCGGGCTCCGACTCGTCGGCGTTGACAACTAGATAGTGCGGTTTGCCGTCGCCCTGCGGGATGAACTGCCATTTCATGCCGGTCGGGAAGCCTGCGCCGCCGCGACCGCGCAGTCCGGCGTCCTTGACGTACGCGATGACGTCGTCAGGAGCCATGGCGAGGGCCTTGCGCATGCCCTCGTAGCCCTCGTGCCGCCGGTAGGTCTCCAGGGTCCAGGAATCGGGCTGGTCCCAGAAGGCGGACAGGACCGGCGCGAGGATCTTCTCCGGGCTGGTCTCGTTGATCTCGGCTGCCACCGTCATCACTCCCCCTCCTCGGCTGTGGGCCCGGACGGGTGCTCCACATCGGACGCCGAGGTCTGCTGCGGTGCGTCGTGCGAGCTGGGGTGCCCGCCCGACGCCTCTTCGGCCGGGCGGCCGGACGGCGGTTCGCCCGTGGTCGGTGCGTCGGCGCGCGGCGCGTCCGGGGTGCCGTCCGTGGTGGCGCGCGGCGCGATGACGTGGTCGGTGCCGCGTCCGGTGACGGGTTCGCCCTTGGCCAGGCGCAGTCCGACCAGCGAGGCGGGGCCCGCGCCGCCGGTGGCCTCGACGGCTCCCGGGCGCTGGTCGGGGAAGCCGGCCAGCATCCGCGCCGTCTCCTTGAAGGTGCACAGCGGCGCGCCCCGGGTGGGCTCGACGGTGCGTCCCGCCCGGAGGTCGTCGACCAGCCGCTTGGCGGACTGCGGCGTCTGGTTGTCGAAGAACTCCCAGTTCACCATCACGACGGGCGCGAAGTCGCAGGCCGCGTTGCACTCGATGTGTTCGAGGGTGACGGCGCCGTCCTCGGTGGTTTCGCCGTTGCCGACGCCGAGGTGCTCCTTGAGTTCGTCGAAGATGGCGTCGCCGCCCATGACGGCGCAGAGCGTGTTGGTGCAGACCCCGACCTGGTAGTCGCCGCTCGCCCGGCGGCGGTACATGGTGTAGAAGGTCACGACCGCGGTGACCTCGGCGGTGGTCAGGTCGAGCTGTTCGGCGCAGAAGCGGATGCCGGTCCTGGTGACGTACCCTTCCTCGGCCTGTACGAGGTGCAGCAGCGGCAGCAGCGCCGAACGCGAGCCGGGATAGCGGGCGATCACCTCCTTGGCGTCGGCTTCGAGCCGGGCCCGTACGTCGGCCGGGTAGTCGGGGGCGGGGAGCTGAGGCATGCCCAGGCTCGTCGCAGTGGTCTCATTCACCGGTCGACGCCTCCCATCACGGGGTCGATGGATGCGACGGCGACGATGACGTCGGCGACCTGGCCGCCTTCGCACATCGCCGCCATGGCCTGAAGGTTGGTGAAGGACGGGTCGCGGAAGTGCACCCGGTAGGGGCGGGTGCCGCCGTCGCTGACGGCGTGCACCCCCAGCTCGCCCTTGGGGGATTCCACGGCGGAGTACGCCTGCCCCGCCGGCACCCGGAAGCCCTCCGTCACCAGCTTGAAGTGGTGGATGAGGGCCTCCATCGAGGTGCCCATGATCTTCTTGATGTGGTCGAGGGAGTTGCCGAGTCCGTCCGGCCCCAGGGCCAGTTGGGCGGGCCAGGCGATCTTCTTGTCCGCGACCATGACGGGGCCCGGCTCAAGACGGTCCAGGCACTGCTCGACGATCCGCAGCGACTGGCGCATCTCCTCCAGGCGGATCAGGAACCGCCCGTAGGCGTCGCAGGTGTCGGCGGTCGGCACCTCGAAGTCGTAGTTCTCGTAGCCGCAGTAGGGCTGCGTCTTGCGCAGGTCGTGCGGCAGGCCAGCGGAGCGGATGAGGGGCCCGGTGGCGCCGGTGGCCATGCAGCCGGCCAGGTCGAGGTAGCCGATGCCCTCCATGCGGCCCTTGAAGACGGGGTTGCCGCTGGCGAGCTTGTCGTACTCGGGAAGGTTCTTGCGCATCTTCTTGATCAGGGCGCGCACCTGGTCGACGGCGCCGGGCGGCAGGTCCTGGGCGAGCCCGCCGGGCCGGATGTAGGCGTGGTTCATCCGCAGGCCGGTGATCAACTCGTAGATGTCGAGGATGAGTTCACGGTCGCGGAAGCCGTAGATCATGATGGTGGTGGCGCCCAGCTCCATGCCGCCGGTGGCGATGGCCACGAGGTGGGAGGAGAGCCGGTTCAGCTCCATCAGCAGCACGCGGATGACCGAGGCGCGGTCCGGCACCTGGTCGGTGATGCCGAGCAGCTTCTCCACGGCCAGGCAGTACGCCGTCTCGTTGAAGAACGGCGTGAGGTAGTCCATCCGGGTGACGAACGTGGTGCCCTGGGTCCAGGTCCGGTATTCGAGGTTCTTCTCGATGCCGGTGTGGAGGTAGCCGATGCCGCAGCGGGCCTCGGTGACGGTCTCGCCGTCGATCTCCAGGATGAGCCGCAGCACGCCGTGCGTGGAGGGGTGCTGGGGGCCCATGTTGACGATGATGCGCTCGTCGTCCGACTTCGCGGCGGCCGCCGCGACCTCGTCCCAGTCGCCGCCGGTGACGGTGTAGACGGTGCCCTCGGTCGTCTCGCGGCCGGACGCCTGCGAAGCGGACGGCGCTTCGGGGGTGGGGGAAGGGGACATCAGCTGTACGACCTCCGCTGGTCGGGAGCCGGGATCTGGGCGCCCTTGTACTCGACGGGGATGCCGCCGAGCGGGTAGTCCTTGCGCTGCGGGAAGCCCTGCCAGTCGTCGGGCATCATGATCCGCGTCAGCGCCGGATGGCCGTCGAAGATGAGACCGAAGAAGTCGTAGGTCTCGCGCTCGTGCCAGTCGTTGGTGGGATACACCTCCACGAGCGAGGGCACATGCGGATCCGTGTCGGGGGCGGAGACCTCCAGCCGGATCAGCCGGTTGTGGGTGATCGAGCGCAGGTGGTAAACGGCGTGCAGCTCGCGGCCCTTGTCGCCGGGGAAGTGCACGCCGCTCACGCCGGTGCACAACTCGAAGCGCAGCGCCGGGTCGTCGCGCAGCGTCCTGGCGACGACCGGGAGGTGCTCCCGCTCGATGTGGAAGGTCAGCTCGTCCCGGTCGACGACGGTCTTGTCGATGACGTTCTCGGGGACCAGGCCCTGTTCCTCCAGGGCGCCTTCCAGTTCGTCGGCGACCTCGTCGAACCAGCCGCCGTACGGCCGGCCGCTCGCGCCGGGCAGCCTTACGGTGCGTACGAGGCCGCCGTATCCGGAGGTGTCGTCGCCGTTGGCGGCGCCGAACATGCCGTGGCGGGTGGCGATGAGGTCGCCTGCGTTGTCGCGCTGCGCCGGGACGTTCTGGCCGGGCGCGTTCGGGTCGTCCTGCTCGCTCACCGCAGCAGCCCCTTCAGCTCGATCGTCGGGAGCGCCTTGAGCGCGGCTTCCTCCGCCTCGCGGGCCGCCTCCTGCTGATTGACCCCGAGCTTGGTCTCCTGGATCTTCTGGTGCAGCTTGAGGATGGAGTCCAGCAGCATCTCGGGACGCGGCGGGCAACCCGGCAAATAGATATCAACCGGAACAATGTGGTCGACGCCCTGAACAATCGCGTAATTATTGAACATTCCGCCCGATGAGGCGCAAACCCCCATGGAAATCACCCACTTCGGGTTCGGCATCTGGTCGTAGACCTGCCGCAGAACGGGCGCCATCTTCTGGCTCACCCGGCCGGCCACGATCATCAGGTCCGCCTGCCGCGGCGACCCGCGGAAGACCTCCATGCCGAAGCGCGCCAGGTCGTAGCGCCCGGCGCCGGTCGTCATCATCTCGATGGCGCAGCAGGCGAGCCCGAAGGTCGCGGGGAAGACCGACGACTTGCGCACCCAGCCCGCGGCCTGCTCGACAGTGGTCAGCAAAAAGCCGCTGGGCAGCTTCTCTTCAAGTCCCATTGGTGGCCCCTAGTCCCATTCCAGGCCGCCACGACGCCAGACGTAGGCGTAGGCGACGAAGACGGTGAGCGCGAAGAGGAGCATCTCGACGAGCCCGAACAGCCCCAGGGCGTCGAAGGTGACGGCCCAGGGGTAGAGGAAGACGATCTCGATGTCGAAGACGATGAACAGCATCGCCGTCAGGTAGTACTTGATCGGAAATCGACCGCCGCCGGACGGCTGCGGGGTCGGCTCGATTCCGCATTCGTACGCTTCGAGCTTGGCCCGGTTGTAGCGCCTGGGCCCGACGAGCGTGGCCATCACGACAGAGAAGATCGCAAAGCCTGCCCCGAGGGCACCCAGTACGAGGATGGGCGCATAGGCGTTCACCGTCCTCGCTCCCTTCAGTCGACGATGACTGGATGGCGGTCCGCCCGGACTCGATCTTCACCTCATGGAGATCGCGCGCATGTGAGGCAGTTCACAAGCCCGAACCGCCTGCATCTTATGCCCGACGGTCTGTGATCTGCGACACGGGGTACGCCAACGTCTTTGTGATCTCCACCACCTGACGAAGGATCATGAAGTCGGATGAGCGGTGATCTTCGTACGTGAAGCACGCGAGTGATCACGAGAGGTGATATTCACGCGGGTTACCGCTGGTCAGGACGGCAACGCCACTATCAAGACATGGCCGATACAAGCAAATTGGCACTGGACGCCGTCAACTGCTATACGCAGCACACCCGCAGGCGTGACCCGCTCGTGATCCCGCCGTGATCGTCCGTACGTGCACGCGTTCACGAACACGCGCCGACGAGAGGTCACGGGAACATAACGGACACTCAGGAGTGAGCTATCCCACGCGGCTTCGCGTCATAACTCCTTGACTCGCGGGAAGCCTTGGCGTGGCGCGTGGAGAGGTGATAGGCGCCCCCGGACCCCCGTATCGGCTGCAAATGCCATGCGTAGGAACATGATCACGAAATTCGGGCATCGCGTTGCCGAGTCGACGGACAGTCAAAAGTCCGTTTTGTTCACCGTGTACGCGTCAAGTGTGGTGCAGGCCACCTTTGTTGGCAGCACCCTGTGGCTCCTGATAGCCGTGGTGCCATGTCCCCGAACGCACTCATACCCAGCCACCGGAAGCCCCGCCGTTCCGCGTCCTCGCGGGCACTGCGTGCGGGAGTGACCGGTGGCATCCTCACCCTCGCGGTGGCCGGCGCCAACGTGCCCGCCAACGCCGCCGAGAAGCCGGTCTCCGAAACCCAGGAGATGCCGACCATCACCACGGCGCTCGCCGCCGACCTCGCCGAGAGCGCCGACACCACCCAGCAGGTCGCGCTCTCCTACGAGCGTCAGGCCGCGCAGGACAGCGCCCTGACGACGGCCGCCAAGACCGCGAAGAAGGACCAGACAGAGGCGGAGAAGAAGGCCGAGGCCAAGAAGAAGGCCAAGGCCGAGGCGGAGCAGAAGGCCAAGGAGGAGGCGCAGGCCCGCGCTTCGCGCTCCTCCGAGCGCACCGCCCTCGTCGGCGCCTCCACGCCGGCCACCTCCGGGACGTCCGAGACGACGGCACCGGCCTCCAGCGGCAGCACCTCCGCCCTGGTCTCCTTCCTGCGCGCCCAGATCGGCAAGGCGTACGTGATGGGCTCCACCGGCCCCGCCGCTTACGACTGCTCCGGCCTCACCCAGGCCGCGTTCCGCCAGATCGGCATCAGCCTGCCGCGCGTCTCGCAGAGCCAGTCGACCGCCGGCACCCAGGTCGGCCTGGACAACCTCCAGGTCGGCGACCTCCTTTACTGGGGCAGCGCGGGCAGCGCGTACCACGTGGGTGTCTACGTCGGTAACGGCAACTTCATCGGCGCCCAGAACTCCAGCACAGGCATCGTCGAGCGTCCGCTGAGCTACGACCAGCCCACGGGTGCCGTCCGTGTCCTCTGAGCCGCCCTGAGCGCCGCGAGCCCCTGAAGCACGCGGCACCCCGGCACGCTCCGGCGACAACTCACGGACACGGGCAGCGCGTTATGCCGCTCATGTCCCATAGCGCCTGAAAAGGGCCGCCCCTCCCCCGCTCGGGAGGGGCGGCCCTTCGCGCGTCCGCCGCGCAGCTCAGCCGTTCGCCGTCGGCCCCCAGCACGCGGCCCCCGCCGGACGGCGGGGGCCGCTGTCATGTCGCCGGGCGTGCGCTCACGCCTTCGGCGCCACCTTGCTCAGGCCGTTGATGATGCGGTCCATCGCGTCGCCGCCGGTGGGGTCCGTGAGGTTGGCGAGCATTTTGAGGGTGAAACGCATGAGGAGGGGGTGGGTCAGGCCGCGCTGGGTCGCGATCTTCATGACCTTCGGGTTGCCGATGAGCTTCACGAAGGCGCGGCCGAGCGAGTAGTAGCCGCCGTAGGTCTCCTTGAGGATCTTCGGGTAGCCCTGGAGGGCCAGTTCGCGCTGTGCGTAGGTGGCGCGGGCGTGCGCCTGGACGATGACCTCGGCGGCGATGGAGCCCGACTCCATGGCGTACGCGATGCCCTCGCCGTTGAAGGGGTTCACCAGGCCGCCGGCGTCGCCGACCAGCAGGAGGCCCTTGGTGTAGTGCGGCTGGCGGTTGAAGGCCATCGGGAGGGCGGCGCCGCGGATCGGGCCCGTCATGTTCTCCGGGGTGTAGCCCCAGTCCTCGGGCATGGAGGCGCACCACGCCTTGAGGATCTCGCGCCAGTCCAGTTCCTTGAAGGCGGAGCTGGAGTTGAGGATGCCGAGGCCGACGTTGCTGGTGCCGTCGCCCATGCCGAAGATCCAGCCGTAGCCGGGCAGCAGCCGGTCCTGGGCGCCGCGGCGGTCCCACAGCTCCAGCCAGGACTCCAGGTAGTCGTCGTCGTGGCGCGGGGAGGTGAAGTAGGTGCGGACCGCGACGCCCATGGGGCGGTCCTCGCGGCGGTGCAGGCCCATCGCCAGGGACAGCCGGGTGGAGTTGCCGTCGGCGGCGACGACCACGGGGGCGTGGAAGGTGACCGGGGTCTTCTCCTCGCCGAGCTTGGCGTGCACGCCGGTGATGCGGCCCGTCAGGTCGTCGATGATCGGGGCGCCGACGTTGCAGCGCTCGTGCAGCCGGACGCCGGCCTTCTGCGCCTGGCGGGCCAGCGTTTCGTCGAAGTCGTCGCGCTTGCGGACCAGACCGTAGTCGGGGAAGGACGCGAGATCCGGCCAGTCGAGCTGGAGGCGGGAGCCGCCGCCGATGATGCGCAGCCCCTTGTTGCGCAGCCAGCCCGCTTCCTCCGAGATGTCGATGCCCATCCCGACGAGCTGCTTGGTGGCGCGCGGGGTGAGGCCGTCGCCGCAGACCTTCTCCCGGGGGAAGGCGGTCTTCTCCAGAAGGAGCACGTCCAGACCGGACTTGGCCAGGTGGTAGGCGGTGGTCGAGCCGGCAGGACCGGCTCCGACGACGATCACATCCGCGCTGTTCTCCGAGCGGGGTGTGGTCACGGACTCGGTCAAGGACTCGGTCACGGGGGGTCTCCCGGAAGTCGAAATCGGGGTATCTGCATATCTGGGTGCCGAAGGGCACCGAGCAGGGGCAGTCTATGGGTGCCTTGGTGATCACCTCCTGAAGGGTTGGCCCGTGAAGCCGATGACGAAGACCACGGACAGGCCGCTGCCGGCCGTCGAGCTGCGGGTGCCCACGGATGAGGACGCGCTGCACTGGCACCGCGCCTTCCGGCACCCCGATGTCATGGAATTCCACGGCGGCGCACCGGCCGAACTGTCGGTGTACGACGAGCTGACCGCCCGCCAGCGCCGGCATCACGCCGAACGCGGCTTCTGCTTCTACACGCTGCTCGCCCCGGAGGACGGCGCGGTGCTCGGCTTCACCGGGGCCCAGCCGTGGCCGTACGACGACTGGGGTCCTGTGGGCGAGATAGAGATCGGCTGGCGGCTCGGCCGCGAGCACTGGGGCAAGGGCTACGCGACGGCGGCGGCGCGGGCCGCGCTGGATGCCGTACGGGCGGGCGGCGTACGGGATGTCGTCGCGATGATCGACGTGCGGAACGAGCGGTCCGTCGCGGTGGCCGAGCGGCTGGGGATGCGGCGGACGGAGACGGTGCGCACGCCGGTGTCGCAGCGGGAGGGGTACTGCTACCGGCTTGATCTGTGACCGGGGCCCAACGGGTGGGCGGGTGGCCGCTGTTCACCGGGCGGGCGGTGAACAGCGGTCCGCCGGCCGGGCCGCGGCCCGGCCCGTCATCAGGCCGGCCTGGTCCCCCGGTGCAGGGCCACCACGCCGCCCGTCAGGTTGCGCCAGGCGACCTTCGTCCAGCCCACGCCCTGCATCCGGGCGGCCAGTTCGGGCTGGTTGGGCCAGCTGCGGATGGACTCGGCGAGGTAGACGTACGCGTCGGGGTTGCTGCTGACCGCGCGGGCGACCGGCGGCAGTGCGCGCATCAGGTACTCGGTGTAGACGGTGCGGAACGGCGCCCAGGTCGGCTCGCTGAACTCGCAGATCACCACCCGGCCTCCGGGCTTGGTGACGCGGTACAGCTCGGCGAGCGCCGCGTCGGTGTCCTGGATGTTGCGCAGCCCGAAGGAGATGGTGACGGCGTCGAACACCGCGTCCGCGAACGGCAGGCGGGTGCCGTCACCCGCGGTGAACGGCAGCCAGGAGTGCCGCTTCTTGCCCTCCGCCAGCATGCCGACGGAGAAGTCGCACGGCACGACGTAGGCGCCGGTCGCGGCGAAGGGCAGCGAGGACGTGCCGGTGCCGGCCGCGAGGTCGAGGACCCGCTCGGCGGGCCGCGCGGCCACCGCCCGGTCCACCTCCTTGCGCCACAGCCGGGCCTGGCCCAGCGAGAGCACGTCGTTGGTGAGGTCGTACCGCGCCGCCACGTCGTCGAACATCGCGGCGACTTCGTGCGGCTGCTTGTCCAGGGATGCGCGGGTCACCCGTCCATTGTGGCAGTACGCCCCCCGGCCCCGTCCGCAGGGCCGCGGCCCGGTCCGTTGCGGGTCAGCGGCGGCGGTGGACCAGGCGTCCTTCGATGACCGTGGCGACGCAGGTGGCGGCGCCGAGCCTGACGAGCGCGGCCCGGTCCGGCACGTCGAACACGGCGAACCGTGCGGGCCCGCCCGGCTTCAGCGGCGGCAGCAGGACGAGCGGGACCGGCGAGAAGGACGCAGGGCCCGGCAGGTTGTCCGGGCGCTGCCCGACCGCGAGCCCGGCCCTGCGCACCGCGTCCACGGCGGCCCGGCCGCGCAGTTCCCCGGCGATGGCGACGGTGCCGTGCGCCAGCATCCGCTGCACCCCGCGCCTGGCGCTGGCGCCCTGCCGTGCCGGGTCGGCGCGGAAGATGGCCCGCGCGCGTTCACCGGTGATCGGCTCGGTGCCGAACTCGCCGGCCTCGCGCGGGTCCGGGTGGTAGGTGCCTTCGAGCAGCTCGGGCCCGTACGGGTTGAGCAGCCCGGGGGTGAGGATGCCGGGCCATCGCCGCACCCGGGCTTCGGGGCGGACGGCGGCCAGCTCCTCGTACGGGCCGACGGCGGCGATGGCCGCGCCGTCGACGAGGACCGCGGACTCCGGGGAGGCTTCGGCGACGTGAAGTGTCAGCACCGTGGGCTCAGTTGGCGTCGATGAGCTTGAGTTCGGGGTGGGCGGTGCCGCCCTCGATGGCCGTCGAGGAGATGTGCGAGGCGACGCGGTCGTCGACGGGGTCGTTGGCCGGGTCGTCGTGCACGACGAGGTGCTCGTAGGTGGTCGCGCGCTGGGCGGGCACCCGGCCCGCCGTGCGGATCAGCTCGATGATCTCCATGCGGTTGGAGCGGTGCTTGGCGCCCGCCGAGGAGACGACGTTCTCCTCCAGCATGATCGAGCCGAGGTCGTCGGCACCGTAGTGCAGCGACAGCTGGCCGACCTCCTTGCCGGTGGTCAGCCAGGAACCCTGGATGTGCGCGACGTTGTCGAGGAAGATCCGGGCGAGCGCGATCATCCGCAGGTACTCGAAGAGGGTGGCCTGCGTCTGGCCCTTCAGGTGGTTGTTCTCCGGCTGGTAGGTGTACGGGATGAAGGCGCGGAAGCCGCCCGTACGGTCCTGGACGTCGCGGATCATGCGCAGGTGCTCGATGCGTTCGGCGTTGGTCTCGCCGGTGCCCATGAGCATGGTGGAGGTGGACTCCACGCCCATGGTGTGGGCGGTCTCCATGATCTCCAGCCAGCGCTCGCCGGACTCCTTGAGCGGGGCGATGGCCTTGCGCGGGCGGGCCGGGAGGAGTTCGGCTCCGGCACCGGCGAAGGAGTCCAGGCCGGCCGCGTGGATGCGGCGGATCGCCTCTTCCGGCGTCACCTTGGAGATCCGGGCCATGTGCTCGACCTCGGATGCGCCGAGGGAGTGGATGACCAGCTGCGGGAACGCCTTCTTGATCGCCGAGAAGTGCTCTTCGTAGTACTCGACGCCGTAGTCCGGGTGGTGGCCGCCCTGGAACATGATCTGGGTGCCGCCCAGTTCGACGGTCTCCGCGCAGCGGCGCAGGATGTCGTCGAGGTCCCGGGACCAGCCCTTCTTGGTGTCCTTCGGGGCGGCGTAGAAGGCGCAGAACTTGCAGGCCGTCACGCAGACGTTGGTGTAGTTGATGTTCCGCTCGATGATGTACGTCGCGATGTGCTCGGTGCCTGCGTAGCGGCGGCGGCGCACCGCGTCGGCCGCCCGGCCGAGGGCGTGCAGCGGCGCGGAGCGGTACAGGTCGAGTGCTTCCTCCGGTGTGATGCGACCGCCCTGCGCGGCGCGGTCGAGTACGGACTGGAGGTCGGCGTTCTCGGTCACCGGGGCGTCCCTTTCGGAGGGGTATTGACGGACCGGTCCAGCGTACGCCAGGGGTTTCGGCCCGCCCGGCCGCCTCCCGCCGGGCGGTGGGGAGGCAGCCGCCGCACGGACTCAGTAGTACGGGTTGTACGCCTTGGCGCTGTAACAGGAGGAGGCGGGGCTGCTGCCCTTGATGTTCTGGACCTCGACGCGGGCGCTGACGATGCCCGCACTGTGGGAGACGTAGGTGTTCCACCGCTTGCTCGTGCCGGAGCCGCCGTGGTGCGCGTGCCAGGAGTAGGTGACCCGCTTGCCGGACGCTGTGACGATGTCCAGGCGCACCCGCGGCCAGGCGCCGTCCTTCCCCATGTCGTGCGCGCCGAGCACCACCGGGTTCATCTTGGTCTTGCCGGTGTATCCCCAGTTGAGGGTGCCGCCGGCGCCGCCGCCCGGCGTACCGCAGCTGACCGTGTTGACGCCGGCCGCGCCTGCCGGTGCCGCCGACAGCGTGGCGAGCACCGCGACGGCGCCGGTCACGGCGGCGAGCGCGCGGGGCAGTGCCCGGGAGCGGGCGCGTTCCTCCGGTGGTGTCCTCATGAAATCCCCCTTGGCGTGGACAGGATCAGTCAAGATCAGTTCTGATCATGTCAAACGTGGGGGCGGCGCACGCCGCGATTCCCGGGACCGTCCCGGCGGCCGGTCAGTGGCCCAGCAGGTCCACCTTCACGTCGGCGGGGAAGCCGGTGGACGGGCCGACCCGGCGGGCGAACTCGGTGACGCCGCGCAGCTGGTCGGGGCCGAAGCGGAAGTCCAGGGTGGTGAAGTACCGCTCCAGGAGCTGCTCGTCGAAGGTCTCCCAGCGCGCCGCCTGCTCGGCGACCTTGGTGACCTCTTCCAGGGACACGTCACGGGAGGCCAGGAACGCCTCGTGGACCTTCTCCACGACCAGCGGCTCGCGCTCCAGGTAGTCGCGCCTGGCGGCCCAGACGGCGAAGACGAACGGCAGGCCCGTCCAGTCCTTCCACATCTGGCCGAGGTCGTGCACCTCCAGGCCGAGCCGGGGCCCGTCGTGCAGGTTGGCGCGCAGCGCGGCGTCTCCGATGAGGACGGCGGCGTCCGCCTCCTGCATCATCAGACCCAGGTCTGGCGGGCAGGTGAAGTAGTCGGGACGGACCCCGATCTTCTCGGCGAGCAGCAGCTGGGCGAGGCGCACGGAGGTGCGCGAGGTCGACCCGAGGGCCACCCGTGCCCCGTCCAGCTGGTCCAGCGGCTTCTGCGAGACGATCACGCAGGACATCACCGGGCCGTCGCAGCCGACCGCGAGGTCGGGGAAGGCCACGAGGTCGTCGGCGGCGCGCAGGAACTCCACGAGGGTGATCGGCGCGATGTCGAGATCCCCTTGGACCAGCTGTTCGCTGAGCTTCTCCGGGGTGTCCTTGGTCAGCTCTAGGTCGAGCAGGGTGCCCGTACGGGCGAGGCCCCAGTAAAGGGGCAGGCAGTTCAGGAACTGGATGTGGCCCACCCGCGGCCGGCTGCGACGGAGGTCGGCAGCGGCGTCTTCGGGCGCGTCTCCAAAGGTTGAATTGTCCACATGCGGAGGCTAGACCTGTGGGGCGCGCACCAGCACGGCGGGGGCGCACATGGCCGGTAGGCCGGTCGGGTAAACGACCTCCCCAGGTCGTAAACGTGATCTTTGGCTCTTCCGCCTCACGAGTGCCCCATGCTACGCTCAGCGCAAGTTGCAGTTTGGTTTCCCTTGCAGTACAGAGCCTGCGGAGCATGTGACCCGCAGGCTTTTGTAGTTTTCAGACTTGTTTGCAGGTTCTGGAGCAGGGCAACCCTTTGGCCCAAGGAGGGCTTATGGCTACCGGAACCGTCAAGTGGTTCAACGCTGAAAAGGGCTTCGGCTTCATCGCCCAGGACGGCGGCGGCCCGGATGTCTTCGTCCACTACTCGGCGATCAACGCCTCTGGTTTCCGCTCCCTGGAGGAGAACCAGCAGGTGAACTTCGACGTCACGCAGGGTCCGAAGGGCCCGCAGGCGGAGAATGTCACGCCGGTCTGAGTTGCCCGGTCCGACCTGAAAACCTTTAGGTCGAGCTAACGCAGTACCCAAGGAGCCCCGCTCCTCCACTTCGGTGGGGAGAGGGGCTCCTGCCTTTTGCGGGGCGGTCCTTTCGCGGATGCGGGCCCTTTCACCGGCCGGGTGCCTTTTGTCGGTCCGGGGCCCTTTGTCGGCCGCTTCCCTTTCCCGGTGCGCGTCCGTTCCTTTGTCCGGGCCCTCACCCCTGCCGCCGCCTTTCCGCGGACGCCGCATTCCGGCGCCGGGGCGGTCAGCCGCGTCCGGCCGCCACCGCCGCCGGATCCCAGCCCTCCCGGGGGACCGCGGCGAGCAGCGCCTTCGTATACGAGGCCGACGGGGCGGCGAGCACCTGCTCGGTGCGGCCCTGCTCGACGGCTCGGCCGCGCCGCATCACCAGCGTCTCGTCGGTGAGGTGCCGCACCACCGCGAGGTCGTGGCTGACGAAGACCAGGGCGACGCCGGTGTCGCGGCGGATGGTGGCGAGCAGTTCGAGGATCTGCGCCTGGATGGAGACGTCCAGCGCGGCCACCGCCTCGTCCAGGACCAGCACCCGCGGGTCGACGGCCAGCGCCCGCGCGATGGCGAGACGCTGCCGCTGGCCGCCGGACAGGCCGTGCGGCCTGGCGCCGGCTTCCCTGGCGCCCAGGCCCACCTGGTCGAGGAGTGCGGCGGCCCGGTCGGCGGCGGCCTGCGGTGCGGTGCCGTGCAGCCGGAGCACGGTGAGCAGGCACTGGCGCGCGGTGAGCCGGGGGTCGAGCGAGACGTAGGGGTCCTGGAAGACGATCTGGATCTCCCGGGCCCTGGCCAGCCGGGCGGCCCGGCCGCGGGGGGTGCGCGGCGGGCGGACGCGCCCTTCGACGGTCACCGTGCCCGCGTCCGGGCGCACCAGGCCCACCAGCATCCGGGCCACGGTCGTCTTGCCCGATCCGGACTCGCCGACGATGCCGACCGAGCCGCCACGGGGCACGGCGAAGGTGATCGAGTCGGCGGCGAGGTGACGGCCGCCGCCCGGCATCGGGTACGCCTTGGACAGTCCGTCGGCGACGAGGACGGGCGCGGCGCCGTCCGTCGTGCCGGGCCCGGCGTCCTGGCGGGGGCGTGGCTCGGTCATCGCGTCCTCTTCTCGTCCGCCTTGCGGCAGGCCACGGTGGAGCCGCCGGTGACGGTGGCCGGGGCGGGGGTCCAGGTCGCGCAGGCGTCGTCGCCGTCGGCGCAGCGCGCGACGAAGGGGCAGCCGGTGAAGGTGTCGGCGAGGGACGGCGGGCGGCCCGGGATGGGGCGCAGTGGGCGCGGGGCCGCCGTCACGTCGGGCGAGCAGTCGAGCAGGCCGCGGGTGTAGGGGTGCCGTGGGGCGGCGAAGAGGGCGGCGGCGGGGGCGGACTCGACGACGTGGCCCGCGTACATGACGTGCACGCGGTCGCAGTAGGCGGCGGCGAGTTGCAGGTCGTGGGTGATGAAGAGCTGGCCGGTGCCATGGGTGTCGCGCAGGGTGCGCAGCAGGGCGAGGATCTCGGCCTGGGTGGTGACGTCCAGGGCGCTGGTGGCCTCATCGGCGAGGAGCAGGTGGGGTTCGGCGGCGAGCGCGCCGGCGATGACGACGCGTTGCAGCATGCCGCCGGAGAGTTCGTGGGGGCGCTGGCGGATGCGGCGTTCCGGATCCGCCAGGCCGACGGCGGTCAGGAGTTGGACGGCGCGGGCGCGCAGCGCGGCCCGGTCGGCTCCGGTGTGGGCGAGCCGTTCGGCGAGGAAGTCGCCGATCCTGCGGACCGGGTTGAGTGCGGAGCGCGGGTCCTGGTGGACCATCGCGACGGTGCGGGCGCGGTGGGCGCGCAGCGCCGCTCCGGTCAGGGACAGCACGTCGGTGCCTGCGACGCGGACGCTTCCGGTGGCGCGGGCGCCGTCGGGCAGCAGCCGCAGTGCGGCCTTGGCGGTGGTGGACTTGCCGGAGCCCGACTCCCCCACCAGGCCGACGACTTCGCCGGGTGCGACGTGCAGTGAGACATCGGTGAGCACCGGGCGGGCGGTGCCGGGCAGGTGGAGGGTGAGGTGGTCGATGGCGAGGAGCGGCCCGCCGGACGGGGCGGGTGCGGCGCTGCCGCGGACGGTGGCTGAGGTGTGCGGCATGCGGCTATCCCTTCGCGGAGAGTCGGTCGGCGGCCCAGACGCCGGCGACGTTGAAGGCGACCACGACGGCGGCCACCGCGCAGCCCGGCACCATGGCGGGCAGCAGGGCGCCCTGGACGACGGCGGCCTGGCCTTCCTGGACCATCAACCCCCAGTCGGAGCTGGGCGGTTGGGTGCCGAAGCCGAGGTAGCTGAGGGTGGCCAGGCTCATCAGGGCCTCGCCGAAGAGGACGACGAGGTAGCCGGCGATGGCCCGGCCGAGGTTGGGGACGAGGTGCCGGGCGCAGATCCGGGCGCCGCCCATGCCCTGCACCCGGTAGGCGTCGATGTAGGGCTTGGCGCGTTCGGCGAGGGCCACGCTGCGGGTGTACTTGGCGATGGTGGGGGCGAAGGCCAGGCCCAGGGCGAGGACGGACGTGGTGATGCCGGCGCCGAAGACCGCGATGATCAGGACGACGAACAGCAGCCCGGGGAAGGCGTACATGACGTCGGTGACGCGGGAGAGCAGGGTGTCGGCCCAGCCGCCGCGCCAGGCGGCGACGGTGCCGAGGGTGACGCCGATGACGGCGGCCAGCGCGAGCAGCAGCAGCGGCGCGATCAGGCTGGTCCTGGCCCCGTACAGGACGCGGCTGAGCAGGTCCTGTCCTGAGGCGTCGGTGCCGAGCAGGTGGGCGCGGCCGGTGCCGACGAGGGAGGACGAGAGGTCGATGCGGTCGGGGGCGTACGGCGCGAGCAGCGGCGCGCACACCGCGGCGAGCACCACCAGGGCGAGGAATCCGGCCGCGATCAGCGGGCCGATGGGGCGCTTGGTGGGGATGCGGGGCGGGGCGATCGGGCCTGCCGGTGCGGTGAGGGAGGTGGTCATGCGGCGCTCCTTGCGACCGTGACCCGGGGGTCGAGCAGCGGGTGCACGAGGTCGACGAGGGTGGTGACGAGGATGTAGCCGGTGACCATCAGCAGCAGGACGGCCTGGGCGACGGGGAAGTCGTGGGTGTTGATGGCGCCGACCAGCAGCGAGCCGATGCCGCTGATGCCGAAGGCGGTCTCGATGACGACGGTGCCGGCCAGCATGCCGGCGGTGACCAGGCCGCACATGGTGACGATCGGGCCGAGTGCGTTGCGCAGCACGTGCCGCAGCACGATGTCGCGTTCGGGGACGCCGGATGCCCGTGCGACCTCGACATGGTCGGCTGCCTGGGCGTCGAGCATGGCCTGCCGGGTGACCCGGCTGATGATCGCCAGCGCGCCCAGCGCCATGGACACCGCGGGCAGCGTGAGGTGGCGGACCGTGTCGCCGAGCCCTTCGCCGCCGCCGGTCACCGGGAACCAGCCGAGCCGCACCCCGAAGACGGAGACCAGGGCGATGGCGGCGACGAAGGAGGGGACGGAAGCGGCGAGGGTGGTGAGGCCGACGACGGCGGAGTCCGCCCAGCCGCGGCGGACCGCGGCGAGCACCCCGGCGCCGACGCCGAAGAGGACGAACAACACCGTGGCGTAGCCGACGAGTTCGAGGGTGGCGGGCAGCCGGGCGGCCACCAGGTCGGCCACCTGGTCGCCGTATTTGAAGGAGCGCCCGAGGTCGGTGTGGACGCAGTCCCACAGCCAGCGGCCGTACTGGACGACCAGCGGTTCGTCGAGGTGGTACTGCTCGCGGACGGCGAGGAGCTTTTCCGGGGTGAGCTTGTCCCGGCCGCCCGCCAGGAAGACCGCCGGGTCGCCGGGTGCCGCGTAGACGGCGGCGAAGATGACGAAGGAGGCGGCCAGCAGGGTGGCGAACAGGCCGGCGATGCGCCGGACGAGACTGCGGAGCACGGCGGTTCAGTCCTTCCCTGAGGCGTGGTGCGGGGCGGCGCCCAGGTCGGCGGCCCACGGGTGGTAGAGGTACGCCTGCGAGGCGGGCGGTCCGGTGAGGCCGTCCTTGAGGACCAGGACGGACGGCACCTGGGCCACAGGTATCCACACGGCGGCCTCGGCGAACTGCCGCTGGGCGCGGACGGCGAGGCGGGCGCGCTCGGCGTCGTCCAGGGTGCGCAGCGCGGTGCGGACGGTGGTGTCGTAGGCCGGGTCGTGGAAGCCGACCCAGTTGTTGGAGCTGGTGGACAGGCCGTTGTCGTAGAAGCCCATCGGGTCGCTCTTGGAGATGTACCAGTCGCCGACCAGCAGGTCGATGTCCGAGCGGGCCGCCCGTGAGCTGTAGAACTCCTCGAACTGGGCGGTCGGGACGGTCTTGATCTGCCCGGTGAGCCCGATGCGCGCGAGTGCGTCGCGTACCGCGTTGGCGATGACGGTCCTGCCCTGGCCGGCGTCGGTCCCGATGACGATGGGCGCGGTGGGTGCGCCCGCTTCCTTGACGAGCTTCCTGGCCGTGGCGAGGTCGCGTGCGTCCGGATGGTCGGGGGCCAGGGCCGCCATCTTCCGCTGCGCCGCGGCGAATTGCGGCTTCTGGTAGCCCCAGGCGCCGGAGCCGACCGGGGTGGCCCAGGGCTGGACGAGGCCGCCGTAGCCGGCGGTGGCGATGCCGGTGCGGTCCAGGGCGAGGGAGAGGGCACGGCGGATCGCGGGGTTCTTGAGGCCGCCGCGTTCGGTGGGGATCAGGGCGAGCGAGGCGGTGCTGGGGCCGTAGTACGCGTGCAGGCCCCGCCGGCCGGCGAGGGCGGCGGCGGTGTTGGAGGATTCGGCGTAGCCGCCGTCGGCCGCGCCGGTGGTGAGGGCGTTGACGAAGGCGCTGTCGGCGGCCCAGCGGAAGACGACCTTCCGGGTCAGTGGTGCGGTGCCCCAGTAGTGGGCGGCCCGCTCGATGGTGATCGAGTCGCCGGACTTCCAGCGGGTCAGCCGGTACGGGCCCGAGCAGGCGTCGCCGCGTCCCGGGGTGCCGAACTCCTTGCCCGCCGCCTGCACTTCGCCGCGCTGGTAGACGATCCCGGCGTCACCGGCCAGCGCCTTGGTGAAGAGCGCGTCGGGTTCCTTGAAGGTGACGGTGATCCGGTGCGGTCCGGTCTTCGTCATCTTCTTGACGTTCTCGAACTCGTCGGCCTGTTCCATGTCCGGGTCGGCGTGCCGCTTCAGGCTCCACAGCACGTCATCGGCGGTCATCGTGGCGCCGTCGTGGAAGGTGACGTCCTCGCGCAGGTCCAGGACGAGGGTGGTGGGGTCGGGCCTGGTGACCTTGCGGGCGAGGAAGGGGCGGGCGGACATGTCGGGCCGCAGCTGGTAGAGCCGTTCGCAGACGTTGGTGAGGACGATCCGTCCCGCGCTGCTGCCCTGGGTGTCGAGGTCGAGGGAGTCGGGTTCGTCCTCAAGGAGCCAGTTGACGGTGCCGAGGTGGCCGGTGGCCCTGGCGGTCGTGGGGGTGAGTTCGAGGTCGGCGGCGCGCAGGGCCTTGCCGCCGCCTGTGGTGTTCGTGGCGCCGCTGCACGCCGCGGCGCCGAGTGCCAGGACGGTGACGGCGGCGGCCAGCGCGGCCCGGCGCAGGCCCGGTGCCCGCGTCATCGCCGTGCCCCGTCGGAACAGTGCCCGTCGGCGGGTGCGCCGGGGCCGTCGTAGAGGTTCCACGGCAGGTGCTGGTAGGTGTGATCGCAGGGGGTGCCGGCCGTCGCGTGGTAGTCGCCGGTGGTGAGGTCGACGCAGGAGGAGACCAGCGTCGTCCAGTGCTTGAGCAGGGGGGTGCGGGGGTCGGGGTGGGTGCACAGCGACTCGGGGTGGCCCAGGTGGTCCGACATCGCCTCCCGGATGATCCTGCGGGAGTCGTCGGGCCCGGTGGAGGTGCGCAGCGCGCGCAGTCCGGCCTCGGCGCGCGGCACCCTGACCAGCGAGTCGGACGCCATCGGGCGGTATCCGGCGGCGAGCGCGGCGGGGACGCCCGCCTGGTAGTGGTTGCCGTGCACCAGCAGTCCGTCGGCCGGGTACATCCAGCCGTGCCCGGCCGGGGTGGTCTCCAGGTCGATGGCGAAGCCTTCGCGGCAGGTCAGCAGGGCGTTGCTGGCGATGTGCGCGCGGGTGCGGCACAGCACGTCGAGGGCGTCGGTGATGCTGTGCCGGTCCAGGACGCTGCGCCGTACGACGGTCTGCGGCAGCCCGACAGTGTCGTCGAAGCGGCCACCGAGGCCGTTGGCGTTCAGGGCGATACCGGCCGAGTTGGCGCCCTGCCGGCCTATCTGCCCGGCCTCGACCTGCATGATCAGGGTCGGTTTCGGCGGCTGCACGATCCGGATCAGGACGACGGTGTCGGCGACACCGGCCCGCCAGTCCCAGTTCTGCCCGGCCCAGACGTGCCCGTCGCCGCTGGCCTCGCCGAACGCGGCGAAGGAGGTGCAGCCTTCGGCGGGCTCCTCGTCGTCCGGGGCGCCCGGGTGCCCGCCGCCGTCCGCGGCCATCGCGGCGAACGACTTGTCGTAGATGACCTCGCCGCGGGCGTTGAGGGCGAGGATGTCGAGCAGGCCGACGCCGGCGCCGTCGGCGATGCCCTGCATCTCCTCGACCAGGTGCGGCGCGTAGTCGCGGACGGGCGCCAGCCAGCGGGCGGCGCGGGCGGTGACCTGTTCCCAGGTCAGGCCGCTGGAGGCGCCGAAGGCCGCTTCGTAGTAGGCGGTCGCGGCGTGGATGCGGTCGCGCACCGCCTCGCCGTACTGGCGGCCCCGCTCGGCCGGCGGGCCGGAGATCTCGATGACCGGAAGAGTGCGCTGTGCCATGTGTCTCCCTGCGCAGGGCCCGCTGCTGTAACGTCGATTTCAGCAAGTGGCTCTCTTGAAATGCGTTGTCCAGGAGAGTAACGGCGGTCACACGAAAGTCAATGGTGGTAATGGAGATTCCAGAAACGTCGCAGGCCGGCCACCCGGGGCGGACGGCGGACGACGGCCCGCACCCCGCGGACGGCGGCACCGGTCTCACCCGGCTGCGGGCCGCCGTCCGCGACGCCTGGGACGGGCTGACCACGTCCGAGCGTGCCGTCGCCCAGTACCTGGCAGGCGCCGAGGCCGAGCAGCTGCTCTTCGCCAGCGCCCAGGAGCTGGGCGGCGCCAGCGGCACCAGCAACGCCACCGTCGTCCGCGCCCTCCAGCGCATCGGCTACGCGGGCCTGCCCGCGCTCAAGCGCGACCTGGCCGCCGACTTCACCACGTCTGTCGCCCCCGAGGTCCGGCTGCGGCAGCGCATCGCCCACGTCGGCCAGGACCTGCGGGGCATCTGGGACGACGTCTTCAACGAGGCGGAGGAACGCATCGGGCACGCCAGGCGGCTGACCGACACCGCGTCCTTCCAGCGCGCGGTGGCGGCGCTCGCCCCGGCGGGCGAGGTGTTCTGCTACGGCGTCGCGGCGTCCGAACTCGCCGCCCGCCACCTCGCGTTGATGCTCGCCAGGACCGGCCGCCGGGCCCGTTTCCTGGGCGCGACCGGGTTCGCGCTCGCCGACGCGCTGCTCCCGCTGGGCCGCGGCGACGCGGTGGTGGTCTTCCAACCCGGGCGCCCGCTGGACGAGTTCACGGTGCTGGTGGAACGGGCCCGCGCGGTCGGCGCCAAGGTCGTCTTCGTCACCGACGAGCTGGGGGAGACCTTCGGGGGCCGCATCGAGGCGGTGCTGACCGCGCCGCACACCCCCACCGGCATCACCGCCGAATCACTGACCGGCCTGGTCGTCGCGGACGCCCTGCTGCTCGCCCTGACGACGCTCGACGAGACCCGCGCGGTGGAGACCTCACATCAACTCACGGCGCTCCGCGAGCAGTTGCTCGCTCCGCAGCCGAAGTCGCGGGGCCGCAGGGAGACGCCGTAGCGCGCTGCCGCGGCGGGCGGCCCCGTCCCGCGGTCAGGCCGCCTGCGGCTGGACCCGCCCCTTCCGCATGGCCAGGTACAGCGCCACCAGCCAGCCCACGAACGAGGCCCCGAACAGCACGTTGATGACGAGCACCAGCCACCGGTTGTCGATGCGCCGGTAGAACGCGACGTAGGACGGCAGGAAGTAGACCACCAGCACCACTATCCCGAGCAGCACCACTCCCACGGACCCCAGATCTGCCAGCACCACGCACCACTCTCCCGACTCCTGACCGACAACCGGCATCCACCGCTCGCCACAACGGTACCCACCCGCCACACCCGCCCCTTTCCGGTGCACGAGCCCGCGGGAACTGCCCGTGGACGGACGGTGTCCTGACCGGCATGGAAGCGAAATCGGGACGGGCAGGAGCGGCCGGCTGCCTGGTGGCGGCGCTCGCGGCGGGTACCGGGTTCCAGGCGTGGCTCCACGGCGCGCGCCCCGGGCTGCGCGGGGCGTTCGAAGGGGAGCGCGACCTCAGCCTGCTGTACGTCGAGCTGCCCTGCATGCTGCTCGGCCTGCCCGCGCTCACCCTCCTGTCGTGGACGGCGGCCCGTTCCGCCGTCGGCGCACGCCCAGGCCGTGGCGTGCGGGGCGCGGTGTCCGGCGCCGTGGTGCTGCTGACCCTCGGCGCCCTGACCTGGGCCTGCCGGGCGTGGCTCGCCCACCGCGTCGGCTGGGTGTCGCCGGAATCTTGACCTCCGCAGACCGCCGCAGCCCCGGCGCACGCCGCACGCGCCCCGACGTCAGCGATCCGCAAGGGCCGGGGCGCGGGCCGTCAAGGACCCGTCATGACAGGGCCGAAACCGCCGCACGGCGGGGATACCTTCGGTGCCGCGCCACGGGCTGCCTCCCCGCATCCCCGGGCGCACCATCCGTGATCCCCAGGAGACCCCATGTGCCTGTACGAGTACGCCGACGACCCCGAGCCGGAAGAACCGGTCCCGGCCGGACCCCTGTACGTGCCCGTCCGGCCGGGAGGAGCGGGGGTGGCGGTGCGTCTGTTCCGCACCCCGCTGGGCGCCCGTACCGCCGTCGCCTTCACCTGCCCGGAACGCCTGACCGGCACGCTCGGCGCAGGCCAGCCCTGGATCCGGCTCTCAGGACCCGTCCTGCGCGCGATGACCCGGCCGCTCGGCGTGCGGCTGCTGACCGTCGACCCGACGTTCACCGCCGCCCAGGCCGCGCCCGCGCCCGCCGTCCCGTACCGGCCGTCGGCGAACGGCCGGCCCGCGGCCAGGACCGCCTGAAGGGGCCGCACTCCATGACCACAGCAGTCCTCCCCCAACTCCCCGCCGACGCCGACGACCTGTCCGTCTGGCCGGCCTCCACCACCCGGCTCCCGGACGGCGGCCTGGCCGTCGCCGGCGTCTGCCTCACCGAGACGGCCGACCGCTTCGGCACCCCCGCCTACGTCCTGGACGAGGGCGAGATCCGGGCCCGCTGCCGGATGTACCGCGACGCCTTCCCCGACGCCGACGTGCTCTACGCCGCCAAGGCGTTCCTCTCCCGCGCCATGGTGCGCTGGATCGACGAGGAAGGGCTCGGGCTCGACGTGTGCTCGGCCGGTGAACTGGAACTCGCGGTGACGGCCGGCTTCCCGCCGGAGCAGATCGTGCTGCACGGCAACGCCAAGTCGCCCCACGACATCGAGACCGCGCTGCGGCTCGGCGTGGGCCGGATCGTCATCGACAGCCCGTCCGAGATCGCCCGCCTGGCCGCCGCGGTCGGGCCCAAGGGCCACCAGAAGGTGATGGTCCGCGTCGTCCCCGGCATCTCCGCCGGCGGCCACGAGAAGATCCGTACCGGCACCGAAGGGCAGAAGTTCGGCCTGTCCCTCACCGACGGCTCCGCGCAGCACGCCATCGCCCGGATCATGGGCCAGCCGCAGCTCCAACTGACCGGCCTGCACTGCCACATCGGCTCCCAGATCACCAGCGTCAAGCCGTACCTCGCGGCGCTGCGCAGGGTCGTGGGGCTGATGGCCCGCATCCGCGACACGCACGGCGTGGTGCTGCCCGAGCTGGACATGGGCGGCGGCCACGGCATCGCCTACCGGCCCGGCGAGCCCGCACTCGACCTCACGGCGCTGGCCCGCAAGCTGCGCGCCGAACTCATCGAGAGCTGCGCGGCGGCCGGCCTCACCGTGCCCCGCCTGATCATCGAGCCGGGCCGCGCGGTGGCGGGCCCGGCCGGCATCGCGCTGTACCGGGTGCTGGCCGTCAAGCGCACCGGCGGCCGGGTGTTCGTCGCGGTCGACGGCGGGATGAGCGACAACCCGCGCCCCGCGCTCTACGGGGTGCGCTACGCGCCGCGTCTGATCGGCCGCCGCCCGGACGCCGCGACGTGCCAGGCGACGGTCGTCGGGCGGCACTGCGAGGCGGGCGACGTCCTGGCCGCCGACGTGCCGCTGCCCGCCGACGTCCGGCCTGGCGACCTGCTGGCGGTGCCGGTGGCCGGCGCGTACCAGCTGTCGATGGCCTCGGGCTACAACCTGGTGGGCCGGCCCCCGGTGGTGGCCGTCCACAACGGCAGGGCCCGGCTGCTCATGCGGCGCGAGTCGCTGGACGACTTCCGCAGCCGGGACGTGGGGTTCTAGCGCAGCCGAAGCGTCGGCCTTCCAGGCCGCGCCATGGGTGTCCGGCGGTCGTGACGGGCCGCCGGACACCCACGCGACTCCCTTACGACCTGGGGAGCAATAGTCCTCGGCGTCGCGGCGTCCGGCACGGCCGCTCCTTCTTCCGAGGACTATTGCTCCCCAGGTCGTTACGGCTGACGGGCGTCCGCCTCCGGCGCCCCGCCCGCCCGCACCGCCGCCAGCGCCGCCGCCTCGACGCGCTCCGCGAGCGGGTGGGCTCCCCGGGCGGGCAGGACGAGGGTGAAGGGGACCGGGGGCGCGTCCGCGAGGGGGACGTAGGCGACGGAGGGGTGGCCGTATTCCCTCGCGCAGTGCGGGGCCACCCCTATTCCGCGGCCCGCCGCTATCGCCGCCAGCCACTCGTCGAAGTTCCGGTATTCGTGGGCGATTTCGGGGCGCTCGCCGTCCGGCCACAGATGCGTGCCGACCGTCCCCGTTCCTTCGCGGCCGATGACCATGAGGGGATGGCCGGCGATTTCGGCCCAGCGCAGCCGGCGGCGGCGGGCGAGCGGGCCGCTGCGGGGGACGACGGCGATGCGGGGTTCCTCGAAGAGTTCGACGGTGCGCAGGGACGGGTGCGAGACCGTGCCGTGAATGACGGCGGCGTCCACGAGGCCCCGGTCCACCCCGGCCAGGAATTCGTCCCTGCGCAGCAAGTCGATGCCGATCCCGATGCTGCGCTCCACGGCCGGCAGCACGGACCGGAGCCATTGGGGCGGCAGCAGCCAGGGAAATCCGAGACGGAATTCCGCGGCGCCGCCCGCTGACTGGAGCGCGGCGTCGAGCTGCCCCAGCGCCCCGGCGAGATCCCCGTACAGCCGCCGTCCGACCGCGGTCAGGGACACGCTCCTCGTGGTCCGCTCGACGAGCCGTACGCCCAGGTCACGCTCCAGCGAGGCGACCATGCGCGACAGCGTCGGCTGGGACACCCGGCAGCGCGCGGCGGCGACGGAGAAGTGCTCTTCCTCGGCCAGCGCGAAAAAGCCGCGCAGCACCCGCAGTTCGACGTGTTCGAGATTCATACACACCGAGCATAAATGGCGTCCGTTCCGTATTTCTCCCGCCTCTCGATGCGGCCTAGCGTCGTTGTCACGCCCCGGCCGGACGTGTTCTCCAGATCTCGACGTGTTCTCCAGATCTCCCGTAAAACCCGGAAAGAAGTGTGACGGCAATGCGCATCGACGACATCAAGCAGGTAACGGCCACTCCCCTGTCGAGCCCGGCGTTCCCGCCCGGCCCCTACCGTGCCGTCAACCGCGAGTACCTGCACATCACTTACCGGACCGACCCCGACGCGCTGCGCGCCGTCGTCCCCGAGCCGCTCGCCGTCGACCCCGCCAACCCCCTCGTGAAGTTCGAGGTGATGCGGACACCCGACACCTCGGGGATGGGCGACTTCACCGAGTGCGGCCAGGTCATTCCGGTGACGTACGAAGGAAAGCCGGGCGCGTACCTGCACGCCCTCTACCTGGACAACGCCCCGGCCATCGCGCTGGGCCGGGAGACCGCCGCGTACCCGAAGAAGGCCGGCTCGCCGCGCCTCTTCGTCGACAACGACACGCTGGTCGGCAGCCTGGACTACGGCACGCTGCCGGTCGCCACCGCGACCATGGGCTACAAGCACCGCCCGCTCAACCTCGACACCGTGCGGGCGGGCATGAGCGGCCCCACCTACATGCTCAAGGTGCTGCCCCACTACGACGGCGGCCAGCGCATCTGCGAGCTGCTGCGCATCCGGCTGACCGACTTCACCGTGCGCGGCGCCTGGACCGCCCCCGCCCGCCTCCAGCTCTTCGAGCACGTCTCGGCTCCGCTGGCCGACCTCCCCGTACGCGAGGTGGTCTCGGCCGACCACATCCTCGCCGACGTCACCATCCCGGTCCCCGAGGTCGCCCACGACTATCTGGCCTGAGCGGGCCGATGCCTCTCGCGCCGGTCCGCCCGCGGCGGCGGCCGGCGCGAACAGCGGTACCACAGAAGGAGGAAGACCATGAGCAAGATCGCCTTCATCGGCCTTGGCGTCATGGGCGCGCCGATGGCCGCCAACCTCGTCGCGGCGGGCCACCGGGTGACCGGCGTCGATCCCGTACCCGCCGCGCGGCAGCGCCTGGTGGACGCGGGCGGCGCGGCGGCCGAGCGGATCGGCGACGCCGTACGGAACGCGGATGCCGTCCTGACCATGCTCCCCGACTCACCGGTCGTCGAAGAGGTGTGGCTCGGCGCGGACGGCGTGCTCGCCCACACCCGCCCCGGCACCCTGCTCATCGACATGAGCACCATCGCCCCGCAGACCAGCCGCAAGGTCGCACGGGCCGCCCGCGCGGCGGGACTTCGCCCCCTGGACGCCCCGGTGAGCGGCGGCGAACCGGGCGCGGTGGCCGGCACCCTGTCCATCATGGCGGGCGGCGAAGCGGCCGACTTCGCCGCCGCCGAGCCGCTGCTGTCCGCCCTGGGGTCGGTCATCACCCACCTCGGCTCCGACGGCGCGGGCCAGCTCGTCAAGGCCACCAACCAACTCCTGCACGGCGGCATCATCACCCTCGTCTCCGAGGCGATCGTGGTCATCGAAGCGGCGGGGGTGGACGGCACCAAGGGCCTGCGGGTCCTGGCCAACGGCTGGGGCGCCAACCGGATCCTGGACCACAAGGCCGCCTCCATGCTGGCCCGCGACTTCACCCCCGGCTTCCGCATCGACCTGCACCACAAGGACATGGGCATACTCGGCCAGGCGGCCCGCGAACTGGGTGTCAGCCTGCCGATGACCGGCCTGGTCACCCAACTCATCGCCGCCGCCCGCGCCCAGGGCCTCGGCGCCCTGGACCACACGTCCCTGCTGACGGTGGTCGAAGGACTCAACGGACGTCCGAGCGGGGGACGGGACGGCGAGCTCGCGGCGGGGTCACGGCGTAGCGGAACCCGCTGACGGCCCGGCCCTCCGCCGCCCGTCCCTCCCCAAGGGGCAGCCCAGTTCAGCACGCATACGGTTCGGCGAGCAGGTCACCACTCCCAGCGACAGGAACAGCGGGCGTCCGAGGTAGAAGCCGTACACCACGTCCTGCCCGCGGGCGAGCCGGTCGGTGGCCGCGGCGACCTTCAGCGAGAGACGGACGGCCTCGCGGTCCTGCTCCGACGCGAACCTGGCGGCGTGGGTGGCAAGTTGACCGGCGAGCCAGGCCGTGGCGCCCTCCGGGTCCTGCCAGGTCCCCGGATGGTCGTGGCCGGCTTGGTGAGCCACAGCGCGACCTCGATCGGCGGCACCTCGCTCGTACGCCACTCCGCCGCGGCCCGCCGGTACCGCTCGATCAGGTCCGGCGGGCTCGTCGCCGCCGGTTCCGTCGCGGGCGGCGGCCTCCGGATGCCCTCGCGGTCGAAATGGACGCCGTCCGCCCCGCCGCCCTCCGCCCCGTACGACTTCGCCCCTCGCTCCGGGAGCCGCTTCGGCCCCACCCAGAGATACCCATGGTGATGCAACGTGCCGCCCTTTCCGACGAACGGGCGACCGTCAGGCCGAGAGCCCGAAACGAGCCGGGTCGATACCGGCCGCCTCCAGCTCCTCCGTGGTGAACCGCAGCGGTTCGGCCCCGGGCCGCTTGCTGTCCGCGACGGCCCACACTCCGGGGCGGATACGGCCGAGCGTGACGCAGGATTCACCGTCGGGGTGCGTATTGCCGCCGCACGCCCTGACGAATTCCACTCCGTCGAGCGGCAGCACATACAGGTCGTTCTCGCGCATGACGAACCTTCCTCATTCCTCGGAGGACGAGTTTTCCCGGTTCATCTTCCGCCCGAATCCGGCCCGCTCCGACCGCTTTCCTGTTCCCGCAAGAAGTCGTCCCGGATGCCTTCAATCATGATGCGCATGGCATCACCGGAAACCGCCACCCGCTCGAACCCCTCGAACTTGCGGACGTAGATTTCCACATCCCTGGGGTCCGTCACCGTCATCTTCGCGTGCATCGTTTCCACCGCCACCATGCGCTCGTCGTGGATCACGAAGGAATGGCTCGGCACGTCGTGCTGTTGCACCCCGAGAGGGACGACCCGAATGTCCACGTGGGCGAGTCGTGAAATCGAAATGATGCGATCCAATTGCGCAGCCATCATTTGAGGGGGCACCAAGCGCCAGCGCAGGACAGGCTCGGTGACGATGAAGCGCAGCACCTTGCCCGCGTCGTAGAGAACTTCCTGCCGTTCCAACCGGCCACTGATGGTACGCAGAAGGGAATCTTCGGACAGCCCGTGGCGCGAGAGAACGCACCGGACATACTCCGGCGTTTGCAACAGTCCCGGGACAAGTGCGGGCTGGAAAAGCCGTAACGTGGACATCTGCGCTTCGAGAGCCCTCGTCGCCTGCTGCGACTTATGAATGCCCGATCGTTTCAGCAGGCGCCACGCAACGGCCTCCGTGGTCGCCTCGCGCGAGGCTTCTATGTATTCAACCTTGACCGCGTCCGATACGCCGATGGCCGTCAGGATGCGCGCGACGTCCTGAGGGCTGGGGATCAGCCTGCCGTTCTCGATCTTCGACAGCTTGGACGGCGACATGACTGCGCCGCGGGCCACGGCCTTGGCCTCCTTCTCGGACGCCTTTCGCAGTGCCCGCAGCGCCGCCCCGAGCTGTGCACGATTCACTGGCCGTGCTTTGCCCACCAGTCAGGGAAGGGCTCGGCGAGAGCCAACGCCTTCTCCCGGTACGCGATGAATTCCTGCGCCCTGTCGGCCGGCAACTCTTCCGGCCCCAAGAAGCCCCCCTCGTCGTCGTAGTTCAACATGGCGACCAACTCGGAGTCGAAGAGCCAGAAGTCCGGCACACCTTCGAACGGGTTCGGCTGCTCCGTGGTGTCGAGGATGAAGAATTCTTCCCCGCCGGTCATGTTCTTCCAGTATGCCCAGCCGAGTTCATACTGGAGGTACGGCGTCAGCGGCCGGGAAAGGACATGCACGCGGTAAATCCTCTTGCCGCCGGCAGAGCGCTTGCGGAGCTCCGCCACCCAGCGCTCGTTGTAGTTCTCCGGCTGCGGCTTCCCCGCCAGAAACGTCTGGAACGCTTCGGTGTTCCCCGACTTGCCGTAGTCGTCGAGCATTTCGAGCCTGAACGCTTCCCGCCCGAAGCTCTCGAAGTACTCCCCCAGCGTCCTAGATGAGCTTGCCACGGATCGCCTTCCTGATGAGTTCCACGGGGATCTCCACGAGGGTTTCATGGCCGGGAATTTCCAGGCCATGGTCAGTCGGCGTCTCCCCCTGCACCAAAAACGTCCCCCGGTCGGTGGCGTACAGGGTGGGACAGTTGTCGTAATCGCACGTGCTGACCAGTTTGGTGAGCTGCATGGTCATACTTACCCCCACTTCGCACGACGCCGATGCGTCGCGTCCAGGTCGATCCTTGCGGTCCTCCAACAGAGGGTCAAGCAGGGATTGTTGAGAGAACGGGAAACCGACTTGCGGGTCATTTCTATACGCCAAGACCCCCGTGGCCGCAGCCGATCGGGGGTCCTTCGCGTCGCTCGGGGATTGCCTACGCGCTGAGCCCGTCGGCCTTGACCGCCGTGACGAAGTGGTGCCAGGCGGCTGCCGGGATCATGAGCGCCGGGCCGCCCGGGGCCGCCTTGGAGTCGCGGACGGGGACGAGGCCGGGGAGGTTGTCGGCGACCTCGATGCACTCGCCGCCATCACCGTTGCTGTAGCTGCTCTTGCGCCAGTGGGCGTCCCCGAGGAACCCCTCGGCCACCTCGATGCAGTCGCCGCCGTCGCCGTTGCTGTAGCTGCTCTTACGCCAGTAGGCCGCGCTCAAGTCAGTTCCTTTGCTTGCCATTTCGGAAATCCTCTGCCGCTTCGTCGATCATGGCGAGGGACGCCTCCGGAGACAGCGCGGCGGCCCTGAGCCGATCGTATGCCTTGCGGTACTGCTTCACGAGGGCCGGATCGTCGATGATCTGGCCGTGATAGGGCCCCTCCGCGTAGACCAACTGCGGTGCGTCATCGAACTCCATGAACATGAGCGACAACTCCGTAAAGGGCCGGGTCGCTGCATTCCACGGGAGGGCTTGTGTCACCACCCTGCCGGAGCGCGCCAAGTCAGCGATGCGGACCAGCTGTTCGGCCATTTCAGATGGTGCCAGCAGCGGGTCAGGGTCTCGCACCAGGGATGCGTGCAGGATGACCCAGTACTCCGGCTTCTTCGGATTGTCGAAGAGTTCCGCTCGCTGCAACCTGGCGCGCACCTTGGCCTCGACCTCTTCCGGCAGGTCCAGCGGATGAGTGGCCCTGATGACCGCGCGGGCGTACGCCTCGGTCTGGAGCAGGCCGGGGATAAGCGCGTTGCTCCATCGCTCGATGGTCCGCGCCCGCTTCTCCGAATCAGCTATGGCCGCGAAGTACTCCGCGTGCGCACCCTGGCGCGCCTTCCGTACGTCCTCGCAGCGTCGTTCGAAGAAGCCGTCCGTCTCCAGGAAACGGTCGACGTGGCGGGCGAGTTCCAGCGGCATGCGGCGGGTGCCGCGTTCGATCTCGCTGAGGTAGCTCGGGGCGAAGAAGCTGCCTTCGACGGTCTCCTGAAGGGTGCGGCCCGCCCTCTCCCGCTTCCAGCGCAACTCCTTGCCGTAGAAGGCGGGGACGCTGGATGACCCGTCAATGTTCTTAGGTGCAGGCATGGTTCACCGTTCCACGGTATGCGCAGTGGGGCCCGATTCCCTTCCCACGCTACTCCGCGTGACGGCACGCTGTGAGCGGTTCGTCACGATGCGCACAGGAAGGTGTCTGCCATGTCCGAGCACCACAACCGTCCCTCCCCCGACCCCGATGACGTGCAGGAGTGCGCCGAGGCGCTACGGGGTGCGCTGGGGGCGCACGGGATCACTCTGCCGTCGCTCGGAATCGATCTGCCGGCGTTCGCGGGGGCCTATCACGCGCCGCTCGTCGCGCTCGGTAACTGCAATGCGGCGACGGCGCTGCGGCTGGCCGATGCGCTGCGGAAGGCCGCGGCGCGGTGAGGACGACGCTGGTCATCGAGCTGCTCGCGGTTCCGGGGGCGGTGCGGGGCGTGCGGCGGGTGCTGCGTCGGTACCTCGGGGACGCGGGCGGGACGGCGCAGTTGTGCGTGAGTGAGCTGCTGAGCAACGTGATTGTGCATGTCGGGGAGGGGGCGCCGGTCACGGTGCGGGTGCGTGGGGAGGGGGACGGGCGGATCCGGATCGAGGTGGCGGATCCGGATCCGTACGGGGTGCCGGTGCGGCGGTCGGCCGCGCGGGACGAGGAGGGTGGGCGCGGGATAGCGCTGCTGGAGGCCGTATCGCTGGGGTGGGGGGTGTGGCCTGCGGACGGGGGCAAGACCGTGTGGTGCGAGGTCGCGGAGGCGGCGGCGTGCCCGGACGGTGCGAAGCCCCCGTGCCACCTCCCCCACAGAGGTGACACGGGGCTTCCAGTCTGACGCGCCGCGGGGCCTGGCTCCAGAGGAGACGACGGGTTTCTTACGCCGGAGTCAGGTGCGGTGCGGGACGAGTGGGGCCGGTGGGGCCCGTGCGGTCCGTGGGCGGTGTCAGCGGGACGCGTAGAGGGCCTCGATCTCCGCGGCGTAGTCGCGGGTGACGGCGGCCCTGCGGATCTTGAGCGACGGGGTGAGGTGGCCGGACCGTTCGGTGAACTCCTTGGGGAGTACGGCGAAGCGGCGGATCGACTCGGCGCGCGAGACCAGTTCGTTCGCGTCGTCGACGGCGTGCTGGAGGTCGGCGCGCAGCCGGTCGTCGTGGATCAGTTCGGCGAGCGGGACGTCCTGCTTCTTCTTCATCTGGCGCCAGTGCGCGAGGCCGTCGGGCTCCAGGGTGATCAGGGCGGTGATGTACGCGCGGTCGTCGCCGATGACCAGGCACTGGCCGACCAGCGGGTGGGCCCGCAGGCGGTCCTCCAGGGGCGCGGGGGCGACGTTCTTGCCGCCGGACGTCACGATGATCTCCTTCTTGCGGCCGGTGATGGTGAGGTAGCCGTCCGCGTCGAGGGCGCCGAGGTCGCCGGTGGCGAACCAGCCGCGGTCGGTGACCGGCACGGCCGCCGCCCGGGACGCGTCCCAGTAGCCGGCGCACACCTGGCCGCCGCGCAGCAGCACCTCGCCGTCGTCGGCGATCCGCACCCCGGTGCCGGGCAGCGGCCAGCCGACGGTGCCGATGCGGGGGCGCAGCGGCGGGGTGACGGTCGCCGCCGCGGTGGTCTCCGTCAGGCCGTAGCCCTCGAAGATCTCGATGCCGGCGCCGGAGTAGAAACCGGCGAGGCGGCGGCCCAGCGGGGAGCCGCCGCAGATCACGTGGCGGACCCGGCCGCCGAGTGCGGCCCGGATGCGGCGGTAGACCAGCGGGTCGTAGAGCTTGCGGGCCGCCCGCAGGCCGGGTCCTGGGCCCTTGCCCGTGCCGTGTTCCTGGGCCTCGACCGCCTCGCCGTACGCACGGGCGATGCGGGTGGCGCGGTCGAAGGAGGCGGCGCGGCCCATCTTCTCGGCGGTGGCGCGGCCGGTGTTGAAGACCTTCTCCAGGACGTACGGGACGGCGAGCAGGAACGTCGGCCGGAAGCCCGCCAGGTCGGCGAGGAGGTCGTCGGTCTGGATGCTGGGGGCGTGGCCGAGGCGGACCCGGGCGCGCAGGCAGCCGATGGCGACCATCCGGCCGAAGACGTGCGCCAGCGGGAGGAAGAGGAGGGTGGACGCCGGGTCCTTGCTGACCGACGTGAACACCGGGTGCAGCAGTTCCACGGCGTTGTCGACCTCGGCGAAGAAGTTCGCGTGGGTGAGGACGCAGCCCTTGGGGCGTCCGGTGGTGCCCGAGGTGTAGATGAGGGTCGCGATGGCGTCGGGGGCGACGGCCGCGCGCCGCTCGTCGACCGCGGAGTCCGGGAGGTCGCGGCCCGCGGAGACGAGCTGGGACACGGCGCCGGTGTCGAACTGCCACAGGTTCGCGAGTCCTGGCAGGCCGGTGCGGATGCCACTGATCAGGCGGGCCTGTTCGACGTTCTCGACCGCGCAGGCGGTGGCGCCGGAGTCGTGCAGGATCCACTGCGTCTGGAGGGCTGACGAGGTGGGGTAGACGGGGACGGTGACCAGCCCTGCGGCCCAGGCCGCGAAGTCGACGAGGGTCCACTCGTAAGTGGTGCGGGCCATGATCGCGAGGCGGTCGCCGGGGCGCAGGCCGTGCGCGACCAGGCCCTTGGCGACGGCGCGCACCTCGGTGGCGAACTCGGCGCAGGTCACGTCGTGCCAGGTGGCGCCGGTGCTGGGCCGCTTGCGGGCGAGCGCCACGTCGTCGGGGGAATCGGCGGCGTTGGCGAACGGGAGGTCGCCGAGTGAGCCGTGGGTGAGGGGCGGGGCCAGCGGGGGGACGGTGACCTCGCGGACGGTGCCGTCCCTGACCGTCTTCTGCGGGGCGACGAGCGGGGGTTGGGGCGGTGCACTTTCCTGGGTGGTCACCAGCGGCTCCTCGTCTGGGGTGGGTGCGGTCGCCTCGGGGGTGGGGTGGGGTGGGGTGCGGTGGTGCGGTGGTGCGGGCGCGTTCGCCGGGCGGGGGTGGTGGGGGGGGGGGGGGGGGGGGGGGGGGGGGGGGGGGGGGGGGGGGGGGGGGGGGGGGGGGGGGCGGGGGGGGGGTGGGGGGTCGGAGGGGCCGTACCGGGGTGTCTCCTCGACGCATGTGCCCTCGGGTACGTGTCGACGGCACCCCGGCGTTGGCACCTGTCGCTGCGGGGAGCACCCCGGTACGGCCCCTCCGACCCACTCGGTCTCGATGGCGGCTGCGGGGCGGTGGGCCTGCTCCTGTGCGGAGTTGCTGCCGGGGATGGGACGTGCAGGGCGTGCGGGGCGTCCGGGGTGCGGTTGCTCGCCTTGGCCCCAACTCGTTGTGGTGCGCGGCCGGTTGCGGGATCCTGAGGTTCGTTCTCGACCAACTCCTGACCCGACAGTAACCTTACTTCCTGGTAAATTTACGCGAGGACCAGGAGTTGGCCAATGCCCGATCGCTACCTTCGTCTGAGCAATTCCGGGGCCGGTCGCTTCCTCGCTCGTCGGGTCGGGCTGCCGCAGCCGGTCCCACTGCGGCGCTGGGAACCCGGGCGCACCGCTCTGGACGGGCCCGTCCTGCGGCTGACGGCGGGCACATCGGCCGCCAACCCCGCCGCCGTACTCGCTCGCACCGGCCTCACCGTCCACACCAGCCCCAAGACCGGTGCAGCCGACGCCCGTTACGCCGGTGTCGTGCTCGACGCCACGGGAGTCGACGGCCTGGACGGCCTGCGCGCGGTGCACGGTGCGCTGCATCCGGCCATGCGGGCGCTCGCCGACGACGCCAGGCTCGTGGTGCTGGGCAGCGCGCCCGATCCGCTCGACCACCATCAGGCCGCGGCGCAGCAGGGGCTGGAGGGGTTCGTGCGGTCGCTGGGGAAGGAGGCCGGGCGGGCGCGTACCGCCCAACTCGTGCGCGTGGCACCGGGGTCGGCCGATGCCGCCGAGTCCACGCTGCGGTTTCTGCTCTCGCCGCGGTCCGCGTTCGTCAGCGGTCAGGTGATCACGGTCGGCGCCGGCGGTGCCGTCGTGCCGGACGACTGGGAACGGCCGCTGGCCGGCCTTACGGCCCTGGTCACCGGGGCCGCGCGGGGCATCGGCGAGGCGGTCGCCGAGACACTGGCGCGGGACGGCGCCCGGGTCGTCTGCCTGGATGTGCCGCGGGCCGCCGGCGACCTGGAGGCCGTCGCCGCCCGGCTCGGCGGCAGCGCACTCCCGCTGGACATCAGCGCCGACGACGCGGGCGCGGTGATCGCGGGGGCCCTGCCGCCCGACGGCCTCGACATCCTCGTCCACAACGCCGGCATCACCCGCGACCGGCGGCTCGCCAACATGACCGAAGAGCGCTGGAGTTCCGTGCTGGACGTCAACCTCGGCGCCGTGCTGCGCACCACCGACCACCTGCTGTCGGCGGGCGCGCTGCGGCGCGGCACCGGCCGCATCATCGGCACCGCGTCCATCGCCGGCATCGCGGGCAACACCGGACAGACCAACTACGCCACCGCCAAGGCCGGCATCATCGGCCTGGTGCGCTCGCTGGCCCCGCGCGCGGCGGCCGAACACGGCGTCACCGTCAACGCCGTGGCCCCGGGCTTCATCGAGACGAAGATGACCGCCGCGGTCCCGCTGTTCATCCGGGAGGCCGGCCGCCGGATGAGTTCGCTCGGGCAGGGCGGGCAGCCGGTCGACGTCGCCGAGACCATCGCCTGGCTGGCGAGCCCCGCCTCGTCCGCGGTCAACGGCCAGACCGTGCGGGTCTGCGGCCAGAGCCTGCTGGGTGCCTGATGGCCGCCGCCCGGCCGACGGCCACCGTCCTGCGCCGCGCGCCCCGGTTGATGCCCGCGCTCGGCAAGGGCGTCCTGACCGGCATCGGCAAGCGACCGCGCCCGGACGCCACGCTGCCCGGCGCCCGGCTCGTACAGCCCGCCGTACGGGCCGACCCCGCGAAGGTCGCCGCGTACGCGCAGGTCTGCGGCTTCCGGGCCGACGGCACGCTGCCGGTCACCTACCCGCACATCACCGGATTCCCGCTGGCCGCCCGGCTGATGAGCGCCCGCCGCTTCCCGCTGCCGCTGCTGGGACTCGTCCACACCGGCATCGAGATCCGGCAGTGGGACACGTTGCGGGTCACGGACGCACTCGAACTCACCGTGTATGCCGAGGAGTTGCGGGCGCACCGGCGCGGGACGGAAGCGGTACTGATCACCGAGGCGCGCCGCGACGGCGTGCTCGTGTGGTGCGACCGGAGCAGCTATCTGGCGCGGCACCGCGTCCCGGAAGCCCACCGGGCCACGGTGGAGACGGCCGACGGTGACGGTGCGCGGCCCGCGGGGCCGCCGCCGCACACCACCTGGCAGTTGGCCGCCGACCTCGGCCGCCGGCACGCCGCGGTCTCCGGCGACTACAACCCGATCCACCTCCACCCGCTCACCGCCCGGCCACTCGGCTTCCCGCGCGCCATCGCGCACGGCATGTGGACGTTCGCCCGCTGCGCCGCCGATGCCGTACCGCCGGGCGCGGGCCCGCTCCGCATCGGCGCGGAATTCCGCGCTCCGGTGCTGCTCCCGGCCACGGTGTCCTACGGGCGGCGGGACGTGGCCGGTAGCGGTAGCGGAGGTGGTAGCGGTACCGGCGGCGGTTGTGTCTTCCAGTTGAGCGGTGACGGGGCGGGCGGCGGGGGTGCGGGGCGCGTCCACCTCGACGGGTGGCTGGAGGTGGGGCGCTGAGAGGTGGGGTGGGCCCTTGCAGGCCGGGCAAGCCGGGCGGATCGGGCAGGCCGGACTACGGTGCCGTGGCCGGGCCGGGGGTGCCGGGGGCCCAGCGTTCGCCGCCCATCAAGCGGCCCAGGCCGGCCCAGGCGAAGTTCATCAGGGTGGCCGCGGTTTCCTTCGCCGACGGCTGCTCCCGCTCCCCGGCGGCGTCCCCGTCCGCGGGCACGTTGACCCACTCCGCCAGTGACTCGGCCGCGCCGACCAGCGCGTGCGCCAGACCGGCCACCTCGCGGTCGGCCAACTCGCCTTCACAGCCCGCCTCTTGGGCCGCGGCGGCGATGAGTCCCGTCACGAACTCGGTGATCTCGGCCCGCATCACGGCCACTTCGCGCACGAACGGCTCGCCCTGCGTACGCGCCTGCTGGTGCAGCACCGCCCAGCCGTCCGGGTGCTCAGCGGTGTGCGCGAAGAAGCCCTTCAGGCCGCTCCACAGCTGCCGGTCGGCCGCCACGTCCGGCTCGACGGCCGCGGTGACGGCCTCGACCAGCGCCGCCGACTCGCGCCGGATGACCGCGCTGAACAGCTCTTCCTTGGAGTGCAGGTAGAGGTAGACCAAGGGCTTGGAAACCCCGGCCAGTTCGGCGATCTCGTCCATCGATGCGGCCCGGTACCCGCGCCGCGCGAAGGTGGTCACCGCCGCGTCCATCATCTGCTGCTCGCGCACCGCTCGCGGTACCCGCTTGCCCTTCACCGCACCCACGCCGAATGTCCTTCCGTCCCACCCCTTTACCGCAAGGGAAGTTTACGATCTTCCGCCCGCACATCCTTTCCCTTGACGCTGACCAGCCACTGCGAGACGATACGTCTCGTTACGTTGACGACGCCCAGGAGGCCCACCCATGCAGCAGTTCATCGAAGCCGCCCCCGGTGTCCGCCTGTGGACCGAACAGCACGGCGCCCCCGACGCTCCCCCGCTGCTGCTGGTCATGGGCGCCCAGGCATCGGGCCTCGGCTGGCCCGACCCATTCGTCGAAGCGCTCGCCGCCCGGCACCGCGTGATCCGCTACGACCACCGCGACACCGGCCGCTCCACCTGGTCGTTCGCCGACAACCCGTACCGCATCGCCGACCTCGCCCAGGACGTGATCACCGTCCTCGACGGGCTCGGCATCGACCGCGCGCACATCGTCGGCATGTCCCTCGGCGGCATGCTGACGCAGATGGCACTCGCCGACCGTCCCGAACGGTTCCTCAGCGCCACCCTCATGTGCACCATGGCCCTGAGCACCCGCCCGTACACCGCCCCGGACGGCGCCGAGACACCCGTCGCCGACCTCCCCGGCATCGCGCCCGAGGTACTGGAGATGTGGGCCAGACCCGTCGAGGACCACGGCCTGGAGGCCGAACTCGACCGCCGCACCCAGCACTGGCGGGTCCTCAACGGCGGCCGGCTCCCCTTCGACGCCGCGTACTTCCGCGCCCAGGAACGCCGCATCATCGAACACACCGGCCGCTACGCCACCTCGACCGCCCACGGCACCGCCGACGACGCCGGCATGCTGCGCACCGAAGCCCTGGCCGCCAACCGCGTCCCCACCCTCGTCATCGCCGCCACCGCCGAACCGGTCTTCCCGCCCCCGCACCCCCAGCACATCGCCCAGTGCCTCAACACCCCCCACCTCACCGAAATCCCCGGCATGGGCCACGCACTCCCCCCAGCCGTACACACCCCTCTCGCGACGGCCATCCTGGAGCACACAGGGGCGGAGGGGGCGGGAGTGGGGAGTTGAGGAGCGCGGGCCGATCGGGTGCGCGGGGGCCCGGGGCCGACGGGGCTCCGGGGCGGTGACTGTTCCAGCGGTCCCGCCCCGGCTTCCGATCCATTATCTCCGCCCCCAGGGGCCCCCGTCACCCTTCTCCCGAACGATCTTTGTGGGTGGTTTGCGCCTTTAGGGTTGCCTGCGATCGGTACAACACAACTGTCTGACCAGGGAGTTGAGAGTGGCGCAGGATATTGCCGCACTGACGGATGAGCTCGTGCGGATGGCCGCGGCGGACCAGCGGGCCTCGGTGCACGCGAACGGTGAGGACCCGGCGGGGCAGTTGGCGTGGCGGCGGCTGACCGCCCGGCACGGCGACCGGCTGAACGCGATCATGGATGAGTGCGGCTGGCCGACGGCGGAACTGGTCGGCGAGGACGCGGCGCGTGCGGCGTGGCTGATCGCGCAGCACGCCGACCGGCAGCTCGACGTCCAGCGGCGGGCGCTCCGTCTGATGGAGCAGGCGGTGGCGGCGGGCGCGGCCGGCCCCCGCGAGCTGGCCTTCCTGCGTGACCGCACGCTGGTCAACGAGGGGCGCAAGCAGGTCTACGGCACCCAGATCGCCGGCGTGCGGGACGGCTCGCCCCTGCCGTGGCCCTGCGAGGAGCCCGAGCGCATGGACGCACTGCGCGCCGAGGTGGGCATCGAGCCCTTCGACGCGTACGTCGCCCGGTTCCCGGCGGACTGACGCACCGCGCCGGCCTTCCGGAGCGAGCGCGGACACGGCTGCGCCCCGACCCGTCGAGCGTCAGGGGTCGGGGCGCAGCCGTGCGGCGGGCCGGAATTACGCGGGGACCGGCTCCGGGGCGGAGACCTGCTCGTCCGCGCCGTCGGCGGCGTCGTCCTCAAGACGGCTGCCGTGCGCCTGTGCGTAGGCGTCGCGGTCCAGGATCTTCTCCTTGGCGGAGACCAGGATCGGGATCACCGACTGGCCCGCGACGTTGGTGGCGGTGCGCATCATGTCGAGGATCGGGTCGATGGCCATCAGCAGGCCGACGCCCTCCAGGGGCAGGCCCAGGGTGGAGAGGGTCAGGGTCAGCATGACGGTCGCGCCGGTGAGGCCGGCGGTGGCGGCGGAGCCGATGACCGAGACGAAGGCGATCAGGACGTAGTCGCCGATGCCCAGCGGGACGTCGAAGATCTGGGCGATGAAGATCGCGGCGATCGCCGGGTAGATCGAGGCGCAGCCGTCCATCTTGGTCGTCGAGCCGAACGGCACCGCGAAGGAGGCGTACTCCTTCGGCACGCCGAGGCGCTCGGTGACCTTCTGGGTGACCGGCATGGTGCCGACCGAGGAGCGGGAGACGAAGGCCAGCTGGATGGCGGGCCAGGCGCCCTTGAAGAACTGCAGCGGGTTGACCTTGGCGACCGTCGAGAGCAGCAGCGGGTAGACGCCGAAGAGGACGATGGCGCAGCCGACGTAGATGTCGACGGTGAAGGTCGCGTACTTGCCGATGAGGTTCCAGCCGTACGTCGCGATGGCGTGGCCGATGAGGCCGACGGTGCCGATCGGGGCGAGGCGGATGACCCACCACAGGGCCTTCTGGAGCAGTTCCAGCGCGGACCGGCTGATCTTGAGGACCGGTTCGGCCCTGTCGCCGAGCTTGAGCGCGGCGATGCCGACGACGGCGGCCATGAAGACGATCTGCAGGACCTGCAGCTCGGTGAACGGCGTGACGATGTCGGTGGGCACGATGCCGGTGAGGAAGTCGATCCAGGAACCGGCGTGTTCGGGCGCCTTGCCGTCCTTGGGCGTCAGGCCGGTGCCCGCGCCGGGGTTGGTCAGCAGGCCGATGACCAGGCCGATGGCGACGGCGATCAGCGAGGTGGCCATGAACCACAGCAGGGTGCGGGTGGCGAGCCTGGCGGCGTTGTTGACCTGCCGCAGGTTGGTGATCGACACCAGGATGGCGAAGAAGACCAGCGGGGCGATGGCCAGCTTCAGCAGCTGGATGAAGAGGTCGCCGACGTGCTCGAGGGTGGACGTCAGCCAGCCGACGTCATTGCTCTTGGCGATCCAGCCGAGCAGCACGCCCAGGGCGAGGCCGGCCAGGATCTGGATCCAGAACGGAATCTTCGGTATTCGGGAGGACTTGGATGCCTTGGGGGCCTCTTCGGACACAGCGGTCTCAGATGTGGACAACGGACACACTCCGGTGACAGGTCAGACGTCGGGAAAACGGCGGAAGAGCGCCAGGAGGTCCGTAACGCGGATCTCCGGCCGCGGTGAGCATGGTCAGCGGCGGCAACAGGCCGCGGACAGACAGCGGCAAAGATCGACGTGCAGGCGCGCCACGAGCGGGGCGCTCACGGGGAACGAGGGCGCGGCTGCTGTCTTCATGACAAGTACGTTAACACTCGAACTTTGGGGAACTCAAAGAAAATCTTTGGGCAGGGCAATACCGAGCGGGACGAAAACGGCAGGCGCCCCACCGCGGAGGGGAAACTCCACGGTGAGGCGCCTGTGTTGGTGCGCGAGTGTGAGGTGGCCGACAATCCGGCCGTCAGCGGGACGGGCCGCCGCCGCCCGCCTTCCGTCCCGCCCGGCCGTCCGCTTCCGGTGCGGCGGGCGCGGTCCGGGTCAGAGGAGCCCGTCCTCCTGGCTGCGGTTGGCGGCGAGGCGCTCGCGCTGGCGGTCGACCTTGTCGACGATCTGCACGGACATCGCGTCCCGCTGCTTGCGCAGCAGCACGAAGCTGAGCGGCGCGGAGATCACGATGGCGAGCAGCAGCAGCCAGATGGTGTTCGCGCTGCCGACGCCGAGCGGGATGATCCGGAAGTAGGCCAGCACCCACACCAGCGCGAAGCAGGCGATGAAGAGGCCGATGCGAAGTGCGGTGTAGCGGAGTGTGGCGAACTTGGGGCTGCTCACGGGGCGGAACCTTCTTCTCAACGGCAACCAAAGGGTCGCCAACCAGTCAAGCACAGCGCCACTCGCGATCTTCCGTCCCCCCGGGGGCTGTTACCCGCAGGCCCGGTCAGTGCAGCTCACGCCACATCGTGATGTCGTCGCGGAAGTCGTCGTCGGCGACCTTGATCGCGCCCGGCACCCGGCCGACCTCCTTGTAGCCGCACGCGGCGTAGAAGCGCGATATGCCGGTGCCGCCACGGCAGGTGAGGCGGATGCCGGTGATGCCGTCGATGCTCCGGGCGGCGTCGTCGACCGCGTCCATCAGCGCGCGGCCCGCGCCCTGCCCCTGGAGGGAGGGGTGGACCATCACGGTGTAGACCCACAGCCAGTGCCGCATCAGGCGGTGGGAGTTGAGCGCCAGGAACGCCGTCGCCAGCACCCTGCCGTCCGCGTCGCGGCCCACCACCAGGCGCTCGCGGCCCTCGGCCATCGCCGTCAGATGCCGGAGCAGGTCGGGGCGTATCTCCTCCGGTGTCACCGGCGGGACGAAGCCGACCGCGCCGCCGGCGTTGGAGACGTCCGCCCACAGGGTGAGCAGTCCGTCGCGCAGTTCCGGGGTGACGGAGGGGTCCAGGTCGTAGCGCACGCTCATGTCCTGGACCCTAACGCCGACCACTGACAACGCCCCCGGCCGGGCCGGGGGCGCAGGTCAGCGGGTCAGCAGGTCACAGACGCATGGCCTGCGGCGACTCGCGGCGGTCCGGGTCGGGGCCCGGGTACTCGCGGATCGCCTCGTAGCGGGTGTTGCGCTCGACGGGACGGAATCCGGCGTCGCGGATCAGGTCGAGCAGGTCCTCGCGGGTCAGCTTGTTCGGCGTGCCGTAGTTGTCGGCGTCGTGCGTGATCTTGTACTCGACGACCGAGCCGTCCATGTCGTCCGCGCCGTGCTGGAGGGCGAGTTGGGTGGTCTGGAGGCCGTGCATCACCCAGAAGCACTTGACGTGCGGGACGTTGTCGAAGAGGAGGCGGGAGACCGCGAAGGTCTTCAGCGCCTCGGCACCGCTGGCCATGGTCGTGCGCGCCTGGAGCCGGTTGCGGACCTTGCCGTCCTTCATGTCCACGAAGTCGTGCTGGTAGCGCAGCGGGATGAAGACCTGGAAGCCGCCCGTCTCGTCCTGCAGTTCACGCAGGCGCAGGACGTGGTCGACGCGGTGGCGGTGCTCCTCGATGTGCCCGTAGAGCATCGTGCTCGGGGTCTTGAGGCCCTTTTCGTGCGCGAGGCGGTGGATCCGCGACCAGTCCTCCCAGTGGGTGGCGTGGTCGACGATGTGCTGCCGCACCTCCCAGTCGAAGATCTCGGCGCCGCCGCCGGTCAGCGACTCCAGGCCCGCGTCGATCAGTTCGTCGAGGATCTCGGACGCCGACAGGCCGGAGATGGTCTCGAAGTGGTGGATCTCGGTGGCGGTGAACGCCTTGAGGGAGACCGTGTCGGGCAGCGCCTCCTTGAGGGCGCTGAGCGACCGGGGGTAGTAGCGCCACGGCAGCGTCGGGTGCAGGCCGTTGACGATGTGCAGCTCGGTGAGGTTCTCGTTCTCCATCGCCTTGGCGAGGCGGACGGCCTCCTCGATGCGCATGGTGTACGCGTCCTTCTCGCCCGGCTTGCGCTGGAACGAGCAGTAGGCGCACGACGCGGTGCACACGTTGGTCATGTTGAGGTGACGGTTGACGTTGAAGTGGACGACGTCGCCGTTCTTGCGGGTGCGCACCTCGTGTGCGAGGCCGCCGAGCCATGCCAGGTCGTCGGACTCGTAGAGGGCGATGCCGTCCTCGCGGGTCAGCCGCTCCCCGGCGTGGACCTTCGCCTCCAGCTCGCGCTTGAGGCCCACATCCATCGACGCAGCCATCCGGTCGCCTCCCACTCTCTGCCGTATCTGTCCCGTTTCGGTGCCGGAAACGGGCCTGCCCGAGCCTACTCCCCCGTCAACGGCACGGGCGGAGCCCCCTGCGGCGCCCCGCCCCGCGCAGCCACGGCCGGGAGGCGACGGCCGCTATTCGACCTCCTCGGGAAGCTCGCCGACGCGGTTCTCCCACTTGGTGGAGAGCACGATGGTGGTGCGGGTACGGGAGACGCCCTTGGTGCCGGACAGCCGCCGGATGATCGTCTCCAGGCCGTCCATGTCACCGACCCGCACCTTGAGCATGTACGAGTCGTCGCCGGCGATGAACCAGCAGTCCTCGATCTCGGCGAGGTCGCGCAGCCGGCGTGCGACGTCCTCGTGGTCGGCGGCGTCCGAGAGGGAGATGCCGACCAGTGCCGTGACGCCGAGCCCGAGGGACTTGGCGTCGACCGTCGCGCGGTACCCGGTGATCACACCGGCCGCTTCGAGGCGGTTGATCCGGTCCGTGACGCTGGGCCCGGAGAGGCCGACGAGGCGGCCGAGCTCCGCGTAGGAGGCCCTCCCGTTCTCGCGAAGTGCCTGGATGAGCTGCCTATCCACCGCGTCCATGCCCTCTAGCCTTCCAATCTTTACGCAATTTCGGATCCTGCATGTAGAATCTAAGGCATACAGGGCTCGATGCCTTGTGATTCTTCCAAATGATCAACGACGATCTTCACAGGAGTTGTCACCGTGTACTCGATCGAGATGGCCTACGCCCGCATGCGCGAGCTGCAGGACCAGGCCAATCGTTCACGTGCCCACCACCAGCCCGCCGCCCCGCGGGCCCGGCGCCGCCTCGGCCGCGCCGCCGCCAAGAAGCGCTAGGGCGCGGCGGGAGCCTCCCCCTAGGAGGCTCCCCCGAGTTCCCCCTCCCAACGCCGGTACAGACCGTGCGGCACAGCCGCCGCGTCGAGCACCCGGCCGGCGACGAAGTCCACCAGATCCTGGATGTGCCTCGCGCCCGCGTAGAACGCCGGGGAGGCGGGCAGCACCACGGCGCCCGCCTCGTCCAGCGACACCAGATGCTTCAGCGTCGGCCCGTTCAGCGGGGTCTCCCGCACCGCGACCACCAGCGGCCTGCGCTCCTTGAGCGTCACGCTCGCCACCCGCTGGAGCAGATCCTTCGAGAGTCCGAGCGCCACCCCGGCGACACATGCCGTGCTCGCCGGGACGATCAGCATGCCCTTCGCCGGATACGACCCGGACGAAGGACCCGCCGCCAGATCACCGGCCGGCCAGTACCGCACATCGGCGAGTTCCGTCTCGTGCACCGCGAACGTCTCCGGCTTGCCGTCCGCGCCGCGCGCCAGCCACTCCCGCAGGTCCGCCCGCCAGTGGGCGTCCCGGAACGCGATCCCGGTCTCGTCGAGCAGGGTCAGCCGGGACGCCCGGCTCACGACCAGGTCCACCGCCTCCCCCGCCGCGAGCAGCCCGCGCAGCACGGACGCGGCATACGGCGTCCCGGAGGCGCCGGAGATCCCGACGACCCACGGACGGCGCCGACCTGGGTCCTGCTGACTGGTATCGATGGGCGAAGGCTCCACGACATCGAGCCTATCCGCCGGAACCGCCGGCCCGTCACGGCCGTTCTCCCTCATGAACCCCCTGGCCCCGCCGCACCGGGAAGCAGCCGGAACGAAGCAGAGAAAGGCCCGCCGATGAGCCGCGCGAAGCCCGCGATCTTCCTGATGCTGGGCTGGATCGGGCTGCTCTGGCTGCTGGAGGGTGTCGACACCGTCAGCGGGCACGCCCTGGACACCTTCGGCATCCAGCCGCGGGAGTTCGGCGAGCTGGGCGACGTGATACCCGCCGCCTTCCTCCACTTCGGCTTCGGCCACCTCGCCGCCAACACCCTGCCGCTGCTGGTGCTCGGCTTCGTCGCCGCGCTGCGCAGCGGGGTGCGCCGCTTCCTGGGCGTCGTCCTGCTGATCATCCTCACCAGCGGCCTGGGTGTCTGGCTGACCGCGGCCCCGCACAGCAACACCGCGGGGGCGTCCGGCGTCGTCTTCGGCCTCTTCGGCTACCTCCTCGTCCGCGGCTTCATCGACCGCAAGATCCTCGACATCGGCATCGGCGCCGTGGTCGCCGTCCTCTACGGCTCGATCGTCTGGGGCGCGCTGCCGACCGACAGCGGCATCAGCTGGCAGGGCCACCTGTTCGGGCTGCTGGGCGGCGTGCTGGCCGCCTTCGTCTTCCGCAGCAGGCGCCCCGCGCTCACGCCGGGCGCCACTGTCGGACCCGTCCCGTAACCTCTGAGGAACGGGAGCCGCCGGGCCGCCGACACGGCGCCGGGGCGGGGCACTACGCAGCGCACGGGGTGAGCACGATGTCCGATTACCACCAGCCGGGATACGGATACGGACCGCAGAGCGGGCCGCAACAGCCGTACGGCGGCGGCCCGGGATGGCAGAGCGGCCCGCCCCCGAACGGCTACGGCTACCCGTCGGCCCCCGGGTACGGCGCGGACCCCGGCTACGGCACCCCGCCGCCCCCGCCGTCGACGAGCGCCGCGATGTGGGCGCATCTCGGCGCGCTGCTGACGGTGACCGCGGGCTCGATGATGTGCTGCGGCCTCGGCGCGTTCGCCGGCTGGATCGGCCCGATGTCGGTACGCGGCAGCGAGCGCAACAAGCACGACAGGTACGTCCGCCATCACGCCACCGAGGCCCTCAACTTCGGCATCACCCAGGCCCTCATGGCGGTGCTCGGCGCGGTGCTGTACTTCGGCACGATGCTCGTCTACGGGCTGGTGGCGGACGAGGCGCAGCGCGCGTCGGCCGGCCTCGCGATCCCGATGCTGACCGTGATCGCGATCATGGGCGCCTACGGCATATCGGGCGTCGTCTGCGCGATCATCGCCACGGTGAAGGCGACCCGCGGCGAGTGGTGGAGCTACCCCCGGCTGATCGCCTGGCCGATGGTCAAGGCGGCCTGAGAGCCCGCGTCCGCACCCCGGTCGCGGGGTACCCGCGCCGGGCCAGGCCCATGCGAAAGGGCGGGGCCGCGCGGCCCCGCCCTCGCGTCACAGCAGACGCCCCGTCAGACCGTCAGTCCCCGAACCAGCAGGTCGGCCAGCGCGCAGACGAACAGCGCGATGCCGATGAAACCGTTGACGCTGAAGAAGGCCCGGTTGAGCCGGGACAGGTCGTGCGGCCGGACGATCGTGTGCTCGTAGAGGAAGGCCCCGACGACGATCACCAGACCGATCCAGAAGCACACCCCCGCGTCGGTGGCCAGCGCGTACCAGACCAGCAGCGCGGTGGTGACGGCGTGGCAGGCGCGGGCGCCGTGCAGCGCCGCCGGGATGCCGAAGCGGGCCGGCACGGACTTCACGCCGTGCGCGCGGTCGGCCTGTACGTCCTGGCAGGCGAAGATCAGGTCGAAGCCGCCGATCCAGACGCCGACCGCAAGGCCGAGGATGACCGCGTCCCACGACCAGCTGCCGCTGATCGCGATCCAGGCGCCGACCGGCCCTATCGCCTGGGCGAGCCCCAGGATCGCGTGCGGGAAGTTCGTGAACCGCTTGCCGTACGGATAGACCACCATCGGGATCACCGCGACCGGCGCCAGCGCCAGGCACAGCGGGTTGAGCAGCGCGGCGGCGGCGAGGAAGACGACGACGGCGACCAGCGCGCCGGTCCACGCCGACTTCACCGAGACCGCGCCGGTGACCAGTTCGCGGCCGGCCGTGCGCGGGTTACGGGCGTCGATCTCGCGGTCGATGATGCGGTTGGCCGCCATCGCGAACGTCCGCAGCCCGACCATCGCCACCGTCACCAGCAGCAGCCGGCCCCAGTGGATGTTCCGGTCCCACTGGTACATCGCGGTCAGCGAGGCGATGTAGGCGAACGGCAGCGCGAAGACCGAGTGCTCGATCATCACCAGGCGGAGGAACGCCGACACCCCTCCGCGCACGCGTGGGGCGGACGGGTTCGCGCCGCCCTCCACGGGGATCGCTTCGCCGCTCACAGGCCGTACTCCTTCCAGCGCTTGGTCACCCGGTCACGGACGGCCGGGTCCGACTCGACCATGTCCGGCCAGCCGCCGTCTCGCGTATACCCCTCTTCGGGCCACTTCTTCGTCGCGTCGATACCCGCCTTGCCTCCCCAGAACTGCTGGTAGGAGGCGTGGTCGAGATGGTCGACCGGGCCCTCGACGACGGTCAGGTCCCGGGCGTAGTCGGTGTTGCCGAGCGCCCGCCAGGACACCTCGTGGAGGTTGTGGACGTCGCAGTCCGCGTCGACGACCACGATCAGTTTGGTCAGCGACATCATGTGGGCGCCCCAGATGGCGTGCATGACCTTCTGCGCGTGCTTGGGGTACTTCTTGTCGATCGAGACGATCGCGCAGTTGTGGAAGCCGCCGGACTCGGGGAGGTGGTAGTCCACGATGTCCGGGACGATGATCTTGAGCAGCGGCAGGAAGAAGCGTTCCGTCGCCCGGCCCAGCGGCCCGTCCTCGGTCGGCGGGCGGCCCACCACGATGGACTGGAGCAGCGGGCGCTTGCGCATCGTGACGCAGTCGATGGTCAGCGCGGGGAACGGCTCCTGCGGCGTGTAGAAGCCGGTGTGGTCGCCGAACGGGCCCTCGGGCAGCATCTCGCCGGGTTCGAGCCAGCCCTCGATGACGACCTCGGCCTGGGCCGGGACCTGGAGCGGGACGGTCTTGCAGTCCACCATCTCGATCCGCTTGCCCTGGAGGAAGCCGGCGAAGAGGTACTCGTCGATGTCGCCCGGCAGCGGCGCGGTGGACGCGTAGGTCACGGCAGGGGGGCAGCCGAAGGCGATGGCGACCGGCAGCTTCTCGCCGCGCTTGGCCGCGACCTGGTAGTGGTTGCGGCTGTCCTTGTGGATCTGCCAGTGCATGCCGATGGTGCGCTTGTCGTGGCGCTGGAGGCGGTAGAGGCCGAGGTTGCGGATACCCGTTTCGGGGTGCTTGGTGTGCGTGAGGCCGAGGTTGAAGAAGGAGCCGCCGTCCTTCGGCCAGGTGAACAGCGCCGGGAGCATGTCCAGGTCGACCTCGTCGCCCTTGAGCACGACCTCCTGGACGGCCGCGTCCTCGCCCTTCACCTTCTTCGGCGGGACGTGCGTCATGCCGGCCAGCTTGCCGAACGCCTCCCGCATCCCGACGAAGCCCTGCGGCAGCTCGGGCTTGAGCAGCCCGCCGATCCGGTCGCTGATGTCGCTGTAGTCCTTGAGGCCGAGTGCCTTCAGGAGCCTGCGGTCGGTGCCGTAGACGTTCATGGCCAGCGGCATCGCCGAGCCCTTGACGTTCTCGAAGAGAAGGGCAGGGCCGCCCGCCTTCTGCACCCGGTCAACGATCTCGCCGACCTCCAGATAGGGGTCGACCTCGGCCTTGATGCGCTTGAGGTCGCCCTCCCGGTCGAGCGCGCGCAGGAACGAGCGAAGATCGTCATAAGCCATACGTCCCAGTATCGGGTACGCACTACCCTGGACGGGTCACCGGGCCCCGCGGCGGGCCCGCCACCGCGTCCAGGGGGACCTTCACGCCATGCTCAGGTATCTGCCCTTCCTCTTGGTGCTTGCGCTGTGGATCTACGCGTTCATCGACTGCGTCAACACCCCCGAATCACAGGTCCGCGGGCTGCCCAAGGTCGTCTGGGTGCTCATCATCCTGCTCTTCGGCGAGGTGCTGGTCGGGCCGATCGTCTGGCTGGTCGCCGGCAAGGTCAGGCAGCCCGCGAACGGCGGCACCCCCTCGCAGTGGCACCGCAACCACCGCACCACCTGGGTGGCGCCGGACGACAACCCCGAGTTCCTCAAGTCGCTCAAGGACGAGAACACGAAGGACGAGGCGCTGCTCAAGGACTGGGAGGCCGACCTGCGACGCCGCGAGGACGAGCTGCGCCGCAAGGAGGACGGCTCCCCGAACGGCCCCGACGAGACGCCGCCGGGCAAGGGCTGAGCGCACAGGAGACGCCCGGCCGACAGCCCGTCGGACGCCCTTCGGGTGCCCGCCTCTGAGAGTCTTGCGCCATGGACCAGGCACCGGAGCACGGCCGGCAGGACATGGCGCGGGACCGCGACGCGGTGCGGCTGCACGGCGACGACGGCCGCACACCTGACCTCCCGGGCGACCCGCGGCACCTCCAGGAGCACGCCCGCACGATGCTGGCGACCGCCCTCGCCGAGGCACGGGCCGGGCTCGGCGAGGGCGGCATCCCGATCGGCGCCGCCCTCTACGGTCCGGACGGCACCCTGCTCGGCAGCGGCCACAACCGCCGGGTCCAGGACGGCGATCCGTCCGCGCACGCCGAGACCGCGGCCTTCCGCGCGGCAGGACGGCAGCACAGCTACCGCGGCACGACGATGGTCACCACCCTCTCGCCCTGCTGGTACTGCAGCGGCCTGGTACGGCAGTTCGGCATCTCCCGGGTGGTCGTCGGCGAGGCCAGGACCTTCCACGGCGGGCACGACTGGCTCGCCCGGCACGGCGTACGGATCGTGGTGCTGGACGACGCGGAGTGCGCGGAGATGATGCGGGACTTCATCGGCGCGCACCCGGCGCTGTGGAACGAGGACATCGGCGCCGAGTGACGCGGTGGCCGGCCGGCATCACGGACGTGACGCCGGCGGCCCCCGGGATCCACGCCCCGGTGCGGGCCGGTAGCACCGCATCCGCCACCGCGCCGCTGCCCGGCGAGCGGCTCTGTCCTGCGCCGACCGAAACCCCCGCACTGCACCTCTTGGCGTACATGTCGTAGCTTTTCCCAGCCAACTGGCGCCTGTTCATGGCCATTTGACACATAGTTCAGCCATCTCCCCCTGCCTGTGCAACCCGTGCGCCGAGACAGTCGGGTCGTCCCACTGCGGTCTCACGCGACACAGGGAGAGTGCCACCTATGCCCGATATGACCCGACGTAGACTCCTCGGCTCCGCCACGGGCGCGGTCGGCGGCGCCGCGGCGCTGTCGCTGCTGCCCCCGAGCATCCAGAAGGCCGTGGCCGCGGGCCCGCCCCGGCACGGCGGGCTGCACGACATCGAACACGTCGTCCTGCTCATGCAGGAAAACCGGTCCTTCGACCACTACTTCGGCACCCTGCGCGGCGTCCGGGGCTTCGCCGACCCGGACGCGCTGGCACTCCCCGACGGCCGTTCCGTCTTCCACCAGCCGGACGCGGTGAACCCGGACGGCTACCTGCTGCCGTTCCGCCTCAACACCCACACCTCCAGCGCCCAGGCCATCCCGTCCACCAGCCACGCCTGGTCGGTCCAGCACGAGGCGTGGAACGGCGGCAAGATGGACCGCTGGCTGCCCGCGCACCGCAAGGCCGACGGGGTCAACGGGCCGTACGTGATGGGCTACCACACCCGCCGGGACATCCCCTTCCACTTCGCCCTCGCCGAGGCTTTCACGCTCTGCGACAACTACTTCTGCTCGGTCTTCGGGCCGACCTGGCCCAACCGGCTGTACTGGATGACCGGCACCCTCGACCCGGGCGGCAGGCACGGCGGCCCGATCCTCAACAACACCGCGCCGCAGCCGTACCGCTGGACGACGTACGCCGAGCGCCTTGAAGCGGCCGGGGTCAGCTGGAAGGTCTACCAGGAGGAGGACGACTACGGCTGCAACCTCCTGGAGCAGTTCCAGACCTTCCGGAACGCCAAGCCAGGCGAGGCGCTGTACGAGAAGGGGGTACGGCCGCAGCCGGCCGGCACGTTCGAGGACGACGCCCGCAACGACCGGCTGCCGGCCGTGTCCTGGCTGATACCCACCGGCCACCAGTCCGAGCACCCGGACTACCTGCCGGCCGCCGGCGCCGACTACATCGCCCGGAAGATCGAGGCCATCGCCTCCAACCCCAAGGTCTGGCGCAAGACCGCCTTCATCCTCAACTACGACGAGAACGACGGGCTCTTCGACCACGTGCCGCCGCCCACCCCGCCGGCCGGCACCCCGGACGAGTTCGTCGGCGGCCTCCCCATCGGCGGCGGCTTCCGCGTGCCCTGCATGATCATCTCGCCGTGGACGGTGGGCGGCTGGGCGGCTGGCGACGCGTTCGACCACACTTCCGTGCTCCAGTTCCTGGAGCGCTTCACCGGCGTCGACGAGCCCAACATCAGCGACTGGCGGCGGGCCACCTTCGGCGACCTGACCTCGGCGTTCGGCTTCCGGCACGCGGCGCACCGGCCGCCGCGACTGCCGCACAACACCGCGGAGCAGCTGGCCGAGGCCCAGTGGGACGTGGCGCATCTGCCCAAGCCGGAACTGCCGGGCGGCGGCCAGCGCCCGCCGCGCCAGGAACACGGCGGGCGTAAGCGCCGCTGAGCCCCTGGAACACGTCGGAGGCGGCCCTTCGGCGGGCCGCCTCCGGTGGACCGACGCCGGATCAGACTCCCGCGTAGGAGTGCAGACCGGTCACGAAGATGTTCACGCCGTAGTAGTTGAACAGGTAGCAGCAGAACGCGATCAGGCCCAGCCAGGCGGCCTTGCGGCCCTTCCAGCCGGCGGTGGCGCGGGCGTGCAGGTAGCAGGCGTAGGCGACCCAGGTGATGAAGGACCAGACCTCCTTGGGATCCCAGCCCCAGTAGCGGCCCCAGGCGGCCCCGGCCCAGATGGCGCCCGCGATGATGGTGAACGTCCACAGCGGGAAGACCGTGGCGTTGACGCGGTAGGCGAACTTGTCGAGCGAGGCGGCGGCGGGCAGCCGCTCCAGCACCGAGGTCGCGAACGCGCCGGGCTGCTTGCCCGACGGGTCGGCGAGCTTGGCTTCGTAGCGGTCGCGGAAGAGGAAGAGCAGCGTCGCGACGGCACCGAGGTAGAGCACGGCACCGGAGATGATCGCGCAGCTGACGTGGATCCACAGCCAGTACGAGTGCAGCGCGGGCACCAGCTGGTCGCTGGCGGTGTAGAGCACGGACACGGCCAGGCCCAGGGTCAGCAGGACCGTGGTGACCAGCGGCAGTCCGATCCAGCGGACGTTCTTCTTGAACGCCAGCAGGATCAGGTACGCGCTGACCGCGACCGCGGCGAAGGTCGTGGAGAACTCGTACATGTTGCCCCAGGGGGCCCGCTGTACGGACAGCGCGCGGGTGGCCACACCCGCGACATGCAGCGCCCAGGCCAGGACGGTCAGCGAGATGGCGATCCGGCCGTAGAGGTCGCCCTTCTCGGTGCCGCCGGCCGCGCCGGGGCCGTCCGGGACGTCACGGCTGCCGGGCGCCGAGCGGGTGACGACCTTCGGCCGCTCCAGCACCGCCGTGCCGCCCTTGCTCGCCACCCGCACGGTGACCGGGGCGGCTGCCTTCGCGTCGCCGGTCAGCGCAGCGGAGGTACGGCCCACCTTGCTGCGGCTGCCGAACACCCACTCGGCCATGTGCGCGAGGAAGGCCAGGGTGTAGACAGCCATCGCCGAATAGACCAGCAGATTGCTGTTGTGCGCCAGTGTCTCGTTGGCTGCGGCCGCGATGTTCACGCGCGCGCTCCTTCGGAGGGATCAGCAGGTTCGGCGGAGTCGGTGGGCTGCGCCGGGACTTCGGGATCGGGGCCTGCGGAGGGGTGCTCCGGGTCCGCAGCCGCGGGGGCATCGGGTGCCAGCGCCACGGCCAGGTCGGCGATTTCCTCCGGCAGCCGGGCCGACTCGCTGCGGCCCAGGCCGGCGATCTCGACGACGGTGACGCCGTCGGCGCCGCGCACCGCACGGACCCAGACCCGGCGGCGCTGGATGAACAGCGAGCCCGCCAGGCCCAGCAGCACCGCCACCGCTCCGGCCAGCGCGAGACCGTTGCCCGGCTGGTGGGTGATCTTGAAGCTGGCCCAGGTCTTGACGCCCTTGAAGGTGATGGAGCCGTCGCCGTCGGGCAGCTTCATCGTCTCGCCCGGCAGCATCATCTTCGCCAGCTTCTTGCCCTTGGCGGAGTACTGCTTGAGGTTCTTCTGGTCGAGCTGGTAGACGCTCTGCGGCAGCCCGGAGTCCAGGCCCAGGTCGCCGTGGTAGGCGGTGAGCGTCAGCACCGGATAGTCCAGCGCGGGGAACTGCGAGAACATCGAACCGGAGCCCTTGCCGCCGAACGTCGGCACGAAGAAGCCCTGGAAGCCCAGCTGGTTGCGCTTGCCGTCCTTGGTCTGGGCGCCCGGCACCTTCACCACACCGGTCGAGGTGAAGTTCTTCGGGTCCTGCGTCAGGAAGGGCACCGCGCCGTCGTAGACGACCTTGCCCCGGCCGTCCTTGACGCTGACCTCCGGCGCGTAGCCGTGGTTGAGCAGGTAGACCTTGGAGCCCGCGATGTCGAGCGGCTCGTTCACCTCGATCGAGGTCTTGTGCTCCTTGCCGTCCGCGCCGGTGTAGTACGTGACGTTGGCCCGGAAGGTGCGCGGGGTGCCCCGCTCGGGGCCGGTCCGCTCGTACGTCGCGTCGAACTTGTCGAGCGTGAAGCCGAACGGCTCCATCGTGTCCGTGTCGAAGAAAGGCCCGGACTTGAAGTCGTCGTACTGGGTGAGGTTGTTGGCGAAGCCGTCGCCCTCGGTGGTCAGCTTGCCGCCCTCGGACTTCCACAGGCTGCCGACGGCGAACGCGACCAGCAGCACGATCAGCGCGAGGTGGAAGACGAGGTTGCCGACCTCCCGCAGATAGCCCTTCTCGGCCGCCACCGCCGTACCGGAGAGGTCCGCGCGGAACCTGCGCTTCTTCAGCAGCCGGCGGGCCGCGCCGAGCACCGCGTCGGGATCGGCATCGGTACGCCACGTCGTGTACGCGGGCAGCCGGGTCAGCCGGCTGGGCGCGCCCGGCGGGCGGCCCCGCAGCTGCCCGACGAACTGCCAGGTGCGGGGCACGATGCAGCCGATGAGGGAGATGAAGAGCAGCAGGTAGATCGCCGAGAACCACACCGAGCTGTAGACGTGGAACATCCCCAGCTTGTCGTAGATCCCGGAGAGCGCCGGGTGGTCGGCCTTGAAGGAGTCGACCTTGACCGGGTCGATGCTGGTCTGCGGGATCAGCGAGCCGGGGATCGCCCCTATCGAGAGCAGGAAGAGCAGCAGCAGCGCGACCCGCATCGAGGTGAGCTGCCGCCAGAACCACCGCGCCCAGCCGACCGGGCCGAGCGAGGGGAAGCTGATCTCTTCCTTGGGTGCGGTGGAGAGCTGGGATCCGGCCGCGCCGAGATCCCCGCCCGCGTCCCCGGACTGCCGCGCGCCGGTCTCCGGCCCCGGGTCGTGGGGGGTGTCGGTCTTGGTGGACATCAATCAGATCCCAACGGTGAAGCTTTGCGTCCAGCTCTGCAGCTCGGACATCAGGCTGTCCCAGACGCCGGTGACCAGGAGGATGCCGAGCGCGACCATCATGCCGCCGCCGGTCCGCATCACCCACACGTAGTGGCGCTTGACCCAGCCGAACGCGCCGAGCGCCCGGCGGAACGCCAGCGCCACGAACACGAACGGCAGGCCGAGCCCCAGGCAGTAGACGATGGTCAGCAGGGCGCCGCGCGCCGCGCTGGCCTGGTAGAGCGAGAGGGTGTTGACGGCGGTGAGGGTGGGGCCCAGGCACGGCGTCCAGCCGACGCCGAAGAGCACCCCGAGCACCGGCGCGCCGACCAGGCCCATCGTGGGCTTCTTGTGGAAGCGCAGCTCGCGCTGGCCGAAGCGTTTGAGCACCCCGGCGAAGGCCAGACCGAGCAGGATCATCAGGGCGCCCAGGACGCGGGAGATGATCTCCTTGTTCTCCTGGAGCCGTTGCCCGAAGAACCCGAAGAGCGCCCCGCCCGAGACGAAGACGGCGGTGAAGCCGAGGACGAACAGCAGGGCACCGGCCAGCATCCGGCCGCGCTTGGCCTCGGCGAGGTCGGTGCCCGTGACCCCGGTGACGTAGGACATGTAGCCCGGTACGAGCGGCAGCACGCAGGGCGAGAAGAAGGAGACCAGGCCGCCGAGCAGCGCGATGGGCACGGCGGCCAGCAGGGCGCCGGTCATGACGGTCTGGTTCTCCGCGGCGGCGAGCGCGATCACTGGATCACTTCTCGGCGATCAGCGGCTTGATCATCTTGCGCAGGTCGTCCTCGGTGATCGGGCCGATGGACCGCGCCGCGATCCTGCCGTGCCGGTCGATGGCGATCGTGGAGGGGATCGACTGCGGATTGAGGCTGCCCTTGGGGAAGCGCAGCATCAGCTTCCCTGACGGGTCGTACAGGCTCGGATACGGCACCTTGTGCTGTTCCTCGAAGCTGGTGGCCTGTGACTTCTCGGAATCCCTGGTGTTGATCCCGACGAACTGGACGCCCTTGTCCTTGGTGTCGCCTGCGACCTTCGCGAAATTCGGCGCCTCGGCGATGCACGGGCCGCACCACGATCCCCAGACATTGAGGACGACGACCTTGCCGCGGTAATCCGCGACGTCGAGCTGCTTTCCTCTGGTGGTCTCACCGGAGAGGTCGGGCGCTTTCTGCCGGTCGGCCACGGCGACCGTGGCGACACCGTTCTTGCCCTGGACGAACCGGGTCTGCGCCGAACCGCCCGACGTGCCGTCCCCGCAGGCGCTCAGCGTCAGCGAGGCGAGCGCGGCTCCTGCGGCGAGCAGGGTGAGGCGACGGCGGCCGGTGAGGCGGCGTGGGGCGCGGCAGGCACTCATGTGAAAAGTTTCGCATGGGCGGATTCCGGATCTTCCGCACCCCCCTCGCCCCGGCAGGTTCCCCGCAAAGCGCCATGTCACAGCGGTGGGGGGGGGGGGGGGCGCCCCCGCCCCCCCCCCCCCCCCCCCCCCCCCCCCCCCCCCCCCCCCCGGGGGGGGGGCGGCGGGGGGCCGGCGCCCCCCCCCCCCCCCCCCCACCACCGCCTCAGGCCGCCGCGAGGTACGACTTCCAGCCGCCGGCCGGCTGCTGGCCGACGCTCAGCCCCTGGAGCTTGGCGAGCACCTGCGGGTCCTGCGCGTCGAGCCAGTCGGTGAACTGTCGGAAGGACACCAGCCTGACGTCCTCGTGCTGCTCGTTGGCGATGTGCTTGAGCGCTTCCTCGACGGCGTCCATGTAAATGCCGCCGTTCCATTCCTCGAAGTGGTTGCCGATGAAGAACGGCGCGCGATTGGTCTCGTACGCCCGCTGGAATCCGGAGATGTACGAGTCGGTGGCCTGCCGGCGCCAGCCCGGGTAATTCACGGACGGCGCCCGGGTGGAGTTCTTGGACTGGTTGGCGAGGATGTTGTAGTCCATCGACAGCACCTCGAACGAGTGGCCGGGGAAGGGAATCTGCTGGAGCGGATAGTCCCAGACACCCATCTTTTTCCTGGGCCACATCTGGAGCCCGCCGGGCGAGCTCGCGTCGTAGCGCCAGCCGAGGTTTTTCGCCGTGGGCAGCAGGTTCTCCTGGCCGAGCAGGCAGGGCGTACGGCCGCCGACCAGTTCCTTGCGGTAGTCGAAGGGCAGCGGGTCCATGTCCTGGAAGCCGGTGTGCGTACGCCACTTGGTGACGAAGTCCATCGCCTGGTCGATCTCGGACTGCCACTGCTCGGGCGTCCAGCCCTTGACCGAGCCCGACCCGGTGCAGAAGTGCCCGTTGAAGTGGGTGCCGACCTCGTGTCCTTCGAGCCACGCCTGGCGGACGTTCTTCAGCGTCACCTTGATGTGCTCGTCGGTGAGGTAGCCGATGTCGGAGGCGCCGGGGCGGTTGTTCGGCGGGAGGTAGAGGTCCTTCTTCGACTCGGGCAGCAGGTAGAGGCCGGAGAGGAAGAAGGTCATGGCCGCGCCGTGGTCCTTGGCGAGCTGGAGGAAGCGCGGGAAGAGGCCGTTGCCGACCTCTCCCGCGCCGTCCCACGAGAAGATCACGAACTGCGGCGGGGTCTGTCCCGGCTCCAGCCGCTCGGGCGCCTTCGGCTGGTTGGGCTGCGGCCCGGTGTCGGCGGTGGAGCCGTCGCCGATGAGTTTCGGCCTGGCCTGCACCGCGTTCTTGGCCCGCTGCTTGTCCGACTGCGTGTCCGTACCGGTGGCACAGCCGGCGACGCCCAACGCCGCGGCTGCCCCAACTCCCATACCCAGCAGGTTCCGCCGACTGATTGCGCGCATAGCGTCGTCCCCATCCGTGCTCGCTGATCTCAATATCCATATAAACGGACAATGGGATAGATGGCCGGATGGACACGTAGGTTCCGGGCTATTCAGTTAGATCTCGCATTTTTGCTCGCTATTGACGCATAGGTACTTGACAGGACGTCAGCCCCAGCGCCTCAACGCCCGCCGCTCAGGCGCCGAACGCCTTCGCCTTCCCCTTGACCGGCTTGGCACCGGCCAGCAGATGCGCGGGCACCAGGTCACGCGCCGGCTCGGTGTAGCCCACCGAAACGATCTTGTCGCCGTGGAAGGTGAACGACGTCAGCGAGGCCAGCGTGCACTGCCGCTTGCGCGGGTCGTGCCACAGCCGCCGCCGCTCCGCGAAGCTGCGCACGATCCAGATCGGCAGCTGATGGCTGACCGCCACCGCCTCGTGCCCGCGCGCCGCGTCCCGCGCCGCGCCGAGCGCCGCCATCATCCGCACGACCTGCTCGATGTACGGCTCGCCCCAGGACGGACGGAACGGATTCGTCAGGTACTTCCAGTTGCCCGGCTTCTTCAGCGCGCCGTCCCCGACCCCGAACGTCTTCCCCTCGAAGACGTTCGCGGCCTCGATCAGCCGCTCGTCGGTCGCCACGTCAAGACCGTGCGCCGCCGCGATCGGCGCCGCCGTCTCCTGGGCACGCTCCAGAGGAGAGGAGACGAGGTGTGTGATGTCCCGCTCCGCGAGATGCTCCGCGACCCGGTCGGCCATCTTCCGGCCCAGCTCCGAGAGGTGGTAACCGGGACGGCGCCCGTAGAGCACGCCCTCCGGGTTGTGCACCTCGCCGTGCCGCATCAGGTGCACCACGGTGATGTCTTCGCTGCTCATGTCACCCATTCATTGAGTCGTGATCCGTCAGCCGCGCGGCCGGCCGCTGCGCCCCGGAGCGCCCGGCCGGCCGCGTGGCATCCCGTACGTCGGTCAGGCCGTGGCCGCGGCGGCGGCCCGCGCGGCGGCCGGCAGCGCGGCGGCGATCCGCTCGACGGCCGCCGCGTCGTGCGCGGTCGACAGGAACCACGACTCGAAGGCGGACGGCGGGAGGTAGACGCCCTGCGAGAGCATCGAGTGGAAGAAGGCGGTGAAGCGGAACGACTCCTGCGCCCTGGCCCCGTCGTAGTCCGTCACCTCGGCGTCCGTGAAGAACACCGTGAACATGTTGCCCGCGGCCTGGACGCGGTGCGCCACGCCCTCCTTCGCCAGCGCGGCGGTGACAAGACCGCGCACCTCGGCCGAGACCGCGTCGACCTTCGCGTACGCCGCGTCGTCCAGCAGCCGCAGCTGCGCGACACCGGCGGCGGTGGCGATCGGGTTCCCGGACAGGGTGCCCGCCTGGTAGACGGGGCCGACCGGCGCGAGGTGTGCCATCACATCGGCGCGACCGCCGAACGCCGCGGCGGGGAAGCCGCCGCCCATGACCTTGCCGAAGGTCATCAGGTCCGGCGTGACCCGGTCGATGCCGTACCAGCCGGCCTTGCTGACCCGGAAGCCCGTCATGACCTCGTCGGAGATGTACAGCGCGCCGTTCTCCGCGCAGACGTCCTTGAGCCCCTGGTTGAAGCCCGGCAGCGGCGGGACGACGCCCATGTTGCCCGGCGACGCCTCGGTGATCACGCAGGCGATCTCGCCCGGGTGCGCGGCGAACGCGGCCCGCACCGCCTCGATGTCGTTGTACGGCAGCACGATCGTGTCGCCGGCCTGCGCGCCCGTCACACCCGGGGTGTCCGGCAGACCGAGGGTCGCCACCCCCGAACCGGCCGCGGCCAGCAGCGCGTCGACGTGGCCGTGGTAGCAGCCGGCGAACTTGACGACCTTGGCCCGGCCGGTGAAACCGCGCGCCAGCCGGATCGCCGACATCGTCGCCTCGGTGCCGGACGACACCAGCCGCACCTGCTCGACGGGCTCGATCCGGGCGACGATCTCCTCCGCCAGCTCGACCTCGCCCGAGCCCGGCGTACCGAAGGACGTGCCGCGGGCGACCGCCTCCTGGACCGCCGCGATGACCTCGGGGTGGGAATGGCCGAGGATCATCGGTCCCCACGAGCACACGAGGTCGACGTACTCGCGGCCGTCGGCATCAGTGAGGTACGGACCGGTACCGGACACCATGAAACGGGGCGTACCGCCCACGGCGCGGAACGCCCGCACCGGAGAGTTCACGCCACCGGGCGTCACCTCGGACGCACGGTCGAACAGCGACTGCGAAACAGGGGCTTCATAGGGAAAAGACACAGCGATCCTGACCTGCATATACGGAGGGAAGGGCGGCGCGGCACTCGGACGCGGCCCGGCTGGCAACAGTGCGGGGGAATCCCTTCGCGGACACCCTCGGCGCCGCGCGGTTCCGTCTCGGTCCCTTTTCGATTCCTCTCGCTCTCGGCCGGGCGTCAGCCCCCGCGCGTCTGCAAAACTGGGGCGTCGTACGAATGGGTCACGCAACCAATGGTCTCAGAGGCGCACGGGGGCGTGCGGCCGGGCGTTTCACGCGCTGGTGACGGGGGAGGTCTCTGAGACGATGATCGGGTTTGCGCGGCTGAGGCTGCGAGTGGTCGGGTGGAGATATGCATCGCGGTGGCGAACTGGGCGAGGGAACCGATGACCGGGGTCCTGAGCGCGCCCAGCGTGGCCGCCACCGGCGCGAGGACACCAAGGGCGGGGACAACAGAGGCGGCCGTATGGGGGTGACGTACAAATACTTCGGCGCGCCGAACGGCGCCACGGCGGCCCGCGTCCCGATCTCGATGCGCCCCGAGGAACTCGGCGGCGACGAGCTCGGCATGGGCGGCATGTTCACCAAGATCAAGCCGGAGACGATGGCCGCGATGGTCCTCACCGGCATCGAGGGCATACCCCTCCACAAGGTTCCGCCGCTCGAACTGGTCGTCCTCCACCCCGATTACGCCGTGGTGAAGCTCCCCATGACGGTGGTCGACCCGCTGCGCGGGGTCGGCGAGGAATCGGTCGGCGCCGCCGCCTTCATCTGGTCCACGGTCCCCGACCGCGGCGGCCCGCGCGACGCCTACTCCGTCTACCAACTGCTCCACGAATGGCAGGACTTCAGCCACCGTCTGCACGACGCGGGGCACCAGGCGTACTGCCTGGTGTGGCCGTAGCGACGGGCCCGGCCACCGGCAGGCCGAAGGCCCCGCTTCCCGCCGCCCCACCGGCGGACCGCGCCGCCCTCCGGGACACCGTCGGCGCCCTCGCGGCCCGGCCCGACCGGGAAAGCGCGCTCGCTCCCCGGGATGCGGCGGGCGTTCAGGGCAGCTCGGCCGTGAGGTAGCGCTCGACCGTGGGCGCCAGCCAGGCGACGACCTCGTCGTGACTGAGGCCGACGGCCGGCGGGAGGTGCAGGACGTAGCGGCACAGCGCCATGCCCAGCATCTGCGAGGCGATCAGCGCGGCACGGGCCGACGCCTCGTCGGCCGGGCAGACGGCCGCGATCACCGGGCCCATCTGGTCCCGGAAGACGCCGCGCATCCGCTCCGCGCCCGCTTCGTTCGTGACGCCGACCCGCAGCATGCCCGTCAGCGTCTCGTCGCGCTCCCAGCGCTCCAGGAAGTGGCACACGAGCCGGGCGCCCCGTTCGCCGCTCGGCACGTCCGTGAGGTCGGGTACGCGCAGGTCGATCTCGGAGGCGGCGGCGAACAGGCCCTCCTTGTTGCCGTAGTAGCGCATCACCATCGACGGGTCGATGCCCGCGTCCCTGGCGATGGCGCGGATGGTGGCCCGCTCGTAGCCGTCGGCGGCGAACCGGTCGCGCGCCGCGGCCAGGATCGCGGCGCGGGTGGCGTCGGAGCGGCGGGGGCGCGCTCCGGCGGCGACGGTGGCCGCGCGGATGTCGGCCGCATCGGCGACGGAAGGGGGCGGTACGGAATCGGCCATGCCCACAACTGTATGCCCACGTGCGTGTGCCCACACCTGTATGCCAACACCCGTTGACTTTACGCGACGGCCACCGTACGCTTGCCAACAAGCGTTGACCAACACGTGTGGGCACAGGAGGCGGCCATGAGGGCCACGCACCGCAAGTCCGGCACCACCGACCTGAGCAACCCGGGACACGCCTCGGGCGCCGCCCCGTCCAGCGCCCCGTCCAGCGCCCCGTCCACCAGCCCGTCCACCGAGCCGGCCGCGGGTCCGGGCGGCGCGGGCCGGACCGACGTCCTCGTCATCGGCGCCGGCCCGACGGGCCTGCTGCTCGCGGGCGACCTCGCCGAATCCGGCCTCGGCGTCACGCTCCTGGAGCGCCGCGCCGAGAGCACCAGCAATCTCAGCCGCGCCCTGGTGGTGCACGCCCGCACCCTGGAGCAGCTCGACAACCGCGGACTGGCCGACGAACTGGTCGCCGGCGGCCACCCGTTGACCCGGATGCAGATCTTCGGCAACGTCACTCTCCATCCGACCCGGCTCCGCTCCCGGTTCCCGTTCGTCCTGGTCACCCCGCAGTTCGAGGTGGAAAGGCTGCTGGCGCGCCGGGCCAGGGAGGCAGGCGCCGTCATCCGGTACGGCTCGGAGCTGCTGGGGTTCGACCAGGACGCCGAGGGGGTGACGGCGCGCTTCCAGGACGCCGATGGCACCCGCAGCGAGCGGGCCGCCTACCTCGTCGGCACCGACGGCGTCCGCAGCACGGTCAGGGAAACCCTCGGCCTGCCCTTCCCCGGCCGCTCCGTCATCCGCTCCCTGATCCTTGCCGACGTACGGCTGGAGCGGGCCCCCGCGGCCCCCTTCCTCATGAACTCCACCGCCGACGCCACCGCCCTCATCGGCACGTTCGGCGACGGCTGGTACCGCGTCGCGGGCTGGAACCCCCGCCGCCAGGCAGCCGACACCGCCCCCGTCGGCCTGGACGAGATCCGCGAGCTCACCCGCCTCGCCCTCGGCACGGACTACGGTATGCACGACGCCCGCTGGATCTCCCGCTTCCACAGCGACGAGCGGCAGGTGCCCGACTACCGCGTGGGCCGGGTCTTCCTCGCCGGTGACGCGGCGCATGTGCACTCCCCGGCCGGCGGCCAGGGGATGAACACTGGGCTCCAGGACGCCGCCAACCTCAGCTGGAAGCTCGCCGCCGTACTCCAAGGCCGGGCGCCCGACGCCCTGTTGGACAGCTATCACGCCGAGCGTCATCCGGTCGGCAGGATGGTGCTGCGCAGCAGCGGCTCCCTCCTCCGGCTCGCCCTGCTGCACAGCCCTGCCCGACGCGCCCTCCGCACGGCCGGCGCCCAGCTCATCAGCCGCTTCCCGCCACTGTCCCGGCGCGCCCTGGGCACCGTCTCCGGCATCGGCATCGCCTACCCCGCCGGGCGCAGCGCCCATCCCCTGGCCGGCCGCCGCGCCCCCGACATCCGCCTCGCCGACTCCACCCGGCTCTACGAACTCCTGCGCCACGGCCGCTTCGTCCTCATCACCCCCGCCGCCGAGACGGCGACGCAGCGGCCCAACGACCGTGTGGCACACGCCTCCTGGGCCGGAGACCGGCGCACCGCCGTGCTCGTGCGGCCCGACGGCTACATAGCCTGGGCCGACGACACCCGCGATCCCCGCGCACGGGCGGCGGCCCTGCGCAGCGCCCTTGACCGCTGGACGGGCAGCCCGACGGGAGGGTGACGGCAGCCGCCGGGCCCTCCGAGTACGCCCTTAGGCTGGCCGCATGCTCGTCACCCGGTCCATCGCCCTCTTCGTCCTCGCTGCGCTCTTCGAGATCGGCGGGGCGTGGCTGGTCTGGCAGGGGGTGCGCGAGCACAAGGGCTGGCTGTGGATCGGTGCCGGGGTGATCGCGCTGGGCGTCTACGGCTTCGCGGCCACGCTCCAGCCGGACGCCGAATTCGGCCGCATCCTCGCCGCGTACGGCGGGGTGTTCGTCGCCGGCTCGCTGGCCTGGGGCATGGTCGCCGACGGCTACCGCCCCGACCGGTGGGACGTCATCGGCGCCCTGATCTGCCTGGCCGGCATGGCCGTGATCATGTACGCCCCGCGGGGCCGCTGACCGCGCCTGCATATCCTGGCGCGGTATCGCGGACCGGCCGCGCACCGCGGCATCGCCGTACGGCGATGCCGCCCGGCATGCCGCCCGCGGCGGCGTCACCGGAGCGCCGGGCAGGCCGGCCCCGCGCCCGCGCACGACCCCACCGTCCCGAGGAGAGCGCATGACCGCCGAGGCCCGTCCCGCCGACGCCCGTACCGCTGTCGTCACCGGAGCCAGCAGTGGCATCGGTGCCGCCACCGCACGGCAACTGTCCGCCGCCGGTTACCGCGTGGTGCTCACCGCCCGCCGCACGGAACGCATCGAGGAACTGGCCGCCTCCCTGCCGCACGCCGAGGCGTACCCCCTCGACGTGACCGACCGCGCCGCCGTCGACGCGTTCGCCGCGTCCCTCGACCGCTGCGACGTGCTCGTCAACAACGCGGGCGGCGCCATCGGAGCCGACCCGGTGGCCACCGGCGACCCGGCCGACTGGCGCGCGATGTACGAGGTCAACGTGCTCGGCACGCTCAACACCACGCAGGCACTGCTGCCCGCGCTCACCGCGTCGGGCGACGGCACCGTCGTCGTGCTGTCCTCCACCGCCGGCCTCGCCACGTACGAGGGCGGCGGTGGCTACGTCGCCGCCAAGCACGGTGCGCACGTCATCGCCGAGACCCTTCGCCTGGAGCTGTGCGGCCGGCCCGTGCGCGTCATCGAGATCGCCCCCGGCATGGTCAGGACCGAGGAGTTCGCGACCACCCGCTTCCGCGGCGACAGCGCCAAGGCCGCGAAGGTCTACGAGGGCGTGGCCGCACCGCTGGAGGCCGACGACGTCGCGGACACCATCGCCTGGGCCGTCACCCGGCCGTCCCACGTCAACATCGACCTGCTCGTGGTGCGCCCGCGCGCCCAGGCGTCCAACTCCAAGGTGCACCGCGAACTCTGACGGTGCGCCGGGCGGCGGCCGGACCCCGACCGGGCGGTGCGGGAGACACGACAGAAGATCAACATCGGTTGGTTTCCGGTCACATGAAAGTGCGGACACGGGGAACGGGGAGGAACGTGAGTACTTTCCGTATCCCTCTCCCCCGTTTCCGCAGGTCCGGCAGGACCGTCAAGCGTGCCGCCGTCCTGGCCGCCGCCGCGGGCGTGCTGACCACCGGCCTGTTCGCCTCTCCGGCCTTCGCCGCGATGGGTGACAACCTCGTCGACGGCCCCGCCGCCTGCGCGTTCTCCGAAGGCCGGCAGTCCCTCGCCTTCGGCGACCAGGGCGACCGCGTCTCGCAGTTGCAGTGCCTGCTGGCCAACCGCCACTACCTCGGCTGGAACCGCCTCAGCGGCGCGTTCGACGCCGACACCCTGGTGGCCGTGGTCAATTTCCAGCGGAACCACGACCTGCTGCCCGACGGCTCCGTCACCCCCGAAACCTGGAACGCCCTCTACGCCGGCTCCGCACCGGCCTGACCCGCAACCGCCTCGACCCGTAAGGGCCGGACCTCCACGGGTCCGGCCCTTACGGCCGTTCCGGACCGCCCCGGCGGCTCAGCCCTTGACGCAGACGACCTGCTTGAGCTTGGCGACAACCTCCACCAGGTCGCGCTGCTGATCGATGACCTTCTCGATCGGCTTGTAGGCCCCCGGGATCTCATCGACCACACCGGAGTCCTTGCGGCACTCCACACCCGCCGTCTGCTCCGCCAGGTCCTTCGTGGAGAAGCGCTTCTTCGCGGCGTTCCGGCTCATCTTCCGCCCGGCGCCGTGCGAGGCGGAGTTGAAGGACGCGGCGTTGCCGAGGCCCTTGACGATGTACGAGCCGGTGCCCATCGAGCCCGGGATGATGCCGTACTCGCCGCTGCCCGCCCGGATCGCACCCTTCCGGGTCACCAGCAGGTCCATGCCGTCGTACCGCTCCTCCGCCACGTAGTTGTGGTGGCAGGAGATCACCGGCTCGAACACCGGCCTGGCCTTCCTGAACTCCTTGCGGACGACGTCCTGGAAGAGCGCCATCATGACCGCGCGGTTGTGCCTGGCGTACTCCTGGGCCCAGAACAGGTCGTTGCGGTACGCCGCCATCTGCGGGGTGTCCGCGATGAAGACGGCGAGGTCACGGTCGACGAGGCCCTGGTTGTGCGGCAGCTTCTGCGCCTGCCCGATGTGGAAGTCGGCGAGTTCCTTGCCGATGTTGCGGGAACCGGAGTGCAGCATCAGCCAGACCGCGCCGGTGTCGTCGAGGCAGAACTCGATGAAGTGGTTGCCCGACCCGAGCGACCCCATCTGCTTCGTGGCCCGGTCCTGCCGGAACTTGACCGCTTCGGCGACGCCGTCGAACCGGGCCCAGAAGTCGTCCCAGCCGGAGGTCGGGTAGCCGTGCAGCGCGCCCGGCCTGACCGGGTCGTCGTGCATGGCGCGGCCGACCGGAATGGCCTCTTCGATCTTGGAGCGGAGGCGGGAGAGGTCGTCGGGCAGGTCGTCGGCGGTGAGCGAGGTCTTGACGGCGCTCATGCCGCAGCCGATGTCGACACCGACCGCCGCGGGGCAGACCGCGCCGTGCATCGCGATCACCGAGCCGACCGTGGCGCCCTTGCCGTAGTGCACGTCCGGCATCACGGCCAGGCCCTTGATCCACGGCAGCGTCGCGACGTTGCGCAGCTGCTGCATCGCCACGCCCTCGACCGTGGCGGGGTCCGCCCACATCCGGATCGGTACCTGCGCACCGGGCACTTCGGTGTACGACATAACTTCCTCATTCCCCCGAAAAGACATAGAACGCAAAACGCGGACAAGTCACCCGATGCTGGACGGTGAACCGGCGTGTGCGGCACGACGTGCGGTACACATTGTGTCCATCGCCCGCCACCCGGCGGCAACCAGTTTTCGCAGGAAGGAGCCACGGACGATGCAGCGCAAATCGTTCGTACCCGGTGCCGCTCTGGTGGCAGCCGCGGCCCTGGCCGTCGGCATCACCGGCTGTTCCGGTGGCTCCACGGCAGGCGGCGGCTCCGACGACGCGAAGGGGGGCGCGGCGGCCTCCACCCAGGTCGCCGAACCCGGCAAGTACCAGACCCTCCCCGAGGCGTGCCGGCTGCCCGTCCGCAGCACCGTGCGCGGCATGCTGCCCGGCGACGGCCAGCACTTGTCGGCCCAGGAGGCCGAGAAGATCTACGCCGGCCAGGCCGACGTCACGTACAACACGGACCGCCGCGTCGGCTGCCACTGGAAGCGCGAGACCACGGCGGGCACCCGCCACCTCACGCTCGACATCCAGCGGGTGGTCTCCTACGACTCCACCGTCAGCGACGACGACCGGGCAAAGGAGATCTACACCAAGAAGGAGCTGGCCGCCGGCATCCCGGCCGACGGCGACACCCCGTCGGCGACGCCGTCCCCGTCCGCGTCCGAGAGCGCGTCGAAGGACGGCGACGAGGAGAAGGACGGCAAGGAGAAGGACAAGGGCAAGGCGGCGGACAAGGGCGTAGGTAAGGACGTCGACGCGAACGCCGCCCGGCAGGACGGCAAGGCCGCGACGGACGGCACGAGCAGCCCGTCGGCGTCGAAATCCGCGAGCCCGTCGGCCGCGGGCCATACACCCGACCCGTCGACGGCCTCGCGCACCCTCGACGACCTCGGCGACGCCGCCTTCCTGGACGACGCGCTGGCCACGGCGGACTCCGGAGTGCACCGCGACATCACTGTGGTGTTCCGCACGTCGAACGTCATCGTGACGCTCACCTACGACCAGTGGTCGACGGACAAGACGCGGGTGCCCGAAAGCCAGGAACTGCAGGACAAGGCCCATGCGCTGGCGACCGAACTGGCCGACACCCTCAGCGAATAACGTCCGCTTTCGCGTCGAATGCGTCAATTGACCGTCTGGCGTGGATGGCCCGGTTCGCACCGTCCGTCATGACGCGTATCGGGCGCGCGCCGTGTGCCGCCGCGTAGCGTGCCGTCTAGCCTTGCCGCCGCATGCCCCGGGACGGATTCCATGATCCGGACCCGGGTGTGCCGGAACAACGACGACGAACAGCGAAGGAACCATGCACCGTTCATCCAAGCGACTCGCCAGCATCATCGCCTGCGCAGCCGTACCGGTGATGCTCGTCGCCGGCTGCTCCGACTCCGGCTCGAAGGACGCATCCGACGCCTCGAAGTCGGCCGCGCCGAGCACGTCGGGCTCGGGCACGAGCTCGCCGAGCATCTCGCCGGCGAAGTACAAGACGCTGCCCGACCCGTGCAAGGCGTTCTCGCAGGACACCATGAAGGACCTGCTGCCCAAGGTGAAGGACGCGTCCGGCGAGAAGGGCAAGTCGACGGACACCGACGCCAGCGGCTCCTGCTCCTGGTACAGCTCGAAGTCCGAGGGCGTCGACGGCAGCCAGTTCCGCTGGCTGGACGTCAGCTTCAAGCGCTACGACTCCGAGACCTCGGTGGGCGCCACCGGTGAGAAGCGCGCCACCGGCTTCTACACCAAGCAGGTCGACCTGGCGAAGGGCACCAAGGACGCCAAGAACGTCAAGACCGCCGCGGTCGACGGCGTCGGCGACGAGGCGACCTCGGTGACCTACGACATCAAGAACAAGGGCAACGACTACAAGAACCAGACGATCGTCGCCCGTACCGCGAACATCGTCGTCACGGTGAACTACAACGGCGCGGGTCTGGCCGGCGGCGACACCCCCAAGCGCGACGACCTCCTCAAGGACGCCCAGAAGGCCGCAGGGGAAGCCGTCAACGCGGCGGCCACCGCCAACGGCGCCAAGGCCGAGAGCCCGAAGGCCGACGCCGGCAAGAGCACCGCGCCCAAGGACACCAAGAGCGACGACAAGGGCAAGGACGCCAAGGACGACAAGTCCAAGGACACCAAGTCCGGGGACACCAAGTCCGGCGACGACAAGGGCAAGGACGGCAAGAGCGACAGCTGACGGGGGGCACCGCGCCTCCTGGCTGTGGCGAAACGGGTTCGGCCCCGGGGATCCTCGTCCCCGGGGCCGAACCCGTTGTCACGGCGCGCTCACCACCCCGCCGGGCGTGGCGCCGTGCCGCTCAGCCGCCGAGCAGCCTGCGCACCCGCTCGGCGCCGACCGCCAGCAGCAGGGTGGGCAGCCGCGGCCCGGTGTCCTTGCCGACCAGCAGGTTGTAGAGCAGCGCGAAGAACGCCCGCTGGGCGACCTTCAGCTCCGGCGTCGGCTTGGCGTCCGGTGCCAGGCCCGCCTGGATCTTCGGGACGCCGTAGACCAGGGTGGTAAGACCGTCCAGGGACCAGTGCTCGTCCAGGCCGTCGAGCAGCAGCCGCAGCGAGCCGCGCGCCTGCTCGTCGAGGGAGCCGAGGAGTTCCTTGTCCGGCTCGTCGCGGACGATGGTGCGCGCTTCGGCCGGGACCTGGGTGGTGATCCAGTACTCGGCCTTGTCGAGCCGCGGACGGGTCTCGTCGAGCGCGGTGACCGGCTGCTCCGGGTCCAGCTCGCCCAGGATGCGCAGCGTCTGCTCGTCGTGGCCCGCGGTGATGTCCATGACGGAGGCGAGCGTGCGGTACGGCAACGGGCGCGGGGTGGTGGGCAGTTCGCCCGCGGCGGTGCCGATGGCACGGCGGTGGGCGGCGACGTCGGCGGGCTGCGCCGAGCCGTCCGCGATCTTCCGCTCCAGGGCATCCCACTCGTCGTAGAGCCGCTGGATCTCCTGGTCGAAGGCGATCTTGAAGGACTGGTTGGGCCGGCGGCGGGCGTACAGCCAGCGCAGCAGCGGCGCCTCCATGATCTTCAGGGCGTCGCCCGGGGTGGGCACTCCGCCCTTGGACGAGGACATCTTGGCCATGCCGCTGATACCGACGAAGGCGTACATCGGACCGATCGGCTGCGCGCCGTCGAAGACCTCGCGGACGATCTGTCCGCCGACGACGAAGGACGAGCCGGGCGAGGAGTGGTCCACGCCGCTGGGCTCGAAGAGCACGCCCTCGTAGGCCCAGCGCATCGGCCAGTCGACCTTCCAGACGAGCTTGCCGTGGTCGAACCCGCTCAGCAGGACGGTCTCGGAGTGGCCGCAGGCGGTGCAGTCGTAGGCCAGCTCGGTGGTCTCGTCGTCGTACGAGGTGACGGTGGTGAGGTCCTTCTCGCAGACCGTGCAGTACGGCTTGTACGGGAAGTAGCCGGAGCCGCCCGCGCTGCCGTCGTCCTCGCTCGCCGCGCCGGAGCCCTCGGCGGCCTCCAGCTCGGCGGCCTCGACCGGCTTCTGCTGCTTCTTGCCGGCGTTCGGCTTGTCCTTGGTGCGGTAGCGGTCCAACACGGCGTCGATGTCGGCGCGGTGCTTCATCGCGTGCAGCACCTGCTCGCGGTAGGCGCCCGAGGTGTACTGCTCGGTCTGGCTGATGCCGCGGTACTCGACACCCAGCTCGCGCAGCGACTCCTCCATGGCGGCCTTGTAGTGCTCGGCCCAGCTGCCGTACGGGCTGCCGGGCGGGGCCGGCACGGAGGTCAGCGGCTTGCCGATGTGCTCGGCCCAGGACGGGTCGATGCCGGCCGGGACCTTGCGGTACCGGTCGTAGTCGTCCCAGCTCAGGATGTGCTCGCAGGCGTAGCCGCGGCGGCGGATCTCGTCGGCGACGAGGTGCGGGGTCATGACCTCGCGGAGGTTGCCGAGGTGGATCGGGCCGGACGGGCTCAGACCCGAGGCGCAGACGATCACCGGCGCGTCGGCGCCGGATTTGCCGGGGGCGCGGCGCTCCGCCTCGGCAATGACCTCGTCCGCGAACCTGGAGACCCAGTCGGTCTCGGTGCTCTGCTGAGCCACGATCGGCCCTTCCTCTACCTGATGCTTCCCGAATGCTTTCCGGTCGGCTCGCCCTGCGCCGTGCAGTCGTACGGCAGGCGGCAGCCTGACGGTGCCATTGTCCCAGACGGAAATCGGCTGGCGCCGCCGTGGGATACTCGTTGGCAAACCCTTTCCACTCCAACGGAACGGCCTGACTTCATGACCCCGGTCACTTCCCTCGCAGCTTCGGTCAACCAGCGCGTCGCGGACGCCCTCTCGGCAGCCCTGCCGGAGGCCGGCGCCGCGGACCCGTTGCTGCGACGAAGCGACCGGGCCGACTTCCAGGCCAACGGCATGCTGGCGCTGGCGAAGAAGCTCAAGGGCAACCCGCGGGAGCTGGCAGGACAGGTCGTGGCAGGCATCGCCACCGGTGAGGGCGCCGTGATCAAGGAGATCGAGGTCTCCGGGCCCGGCTTCCTCAACATCACCGTCGCGGACGAGGCGATCATCTCGACCCTGGCCGCCCGCGCCGCCGACGACCGCCTGGGCGTGCCGTACGCCGACCGTCCCGGTACGACCGTCATCGACTACGCGCAGCCGAACGTCGCCAAGGAGATGCACGTCGGCCACCTGCGGTCCGCGGTGATCGGCGCGGCGATGGTGGAGATCCTGGAGTTCACCGGCGAAAAGGTGATCAGGCGCCACCACATCGGCGACTGGGGCACCCAGTTCGGCATGCTCATCCAGTACCTCACCGAGCACCCGCACGAGCTGGACCACAAGGGCGGCGAGGTCTCCGGCGAGGAGGCCATGACCAACCTCGGGCGCCTCTACAAGGCGTCGCGTGCCCTGTTCGACGCGGACCCGGAGTTCAAGGAGCGGGCCAGGGCCCGGGTCGTCGACCTCCAGGCGGGCGACGAGGAGACGCTGGCCCTGTGGCGGCGGTTCGTCGACGAGTCGAAGATCTACTTCTACTCGGTCTTCAACAAGCTCGACATGGACATCAAGGACCAGGACGTGGTCGGTGAGTCCGGCTACAACGCCATGCTGGAGGAGACCTGCCGCATCCTGGAGGAGACCGGTGTCGCGGTCCGCTCCGATGGTGCGCTGTGCGTCTTCTTCGACGACGTCAAGGGCCCGGACGGCAATCCGGTGCCGCTGATCGTCAAGAAGTCCAACGGCGGCTACGGCTACGCAGCGACCGACCTGTCCGCGATCCGCGACCGCGTCCAGAACCTCGGCGCCGAGACCCTGCTCTACGTCGTCGACGTCCGGCAGTCGCTGCACTTCAAGATGGTCTTCGAGACCGCGCGCCGGGCCGGCTGGCTGAACGACAAGACCGAAGCGGTCCAGCTGGCCTTCGGCACGGTCCTGGGCAAGGACGGCAAGCCGTTCAAGACCCGTGAGGGCGAGACGGTGCGTCTGGTGGACCTCCTCGACGAGGCGATCGAGCGGGCGACGGCGGTCGTGCGCGAGAAGAACAACGACAAGGTCGCCCTCACCGACGAGGAGATCGCCGCCAACGGCGTCCAGATCGGCATCGGCGCGGTCAAGTACGCGGACCTCTCCACGTCCGCGGGCCGCGACTACAAGTTCGACCTGGACCAGATGGTCTCGCTGAACGGCGACACCTCCGTGTACATCCAGTACGCGTACGCCCGTATCCGCTCGATCCTGCGGCTGCGGGGCGAGGCGGAGCCCGTCGCGCACCCGGAGCTGGCACTTGCCCCGGCCGAGCGGGCGCTGGGCCTGCACCTCGACCAGTTCGGCGAGATGCTGGCCGAGGCCGCCGCCGGGTACGAGCCGCACAAGGTGGCCGCGTACCTCTACCACCTCGCGTCCCTCTACACGACCTTCTACGACCAGTGCCCGGTCCTGAAGGCCGAGGGCGGCGCCGACCAGGTCGCCAACCGCCTCTTCCTCTGCGACCTCACGGCGCGCACCCTGCACCAGGGTCTGGCGCTGCTCGGAATCCGTACGCCCGAGCGGCTCTGACCAGGGATTTTTCGTGAAGTCCTGCCCGGCGCACGGCGCTTGGCGGGACTTTCACGCTTTTCTGCGGGCCCTTCTGTACGCCTTCCTGCGTGCCTTCCTGCGTGCCTTCCTGCGTGCCTTTCTGGCGGGCGCGCCTGCGGGCGTTCCTCAGCGGCCGGGCGCCGGGCGCGCGTCGCCGCCGGCCGCTCCCGCGCCGCTCCAGCTCGACTGCACGGCGCACGCGGTGAGTTCGGCCGCCGGGCCCGCCAGGTGGGTGCCGGACCGCCAGATCGCCCGCAGCCTGCGACGCAGATCGACGTCGTCAACCGCCACCTCGCGCAGCCGGGCGCCCCGGATGTCGTCGCTGATGGCGAACCTGCTGAGCACCCCCACGCCCTGGCCGGTCAGGACGGCGGCCTTGATCGCCCCCGTGGAGCCGAGTTCGAGACGCGGGGTGGCCGTCCGGTGGGCACCGGCCCGCACCAGGGCGTGATCGAGCGTGTCGCGGGTGCCCGAACCCTTCTCCCTGACGATCAGCGGCGCGTCGGCCAGCTCCGTCACGCTCAGCGGACGGCGCCGGCGGGCCCAGGGGTGGCCGGGAGCCACGACGATGACGAGGTCGTCGACCGCGACCACCCGCGCGTGCAGGCCACGGGTGGTGCGCGGCCCTTCGATGAACCCGAGGTCGGCGTCGCCGTGCAGGACGTCCAGGGCCACCTGTTCGGAGTTGCACATCCGCAGCGCGACCCCGGTGTCCGGTGAGCGCAGCCGCAGGTCGGCCAGCCAGCGGGGCAGCAGGTACTCGGCGACCGTCAGGCTCGCGGAGACCCGCAGCTGACTGTCGTGGCTGCGGCGCAGCGCGGCCACCCCCGCCTCCAACTGGTCGGAAGCGTTGAGGACTTCGCGGGCCCAGTCGGCGACCGCCACCCCTTCCGGTGTGAGGCGGGAGCCGCGCGGGGACCGCTCCACCAGGGAGAGCCCCAGGTGGCGTTCGAGCCGCTGGAGCCGGTCGGTCACCGACGGCTGCTGGACGTCAAGGGACCGCGCGGCGGCACCGATGCTGCCGTGCTCGGCCACCGCGAGCAGCATCTCCAGCGACCGCAGATCCGTCCTCATAGGCATGTCCTTCCCATAGAGGGAGTCTATGGGTGCATAGAGCGTTGACGGCTACCGCGCGCGCACGGCCGCTCCGACGATCGAGGTATGAAGCCCACCGACGGGACCGCCCGCCCAGTAGAGCCGCCGATCGCCTCCCCCCGCACGGAAGACGCCGGTCCCGGTGCCGATGCCGCCGCGGCCGATCTCCCCGGGGGCGAAGGCCCCGGAGGCGAAGGGGACGCGGGTGCCGGCGCGGGCGGCCCCGGGACCGCCGCCCGTGACGACGGGACGGCCCGCCCGGGGTTCCTCGCCGAGCACGGCCCGGGGCTCGCCGTCGTCGTGGTCGGCGTCGCCGTGTCCTACCTGCTGAACCAGTTCGTGCCCGCGATCAGCGCCCTGACCATCGCGGTGCTGCTGGGCGCGGTGGCCCGCAACCTCGGCCTGCTCAGCGACCGCGTGCTGCCGGGCGCCAAGCTCGCCACCAAGAAACTGCTGCGCATCGGCGTGGTCTTCCTCGGCCTCCAACTCGCCCTCTCCCAGGTCCTGCAGCTCGACCCCGGCGTGCTGCTGGTCGTCGTTCTCACGGTGGCGTGCACCTTCGCCGGCACCATGTGGCTCGGCCGGAAGCTGGGCACCCGGCCGGGCACCACGCTGCTGGTCTCCACCGGCTTCTCCATCTGCGGCGCGTCGGCCGCCGCCGCGATGGACGCGGTCAGCGACAGCGAGGAGGAGGACCTGGCCACCGGCGTCGCGCTGGTGACGATCTTCGGCAGCCTCGCGATCCTCCTGCTGCCGCTGCTGCAGCACCCGCTGGGCATGTCGGACACCTCGTTCGGCATCTGGGCGGGCGCCAGCGTCCACGAGGTCGCCCAGGTGGTCGCCACCGCGTCGGTCGCAGGACCGGCCGCGCTCGCCGTCGCGACCGTCGTAAAGCTGACCCGCGTGGTGCTGCTCGCCCCGCTGATCGCGGGCTACGGCATCGTGCGCCGGCGCCGGGGTGCGGTGGACGGCAGCGGCAAGCGTCCGCCGCTGGTCCCGCTGTTCGTGCTCGGCTTCATCGCCATGGTCGGCGTGCGCAGCTCGGGAGTGCTGCCCGCTTCCGTCCTCGACGCGGCCCAGACGCTGACCACGCTGCTGCTGGCGGGCGCGCTCTTCGGGCTCGGCACGTCCGTCCACCTCGTATCGCTGATACGCACCGGCGGCCGGGCGGTCGTGCTGGGCGCTGCCTCGACGGTCCTGGCCGCCGCGGTGTCGTTCGCGGGGATCGCGCTGTTCACCTGATCGTTGACCTGATCCAGGGAGAGCCACGGGCGACGGCCGCGAGGGGTGCGCGGGCGTGGGCCGTGGGGGGAACGGGCCGAGGGCCTGCACCGGAGGAATCCGGTGCAGGCCCTCGCTCGTGCGTTCCCCCGCCTTCCCGTACGCCCTCCCGCGCCTCCCCGCACACGCGTACCCCTTCCCCGCTCCCCCTCCCCGGTCCGTTCCCGCTCTCCCATCGGCGTTCCGAAACGGCCGATGGGACGGTGCCGCGTCCCGGCCCGGCGTTCCAGGCAAGAGGCATTCCAGCAGGTCAGACAGGGTGTGAGCGTTCGAGCGTCCCAATTGCCCGGCCGGCTGTGGCGGGCGGGACGAGCCGCGCAGCAAGCTCGTTCCTGCAACCACCGACCGGCCTCGACCGGTCCCGACCGACCGCTACGAACCGGGAGACACCGTGCGACGGATCCCCTTCCGACTCCGCCGCGACGTTCTCCCGGACGCACTGGCCCTGACCGCACTCGTCCTCTCGATCACGACGATCTTCCTGCTCCTCGTCGGCCATGGCTGACGCACGAACCCTCCACGCCGCCGCTCGCACAGCCGGTGCCCGCCGCACCGACCGACCGCACCTGAAAGAAATGAGACCAGCCGTCATGCGCATCACCCGCAGCGCCACCCGCGTCCTCGCCTCCGCCGCCGTGCTCACCGCCGCCCTCTCCCTGACCGCATGCCAGAACGACACCAAGGACACCGGCAGCCAGGCCCCGGTCGCCTCCACCCAGACGTCGGCCGACGGCCGGAACGGCGCAGCGAACGCCGGCGAGAAGGACAGCGGGAAGGGCTCCGACACCCACTCCCAGGGCAGCCACCCCTCGAACGCCTCCGCCTCGGGCGCATCGGGTACCTCAGGCGGCGAGGCCACCGTCAAGAGCGGCCCGCGGCAGCACGGCTCCAACGACGGGGCGGACGGCCTCCCGGCCATCACCCCCTGCACCGGAGCCAACGTCAAGGTGACCGTCGCCAAGGTCTCCCGCCCCATCAACCACCTGCTGCTCACCGCCACCAACACGGGATCCAAGCCGTGCGACGCCCTCTACGCCCCGTACCTCCGCTGGGACGAGGGCCAGTCCGCGACCACCATCCTGAAGGAGAGCCAGCCGCAGGCCGTGACGACGCTGAAGCCCGGGGAGTCGGCCTACGCGGGCATCATGACCGAGTCGGCGGACGGCAGCGGCAACAGCGGCTACACCGCCCACAAGCTCGGCGTCCTCTTCGCCGACAAGTCGGGCGAGGGCTCGACCGGCCCCGCCGCGAACCTCACCCTGCCCAAGGGCGGCATACACACCGACAGCTCGGCGTGGGTCACCTACTGGCAGACCTCGGCCGCGGACGCCCTGACCTGGTGACCCGCCCCAGGAACGGCGGCGCCCCCGATCCCCCCTCAGGGCGCCGCCACTCCGGGTCTCACTGCTTGGGCGCGGCGATCCACTCGTTGCCGCCCAACGGGTAGTCGTACTGAGGCCGCCCGGCCTGGCTGCTGGTCCGGAACGGTCGGCCGTTGTCATCGATCCGCAGGGTGCCGTGCTCCTCCCCGCTGGACCACTCCAGTTCCAGATACCAGCGCACGTCGCGGCTCTCGGCCCGCGCGGTGACGGTCAGGACCTCGGGGTCCTTCTCGCTCACCTTGTACGGGAAATCGACCTGACCGCCCTCAGATTCCACGTCCGGCCGGGGCGCGTCCAGAGCGACTCCGAACGTCTTCGGGGTAATGCCCCCGCCGCACCCGACCCCCATGCTGTACGACGTCCACGCGGGCGGCGCCGCCTTGCCCACCACCCGCACCCGCAGCGCGTGCAGCACGACCGTGCGCCCGCCCGTGCCCTGCACCGACAACTGCACCAACTGGCTGCCCGCCGAGACCGCGCCCATGGCATCGACCCAGCCGCGGGCGTCCTGTTCAGCAGGCGGAGGCCGCATCTCGGAGGGCTCGCGGTCGACGAGATAGTGCTGGCTGCACGGCCCCTCCCAGGCGTACGGCCGGACGTCGACGCTCAGCGGCAGCCCAGCAGGATCCGCCGCCCCGGCACCGGAGTCCGCGCCCTCGCCCGTTTTCTTCCCGCCCGTCGCCGTACCCGTCGGGGACGGCGAAGCGCTCCCCGTACGGGTCGCCTCGGGAGACGGCTCAACGGACCGTCCGGGGCGGCCACTTCCGGCCGGACCCCGGTCCGGAGCCTTGCCCGTCGCAGCCGCGGACCCCCGTCCGTCCGCACCCCCACGTCCCTCGTCCCCCGTCACCAACCCCACGGCCAGCGCCGCGGACCCCACCACCGCGGCCACCACGACCGCAGCCACCAAAGCCGTACGCCGCCCCCGACTGCCCCGCGCCCTTCCCCCATGACCGTCGGCATCGTCACCACCACCGGCACCGCGACCACCACTGGCCGCCTCCACATCAGACACCTCAGCAACCTCGGCCACCTCAGCAGCCGAGCCGCTCCCCGAACGCCCGCCGGAGTCACCGAGGTCCGCGGGGCCACCGGGCCCACCGGGCCCGCCAGAGCCGCCAGGCCCACCGACGTCACCGAAGCCACCCCCAGGACCGGCCGCCGAACCAACCACCGGCCCACCAGCCCCAGAACCCCCGGAACCTCCAGCCGCGCCCGCCTCCGCACTCTCGCCCGCACCCGCACTCTCGCCCGAGCCCGCGCTCTCCCCCGCACGCCCCCGCTCCCGAGCCCGTGCCCGCTCCCGCTCGCGGTCCCGTCTGCGTGCCTCGTCCGCCAGGATCCACTGGCGGTGCAGCTCGACCAGCTCGTCCGGCTTCGCCTTGCACAGCCGGGCCAGTCGTTCCACGGGCGCGTAATCCGCAGGCACCGCTTCGCCGTTGCAGTAGCGGTGCAGCGTCGACGTACTCATGTGCAGCCGCTTCGCGAGCGTGCCGTAGCTGTGCCCGGATCGGTCCTTCAACTCACGCAGCAGCGCCGCGAATCCGTCCGCATCCCCAGCCGCACCCGCACCCGCACCCGCACCGGCCGCACCTGCACTCCCACCGGCCGCGCCCGCACCCACCGCGCCGTCCCCCGACACGTCCTTCCCCGCCATGCCCTTCCCACCTGTCCTCTCCAGCACGTTTCACCGGCTCAAGAGCCGCCCCTGCCCCCAGGATCTCAGTCCGGCACTCCTCGCTCCCCACCCTGTGGATATCCCCGCCACACCCACAGCCCCGGCCCGCGCCCCCGACCCACCGCGCTCCCGACCCCGCACGCACGAACGCCCGGCGACCGCCGTAGCAGCCACCGGGCGTCCGCCCAGCTCATTCAGCCTTGCTCAGTCCCGCTCGGGCTCACTCCACCCAACCCGTTCAGGCAGCGCTCCTGCCCTCACAGCCCCCGTGCGACCTCGGTCGCCCAGTAGGTGAGGATCATGTTGGCGCCGGCCCGCTTGATGCTGGTCAGGGTCTCCAGGATCGCCCGGTCCCGCTCGATCCAGCCCTTCTCCGCCGCCGCCTCGATCATCGCGTACTCGCCGGAGATCTGGTACGCGGCGACCGGCACGTCCACCGTCTCCGCGATCTTCGCCAGCACGTCGAGATACGGCAGCCCCGGCTTGACCATGACCATGTCGGCGCCCTCGTCGAGGTCGAGCGCCAGCTCACGCAGGGACTCACGGAGGTTGGCCGGGTCCTGCTGGTACGTCTTGCGGTCGCCCTGGAGCGACGAGCCGACGGCCTCGCGGAACGGGCCGTAGAACGCCGACGAGTACTTCGCGGTGTAGGCGAGGATCGACACGTCCTCATAGCCTGTCTGGTCCAGCGCGTCACGGATGACGCCGACCTGGCCGTCCATCATGCCGCTGGGGCCCACCACATGGACCCCCGCGTCGGCCTGGACCTGCGCCATCTCGGCGTAGCGCTCCAGCGTCGCGTCGTTGTCGACCCGGCCGTCGGCGTCCAGGACACCGCAGTGGCCGTGGTCGGTGAACTCGTCGAGGCACAGGTCCGACATGACGATGAGATCGTCGCCGACCTCGGCCCGCACGTCACGGATGGCGACCTGAAGGATGCCGTCCGGGTCGGTACCCACCGTGCCCCGGGCGTCCTTCTTGGCGTCCTCGGGAACGCCGTAGAGCATGATCCCCGAGACCCCGGCCTCCAGCGCCTCGACGGCCGCCTTCCGCAGGGAGTCACGCGTGTGCTGCACGACCCCGGGCATCGCCGAGATCGGCACCGGCTCGGAGATGCCCTCCCGGACGAAGGCCGGGAGGATCAAGTCGGCCGGGTGCAGCCGGTGTTCGGCGACCATCCGCCGCATGGCGGGGCTGGTGCGCAGCCGCCTCGGCCGTGCTCCGGGAAACGTTCCGTACGTACTGCTGCTCAACTGCGAGCCCTCCTACGCGATCCGGGCCGCCGCTCGCTGGGGCGGGTGACCGGGTCGCCGGCCTCCACCGCGGCATCGCGCCGCGCCGCCCCGAAGTCCGCGAGCGCTTCGGCCAGTTTGTGAACCGAGGGCTCGGGCGACATGACGTCCACACGCAGCCCGTGCTCCTCGGCGGTCTTGGCGGTGGCCGGGCCGATACAGGCGATCACCGTCACGTTGTGCGGCTTGCCCGCGATGCCCACGAGGTTGCGGACGGTCGACGACGAGGTGAAGAGCACCGCGTCGAAGCCGCCGCCCTTGATCGCCTCACGGGTCTCGGCCGGCGGCGGCGAGGCGCGCACCGTCCGGTAGGCGGTGACGTCGTCGACCTCCCAGCCCAGCTCGATCAGACCGGCCACCAGGGTCTCGGTGGCGATGTCGGCGCGCGGCAGGAAGACCCGGTCGATCGGGTCGAAGACCGCGTCGTAGGGCGGCCAGTCCTCCAGGAGGCCGGCCGCCGACTGCTCGCCGGACGGCACCAGGTCGGGCTTCACACCGAAGGCGATCAGCGCCTTGGCGGTCTGCTCGCCGACCGCGGCGACCTTGATGCCGGCGAACGCCCGCGCATCGAGGCCGTATTCCTCGAACTTCTCCCGGACCGCCTTGACGGCGTTGACCGAGGTGAAGGCGATCCATTCGTAGCGGCCTGTGACCAGGCCCTTGACCGCCCGCTCCATCTGCTGCGGGGTGCGCGGCGGCTCGACGGCGATCGTCGGGACCTCGTGCGGCACCGCGCCGTACGAGACGAGCTGGTCGGAGAGCGACGCGGCCTGCTCCTTCGTGCGCGGCACGAGCACCCGCCAGCCGAACAGCGGCTTGGACTCGAACCACGACAGCTGGTCGCGCTGCGCTGTGGCACTGCGCTCACCGACCACGGCTATGACCGGCTGGCCCCCGTCGGGCGAGGGCAGCACCTTGGCGGCCTTGAGCACCTGGGCGACGGACCCGAGGGTCGCGGTCCAGGTCCGCTGCCGAGTGGTGGTGCCCGCGATGGTGACCGTGAGCGGAGTGTCGGGCTTGCGGCCTGCGGCCACCAGCTCACCGGCGGCTGCGGCCACCGAGTCGAGGGTGGTGGAGACGACCGCGGTGGCGTCGCTGGCGCCCAGCTCCGTCCAGCAGCGGTCCCCTGCGGTACGCGCGTCGACAAAGCGGACGTCGGTGCCCTCGGCGTCGCGCAGCGGCACACCGGCGTACGCGGGCACACCCACGGCGGCGGCGATGCCCGGCACGACCTCGAAGACGATGCCCTCGGACGCGCAGGCCAGCATCTCCTCGGCGACGTTGCCGTCCAGACCGGGGTCACCGGCCACGGCACGTACGACCCGCTTGCCGGTGCGTGCGGCCGTCATGACAAGATTGGCAGTGTCACGCAGAGACGAAACTTCGGCGGGCATGACGGGACTTGACGCCTCGTCAGCTGCCGCCTGCAGTGGTGTGTCCACCTGAGCCCTGGCATGTACGCGTACGACGTCCAGCACCTGCGGGTCGGCGATCAGCACGTCCGCCTGGGCCAGCGCCTCCACAGCACGCAGCGTCAGCAGACCGGGATCTCCCGGCCCGGCACCGAGGAAGGTGACCTGGCCGGAGGCGGAGTGGTTCGGGACGGTGGGGTTCAAAGTGCTCGCTCCCCCATAAGACCGGCCGCACCCTTTGCGAGCATCTCGGCGGCGAGTTCACGGCCCATGTGCTGCGGCGTCGTGAAGTCGTCGGGAGAGGCGGGTACGTGCCCGGTGGTGGACAGCTGCACCAGCGCGCTGCCGTCGGTCGTGCCGACGACGCCGCGCAGGCGCATTTCGGTGACAGCCTGTTCGTCAACCTGCAGGTCGGCCAGCGCACCCACAGGTGCGGAGCAGCCGGCCTCCAGGGCGGCGAGCAGGGAACGCTCGGCGGTCACGGCGGCCCGGGTGAACGGGTCGTCGAGTCCGGCGAGCTGGGCGGCGAGGTCCGTGTTGGACGCGGCGCACTCGACCGCCAGTGCCCCCTGGCCGGGGGCGGGCAAAACCATGTCGGGCGACAGCAGTTGCGTCGCCTCGCCGATCCGGCCGAGCCGGGAGAGCCCGGCGGCGGCCAGTACGACGCCGTCCAGCTCGCCCGTCTCGACGAAGCCGAGCCGGGTGTCGATGTTCCCGCGTATCGGGACCGCCTCGATCCGGCGGCCGAGCGACGCGGCCCAGGCGTTGAGCTGCGCCATCCGCCGCGGGGAGCCGGTGCCCACCCGCGCGCCGTCGGGCAGCTGCTCGAAGGTCAGACCGTCCCTGGCGATCAGCGCGTCCCGGGGGTCCTCGCGCAGCGGCACGGCGGCCAGCGTGAGGGTGTCGGGCTGCGCGGTCGGCAGGTCCTTCAGCGAGTGGACCGCGAAGTCGATCTCCCCGCTGAGCAGGGCATCGCGCAGCGCGGAGACGAAGACGCCGGTACCGCCGATCTGCGCGAGGTGCTCGCGGGAGGTGTCGCCGTACGTGGTGATCTCCACCAGCTCGACGGGACGGCCCGTCAGCTCGCGCACCGCATCGGCGACCTGTCCCGACTGGGCCATGGCGAGCTTGCTCCGCCGCGTGCCCAGTCTCAGGGCTCTCATAGTGCTGTCAGTCATGCCCGCTCCCGTGCTGCATCGTGCCTGTCGGCCCGCGTATCGGCCCTGCTGACGGCGGCGACCGTCTGGGGGTCGAGGTCGAAGAGTTCCCGCAGCGCGTCCGCGTACCCGGCGCCGCCGGGCTCGCTCGCGAGCTGCTTGACCCGCACGGTGGGCGCGTGCAGGAGTTTGTCGACGACCCGGCGCACGGTCTGGGTGATCTCCGCGCGTTGCTTGTCGTCAAGGTCGGGGAGGCGGCCGTCGAGCCGGGCGATCTCGCCCGCGACGACGTCCGCCGCCATGGTGCGCAGGGCGACCACGGTGGGGGTGATGTGCGCCGCCCGCTGGGCCGCGCCGAAGGCGGCGACCTCCTCGGAGACGATGCCGCGCACCTTGTCCACGTCGGCCGCCATGGGCGCGTCGGCCGACGCGTCCGCGAGCGACTCGATGTCGACGAGATGCGCGCCCTCGATCCGGTGGACCGCGGCGTCGATGTCACGCGGCATGGCGAGGTCGAGCAGCGCCAGATCGGCGGTACGTCCGGCGCGGGCGGCGGCGACCGCACCGGCGCCGAGCACCAGACCGGTCGCGCCGGTACAGGAGACCACGATGTCGGCGAGCGGCAGCTCCGCGCCGACGGCGTCCATCGCCACCGCACGGGCCCGCAGCCCGTTCGCGGCACCGGGGCCGCCCGGCTCGGTGAGGATGCCCGTCAGCCGCTCGGCTCGCTCCAGGGTCCGGTTGGCGACCGCCAGTTCGCCGACACCGGCCCGCACGAGAGTGGTGGCGGCCAGCGAGGACATCGATCCGGCGCCGATGACCAGGGCCCGCTTGCCGTGCGCCCACGCCTCGACGTCCGGCCCGCCCGCGAGCTGTTCGAGGCCGAAGGTCACCAGCGACTGCCCGGCCTTGTCGATGCCGGTCTCGCTGTGCGCGCGCTTGCCGACCCGGAGTGCCTGCTGGAAGAGGTCGTTGAGCAGCCGTCCCGCGGTGTGCTGTTCCTGCGCGACGGCCAGCGCGTCCTTGATCTGCCCGAGGATCTGGCCCTCGCCGACGACCATCGAGTCCAGGCCGCAGGCCACCGAGAAGAGGTGGTGGACGGCGCGGTCCTCGTAGTGGACGTAGAGGTAAGGGGTCAGCTCCTCCAGACCGGCGCCGCCGTGGCGGGCCAGCAGGGTGGACAGCTCGGCGACCCCGGCGTGGAACTTGTCCACGTCCGCGTACAGCTCGATGCGGTTACAGGTGGAGAGAACCGCAGCCTCGCTCGCGGGCTCCGCTGACACCGTGTCCTGCAGCAGCTTGCCGCGCGCATCGGGCGCCAGCGCGGCCCGCTCCAGCACGCTCACCGGCGCGCTGCGATGACTCAGTCCGACAACCAAGAGGCTCATGCCGGCATCACGGCGGGCACGTCCCCGTCAGGTCCCTTGCGATCGGCTGCGGCGGCACGGACGGCGGGGGCCGGCGGACCGCTGTCCTGCACGCTGTCCTCCCCGGCCTTGCGCTGCTCGTGGAAGGCGAGAATCTGCAGTTCTATGGACAGGTCGACCTTCCGCACGTCCACCCCGTCCGGGACGGTCAGCACGGTCGGCGCGAAGTTGAGGATCGAGGTGACACCGGCGGCGACCAGGCGGTCGCAGACCTGCTGGGCGGCGCCCGCGGGGGTCGCGATCACGCCGATCGAGACGCCGTTGTCCTCGATGATGTGCTCCAGCTCGTCGGTGTGCTGCACCCCGATGCCGGCGACGGGCTTTCCCGCCATGGCGGGGTCGGCGTCGATGAGCGCGGCGACCCGGAACCCGCGGGACGCGAAGCCGCCGTAATTGGCGAGCGCGGCGCCGAGATTACCGATGCCGACGATGACAACCGGCCAATCCTGGGTGAGGCCGAGTTCCCGCGAGATCTGGTAGACGAGATACTCCACGTCGTACCCGACGCCACGCGTCCCGTACGAGCCGAGGTAGGAGAAGTCCTTGCGCAGCTTGGCGGAGTTGACCCCCGCCGCGGCGGCGAGTTCCTCGGAGGAGACCGTGGGGACCGAGCGCTCGGAGAGCGCGGTCAGCGCGCGCAGATACAGCGGTAGCCGGGCGACGGTGGCCTCGGGAATGCCTCGGCTTCGGGTCGCCGGTCGGTGAGTTCGGCCAGTTGCCACGGTGCTCCTGCGGGTAGAGCGGGGCTGCGGGCGGCCATGCGTCACCCGACCGCCCTGTCGACAGCAGGCTATGTCTTTGTGAACGCGTGCACAAAGATGATGTCCGCTTTGTCTGGCCAAAGTGACCGGTGTCACGCGGCTTTTACAGCCCTTCCCGGAACCAACTCCCAGGTCACGCCGTTCACCGGCTTCTCGCAGGTCACGGAGGTTCGCCGACGGGAGCACGCGCTCTCACTCCTCACCGCTATGCCCCCGGAAACCTACAAATCGCCCACCGATGGTAGTCGACCGCGGGACACCTCAGCACCGCGTCGCCCCGGGGCACAATGGCCGCATGGCCCCCTCGTTCGGCATGTTCAGCCGCAGCAACCACAAGAGCCCCGCAGAGCGCACGGTCACCCTGATCGGGAAGCCCGGCTGCCACCTGTGCGACAACGCCCAGGCCGTGATCGAGACGGTCTGCGCCGAGACCGGCGCCTCCTGGGAGAAGAAGGACATCACCCAGGACGCCGACCTCCACCACAAGTACTGGGAGCAGATTCCGGTCATCCTCGTCGACGGCGCCCAGCACGATTTCTGGCGCGTGGACCCCAAGCGCCTGCGCACCGCACTGGGCGCCTGACACCCCCGCCCGCGACCGCCGTCCCGCCGCCGGCCGCTCACCTGTTACCCGACACAAGGCCGTAACCGGAACCACCGAACAAACTGGCTACGCTAGCGGTATGGCCCTCCCGTCGCCCGACCACCGCCCCGGTACGAACCCCTTCGGGACGCCCCCCCAATCCCCGTCTCCCGACGAACACCCCGACGCAGGGCCCCGCTCCCGCATCTCCTCCCCCCGGGGCTGGTTCTCCCGGCACCGGCGGCCCGCCACCGCGCGCAGCGTGCTGGCCGGCGAGGCAGCCGCCGAGGCCGCCCGCAAGACCTCGGAAGAGGCCGAGGCCGCCGAGGCCGCCGACGAGACACCCGAAGAACCCGAGTTCCCGGTCGTCGGGGACGTGGCCGCAGCGGCCTTCTTCGACCTCGACAACACCGTCATGCAGGGCGCCGCGCTCTTCCACTTCGGCCGCGGCCTCTACAAGCGGCACTTCTTCCACAAGCGCGATCTGGCCCGCTTCGCCTGGCAGCAGATCTACTTCCGGCTGGCCGGTTCGGAGAACCCCGAGCACATGGCCGACGTCCGCAACAGCGCGCTGTCCATCGTGCAGGGCCACCGCGTCTCCGAGCTGATGTCCATGGGCGAGGAGATCTACGACGAGTACATGGCCGAACGCGTCTGGCCCGGCACCCGGGCGCTCGCCCAGGCCCACCTCGACGCGGGCCAGAAGGTCTGGCTGGTGACCGCGGCCCCGGTCGAAACCGCGACGATCATCGCCCGCAGGCTCGGCCTGACCGGCGCGCTCGGCACCGTCGCGGAGTCCGTCGGCGGCGTCTACACCGGCAAGTTGGTGGGCGAACCGCTGCACGGCCCGGCCAAGGCCGAAGCGGTCCGCGCGCTCGCCGCCGCCGAGGGCCTGGACCTCTCGCGCTGCGCCGCCTACAGCGACTCCGCCAACGACATCCCGATGCTGTCGCTCGTCGGCCACCCCTACGCGATCAACCCCGACAGCCGGCTGCGCAAGCACGCGGGCGAGCAGGGATGGCGGCTGCGCGACTACCGAACGGGCCGCAAGGCCGCAAGGATCGGCATCCCGGCAGCCGCCGGCCTGGGCGCCCTCGCGGGCGGCGCAGCCGCTGCCGCCGCCCTCCAGCGCCGCCGCCGCTGACCCGCTCACGCTCCGCCGCGCCACCACGCTGACCAGGATTGATCGCCGTGCGGCGGTCCGGCCCATCCCTTTCGCCTACCCCCGGCGCGCCGCCGTCAGTCCCGTTACTGGCGCTCAGCCACAACACGCCTTCCAACCAGGCAGATTGCGTCACCTTCCGATCAAAAGTTGCTCAGTAATCGATACTTGATCTGCCACGAACCCGGCACGGTCCGTAAGTAATCGATGATTTGAACAACTGGGTGTAGCGCTGCCTATACGAAGCGTTATTCTCCTCAGACGCAATCCGGAACCCACACGTCCCTACGACGAGTGAACGGTCCCGCACTGCACGTGATGGAAGCTCTGCCTCTGGGAGTCCCGTGTACCCACACGTCGGGGTTGACGCCTCGGGCCTGGCTACGCTGCGTACGACACTCGTCGACCACCTGCGCAGTTTTGTCCCCACCGCGTACGCCGTCCCCGCATTCGCCTCAGCCGTCCCCGCCGGCCCCTGCTACGCCCTGGCCGACGGGAGCGCTGCGGTCGGCAAGGCCGCACCCGTCGGCAGATCGCGCCGCTCCGGCACCGGCACGACCACCGCCCGACGTCCCGCCGACAGCGACAGCCGTCGCATGATGGACCTCGTCGAACGCGCCCAGTCCGGAGAAGCCGAAGCCTTCGGCCGCCTCTACGACCAGTACGCCGACACGGTCTACCGCTACATCTACTACCGCGTCGGCGGCCGGGCCACCGCCGAAGACCTGACCAGCGAGACCTTCCTCCGGGCGCTGCGCCGCATCGGCACCTTCACCTGGCAGGGCCGCGACTTCGGCGCCTGGCTGGTGACCATCGCCCGCAATCTCGTCGCCGACCACTTCAAGTCCTCGCGATTCCGGCTGGAAGTCACCACCGGCGAGATGCTCGACGCCAACGAGGTCGAGCGCAGCCCCGAGGACTCCGTCCTCGAATCCCTCTCCAACGCCGCCCTTCTGGAGGCGGTCCGCAAGCTCAATCCCCAGCAGCAGGAATGCGTGACGCTGCGCTTCCTGCAGGGCCTGTCCGTCGCCGAGACCGCCCGCGTCATGGGCAAGAACGAAGGCGCGATCAAGACCCTCCAGTACCGCGCGGTGCGCACCCTGGCGCGGCTGCTGCCCGAAGACGCCCGCTGACCCCCACCAACCCGCCTCCCCCACCCCCCTGTTCACTTTCCGGACCTCTTTGCGCCGCATTTCCGCCACGTTTGGTGACCGCTTGTGTGCGGTCGGTCAGATCATCGTGAGTGCGTAACCCGTGTGCCGCGCCGCTCGTTGTCCGGGATGCAGGCTCCATGCGGTCACGCCATGTCCGCTGCCTCTCACTCAATCGAGTGGCCGCGGGCATCGGCGTGCAACCGTCCGGTCCGTCTGGATAGTCAAAGCCAGTCCGGGGAGTCGAGCGGGATGACGAGAGGAGGTGCCGCCCGTGATCGTGAACATCTCGGTGCACCGGCGGGCCAACGCCTTCGCCCAGGCCCTGGAGGAGCAGGTCCCCAAGGGCGCGGCGGCCGAGGACCAGGTCGACACACCGGACCAAGCGCCGGGTGAAGCACGGCTGTTGGCGGTGGCGGACGGCCTCGGGGAGCTCCCGAAGCCGGAATTGGCCGCCGAGGTCAAGACTGTCCAGCGCGCCCAGCTCATCGCCGCGATGGAGGCCGCCTTCGCCGAAGGCGCTCCGTCCGACGGTGCCAGGGTGCCCGAGCAACGCACACCCAAAGGCGGTCACCGCGCGGCGAAGCAGCTCGGCAAGCTGCGCCCCCGCTCCCGGCTCACCAAAGGGCTCGCTGCGGGGGGACTGACCGTGGGCGTCGCGGCCGGCGCGTTCAGCGGCGTCGCCGCCGCCAGCTCCGACGCCCTGCCAGGCGACTCCCTCTACGGCCTCAAGCGCGGGATGGAGGACTTCAAGCTCGGCATGACCGACGACGACGCCGACCGCGGACGCCTCTTCCTCGACCAGGCGTCCACCCGCCTCCAGGAGGCCCGCCGTCTCATGGAGCGCGGCCGGGTGTCCGACCTCGACCACGAGTCCCTCGTGGAGGTCCGAAGAGCCCTCTCGGGTGTCACGCACGACGCCGGCGCGGGCCACCGCCTGCTGCACGCCGCGTACGAGCGCGACGGCTCGCTCGGCCCCATCCAGGCCCTCGACTCCTTCACCACCTCGCACCACGAGACCTGGTCGCAGCTGCGCGACCGGCTCCCGGCCCAGCTCACGGACGTCCGGGACGAGGTCAGCTCGGTCATGGACGCCATGGCCGAGGAGGTCAAGCCGCTCCGTTCGCTGCTGCCCGCCCCGGAGAAGACGGGCCGCCACCGCGCCGCCCCGCCCGCACCCGAGAGCGGAACCGGCCACCCCGAGCACCCGAAGCCGTCGGACGACCACTCCCCGTCGGGCAAGCACGACGACGGCTCGCACGACACCCCCCGGCCCTCGGCCTCACCGTCCGAGCACGAAGGACTGCTCGGCGGCGCAGCGGGCCGCCTGCTCGACCCGCCGGACAGGGACGGCTCCTCCGGCCCGTCGCACGACAGCGGCGACGGAAAGGGCGCGCCGGGCATGCCTGGTGTCACCCTCCCGCCGCTGATCCCCGGGCTGCTTCCCGGCCTCGGCATCGACGGCGAGCACAGCGGGGACTGACTCCGCCCGGCCGGCGGCGGGCCGCCTCACACGCCCGCCGCCCGCACCGGCCCGCACCCGCCCGCCGGTCCTCCGGGGCGCGGGCTCAGAAGAACACCGAGCGACGTTGCACCAGCAGCTTGTAGAGCGTGTGCTGAATCGTTTCGCGTACCTGGTCGGTCAGGTTGAACATCAGCATCGGATCGTCGGCCGCCTCTGGCGGATAGCCGTCCGTCGCGATCGGCTCGCCGAACTGGATCGTCCACTTCGTCGGCAGCGGCACCGCACCCAGCGGCCCCAGCCACGGGAACGTCGGCGTGACGGGGAAGTACGGCAGCCCCAGCACCCGCGCCAGCGTCTTGGCGTTCCCGACCATCGGGTAGATCTCCTCGGCGCCCACGATCGAGCACGGCACGATCGGCGCCCCGGCCCGCAGCGCGGTCGAGACGAACCCGCCCCGCCCGAAGCGCTGCAGCTTGTACCGGTCGGCGAAGGGCTTGCCGATGCCCTTGAACCCCTCCGGCATCACCCCGACGATCTCCCCGCGCTCCAGCAGCCGCTGCGCGTCCTCGGCACAGGCGAGAGTGTGCCCGGCCTTGCGGGCCAGCGCGTTGACGATCGGCAGCACGAAGACCAGATCGGCCGCCAGCAGCCGCAGATGGCGCTCGGCCGGATGGTGATCGTGTACCGCGACCTGAAGCATCAGGCCGTCCAGCGGCAGCGTCCCTGAGTGGTTGGCGACGACCAGCGCCCCGCCGTCCGCGGGGATGTTCTCGATGCCCTTCACCTCGACCCGGAAGTACTTGTCGGCGAACGGGCGCAGCAGCGACATCAGGACCTGATCGGTCAGTTCCTCGTCGTAGCCGAAGTCGTCGACCTCGTACTCGCCGGTGAGCCGGCGGCGCAGGAAGCTCAGGCCGCCCGCGATCCGCTCGTCCAGGGACTGGCCGCCGCGCGGCGCGGGACGGCCGGACTCCGGCTGCGGCGCGCCGGTCCGCGCCTCCGGTACGGGTGTCAGCGCGGTAGTGCCCGAGGTACGCGCCGACCGCCTGGCCTTACGGCGCGCCCGCGGCTCCTCGCCGAAGGGAATGACCTTGGCGTCCGCCATCGTGCGTGAACTCCTCACTGGGCCGGACGTGCGGGCAGCACGCCGGCGAGCCGGTCGACGGTGCGGGCGATGGACTCGGGCGGGAGCAGCCCGGGTCCGCGGCTGCGGGCGAATTCCGCGAAGGTCTCCGCCGTCGTGTACTGCGGATGAAACCCCAGTGTCTCGCGCATCTGCGTCGTCTGGACGACCCGGCCGTGCGTGAGCAGCCGGATCTGTTCGGGGGAGAAGTCCGTGATGCCGACGGACCGCAGCGCCGTACCCGCCCAGGTGACCGTCGGCAGGAACAGCGGCAGCGTGGGCCGCCCCAGCCGCCTGGAGGTCTGCGACAGCAGCAGCACGCCGTCGCCCGCGATGTTGAACGTGCCGCTGTTCAGCGTCCCGCGGCGCGGTTCGGACGCGGCGATCCGCAGGACCTCCAGGGCATCGTCCTCGTGCACGAACTGGAGCCGCGGGTCGTAGCCGAGGACGGTCGGCAGCACCGGCAGGGCGAAGTAGTCGGCGAGCGGCGAATCCGCGCACGGGCCGAGGATGTTGGCGAAGCGCAGCACGCACACCGCGACGTCGGGGCGGCGCCGGGCGAAGCCCCGTACGTACCCCTCGACCTCGACGGCGTCCTTGGCGAAACCGCCGCTGGGCAGCGACTTGGGCGGGGTGTTCTCGCTGAAGACGGCCGGGTCGCGGGGCGCCGAGCCGTAGACGCTGGTCGTGGACTTGATGACCAAGCGCTGCACGCGCGGAGCCTTCTGGCAGGCGCCGAGGAGCTGCATGGTCCCGATGACGTTGGCTTCCTTGACGGCGCTCCGGCCGCCGCGACTGCCGAGCGGCGTGCCGTTGATGTCCATGTGGACGACGGTGTCCACACCCGTCTCGGCCAGCACCCTGGCGATCGCCGGGTGCCTGATGTCGGCCTTGAGGAATTCCGCGCCGCCCAGATGGTGCTCGGGGGCCGCCGCGTCGACGCCGATCACCCTGTCGACGCCGGGGTCGCGCCGGATCCGTCGGACGAACCGGCCTGCCAGTTGCCGCGCGACTCCCGTGACGAGCACGACCTTGCCCAAGATCAGCCCTTCCTTCCGCACCCGGACACCGCCCGAACTGTGCGGGCCACGCTATCGGGTCGTTGTTGCACGGCGATGACCTCGGGCTGCCCGGAGCGACATTTCCCGCCGCTGTCGCCCCACCGGCCCCCTCCTCCCCGTCCGAGACCCGCCGCAACGCACCGCAGCCCCCCACCGCACAAGGCGGTGAGGGGCTGCGAAATCGCGATCAGCGTCGCTTACTTCTTGTTACGACGCTGAACACGGGTGCGCTTGAGCAGCTTGCGGTGCTTCTTCTTGGCCATCCGCTTGCGCCGCTTCTTGATAACAGAGCCCACGACTACCCTCGCTCACTTCGAATCACTCGGTGCGGGGCGTCCGAGCCCACACTACCTACATCGGGCCAGCCTACCCGGCGCCGGGCGTACGGCGTAATCCGAGGGTCCGAGAGGTCCGTCAGGCCGATTCGACGCCTACATAGGACTCGCGGAGATAGTCGTGGACCGCCTGCTCGGGCACGCGGAACGACCTCCCCACACGGATCGCGGGCAGATGACCACTGTGCACCAGGCGGTACACGGTCATCTTCGACACTCGCATCACGGTGGCGACCTCCGCCACTGTCAGAAACACGACCTCATTGAGAGGCTTCTGGTCCGCAGCCATGCCACACCTGCACCTTCCGCATATGACGGGTACCGGCTTCCCCTCCGGTAACTCTTCGTCGCTATGCGCTCACTCCCCAATTTAGGGGCGGGTGATGCGAGTGGGGAAGAGGAGCAGCGTAGGGCCGCCTAATGGGGCAGACATGCCTTATTGAGTACATAGCGGGTGAGGGGCCGGTAGTGGGCAGCCCGTACGGCGTCATCGAGCGGCACCACCGCGGAGACCCGTCCCTCGGCCTGTCCGACGAACAGCGCCGGATCGTCCGTATCCGCCAGACCGATCGCCTCAAAGCCCAGCTGACCTGCGCCGCAGACCCAGCCGTGGTCCCCGATGACCAGTTCCGGGAGCGGCCCCGCCACGTCCGCCGCCACGGCCAGCGCGGTCCGTACCGGGAGGGGTGAATGGGTGTGCACGCCCCCCTCTCCGGGTGCGCCCCGCACGCCGGGCTCGCGCATCAGCGCGACTCCCCGTACGTAGTCCAGGGCGTACGTACGTACCCCGAACCGGGTCGCTATGTCGACACGAAAGCCATACGCGGGGGTGAGGACGGTGCAACCCGCTGACGAGAGAGCGTCCGCGAGAGCGGCGTAGAAGTCCAGCAGCCGGTGCGGATGGCCGGTACCGATCAGGACCGGAGCACGGCGGTCGGCCGCAGCGCCGATCCGGTCGGCGAAAGCGTCCAGACCCGCGATCGTACGGTCCGGGTCGATCACATCAGGGCCTGATCTCAGCGCGGGATCGGCCGAGACCCCGCACTTCCGCCCCATCAGCCGCAGCACTTCACCGGGCGGCCAGTCCCGTTCCGGGTCGAGCCCCAGCAGCACCCGGGGATCGCGCTCCGAGAAGAGCCGGTAGCGGCCCAGGCTCTTCTCCCGCGGAGTCGCGATGGTCCCCGCCAGCCGCGCCGCGATCAGGTGCGCACGCAGCGCGCCGGTCCTCAACACGGCCCCCATGCTGGCTGGTTGAGCGGTCAACGGAGAGCGAACCGACGGGTAGTCACACATCCGGACGCACCGCCCGGCCCGCCCCCGGGGTCACGGCAGCAGCCCGTGCGCCGGGAACACCGCCCGCCGCGTGGCCAGGATCGCCTGGTCCAGCCGGTCCGCCGGGTCGTAGCCGGACTCGGTGAAGTCCCGCCAGTGCGGCACCCGCCCGTCCGTCATCCGCTGCGGCGCCAACTGCCGCGTCCTGCGGAACACTTCGTGCCGCCAGTCCTCCGGAATCCGCGACGAAGGATCCAGCGGCCGGCCAGCGGCGACCGCGGTCAGATGCGTCCAGCTGCGCGGAACCACGTCCACCACCGCATAGCCGCCACCGCCGAGCGCCACCCACCGCCCGTCCGTGTGCTCGTGCGCCAGCGCGTGGCAGGACTCCGCCACCGCGCGCTGCGCGTCGACGCTCACCGCCAGGTGCGCCAGCGGGTCCTCGAAGTGGGTGTCCGCGCCGTGCTGCGTCACCAGCACCTCAGGACGGAACGCGCCGAGCAGCTCGGGCACCACCGCGTGAAAGGCCCGCAGCCAGCCCTCGTCACCGGTGCCGGCCGGCAGCGCCACATTCACCGCGCTGCCCTCCGCGCCGTCCCCGCCGGTCTCCTCCGGCCAGCCGGTCTGCGGGAACAGCGTCCGCGGATGCTCGTGCAGCGACACCGTCAGGACCCGCGGGTCCTCCCAGAACGCCGCCTGCACGCCGTCCCCGTGGTGCACGTCCACGTCCACGTACGCGACCCGTTCCACCCCCAGCTCCAGGAGCCGGGCGATGGCCAGCGCCGCGTCGTTGTAGATGCAGAAGCCGGACGCGCCGCCCGGCATGGCGTGGTGCAGCCCGCCGGCGAAGTTCACCGCGTGCAGCGCGGCGCCGCGCACCACCGCCTCAGCCGCGCCGACCGACTGCCCCGCGATCAGCGCCGACGCCTCGTGCATGCCCGCGAACGCCGGGTCGTCCGCCGTACCCAGCCCGTACGAGGCGTCCGCCGCCGCCGGATCGGCCGAGGCGGCGCGCACCGCGGCGATGTAGTCCTCGCGGTGCACAAGCCGCAGGGTGGAATCACCGGCCGGCTTGGCGGCGACCACCTCAAGGGGCGCGCGGTCGAGCCCGTACGCCTCCACCAACCGCATGGTCAGTGCGAGCCGCACCGGATCCATCGGGTGGCCGGGCCCGAAGTCATAGCCCGTTACTGCTTCGTCCCACATCAGCTGTGCGCGCCCGCTCATGGCTGTCACCGTATCGGGCGACCTGCGGCCCGAACGAGCGGGCGTACACCAGCGTCACCAGCACCAACAGCATCGGTACGAGCATCGCGCCCCGGTAGCTCCAGGCGTCACCGAGCGCACCCACCAACGGCGAACCGACCAAAAAACCCACATAGTTGAAAATGTTCAGCCGGGCAATCGCGGTGTCCGACGCCGCCGGCCCGGCCAGCCGCCCCGCGGCGGCGAACGTCTGCGGCACGAGCACGCACAGCCCGATCCCCAGCAGCGTGAATCCCGCCATCCCCGTCCAGGCGCCGGGCGCCACCGCCACCACCGCGAAGCCGCACGCCGCGACCACCGTGCCGCATCGCACCACGGCGACCGCCCCGAACCGCCGCACCCCCAGATCGCCGACCGCCCGCCCCAGCAGCGTGGTGACCATGTAGACGTTGTACGGAACCGTCGCCACCTGCTCCGAACTCCCCAGCACGTCCTGGAGATACTTCGCGCTCCAGTTGGAGACCGTCGAGTCCCCGATATACGCGAACGCCATCACCAGGCACAGCGGCAACAGCAGCCTCATGGACACGGAAGCCGCCGTCTGCCCGCCCGAACCGCCCGCCGTCCCCGCCGTCCCGTTCGCGCCGTCCACGAACCACCGGCCGATGACCAGCGCCAGCGGCACCAGCACCGCCACCACCGGCCCGTAGAGCACCGCGAGGGACAGCTGCCAGTGCGCCCCCGCCCAGGCCAGCGAGGCGCCCACGATGCCACCCAGGCTGTACGCGGCGTGGAAGCCGAGCATGATGCTCCGCCCATACGCGCGCTGGAGGCTCACCCCGAGCATGTTCATCGAGGCGTCCAGCGCGCCGACCGAAAGCCCGAACGCCGCCAGCGCCACGGCCGCCTGCCCCATCGAGCCCGCCGAGCCCGCGGCCAGCAACGCCAGGCACACCAACGGCTGGACGCAGCGCAGCACCCGCCTCGGCGGCACCCGCTTCACCAGATGCTCGGTCAGCACGCTGCCGACACCGGCGAGGACCGGCACTGCCGCCAGGAAGACCGGCAGCAGGCCGTCGGATATCCCGTAGCGGTCCTGGATCGCGGGGATCCTGGTGACGAGAAGGGCGAAAACCGTGCCCTGGATGAAGAAGCTGAGGGCGAGCGAGACCCGGCCGTGCCGCACTTGCGTTCCTGGAACCAGTGGCGCCGTCATGGCCGCTCAGCCTAGAACTCCCCACTACCGCTGGGTAGATGGATCACTCAACCAATTCCGCCCTGCCGGACGCCGTACGCCCTACCGCAGCAGCAGCCCCGGAAGCTCCGTCATCGCGGCGAACCGCGCGGTGGCGTCGCCCATCCGACCGGCCGGGGTCATCGCTGTGAAGCCGTACACGTCCATCCCCGCCGCCCGCGCCGCCTGGACGCCCAGCGGACTGTCCTCGACGACCGCGCACCGCTCGGGTGCGACACCCATCTCACGTGCCGCGTGCAGAAAAAGATCGGGCGCCGGCTTGCCTCGCCCCACGTCCTCAGCGGAAAAAATCCGCCCGTCACCGAACCGGTCGAACAACCCGGTCCTGTGCAGCGCCACGCGAATCCGCTCGTGGCTGCCGGACGATCCGACGCAGTGCGCCATCCCCTCGGCGACCAACGCGTCCAGGACCGTGGTGACCCCACGCACCGGCTCCAGCTGCCTGCGGAACGCCTCGAAGACCCTCGCATGGAAGTCCTCATCGAACCCGGCGGGCAGCCGCTCACCGGACCGCTCAAACACCGTGTCATGAATGCGGTGCACGGCGGCACCCATGTAATCCCGTACGGAATCCTCGTACGTCGTGGGGTGACCCAATTCGGTGAGGTAACCGGCGAGTATCCGATTGGCGATCGGTTCGCTGTCCACAAGGACACCATCGTTATCGAAAATGACCAGGTCGTAGCGCATGGCCCGAGCCTACCGACGAGGTCTTACGTCCGTGGGCGTAAAGAGTCCCGGGAACGCAAAAAAGCTCCGGCCCCTGAACCAAAAGGTCCAGGAACCGGAGCTGAAAAATTGTTCGGCGGCGTCCTACTCTCCCACAGAGTCCCCTCTGCAGTACCATCGGCGCTGAAAGGCTTAGCTTCCGGGTTCGAAATGTAACCGGGCGTTTCCCTAACGCAATGACCACCGAAACACTATGAAGAAAACAAACTCCAGCCGACAAGGCGAGTTCGTTACTTCAGAACCTACACAGTGGACGCGAGCAACTGAGGACAAGCCCTCGGCCTATTAGTACCAGTCAACTCCACCCGTTACCAGGCTTCCATATCTGGCCTATCAACC